>JBEKRU010000065.1:0-32548 GCA_049518435.1 Occallatibacter sp. | reverse complement strand
CGCATGGAGCGGGAGTTGCCGATGGGGACGCGGATCATGGAGCCGCGATCGGTGGCGGAGGCCTTGATTTGATTGGGGGCTTCGAAGTGGGGATCGAGGCGGCGATAGGAGTTGACGCTGGGATTCATGATGAGGCAGAGATCGAGCGCGTTGGTGAGGATGTGGTCGATGAAGTCCCAACCGAACTGGGATAGTTTCTCGAGGCCGTTGGGGTCCCAGAAGAGATTGGTTTTTGCGCCGCTGGCATCGGCCTGGGAGATGGAGACGTTGGTGTGCATGCCGCTGCCGTTGACGCCGACGACGGGCTTGGGCAGGTAGCAGGCGGTGTATCCCATGCTGTTGGCGATTTGGCGGGTGAGGAGCTTGTAGAGCTGAATCTGGTCGGCTGCGGCGACGACTTCTCCGTAGCCGTAGTTGATTTCGAACTGGCTGGGAGCGACTTCCTGGTGATCCTTCTCATTCTGGAAACCCATGGCGCGCTGGACTTCGGCGGAGAAGTCGATGAACTGGCGCAGTGGATCGAGGGGCAGGGCGTGGTAGTAGCCTCCGGTGTTGATGAACTCGAAGCGGCCGGTTTCGTGGAAGCGCTGCTCGGCGTCTTTGCCGGCGAAGAGGAAGCCCTCGATTTCATTTGCCGCGTTGAGGGTGTAGTTCTTTTCCGTGTAGAGCTTGTCGGCGTAGACCTTGAGGACGCCGCGGAGGTCGCCGGAGTAGGGGGAGCCGTCCTTGTCGATGACGGTGCCGAAGACGAGGACTTTGCCTGCGCCGAAGACGTCGGCGGGGACCCAGTAGAAGGCGCCCCAGTCGATGCCGAGGCGGAGATCGGATTCGTGCTGGGCTGTGAAGCCGCGGATGGAGGAGCCGTCGAAGGTGAGGTTCTCGTATGCGCCGAGGAGGAATTTTTTGTCGTAGTCGAGGAGATGGAGGCGGCCTTCGAGGTCGCTGAAGAGGACGGTGACGGCTTTGATGCGCTTCTCGTCGGTGAGGTACTTGATGCGCTTCTCGCGGATTTCGTCGGGGGAGACGCGGGCGGCGCGGTCGGCTTTGGCGGCGAGGTTCAGGTCTTCGAGTTCAGAGTAGGAGAGAGCTAGAAAATTGCGGTATTCGGTGGACATGGAACTCCTTGAGGTGGGGAAGCCCTGAAATCAAAATAGGGCATGGAGGAGTGAAAAGCAAAGCGCTTGTCAATCCTGCATGCCCTGGGGTGTTGGGTGGGGCCTGTGAGGTTTACGGTTTGGGAACGCTGTTGATGGTCTTAAGGATGCGGGAGACGATCTGGTAGGGATCGGCTTCGGAGTTGGGGCGGCGGTCTTCAAGGTAGCCCTTGTAGCCGTTCTTGATGAAGTTTACGGGGAGGCGGATGGAGGCGCCGCGGTCGGAGAGGCCGTAGCTGAACTTGTCGATGGACTGGGTTTCGTGGAGGCCGGTGAGGCGGAGGTGATTGTCGGGGCCGTAGACGGCGATGTGCTCGGGGATGTGCTCGGAGAAGGCCTTCATGAGGGCTTCGAGATATTCCTTGCCGCCGGTTTCGCGGAGGTACTTGGTGGAGAAGTTGCAGTGCATGCCGGAGCCGTTCCAATCGCCCTTGAGGGGCTTGCAGTGGAGGACGACGTCGACTTCGTATTTTTCGCAGAGACGGATGAGGAGATAGCGGGCGGTCCAGACGTCGTCGGCTGCCTTGGCGGAGCCTTTGGCGAAGATCTGGAATTCCCACTGGCCTTTGGCTACTTCGGCGTTGATGCCTTCGTGGTTAATGCCGGCGGCGAGACAGGCTTCCCAGTGCTCTTCAACGATGGTGCGGGCGAGCGAGCCCATGTACTTGTAGCCGACGCCGCAGTAGTAAGGGCCCTGGGGAATGATGGGCTGGCCACCGGCGGGCCAACCGAGGGGAGCTCCATCCTTGTAGAGGAAGTATTCCTGCTCGAGGCCTACCCAGAGGTCGGGATCGTCCTCGATGGTGGCGCGGTAGTTGGTGGAGTGGGGGGTGCCATCGGGGTGCATGACTTCGCTGAGGACGATGTAGGCGTTGTTGCGGCTGTTATCGGGATAGAGGGCTACAGGCTTCAGCACGCAGTCGGACTTGCTGCCTTCGGCCTGCTGGGTGGAACTGCCGTCAAAGCCCCAGAGCGGCAAATCTTCAAGGGTGGGTGGCTTCTCAAATGACTTGAGCAGACTTTTGCCGCGCAGCCCGGGAACGGGTTTGTAGCCGTCGAGCCAGATGTATTCAAGCTTGTACTTCGTCGACATGGATCTCCTTTTGGCGGGTAGAACGTGGTGGGGGTATTCAGCAGAATGCTAGGGCTTACGCCATAAGGAAATCATCAAGATTTGGAAGAGAAAGGTGGGGGTGCTTGTTTCTGAGGCTCATTGTAAGACGACCGAAAAAAGAAGAAGCAGACTCTTCGACTCACCACCCCCGACCTCCACCCCACAGACGAAGACCTCTCTGCGGGGACCCCGGTTCGCTCAGGATGACAGTTTCATTCTTGTTACGAACATAAGAAGGAAGAGACACCGAAGGGGGGATTCTTCGCCTAGTGGTGGTGGGCGACGAGGAACATGAGGAGCAGGATGACGACTGGAATCATGGCGAGGCCGGTGATGTACAGGATCTTGCGCGAGGTTTGGGATTTGCGCTTTTGCCAGTCGCGGAGTTCGGGGCGGTCTTCGACGCCGACCTGGTCGGGATGGGCGAGGTCATGGGCGAATTCATGGGCTTTGGCGTATCGGTTTCGGGGATCGCGCTCGAGGGCTCGGTAGATGATTTCCTGCAACTGGGGTGAGATAGAGGGATCGGCAACGCGGGGCGGCACTGGATGGTTCAGGAGGCGCTCGTTCATGGTGGCCATGGGATTGGGGCCGGAAAACGGAAGCTTGCCGGTGAGCATTTCATAGAGGATGACGCCGAGGGCATAAATGTCGGACCGGCCATCGCCGCGCTGGCCTTTGACCTGCTCGGGAGAGATGTAGTCGGGGGTGCCGATGGTGGCGGTGAAGTTGGCGTAGGTGAGGCGGCGGGCGGAGGCGTCGCCGGCGATGCCGAAGTCGATGAGCTTGATGTTGTCTTCGTCGTCGACCATGATGTTTTCCGGCTTCAGGTCGCGGTGGACAACGCCGTTGGCGTGGATGTACTCGAGCGCGTCGAGAACGCCGGTGGCGATGTGGATGGCGCGCTCCTGGGAGATGCGGCCGTCGGCAAGGATGTGGCGGAGCAAACGGCCGGGGACCCACTCCATGACCATGTAAATGCGGGAACGCTTTTCACCGCCGAAGACACGCATGATTTTGGGGTGGTTGAGCTTTTCGCCAATACTGCCTTCGCGCTGGAAGCGGTCGAAGAGGATGGGATCGGCTTCGAGATCGGGGTGGGGAATTTTGAGGGCGACGATGCGGTTGTCGCGGGTGTCGACGGCGCGGTAGATGGAGGCCATGCCGCTGCGGGCAACGGGCTCCTCGATGAGATAAGAGTCGAGCTGCGAGCCGGGTTGAAGGCTGTCGTAAAAACTCATTGTGCGGAGTGCTCCGATAGGGGGACTGTCTTTACTGTATCGGGAATTGGCGGTTCCTGTCCCGAAAGGAACACAGGGCGCCGCCTCTCTTGATCCATAATGTTCATCGTGCCGAGCACCGATTCAAAGAGCGACACACTCCGAGTTGCCACGCTGGGGAGGATGAAGGCGGAATGATGAAAGATGGTTAAACCGATGATCTACCGGTGAGCAGCTGGTTCGCCGCATTGAGCCTTGCTGCCTTGAAGGTGGGAAGCATGGATGTCTTTTTTGTACTGGTTGCGATGCCAATGGTGGTCCTAATCTACTTCGTTTATGTGATCGGACGAAGGGGAAAAAGGCACATCTCTTAGCGCACAACCTTAGAGGCTTTCGGGATACTTCGATGAAAACCAAAGCTGAACCTCGCCTTGTATCTAAAATTCCTTCCGTCGCAATAATTTGCTTTTCTTCAATCGTTTCGGGGCTTGCCATATTCGTGGTTGCCATCGGCCTCCAATGGTTCGTGTATGACGATTGGTTGCACAACAACGGTCCACTCCGCCTGGTAGGAAGCGCGCTAGCAGCCGCTTTGACCTTCGGGTTCGTCTATCAGTGGCAACTCGGGGAGCGGAAAAAGAAGATCGAGAATCTGCGACGTTTCGAGAGGATTAAGTGGATGAACGACAGAATTCGCAATTCACTGCAAGCCATTGAATGTGTTGTGTACGCCACCAACCGGCATGTGACGGACCCGGTCAAGGATGCTGTCGATACGATAGAGAGCGTTCTTCAAGAGGTTCTTGTCGAAACCGATAAGGTTTCTTCGGCTCGGGTTACAACGCCAGTCAGAGATGTATGCAGCGCCGCTCAATCGCGCAGAAACACATTCAGCAATGATTTATGAACGCGGATTCGGGCGTCGTACGCAATAAATCCGAGCTTGCGAAAGCGATTCATGAAGGCATTGACTCGAGGCCGCGTGCTGCCGATCATCTGCGCAAGCGCTTCCTGTGAGATGGGGGGGATCAGTGTTTCTTCCTGCTCCGGCGGACCGTACTCCGCCAACAGCAGGAGCAGCCGGGCCAGACGTTTTTCGGCGCGGTTGAAGAGTTGGTCTACCAGGTCGGCCTGAACCTTCAGACTGCAGGCGAGCAGGAAGGATGAGAACAAGTTCGAGAAGGACTGTTCTTCGTGCATGACGCGCAGAAACTCCGGCCTCGCTATCCGGAGCGCCATACAGGCGGTCATGGCTGTGGCAGTGGTGATGCGGAGCCCGGGCTCGGCGGCCATTGCCTTTTCACCGAAGAAGTCGCCGGCCGTAACCAGGCGAATTGTGGCTTCGCGGCCTGCGGCGGAAGCGACGGAAATCTTAACCCGGCCCTTATGGAGATAGAAAACACAGTCTGCCGGATCTCCCTGAGAAAAAAAGGTTTGTGCCGCGTCTAACTGGACAATTCTTCTTCCGGCTCCGGAATGGGCCAGGTAGGCGTCCACGTCAAATCCAGTCGAACTATCCTTCATCATTGCCCGGGTCCATTCTGGCCGATGACTCGCCGGAAGGGCGCTGATTCCGCTTGAGTTCCCCAATTATAGAGAAGACGCGCCAAGTTCGGCGATCAGGATCGGGCGGGCAGAAATGACTGGGCTGTCCCGAAAGGAACACGTAGAGCCGAACTTCTTGTTTCAGAATGTTGTTTGGATTGCCGAGATCACTTGTACAGCGCGCACAGGGGTCACGGCAAATTGGCATGCCGGCACGTTCTTTTTTCGAATCGAGGAATGGGCACCGGCCCTCACCCACAGTCTTTTCATGAACGATCGAGACCGGAACCATCATGGCGTGTAAAAGTGCGCCCGAAAGGTGGGGAACTTTAACAGGATGGTGGGGAGTGGTCCATGCGTCAGGAAAGAACTGATGCTTTCGCTAAGGAGAAATCCATTGGATCGACGTAATCGGATTCTGTTTCCTGTTGTACTGCTTGTCGCCTTAGTTGCAGTTGCGGGTTGCAAAAAGAAGGTGGCTCCGCCACCACCCCCAACCGCACCCCCTGTGGCCGTGCCTGCTCCCACTGCGAAGATCACAGCGTCGCCCACGTTGGTTAACGCCGGCGATCAGGTTGTGTTGACCTGGAGCACGACCGATGCCACCACGGCGTCTATCGATGGACTGGGCGATGTGCCCACCTCGGGTGTGAAGACGGTCACTCCAACGGTCTCGACTAATTATCATTTGCTGGCCAAGGGAGCGGAAGGCTCTGCAGACGCTTACGTTCGTGTCACGGTAAATGCGCCGCCCCCGGTGGCGCCACCTGTCAACAACATGAGCGCTGAAGAAGAGTTCAAGGCTAACGTCCAAGACATCTTCTTCGATTACGACAAATACGATGTCAGAGCCGACGCACAGGCGACGCTCTCGCACGACGCGAGTTACCTGGTGAACCATCCGAATGTGAAGGTTCTTATCGGCGGCTACTGCGACGAGCGCGGATCCAATGAGTACAACCTCGCGCTGGGCCAAAACCGGGGCGACTCTGCAAAGAAGGCCTTGGTAGACGCTGGAGTGGCGGCCAGCCGTATCCGCGTGATCAGTTACGGCAAGGAGAAGCCCTTCTGCACAGAGTCAACGGAGGCGTGCTGGCAGAAGAATCGCCGCGCGGGCTTTTCAATGGATCGCTAGCCCGGTTTGGGGTCATAGATTCCCGGAGCGGGATTCTGACCCTGTTCACTGCAACCCGGCAATCGCATGCCGGGTTGCAGTGAGTTTTACTTTCACTGGTGAGAATTGCAAACAATGGAGGGAGCTTATGTGGAGAGGATTTCTGAAAACACTGGTTCTGATTGGATGCGTATCGTTAGCCTCTGTATTCGCATCTGCTCAGGAGGTGGTTCATGCGCTGTCAGGAACGGTCAGCAACGTCAATTTGTCTGCAAAGACGATTACAGTCAATACCGACGATGGGTCCGAGGGCACTTTCAAGGCGATGACAGATCCCAAGACACGGGTTGAATTCGACAAGACACTTCGTGCTGACGCAACGGATGCAGAAGCGTTCAAGACGAAGGGGACGCGCGTAATTGTCTACTATTTTGGATACAGCGAAGTGCGGACAGCAGTTGCTTTGCGCGACCTTGGACCTGGGCCATTCACGAAGAGCAGCGGAACAATCATCAAGGTCGAAAAAGGGGAACGTACGTTCACGATCAAAGACCCGACGGGAACTGTTGATTCTTTCAAGATGACCCGGAGCACGGTCGCGGACACCGGATCAGGGGCCGTGGATGGACTCAAGTTTGAACCTGAGAAGGGCGATCAAGTCCAAGTGATTTCCACGGGGGTGAATGGCAACGCGACAGCACTGTTTGTCAATGCGATGTGATGCCGATTCCGTGAGCATTCGTGAATCCCTGCGCATTAAAGCTTCAGTGTGGCCTTTGCTTCCGCGAATTTCTGCAGCGCGAATTCGAGATCTGCGCGGGTATGGGCGGCGGATATCTGGGTGCGGATGCGCGCTTTGCCCTGGGGGACTACGGGGTAGGAGAAGGCTACGACATAGATGCCTTCGGTGAGGAGTCGCTCGGCCATTCGAGATGCAAAGCTCGTGTCCTGTTGGGCGGTGGTGGTGGATGCGAAAGAAGGAGTTCGCGACTTTTAACTCAAGAACGAGTTCACGCCTTTTGCAAGCAGGCCTGAGAGGCTTTTCCTCTTAAGGAAAAAGATCGATTTGATGTTCGAGGCACTTGCAAGGGCTTGAGCATGGTCGAAGAGGATCAAATTGCCGAGGGAGATTTCTGCGGAGTCCATACAAATTGGGCCGGAGTAGCCGGTGTGCCATCGTAACCGTGGATCGCGCCTGGCATGTGCTGGAGAGCCGCGATGCAGGATTCTGCCTCAAATTTTGGCGGTAATCGCTAATTTGATTACGCGCGCTGTTGCGAATTCCATCGGTCTTTCTTCAAGCAGGCCGAGCCGGACATACTCATCGTGGACAACCTGGTAGCACTCGCAGGCGGCCTCGGCGAGGCCGGCGTGGTCCAGAATGGACACGCGGCCGCGCGTGCAGGTGATGAGCCCCGCTTTCTGAAGGATTCCCGCCGCCACTGTCACCGAACTGCGGCGCGTGCCCAGCATGGTGGCCAAGGACTCCTGGGTTATAAGAATCTGATCGGACTCTACCCTGTTGCGGCACATCAGCAGCCAGCGAGCCAGACGCTCGTGCAGATCATGGAGCCGATTGCACGCAGCGGTCTGGGCAATTTGCACAAGCAGCCCCTGCACGCTGCGCAGCAAGCACAATCGCAACGGCGTGCAAGTGTCGGCCAACGCCCGCAGCACCGAGGCGTTCACGCGAAAGCCGTATCCCGGTATTTGCATGAAATGCCAGTTCGGTGAGCGCCCGGTGTCGAGCACGGCCGCCGTTCCCACAAATCCCTCGCGCCCAATCAGGGCAACGTCGACGCTGGTCCCATTTTCCATCAGTGCCACGATGGAACAGACGCCGCCTTCGAGGAAATAGGCGCCATCCGCCGCCTGATTCGCCTGTTTCAGGGTTCGATTCCTCGGCAAGTCCATCAGGACAAGGTGCGGGGCAAGGAGCCGGATGGCTTCGGCGGGCAAGAAGGCCAGTATTCGGTTCTTATAGATGATGGGCGGAGAAGGCAGACGCACGGGTCTCCTTTGCTGCGGGCGGACCACAAGGTCCACACCTGAATGCGCAAAGGAGCCAGCTCCAGAACCTTGGGGATGAAAGGCTGGTTGGGTCGCGTACAGGGACGCAGCTTAACCATACGCTGTTCTGAGGTGCGCTGCACAGCGAGGGGGCATCTTAAACTTTTCGCGAGGCGAAAATGTGTGCTTATTTGCTTACTTAGTTCGACAAACGACAGACGACGTTAAACCCCGACGCCTAGTTTCAATTTCAAGCAATAGAAAGAGATATTCCCAATCCAGGGGGCGTCACTCTTAACACACAGTTTGGGAAACCTCGCTCATTTTCTCAATTTGCACTAAACGGCCTGATTGTCCGGCGCATTCATGACGCTGGCAGAGCTGTCCAGATAGCTTGCGCTTCAGAGCCTTCGGGTTGTCGCGCGCATGCGATGCATTTTCCAAGGCTGTCCAGAATTCTGATATCGATCAAACGCACTGAGTCAAATGCCGGACAATATTTTCATCTGGGTTTATCGACTCGCTCTGTCCGCAGGCGGCATGGCCGTATGCGCAAGAATTGGAGGTAGTATGCCGCTGAAAGTTGTTCTCGCCGTTGGCGTTGACTCGTGGATGCTCGCTACGCACATCCCGGAGTGGAGAGCCGCCGGTTTCATCGTTCTGCAGGCATTCACCATGCGAGAGGCGTTTGAACACTTCAAGATCGGCGACTTCGACCTGGTCCTGCTGGGCAATGCCTTGTCAACGGAAAACAAGGAGAGACTCACATTTCTGGTTCGCTCATCCGGCTCGAGCACGCCTGTTCTTTCCATTGCCGATTCTTCCGGCAATTGCGATTCGTTTGCAAGCGCGACCGTGAGAAACGATGCCCCTTCGATGCTGCAATGCATGGGAGAGTTACTGGCAGCAGAGTCGAATCTGCGCTTGGTTCGGTCGCTCCATTTTGAAACGGCATAAAAGACAACAGGGCTGGGAAGAGGCAATACGAATAATGGATAATCTGGATGTACCGATGGGCAGTGAACCTCGGGCCGGGCTGCCAGGGCAGGCGGGCCGTCCATTGGGAGCTGAATCCCGATCGGCCGGTGGTTTGCGGTCCGCGTCGAATTTCGTAGATTTTCGGGAACGGTGGAATGACAACTCGGCAGCGTGGAGAGCCGGCGCCTTTTTCAAACGGCTGCCGCGGGAAGCCACACGGGAGTTCGAGTCGCTTGCCGCGCCCCACCACTGTAAGGAATCCAAGATCCTGCTGTCTGAGGGCGAATCGCCCGTCATGGCTCTGTTCCTTTTGGAAGGCCAGGTCAAGGTCACTCTTAACTCCCTGGATGGCCGGCGTCTCATCCTCGGAATGGCCGGGCCTGGAGACATTCTGGGTCTCGCCGCGGTCATTTCCGGACTCCCTTATGAGATCACTGCTGAAGCGCAGTTCCCTTGCAGACTCACCTCTTTGCCCCGCCACGTTTTCCTTAATTTCCTGGTGCGCTACCCAGTTGCAGGGCAGAACGTGAGTCTTCAATTAAGCCAGGAGTACAGCCGGGCCTGCGGACAATTGAGCAGCCTGGCGATCGGGAGGACTTCAGGGACACGGCTGGCTCGCCTGTTGCTGCAGTGGTGCGCCGCCGGCAGTCAGACTGAAAGCGGCGTACACATCAAATGCTCGCTTACCCACGCGGAGATCGGGGAGTGCATCGGCGTGGCACGCGAGACGGTCTCTCGTACTCTCAGCGAATTTAAACTCCTGGAACTCGTTGAACAGCGTGGCTCCGCTTTGGTCATCACCAACGTCAGGGCACTTGAAATCTACGCTGATCTCAATTGAGCTTGAGGGGAAAAATGGATCGGAACGAACTCAAGGTAAAGGTCGGAGACGGCGTCGTAATTTCGCGGCCAACCTCAACCCAACCTTTTGCTCCCCTTATCGAACGGTTAGCGAATGTGACCGCAATGCGCGCCAAGTCCTTCGACGCCGGTGGCTTGTGTTTCCGTTACGATGGAAGAGAGTGGAACGGGCACAATCGAATTCGTTTGGTTCATTCCGTCGAAACCATGCGGGCGAGAATTTCGCTTTCAGCAACGGAAGACGCAATGCGCGCAGAGCAAGCAAGAGAGGTCGCAATGCTGGCATCCCTGCTGAGTTCGCACCATGAAATGCAGTGGCTCGAACTCGGTGTTGAGGAATTGCGCAGGATTGCGGCATTGCACGGGATCAGGTCTCTTCGCGCTGACTCTCTGGAAGCCCTCAATGCGGAAGCCAAGGATTAGAGCGCGCATATCACAGCTTCAAAGCTGCCTTTGCTCCCGCGAATTTCTCCAGCGCGAACTCGAGATCTGCGCGGGTGTGTGCTGCGGATATCTGAGTGCGGATTCTTGCTTTGCCCTGGGGGACTACGGGGTATGAGAAGGCTACGACATAGATGCCTTCGGTGAGGAGTCGCTCGGCCATTCGAGATGCCTGGACGGCGTCGCCAAACATGACTGGGACGATGGGGTGCTGGCCGGGGAGGACGTTGAAGCCGAGGGCGGTCATCTGGTCGCGGAAGAAGATTGTGTTTTCGCGCAGGCGCTGGCGCAGGTCGCCGGACTCGATTAAGAGGTCGAGGATTTTGAGCGATGCGGCGACGATGGGTGGGGCGACGGAGTTAGAGAAGAGATAGGGGCGGGAGCGCTGGCGGAGTAACTCGATGATCTCTTTGCGGCCGCTGGTGTAGCCGCCGCTGGCTCCGCCGAGGGCTTTGCCGAGTGTGCCGGTGAGGATGTCGATGCGGCCTTCAACGCCGCAGAGTTCCGGCGTGCCGCGGCCGTGCTCACCGATGAAGCCGACGGCGTGGGAGTCGTCGACCATGACCATGGCATCGTACTTTTCGGCGAGGTCGCATATCTTGTCGAGCTTGGCGAAGTAGCCGTCCATGGAGAAGACACCGTCGGTTGCGATGAGGCGGTGACGCGCGGAGGCGGACTCCTTGAGCTTGGCTTCGAGGTCGTCCATGTCGCCGTTGCGATAGCGAAGACGGATGGACTTGGAGAGACGGACTCCATCGATGATGCTGGCGTGGTTGAGTTCGTCGGAGATGATGGCGTCTTCGGCTTCCAGCAGCGTTTCAAAGAGGCCGCCGTTGGCGTCGAAGCAGGAGCTGTAGAGGATGGTGTCTTCTGTGCCGAGGAAGGTGCTGATGCGGTCTTCGAGCTGCTTGTGAATGGACTGGGTGCCGCAGATGAAGCGGACGCTGGCGAGTCCGTAGCCCCAATCCCGCAGGCCTTGCTGCGCGGCCTGGACGACTGCGGGATGGTTGGCGAGGCCAAGGTAATTGTTGGCGCAGAGATTGAGCACCGATGTGCCGTTGGCGACAGAGACTTTGGCCTGCTGGGGGCCGGCGATGACGCGCTCATTTTTGTAGAGGCCGGCGGATTGGATTTCAGCGATTTTGTGTTGCAGGTGCTGTTGGAATTTTCCGTACATTGGGTTTCCTTTTTCGGCTCCTGGCAGCCTGGGGTGAAAGTCCATCTCGAGTGAAGAGCATCCCTCAGGGGCTAAAGCCCGTTCTCTCAAGTTAACGACTTGCGGCACGAGTAAACTCGTGCCCTGATACAAAGCATGCCCGAAGCAGAGTTTTTCACCAAGCTGTGAAGTCGTGCCCTTTCAAAACGTGACACTCACTGGAGATTGCCAGGCGAGGCTCGTCCAGTCGAGGACGACCTTTCCGGTTTGGCCGGCGATCATGGCGTCGAAGCCGGCCTGGTAGTCACTGTATGGAAAGCGGTGGGTGATGATGGGCGCGATGTCGACGCCGCTTTCAAGCAGGACAGACATCTTGTACCAGGTCTCGTACATTTCGCGGCCATAGATGCCTTTGATGGTGAGCATGTTGAAGATGACCTTGCGCCAGTCGATGGGCATCTCCTGAGTGGGGATGCCGAGCATGGCGATTTTGCCGCCGTGGGCCATGTTGGCGACCATGTCGCGCATGGCTTGCGGGTTGCCGCTCATCTCGAGGCCGACGTCGAAGCCTTCCTGCATTTTGAGTTGCTTCTGGACTTCAGCGATGGGAGTTTGCGTTGGGTTGACGGCGAAGGTTGCTCCCATGGTGCGGGCGAGCTCGAGGCGGAAGGGATTCATGTCGGTGACGACGACGTGACGCGCGCCGGCGTGGCGGACGACCGGGATGGCCATCAAGCCAATGGGGCCGGCGCCGGTGATGAGCACGTCTTCGCCGAGCACGGGGAATGAGAGCGCGGTGTGGACTGCGTTGCCGAATGGATCGAAGATGGCGGCCACTTCCTGGTTGATTTTGGGGCTGTGGCGCCAGATGTTGGTCATGGGGAGCGAGATGAGTTCGGCAAAGCATCCGGCGCGGTTGACGCCGATTCCTCTTGTCTGCGCACAGAGGTGACGACGGCCTGCGAGACAGTTCCTGCATCGTCCGCAGACGACGTGGCCTTCGCCGCTGACGATGTCGCCGATGTAGAAGTCGCTTACGTTGGAGCCGACCTTGACGATTTGCCCGACGAACTCGTGGCCGATGGTCATGGGGACTGCGATAGTCTTTTGTGCCCAATCATCCCACTGGTAGATATGCACGTCGGTGCCGCAGATGCCGGTGTAGCGGACACGGATCAGTACATCGTTGATGCCGATTTCGGGCTCGGCAATTTCTTCGAGCCACAGGCCCGGCTCAGCCTTGCTCTTGACTAGTGCTTTCAATGTCGATCCTCCGGAAGATCAGAAATCGCGAACATTGACGATGGGGATGGCGGTTGGATTCGCATGGCTCCTGGCTGCGTGGCTGAGCTGCTTCGGCGTGCGCGCAGCAACTTCGGCCTTCAGCTTAGCATTTCGACGCAGGGTGGGGGGCTGGCCGGGCGCGACTCAACCTCTTAACCGGGGAGACGGTAGGGGCGGCCGCGGTACATGCCTACCTGCTCGACGGATTTGATGCGGATGACCTGGGCGGTGGTGTTGTCGCCGCCGTCGAGCTCAACGGCGCGGGCTACGAGTTCCCGGGCGGTTTCCTCAATGTTTTTGCCCTGGGAGACGATGGCGGCGAGATCGCGCTCGGTCATTTCGTCGTGCAGGCCGTCGGTGCAGAGGACAAGGATGTCGTCCGTCTGGAGGGTGATGGCTGTGGTGTCGGCGGAGACGAACATCTCAGGGCCGAGGGAGCGGATGAGGACGTGGCGGGAATCGGAGCCGGCCATTTCGCCGGCGGTGATGAGGCCCAGCTTGCGCTGCTCATTGACCCAGGTGTGGTCCTGGGTGATCTGCTTGGCCTTGCCGTTGCGGATGAGGTAACATCGCGAGTCGCCGACGTGGGAGACGATGGCCTGGTCGTGGCGGATTGCGCAGGCGACCACGGTGGTGGCCATTTTTTTGCCGCGATACTGCGGGGCCAGGGTGCAATCGTGAACGGCGGCGTTGGCGTGCTGGATGAGACGGGGAAGCAGGCTGATGAGCATGGTGCCGGCCTGGGCTTTGGCGAATTCTTCGGTGATGACGGAGATGGCGGTGGAGGAAGCGACTTCTCCCAGGTCAAGGCCGCCGACGCCGTCGGCCACGACAAAGAGATAGCCATGGGAACGGGCCTGCTGGCGTGAGGCAGGGATGAAGGAGCCCATGGCATCTTCATTGTTGGTGCGAACTTTTCCGAAATCGCTTGCCTGGCCAAACTGGATATCGAGCATTGGCTCCGCCTGAAGATGGTCCGGAAATCCCCGGACAGGTGTTCAATGTACTGCGAGAGACGCTATGAACTGCCGCGCGGTTTAATTCACCCTTCTAGAGCGAAACCAGAGTTAATTTGTCCTTGCAAACAGTGTGCGAACCGGCTTTTTCTTGAGGAAGAGGCCACTTGGCATCGTGCTTTCGGGGTACAACTACTCTGGTTTCGCATTATTCGGCAAGGTATTAAGATGACAGGTTAACGGCCCGATCGCAGTGGGTTAGCATTAGTAATGCAAACAAACCATAAAAAACAAATCATGATCGCGGAAGATTCTTGAAGCATTTACGCGGTCCCGCTGCCGGATCGTGGCGGAAAGTTTCAGATAAAGAAGAACTTGATTGCAATGCGGGTTGAAGTTCCTGGCTTGAAATCCAGCCGAGAACCAAAGTTCGCAGGTCCCGGGCGCGGGCCGGTTTCCCAGTTGGATGCGAGGAAAGGTTGGTGGCGGTTGTCTGCAAGCTCAACTCCAGTCCGCTTTCCATTCGGCGCCATCCGCAGACGCGGACGCGGGTCCGGAATGCGCCTGCTGCTTTCCACGCTGGAATGCGCGCTGGGCATGGTGGGAGTGGTCCTGACCGCGGCTGTGGCGCATTGGTCGGCCTGGCTGGTGCCGGTTGCCGTCCTGCTCTACCTTCTTATCGTAATTCCCATCGCGCTGCTGTGCGGATTTTGGCAGGCGGTGATTGTTTCTCTGACGGCGGTGGTGGCGCAAAGCTACCTGAACGCGGGAGGAGGGCTGTCGAACCCGGCGGCGGACCCCGCGAACTCAGTGACCCTGCTGGCGTTTGTGCTGGTGGCGCTGGTGGTGAGCAGGCTTTCGTCTCGGGTGACGGGGCATGCGCGGGAAGCCGAGTCGTGGGGCGGGCAGATGCACGATCTGTACGAGTTCACGCGGCGGACGCTGCAGATGAATCTGCACCACGAGCCGGGACCGCAACTTGCGGAGTTGGTGCATGAGATTTTTGCGCTGGAGGCTGTGGCGGTATTCGATGCCGACCTGCACGATGTGTACCAGGCCGGCTACTGGAGCGTGGATCCGCAGGAGATGGCGCAGAATGTCTACTACTTCGAAACTTCGGATGATGATCCGGAGACCGGGCTGGGACGCCGCGTGGTCCGGCTGGGGTCGGTGCCGGTGGGGAGCCTTGTGGTGCGCGGCGAGACGAGCCCGCTGACCAACAATGCGATTGCCTCGCTGATTGCCATTACCTTTGATCGGTACAGGGCGTTTGCGAACGAGAGCCGGATTGAGACGGAGCGGAGAACGGAGCAGCTTCGTGCCACCGTGCTGGATAGCCTGGCGCATGCTTACAAAACGCCGCTGACGGCGATTCGGGCTGCGTCAACGGGTTTGGGAGAAATGGGGCATTTGTCGGCGGGGCAGGCGGACCTGGTGGCGCTGATTGATGAGCAGGCGGGCGTGCTGAACGACCTGACGACGCGGCTGCTGACGACGGCGCGGCTGGATGCGGGCGAGGTGGCGATCAACGCTTCGCCGGTGGGCGTGGGACCGCTGATTGAAGAGGTAATTGCGAGCCTGCGGGAACGGCTGGCGAGCATGAAAGTTGCCATCGATCTGCCGGATGACAACCTGGTGATTTGCTGCGATCGGCAATTAATGATCATGCTGCTGACGCAATACATAGATAATGCATGCAAGTACTCAATTTTTGGAACGACGATTACGATTCGCGGGGCGCACGCCAATGCGGAGGTGATTTTTTCAGTGAACAGCTATGGACCTGTGATACCAATGGCGGATCGGGAACGGATTTTCGATCGCTATTATCGCTCGGCCACCTACGCCAACCGCGCGCCCGGCACGGGGATCGGGTTGTCGGTGGCGAAACGGGTGGCGCTGATCCATGGCGGGTATGTCTGGGTGACCAGCGATGAACTAGAAGGGACCACATTTTTTGCAGCCATTCCAGCCCCGGTGAACAAGAGGAGTTCCTGATGAGCCTGCCTGACCTTCGCATTTTAGTGGTTGACGACGAATCAGCAATTCGCAGAGCACTGCGGCCACCGCTGCTTGAACTGGGTTTTCAAGTGGCAGAAGCATCGCGAGGCGAGGAGGCGCTGCAGTTGCTGCGCGGCGCCACGTATGACGCGGTGCTGCTGGATGTGAATATGCCGGGGGTCGGAGGGATTGAGACGCTGCGGCGGATCCGCTCGTTTGCGCCGCGGCTGCCCATCCTGATGCTGACGGTGCGCGACCAGGAAGAGGAGAAGGTGGAAGCGCTGGACCTGGGCGCGGACGATTATGTGACCAAGCCGTTTAGCACGCGGGAACTGATTGCGCGCATCCGGGCTGCTGTGCGGCGGGTGCGGGCGCCGATTCGCGCTGAGGACGCGCCGATTGAGATTGGGGAGATTAAGCTGGACCCGGTGAAGAGGCTTGTGACACGGCGCGCGCAGGCGGTGCATCTGACGCGCAAGGAATTCGATATTTTGCATTGCCTGATGAGTCGCGCGGGACGCGTGGTGACCTACGCCAAGCTGCTGACGGCGGTTTGGGGGGCGGATTGCCGCGAAGAGGTGGAGTATCTGCGGACGTTTGTGCGGCAGTTGCGGAAGAAGATTGAAGACGATCCTTCGAACCCGCTGTATCTGCTGACGGATGTTTACGTGGGCTACCGGTTTGCGGATGCGCAGATGTTTCAGGACGCGACGGCTGCGCTGGCGGCTGGGATTGGCCAAGGAACGACGATCCAGTAAATAAAGAATTGCAAAGTTCACGCTTGACATTGCGCGAAAATCCACTACCATATGGTTGTGGATCGATTGGGTACAACATTTACGGCTTTGTCAGATCCGACGCGGCGGGCGATGATCGAACGACTCACACGCGGGCCTGCCACCGTGCATGGATTGACGGAACCGTTTGCGCTCTCGCAGCAGATGATTTCAAAACATATTGCGTACCTGGTGCGGGCGCGGATTGTGATCAAGACGAAGCGTGGACGGGAGAGTGTGTGCACGCTCAGGCCAGAGTCGATCAAGAAGGTCAGCGACTGGGCGCTGAATTATCGCCGATTCTGGGAAGAGAGTTTCGACAAGCTGGAAGTGGTGGTGAATCAAATGAAAAAAGAGGAGGTCAGAGATGACAAATAACACGGTTAGCGCAATTGAGCGGATGACTGTTACACGAGTTTTTGATGCCCCACGCGAGTTGGTTTGGAAGGCGTGGACAGACCCGAAATATGTAATGCAGTGGTGGGGGCCGAAGGGCTTTACTTCGCCTGTTTGCAAGATGGATTTTCGCGTTGGAGGAAAATCTCTCTGCTGCATGAAAGCGCCGGATGGACAGGAGTTCTGGAACGGCATCGAGTACCACGAGATTGTTCCGCACGAGAAGATTGTTTCCTCCATGTACTTTGCGGACTCGGAGGGAAACAAGGTTGAGCCTGCGGAATATGGGATAGAACATGAGGCCATAGAGGGCGCGTACGATGTGACTCTCTTTGAGGATCTTGGCAACGGGCAGACGCGACTCACCCATATTGGAAACGAACCTGCGGAGAGCGCGAAGAACAGCGGTCAACTCGAGGGCTGGAAGCAGATACTCGATAAGATTGCTGCTGTGGTTGAGGGGTTGGTGCAGGGGAAATAGGGAGTTGAAGATGGCGACCCCGGGGCTGAAAAACGCCCCGGGGTCTCTAATGTGTGACTGCGAATTATTCGTCGTAGTGGAGGAGGCTGAAGACGTCGTATTCCTTGAACCGGTCGCGGCCTTTGAGGAAGTCGAGCTCGATGGCGAAGGCGAGGCCGGCGATCTCTCCGCCGAGTTGCTTGACGAGCTTGACGGTGGCCTCCATGGTGCCGCCGGTGGCGAGCAGGTCGTCGACGAGGACGACGCGCTGGCCGGGTGCGATGGCATCGAGGTGAATCTCGAGAGAATCGGAACCATACTCCAGGTCGTAGGTGACGCGGGCCACGGGGGCGGGGAGCTTGCGCGGTTTGCGGACGGGGACGAAGCCGGCGTTGAGGCGGTAGGCCAGGGCGGGTCCAAAGATGAAGCCGCGGGCCTCGATGCCCAGCACGAGGTCAATCTTGTGCGGGATGTAGTGTGCGGCCAGGGCGTCGATGAGTTGGGCGAAGCCGGTTCGATCCTTGAGCAGGGTGGTGATGTCGTAGAACAGGATGCCGGGCTTGGGGAAGTCGGGAACGGTGCGGACCAGTTCCTTCAGGGCTTCCACATTGATCGGCTTGTTCGGCTTACTTTCTTCGGGCATGCGTCTGTTCGCTCCTGAACTGGTCTCGGATGAATTTGCGGGAAGGGAACAGGCGGGAATTGCGGTTCGTCTTCCCTACAGATTATAGAGCACCTGCGCTGCGGCATCCGGCACCTGCGGTGCGGCAGACGCTCGCGGGAGGCTCGCACTGGCATCCTCGTGTACATCCCGCACACCGCGCGCTACCTGGCTGCGTCTGCGCTTCGGATCACAAAGGCGTATATTCAAACCAATCATCTTTTCAAAAGAGAAGTTCCTGTTGGCATCCGCACGAGTCGCCGGCAAATTTCCGGCGTTCAGCCAACTGAATTGGGATACGAGATCGCGCTATGACCGGTAAGCCAGCGGGAAGATACCCAGCGGTCTACCTGCAAAGCTGATGAACGGCCTCTCATTTTGAAAGGAGACATGATGACTTGCACACGAGAACCCGTCAGAATGTCAGGGTTTCTGAGCGGCGGCGGACTCAAGACGTATTGCACCGTGTCCGCTTTGAGGGTGACTCTGTCAGGGACGAGACTGTCAAAGAACTGCGGATACTCCATTCTGTGGATTGCGAATCCGCTGCCTGACGGCAACTATAAATTGTCGGTTGAGGGCGAGACTGTCGATTTGCGTTACTCCAAGGGGAGTTGGCATGCGGCGGGGGCTTGAAATGGGGATACTGGAAGCGGGAAAGCGGCGGGTGGGCCACTGGCCGAGGCTGCTGCGTATGCCCTTCGCTAACGGGGCATGGTCCCTGAAAGCGGGATCAGCTGGGCAACCGCCCGCGAAAACGGAAACATGGGCAGGGATTACAGCGACCGAAGGCACCTGACGGTATAATGGCCAGCTATGGAAGCCAGTCCAACTCTTGTCATCAATTACTTCAGCGGATTCAAACAGAGCATTGTGCCGCTCTTTCAGCGCCCATACACTTGGGATACGAAGCATTGGCGCACGCTCTGGGAAGACATCGAGAGCTTCTACGAACCGCACGAGGGCCAACCCAAGGCCGTTCACTTCATGGGTGCGATTGTGACAATGCCTGCGGTTAGCGTTCCGGTCGGAGTCTTGAAGTTTCTAATAATCGATGGCCAGCAGAGACTGACCACAATTGCGCTGTTGATGTGTGCAATTCGCGACGTTTTGCCAGCGGCAAGTGAGAATCTCAAGCGAAAGATTCAAGACTTCTACTTGACCAATTACGGTTACTCAGGACTCGATTTTTTCAAATTGCTTCCGACTCAAGGCGACAGGGAATACTACTCCCCAATCGTTCAGAGCCTTGCAACGCCATTTCCGGACTCCCGGTTCAAGAGAGCATACGACTTTTTTCGGCGCCGACTCCGCGATCAGATCGACCAAAGTGTCAGCATTGATCCCGCCAGGATTCTCGACATCATTGAGACTAAATTGATGGCTGTCATGATCAATCTCAGTGATAGCGATGATCCATACCTCATCTTCGAGAGCCTCAATTTCAAAGGATTCCCTCTAGAGCAAGCCGACCTCGTCAGGAATTATTTCCTCATGAGGTTTGTTGTGAGCGAGCAGCAAGCCGTTTACGACAACCTCTGGCTACCTATGCAAAATCGGCTCGGCCCGAACCTGACGGAATTCATGCGCCATTTTCTCGGTGCTGAGGGCGAAGATGTGCGGAGGGGTGACGTGTATGCATCAATTAGGAGGCTAGTGGCTAATTCTGAAGCTCCAGCTGTGAAGCTGCTGATGACCAGATTGGAAAAGCTTTCGGTTGCCTACAGCCGCATTATCGGATCTAGTCCGGAACCAAATATACAATTCAAGCGCTACTTTGAGAGCTTCCGGAGATTGGATTTCGGAACTGCGTACCCTCTTCTTCTAACTATGTATGAAGATTACGAAGAGGGGCAGTTTGCTGAAGTGGAATTCCTAGCAGTCCTTCGGATTCTGTTCTCGTTCGTCATCCGTCGCATGGTTGCAAGCGTACCCTCGAATTCCCTCGCTAGGTTTTTCGTAGGGCTATGTAAGAGTAAGCCAGTTACGGATTCACCTTCCACGTGGTTGTCGGGAATCCTTTGCGCAGAAACAACGAATCGCCGCTGGCCAAACGACGACGAGTTCTCGAACGCCTGGGTGCACGCGAAGTTGTATTTGAGCCGAGCTTGCTCGATTGTTTTGGAAGCGCTCGAAGCCCATTTCGAACACCACGAAGCAGTTCAGCTCGACCAGATATCGATCGAGCATGTGATGCCCCAGACGCTTAATGCCGATTGGGAATTGATGCTAGGTCCAAATGCGTCTGCAATCCACACAAATTGGCTGCACACAATTGGCAATCTAACCCTTACAGGATATAACCCCACACTTAGCAACGATCCCTATGAGGAGAAATGCAAAGTGTACGCGAATAGCCATTTTGAACTCAATCGTTATTTCGCCGACTATGAGGTGTGGAATGGAACAACGATTGAATCGAGAGCAGGCACACTCTTCAAGTTTGCATCGCAGATTTGGTCCCGGCCTCCCGAAACAGATCTGGGCTCCAAAACTACAGTAAAGAAGACTTCAGCTGCTTTTTATCCTGAGTGCATCCGTCTCGCTGAGGATCACCTAAAGACTAAGCTGTCGAAGCTCTCGCAGACCAGGTATGAAGCTGGTACGAATCATGTTCGTGTGGTCTGTGCAGTGTCGGCCGAGCACGAGGACGCAAGCAAGATCCCTTACTACTGGTTTGGTTTTAATAAGAGCTACGTGGATTTTCTCTCCGACCCCCAACTCTCTTTCGTCTGCTTGGGCTGCGGCTCCCCGCAGGCTACCCTCCTCCTGCCGCTACCCTTGATTCAGGCAAACCTCAAATCGATGAGCACTACGAAAGATGAGAATCCCATCGAAATATACCAATGGCATATCGTCATTCAGAGAAGGGCCGACCGCTTCATCATGAGACTGCTCGGCGGTGTTGACGGACCCGACTTGACAGAACACCTGCTCAAACAGCCTGCGAAGGTCAGTTGAACAGCTTCTCATGTGAATGTCCGCAACAACTTCAAATGCTTCTTACGTGATGAAGGATCCTACAGATTACGAACGCGTGCTAGTATGGGTTGCGAGGTGCGGGATGAGTGCGCGCCGGAAGTGAATTCTCCTGAGGAATCCAAGCCGGCGATGTTTTTTGCGCCCATTTCGAAAGCTGTCACAGAGGGCGCCTCGAACTCCAGACAAGACAAATCAGAGTCGCGGTCCTGTTGGGGATGGGCGCGGCTTCGTGCTTGCTTGCTGTTGATTGGCTGCGTTGGCGCGGGACCTATGAGCGCTGGTGCGCAGGCGGCTGCTCCGCAGTTTGACGACTTGGCTTCGCGGGCGGCGGCGGCGCGGGATGGCGGAAATCTTCCGCTGGCTATCGATCTGTATGGGCAGGCGGAGCGGGTGAAGCCGGATTGGGCGGAGGGGTGGTTTTACCTCGGCATGCTGCAGTACAGCGCGAATGCGTATCCGGCGGCGATTGATGCGTTCAACCACCTGCTTGCGCTGCAGCCGGGCGTGCCGCCGGGGATGGCGCTGCGCGGGCTGTGCGAGTTTGAGACGGGAGCCTACGATGACGCGCTGCGCGATCTGGAGCAGGCGGTGGCCAAGGGCGCTGCGAACCAGCCGCGCAATGAGCAGATTCTTCGTTATCATTTGGCCGAGTTGCTGACGCGGAGCAGCCGTTTTCAGGATGCGCTGGCGCAGTACCAGTTTTTTGCGGCGAAGAAAATACAGGATGAAGACGTGCTGGTTGGAATGGGGCTGGCGGGGATGCGCGTCGCCTTGCTGACTAAAGATGTGCCCGCGGCGGACAGGGAGATGTACCAGGCGGCGGGCGCGGCGGGATACGCGCTGCTGGCGGAGAATACGCAGGAGGCGGATGGGCTTTTTGCGGAGCTGTTTGCGCGGTATCCGGCGACGGCGAATCTGCATTTCTTTTATGGATTTTTGCTGTTTCCGCATACGCCGGAGCTGGCCATTGAGCAGTTCAAAAGCGAGGTTGCGGTTGCGCCGGGTAACCTTGAGGCTCATGCCATGCTGGCGTTTTCGCTGATGATTACCGGGCGCTATGCCGAAGCGGAGCCGGAGGCGGAGCTGGTGCTGGCGAAGTCGCCGGATATGGAGATGGGGCAGTTGGCGCTGGGCCGGTCGCTGGCGGAGATTGGGGATGTGAAACGGGGAAGCGATTTGCTGAACCAGGTGCTGCAGGCTGATCCTGACAACCTGGAGGCGCATTTGGGGATGGCTTCGATTTACTCCCGCACTGGACGAAGAGAGGATGCTGACCGTGAGCATAAGGTATGCCGCAGCCTGGCTAAGTAGGGCGGCGCAGCGGGGGCGTTGGATGACGGACCGGCGCTGGGCGGGTGCGGTGGTGTGCCTGCTGGGGGTGGTGGTGAGCGGGCTGGGCGTATGGGGGCAGGCGGCTAAGGGCAAGACGGCTGCGGTGACTTGCGCGACTTGCCATGCGGGAGTGACCGCGAACTATGCACATGCGCCGATGCGGCATGCGATGGAGGCGGGGGGCGCGAATCCGGTGCTGGATAAACATCCGAATCTGACGGCGCAGGTGGGTGGGTACTCGTACACAGTACAGACGAAGGACGGGAAAAGTACGTACAGCGTTTCGAATGGGACGGAGACGTTGACGCTGCCGATCAAGTGGATGTTCGGGACGCACTCGCAGACGTGGGTGCTGGAGAAGGATGGGCATCTATACGAGAGCTACGTGACGTATTTTGCGCGGGGCGAGCAGTTGGGCATTACGCCGGGGGACCAGCGGATTACGCCGACGAATTTGACGGAGGCGATGGGGCGCAAACTGCCGATTTGGGAGACGCAGGAATGCTTCAAGTGCCACGCGTCGGGCGCGGTGGACGGGGCGAAGCTGACGCTGGACACGCTGAGGCCGGGACTGGATTGCGAGCGCTGCCATGTGGGCGCCGAGCAGCATATGGCGGATGCTGTGAACGACAACTTCAAGACGCTGCCGAAGTCGCTGAAGAAGATGGATGCGGAGAATGTGTCGGACTTTTGCGGAAGCTGCCATCGGACGTGGGATACGGTGATGCGCAACCACTGGAAGGGCCCGGCGTTTGTGCGCTTTCAGCCGTACAGGCTGGAGCATAGTCGATGCTTTATAGGGAATGACGCACGGATAAGCTGTTTGGCGTGCCACGATCCGCACCAGAGTGTGGACCACAACGACGCTGTTTATGACGCGAAGTGTCTGGCTTGCCATGGGGCGGCGAAGGTGGCGGCTGTGAGTGCAGATGCGGTGACGCCGAAAGTCTGCCCGGTGAGCAAGGACAAGTGTGTGAGCTGCCACATGCCGAAGGTGGAGCTGCCGGGGGGACAGGCGGTGTTTACGGATCATTTTATTCGGGTAGTGAAGGCGGGGGAGGGGTATCCGGACTGAAGAGTGCCCCGCGGGCGATTTTAGTGGTGTTATGGCACGACTGGAGTCGTGCACCTTCGCACGTCTGCGTTTCCACTTGATATTTGTCGGAGGTGTGCAGTTGTGGCCCTTCGCACATCTACCAGGCACCGTCGATGCGGAATGAGGTTAGGCCGGCGGCTTCGGTGTCGGCGAGGATGTGCTCGACTATGCGGTCGACACGGCTGCCACGCGGGCCGCGGCGGAGGCTGGCGCGGAGCTCGTTGAGGTCGGCCTCTTCGCCGTGGACGAGGACTTCCACATCGCCGTCTTCGGTGTTGCGGACCCAGCCGCGGAGGTCGAGTTCGCTGGCCTCGCGGTGAACATACCAGCGGAAGCCTACGCCTTGTACCCGGCCTTGAATGAGGAAGTGAAGAACCATCGTCAATGACATGGAATGCTTTCAAGCCAAGTTTTGCAGATTGACGCGGGACGCGCAACCGGGGACGCCTGGTTGCGCGGTGGCGGCGCGGTGGCGGGAGTTCATCTACACTGGAGAGC
The DNA here is from genome assembly GCA_049518435.1 of Occallatibacter sp. Lineage (GTDB taxonomy): Bacteria > Acidobacteriota > Terriglobia > Terriglobales > Acidobacteriaceae > Telmatobacter. Next base: position 8,513 of record JBEKRU010000065.1, on the reverse strand, counting down.
ATGGTCTTTGTGCTCGACAACTACGACTCGTTTACTTACAACCTGGTGCAGTACCTGGGGGAGCTGGGCGCGGAGGTTGAGGTGTATCGCAACGACGAGTTGACGGTGGAGCAGGTGGAGGCGCTGAAGCCGGAGCGGATTCTGCTTTCGCCGGGACCGTGCACGCCGGGAGAGGCGGGGATCCTGGTTCCGCTGATTCGGCACATGGCGGGGAAGGCGCCGATTCTGGGGGTTTGCCTGGGGCACCAGGCGATTGGCGAGGCGTTCGGGGGCCAGGTAGTGCGGGCCGAGCACCTGATGCATGGGAAGACGAGCGCGGTGGAGCATGACGGCAAGGGCGTATTTGCGGGGCTGCCGACCCCGTTGACTTGCACGCGGTACCACTCGCTGATTGTGGCGGAGGATGGGCTGCCGGGGGAACTGGCGGTGACGGCGCGGACCCGCGAGAATGGCGGGGGGGCCAATGGGGCAAATGGTTCCGTGATTATGGGAATGCGGCATCGGACGCTGCCAATTGAAGGCGTGCAGTTTCATCCGGAGAGCGTGCTGACCGAGGGCGGGCATCAGATGATCCGGAATTTTTTGGGAATGTGACGGAATGAGAACGTCGCTGGGCGCTTGGACGAGCCGGAGTTTGCCGCGGGGGCTAAAGCCCGAGACTTCTTTGAGGGCGCTTTCGGCGCGACTCAAGTCGTGCCCCTTCGCACATCTACGTCCTGCTGGAGTTCTTGGCTTGACGTTGAATTCGTGCCCCTTCACAAAACACTTGCAAATCATTTTCCGAGCGTGGGTTTTCGCGAGCGGATTGTTGTTGGCTGGCATCCCCTTGCTGATGTCGCAGGATGCGCCGGCTACGCAGACGACACAGGCTGTCCAGGCACCGGATACGGCGGCGGGGCCGATTGCGATTGTGCCGTTGGATGCGAAGAATCCTGATGCGGCGGCTACGGTGACGGGCGCGCTGGAGGTGTCGCGGGGCAGGGCGGTGATTGCGGCGAGTGGGACGGTGACTTCGGGGGCTGCAACGACACAGGTGATTCTTCCGCGGCGGGGCACGTTGCGGGTGTGCGCAGCGACAACGGTGAAGCTGGCTGCGGACTCGGGCGTGGCGGCCGGCGAGATGGCTGGGTTGCTGATTGCGATGGACCACGGGGCGCTGGAGATGAGTTTTGCGACGACCCAGGCGCCGGTGAAGAATGCGGACATTTTGATGACTCCGGAGTTTCGCATCCTGATTGACGGGCCGGGTGCGGCTGAGGTGAAGGTGCGTCTGGGCGAGCATGGGGATACCTGCGTGGATAACGCCGGGGCGAATGCGCCTTATGTGCTGGTGTCGAGCGTGTTCGATGGCGGGGCTTACCGGGTGCAGCCGGGGCAGCGGGTGATGTTCCAGCATGGAAGTTTGCACGAGGTGGTTGACCAGGAGAAAGAGCCTTGCGGGTGTCCGCCGGAAGCGCCGAAAGGGAATGAGTTTCCGCTGGCGGCGAGTGAGGGGTTGACGGCGACGCCGGCGCCGGTGGTTAGCGCTCAGCCGGTGACGACGGGGACGCTGGCTGTGAATGGCGCGGATCGTGCGGCGGTGGTTGCGGATGCTTCCAAGACGGATGCAGCTCCGGCACTGACGGTTCCAGCAAGTGCACCTGTTGTGACCAAGCCGCATAAACAGCACTCGGCCTTTGTACGATTTTTCAGAAGGTTGTTTGGGGCGGAGGATTAGGGCAGGCGGGTGTCGGTGCAATTTCCGAAGCGCCGGTGATTCGACCGGAGAGACGTTTGCGGCCGGTTGCGCTTCAAAACTACGCAATCGGGAACAGGCGAAGCTTATTTCGCGCCGCTTCTTTCACGTTGGAGGAACTGCTCCATTTCCCGTTTGGTGGCGCCTCTCATGACGGAATCGCGTTGCCTCCCATTCTCTTTTTCGAAGACAAATTCCAGGCCCACCCCGTCGTTTCCCCAGCGCACGGCTTTGGCGGTGATGGTTATGGAGCGATCAGGGGTTGGTGGCCGTCGATCGGTGAGCGTTAATCCTATCAAAGTGCCGAGATACCACCGTTCTTCAGTCAGGAGAAAAACTCCTGTCGCACTGATGTCTCGAACTCCGTGGGCTTTAGGGGGCCCCCCGGTGAAGAAGTGGGCCGTGAGAGACGGCGAGGCCTCGCGCGGGGCCTTTCGTGGCTGGGGTGGATCGGGATTCAGCAAGCGTTGCAGCCAACTCTTCGAGGCCCTGGTTGGATTCTGTGCGGATGGGACTGGATTGGTGACTGACGGGGGAGCCGATGGAACCGTAGGAATCTCGCTGTAGGGTTTTTCGGCAGCGGCACCTGGAGTGGAAGAATTCAACCAGGGAAGGACTTTGCCAGGCTGCCTGGGTGTCGAAAGGTCATCGTCTGAATCGACGCAGTCGATCGCTCGCGGGCCGGTCCGAGATTCGGCATTCCGCAGTAACTTCTGCGCAATCTCAGTTTGCGTGCAAAACGTCAATTGATCGCCGCGACGGGTTTCAGTGGTACTGATGGTACGGGCTGGAACCGCCAGGACGCTCGCAGCCGGCACTCTCGAAGCTGATGTGATGGATACAGGAAATAACTCGACGACATCAAGGACTTTGCAGTTTTGGTCGAGATAGATCAGGTCAATCGGGACTTGCACGTTCATCGGCGAGATCCCCCGGAAAGGGGCCATTCTCAGGCCGGCGTTACTTCCTGGCGTGATAAGTGGCAGACGCGCGCTCAGAGCCGGAACAGGAAAATCGGCAGAGTCGACATCTATGGAAAGAAATCGTCCACGAGTAAGGTTGTAGGCACAGTAAGTCTCAACTTGCTGAAGTGGGATCCAGGGCGCCGGTATCTGTGCTCCCGCGCCTTCTGCAGGAAGCAGGATCAACGATTCACGAGCGTTGGACGATTGCGGCATGTTCAAGTACATCGGCAGACTTCGCGTTTTTATTTAGAAGACCTGTTTGCTTAAACGAATCGGGGCGGATTTGCGGCCAAACGGGGAACTGCACCACCTACGAGAAGCGCGCCTGGAGTCTCATTGACCGGCGTGGCCATTTTGGCTACGGTGAATGGAGAAGGTGTTTCTATGCGTCAAGTTTCCCTGAATGAAGATCGCGAGGTTCGACGAGCTATGGCACTGGCCAGCTTGCGCGAAAGTTGGCGGCGAGCCGAAGCGGCTGGATATAGCAACGCCAGTGACGAAGAGATTAATGCGGAGATCGATCGTATTCGTCGTATGCCTGAAGACGAGCCGGAGATTGATTAGTTTCACGGTTTGAAGACCGCTCCGCAGGGGGCTAAAGCCCTCGTCTTTCTTATGGGCTCTATCGGCACGGCTTAAGCCATGCCCTGATACGAAGCACGTTCGAGTTTTGCGAGAGGCATACCTCGGCGGCTGAAGCCGGTGCTCATTTAGAGCGTTGGTGGCACGATTAAAATCGTGCCCTTTCAAAACCACTGCCAGTTGTGCGAGAGACATCGCTCCGGGGCTTAAGCCCTCGCTGACGGTCTGGCTTTATCCAGGGGTTAAAACCCCCGGCTCCCTCCGTTTTCAGTCACTGTAGCGAGTTTGCTCTTACATCTCGCGGGCGCGTTGGATGGCGCGGATTACTGCCTGGGCTTTGTTGATGGACTCCTGGTATTCGAGTTCGGGGACGGAGTCGGCTACTATGCCTGCGCCGGCCTGGACGTGGCCTTCGCCGGCGATGGCGAGCATGGAGCGGATGGCAATGCAGGAGTCGAGGTTGCCGCTGAAGTCGGCGTAGAGGACTGCGCCGCCGTAGGTGCCGCGGCGGCTGGGCTCGAGCTCTTCGATGATTTCCATGGCTCGGACTTTGGGCGCGCCCGAGAGCGTGCCGGCGGGGAAGCAGGCGCGCAGGGCTTCAACGGCGGTGAGTTCGGGCTTGAGGAGGCCTTCGATGGTGCTGACGATGTGCATGACGTGCGAGTAGCGCTCGACGAACATGAGGCGATCGACCTTGACGGAGCCGAACTGGCTGACACGGCCAACGTCGTTGCGGCCGAGGTCGACTAACATGACGTGCTCGGCGCGCTCCTTCTCGTCGTGGATCATTTCGTCGGCGAGGGCCTGGTCTTCCTTCTCGGTTGCGCCGCGGGGGCGGGTGCCGGCGATGGGACGGTACTCCACTTTGCCCTGATGGACGCGGACAAGCAACTCGGGCGAGGAGCCGGCAAGCTCCAGGGGCGCCGCGGGCGCTTTTGACTTTTTGAAGAGGCCCTTCGACTTATCCGGGACACCGCCGAGTGGGCCATCGGGCGAGAAGCGGAGGAAGTACATATAGGGGCTTGGGTTGACGGTGCGGAGGGCGCGGTAGACCTGGAAGGTGTCGGCTTCCGGCTTGACGTCAAAGCGCTGGGAGAGGACGGCCTGAAAAATGTCGCCGGCCGCGATGTAGTCCTTGGTGCGACGGACGGCGGCGAGGTAATCCTTCTTGCTGGTGCGGTGTTTTACCTTGAGGCTGCCTTGGACGCGCCCCTTTTTATCGATGCTCTTCGGCAGGGGTTGGGCTAGCCGCTTCTCCAGGGCATCGAGGCGCTGGATGGCCTTGTCATAGGCCTGGGCGGGCTTGGCCGCTGCTTTGCCGCGCGTGACATCGGCGGTGACCACGAGCCAGATCTCTTTGCGTACGTGATCGAAGGCCAGCACTTCATCGAAGAAGAGCAGGCAGGCGTCGGGGACGCCGAGTTCGTCTTTGGAGAGCGAGGGCAGGCGCTCGATTTGGCGAACGGCGTCGTAGCTGAGGAAGCCGACGGCGCCGGCGGTAAAGGGGGGCAGGCCGGGCAATCGCGCGGCCTTGTGTCCGCTGAGCGCGCGGCGGAGGACGACGAAGATATCGTCCTCGACCTCGATGACCTTTTTGCCTTCGGTGATGGTGATGTCGCGTCCGCGTGCAACGATTCGTTTGAAGGGGGCGAGGCCGATGAAGGTGTAGCGGCCGACCTGCTCGCCGCCCTCCACCGACTCAAGGAGAAAGCACTCGCGCTCAGGCCAGGCGGCGCGGAGGAATGCGGAGACCGGGGTTTCGAGGTCCGCCGTGAGGATGCGGCAGACAGGAACGAGGGTGTGTTCTTTTGCGAGGGCGAGGAACTCTTTGCGGCTGGGCTGGACGGGATGGGCAGAGGCTTTCACAGACCCCAGTGTAATTGGTGGGGAGGGTGAGGCAGGAGTGGAATCAGAGCAATGGCAGCAGTTCCAGGTTGCCGCGGTAGTGGTGGAGCCAGGCGACCAACTCGTTGGGTGGCAGGGGGCGGCTGAAGAAGTATCCCTGTGCGCTGTCGCAGCCTTTCAGATTCAGGAAGTCAAGCTGGTCCCTGGTTTCCACGCCTTCCGCGATGATGTGCATGCCGAGTTCGTGGCCCATTTCAATGGTCTTTTGAACAATCACTCGATCTCGTTCATTCTGGTGCATGTCGGAAATAAAGGATCGGTCGATTTTGAGCTCGGTTGCGGGAATGACTTTGAGTTGCTGCATCATGGCGTACCCGGTTCCAAAGTCATCGATGGAGAGCTTGAATCCTTTCATGCGCAGGCGGGTGAGGATGTCCAGCGTGTTCGAGAGCTCTTTGATGAGGCCGCTCTCGGTGATTTCAATGGTGACGTTGGCGGGATCAATGCCATGCTTTTCAGCGAGTGAGGCGAGGATGTCAGGGAACTTGAGATTGCGCAGCGAATAGACTGACTCGTTGATTGAAAGCATGGGAGCTTTCCCATCGCCGTTGGCAAATTGGGTAACTTCGCTCATGCCGCGATTCAGGGCAATCCAGCCGAGTTCGTCAATGAGACCGAGCCTCTCCATGCGACCGATGAAGGTGTCGGGGAAGACGAGACCGCGCTCGGGATGCTGCCAGCGCGCCAGCGCTTCGACGCCAACGACGCGGCCGGTCACAATGTCGATCTGGGGCTGATAATGCAGCAAAAACTCGTCACGCAGGATAGCCTGGTGCAGTTCCTCCTTGCGGACAACGACACGGTGGTCCTGGCGTGAAACCTGCACAGCACCGGAGGTTGTTTGCTGGTCGAGCACCTTCTCCAGTTCAACGAGGCGAAAGGGTTTTTGCAAATTGCCTACGATAGAAAGACCGAGGGCCTGTGCGAGTTGGCTGGCGGACTCGATGATGCGCTTGCCCGTGCCGCTGATGAGGATGACGCCCGCCTGGCACTTCTGCTGAGAGAGTAACCGCAGCAACTCAACGCCATCCACATCGGGCATGACCAGGTCGAGCAGAATGAGATCCGTATCAGGCGCGAGCATTTGAAGGAATGTCTCCGCATTGGTGGCGGAGGAGCACTCGAAGCCCATGGCCTGCGCGGCAGAACACACGAACTCGCACACGTCGGGGTTATCGTCGACTACGAGAATTCTCTTTGCGGAACTCATAGCTCCTCTGCGAAACAAACGGGGAAGCGGCCAGCGGCAAGCGCCGGGGGCCGCGAGATTTTATAGCGCTGGCGCGGCATATTCGCTGTCAATGACGCGGTGAATGATTGCTGTGAATTCGTTGCGCTGATATGGTTTGTGGAGCAGGGGGCCATCGACCAGCGACATGCTGCGCTCGGCGAGAGCCTCTGCGGGAAAGCCGGAGGAATAGATGATCTTCAGATCGGGGCGGAGCGCGCGCGCCTTCTCCACCAGTTCCACACCGTTCATTCCGCCGGGCATGACGATGTCGGTAACCAACAGTTCGATCTCGTTGTGCAGAGCAAGGATCTCAAGAGCGCTGGCACCGTCGGGGGCTTGAAAGGAAGTAAACCCCATCTCGTCGAGGTAGGCGACGGCGATTTCCAAGAGGTCTTCTTCGTCGTCGACAACCAGAACAGTGCAGCCCAGTTCTGTGTTGAGCGGTTTGGGAACAACTTTGGGAACGGGGTGCGGGAAGTTGCCGGACAAGGGCAGATAGAACGAGACGGTGGTTCCATGATCCAGTTCACTGTAGACGCGCACAGTGCCACCGGACTGTTTCACAAAGCCATACACCATTGCGAGTCCGAGACCGGTGCCTTTGTCGCGGGGCTTGGTGGTGAAGAACGGTTCAAAGATGCGCTCCATGGTCTGGCGTGACATTCCATGGCCGGAGTCGGTGATCGCAATGCAGACGTAATGACCTGGTTTCAAGTCTCCGGTGACGACGGCGGGATGGCTTTCATCGAGCTGTTGTGCATGTGAGGCGATGAGGATGGAGCCGCCTTTGGGCATGGCATCGCGCGCATTGACGACGAGATTGAGCAAGGCGCTTTCAAGGCCGGCGGGGTCAATGAAAATGGGCGGGACAGACTCATCGATACGGGTTGTGATCTTGATGTTCGGGCCGAGGCCGTGACCGGCAAGCTCGATCATGTTCTGAATCGAGTCTCCGAGCAACACCATGGAGGGCTTCAACTCCTCGTTGCTTGCGAACACGAGCAGGCGCCTGGTAATGTCCGCGCCGCGCGCGGCGGCCTTTTGCGCGGTCTGCACCCGCTTAATGGCGGCGACGTTGCCGGCGATCAGACGTTCGAGCAGATCGAGGTTTCCGGTGATGACGCCGAGCAGGTTGTTGAAGTCGTGTGCGATTCCACCTGTTAGTTGACCCACCGCCTCCATCTTCTGGCTCTGGTGCAACTGACGCGCCAATTGCTTTCGCTCGCTGATGTCGCGGATGGCGGCGGTTACCAGGATGCCCTCAGGGCTTTCCAACGGACTAAGCATGATCTCGATGGGGAATTCGGTTCCATCGCTGCGCAGGCCGTTCAGCTCAATCCCCGTACCGATTTGCTGGGCCAGCGCTTCGGCGGTGGTACGCAGGGAGTCGGCAATCAACCGTTCCGCGAATCCCACGGGAATGATGTTTGTGACTCTCTGGCCTATAAGCTCATTGCGGAGGTAGCCGAATTGTTTTTCGGCTCGGGCGTTGAGGAGCACGATTTCGCCGGCCGTGTTGACGACGACCATGCCATCCGGGGCGGCTTCCATGAGTCCGCGATATCTGCCTTCCATTTGGGCGAGATGTTTTTCGGCATTTTTGCGAACGGTGATGTCGCGGATGGCGGCGGTGACCAAGATGCCTTCGGGGCTTTCGAGCGGGCTAAGCATGATCTCAATGGGGAAGTTGGTTTCATCTTTACGGTGCCCTATCAACTCAATGCCAGCGCCGATCTGCTGCTCAAATGCCTCGGCTGCGGTGCGGGTGCCGTCGGCGATCAAGCGTTCAGCGAAGCCAACGGGAATGATGTTTGTGACTCTCTGGCCTATCAGTTCATCGCGGCGATAGCCAAACTGGCTCTCCGCGCGGGCGTTTAGAAGGACAATCTCACCGGCTTGATTGACGACCACCATTCCATCCGGAGCAGCCTCCATCAACCCGCGGTATCTGCCCTCCATCTGCTCCAGGTGCTTCTCTGCCTCCTTGCGGACGGTGATGTCGCGGATGGCGGCGGTGACCAGGATGCCTTCGGGGCTTTCGAGCGGGCTGAGCATGATCTCGATGGGAAACTCGCTTCCATCCTTCCGCAGCCCT
>JBEKRU010000064.1:0-32729 GCA_049518435.1 Occallatibacter sp. | reverse complement strand
TGCAGACCATGCTCAACACCTACCCCGAATCCGAATACCGCATGCGCGCCAAGCTGGCCGTAGGCGATAGCTGGTTCAAGGAAGGCGGCTCCGCGGCCCTCACCCAGGCCGAGTCTGAGTACCACGACTTCATCACCTTCTTCCCCAATGCCCCTGAAGCGGCGGAAGCGCAGATGAAGGTGGCCGACATCTACTACAGCCAGATGGAGAAGCCCGACCGCGACTTCAAAAATGTGCAGCAGGCTGAGCTCGAGTACCGGAACATGATCAACCAGTTCCCTGACTCAACCCTCGTGCCCCGCGCCAAGCAGAAGCTGCGCGAAGTGCAGGAAGTTCTGGCCGAGCGCGAGTCCAACATCGGCCTCTACTACGAGACCCGCGAAAACTACAACGCCGCCATCGCCCGCCTGCAAACCGTTGTCGATACCTACCCGCTCTATTCCAAGAGCGACCAGGCTCTGCTCGGCATTGGCGATTCCTATGCCGGCGAAGCTCATTCCATCCAGACGGCGGTTAAAATGCCCGCCGCCATCAGGGAGCGCATGCGCGCCGTCTACCTCGACAAGGCCGCCGCCGCTTACGCCAAAGTCATCACCCGCTATCCCATGGCCCCGCACGTTGAAGATGCGCGCGATCGCCTCGTGGCCATGAACCGTCCCGTTCCCGAGCCAACCCAGGAAGCCGTAGCCGAGAACGACGCCGAAGAGCGCAGCCGCCAGCCTCTGCACTTTACTGACAAGACCCTCGGCCTCATCAAGCATGGCCCCACCGTGGTCGAAGCCGTCCACGTGGGCGAACCCACCCTCGAAGATCCCAAGCGCACTTTGGCTCCGGAAATGACCAAGCAGAACATCGCCATCTACACCGACGCCTTCAACGCCGGCAAACCCGCGCAGCCCATCGGCGCCGTCACCCCCACCGGCCCCAATGAGCCGCCGCGCACCGACTCCCCTTCCACTGCTCCGCTGCAAACCGCGCCGCCCTCTGGCGGTAACGGCATAGGCGCTGAGATTGTGTCCGCTCCCGCGGGCGATCCCAACGCCGTCATCAAGCCCGTCGGCCCCAGCACCACTGCCGTGCCAGCCCCTGAAAAGCCCGCCGAGGCCCCTGACCAGGTCAACGAAGTCAAGCCCGGCTCCACGCCGGCAGCTTCCGCCACCGACCCCAAGAAGAAGAAGCCCAAGATTGACTCCGACGAGGAGTCATCCAGCAAAAAGAAAAAGAAGAAGGGCCTGGCCAAGCTCAATCCGTTCTAGACCGGCCATCGTTTAAAAAAGAAACAAAGGCCGCTCCTCAACCAGGTGCGGCCTTTGTTTTGCTGCTAGCATTTTGATGTTGCTCCTAAGGTGATTCAATGCGGCGCTTCGCCCTTTTCTCCTTTACAGGATTTGCCTTGATTGCCGGCACTCTTGCTGCGCAGGATCCCTCGCGTGGCCCAGACTCCAGTTCCTCCACGCATGTCCCCGGGATTATTCTCCTCCCCATTCCGGGAAAGCCAATTTCGGGCGTCGACAACATCGAGTGGACGCGTACCCTCGAAGACGGAACCACAATTACCACCCATACAACAGCGAATCTTGCTCGTGATAGCCGGGGACGCATGTATCGGGAAAACCATCACTTCGTACCCCTCGATCAGAAGTCCCCTCTCTATCAAATTCATATCTATGACCCGGTAAGTCGAAGCCAGGTCTATTGCTCAACCGTCAAGTTTCAATGCGTCGTGACCGACTATCTCCCGCAGAAATTCTTTACCACCACGCCCGCCGGCGACTTTGACAACGGCAACCGTTCTTTGGCTCGGGATAGCCTTGGATCGCAGTCCATTGAAGGCATCTTTGTCAATGGAACGCGGGAAACGACCACCGTCAATCCCGGCGTTCTCGGCAACGACAGGCCCTTGGTCTCAACCCGCGAGTTCTGGTACTCCGACGAGTTGGAAACAAACCTTGCCGTCACGCGCATTGACCCGCGCGAAGGAACGCAGCGCGTTTGGATCAGCGGAATCTCTCGCTCGGAACCGGATACGCACCTCTTCGATATTCCCATCGGCTACACGGTCCGCGATGATCGCGCCTCGGCCAGGCGCTCAAGATAAATCGGGAGTCTTCCTCCACAGCGCCCCCAAGTTCGCTCCATGCCTTCCAGATGGTTTTGGATCATTCCCCAATCTGCTAAAGTGAGGGGTGGTCCCCTTGCTACAAAACCCCTCTGAATGTCGGGTTCAGCGCAGACTCCGGGGGCTCGATGAAGACCCCCATGCCTCACGACCTGCCTAAAGCGTACGACCCCACCGCCATTGAAGACTACTGGGCCGAATACTGGGTCCGCGAAAACCTATTCGCCCAACCCACGCCCCCTCCCGGCACTGAAGCGCAGGCCGAGCAATTCAGTATCCTCCTCCCCCCGCCCAATGTCACCGGCCGCCTCCACATGGGCCACATGCTCAACCAGACGGAGATGGACATCCTCACCCGCTGGCGTCGCATGTCCGGCCGCCGCGCCCTCTGGCTCCCCGGCACCGACCACGCCGGCATCGCTACGCAGGTCATGGTTGAGCGCCTCCTCGACTCGGAAGGAACATCGCGCCAGAAACTAGGCCGCCCAGCCTTCACCGAGCGTGTGTGGGAGTGGAAACGCCACTACGGCGGCGCAATCCTCGACCAGATGAAGCGCCTCGGCGCCTCCGTCGATTGGCAGCGCGAATACTTCACCATGGACGACAATCTCAGCATCGCCGTCCGCGAAGCCTTCGTCCGCCTCTACGACCAGGGCCTCATCTACCGCGGCGCGTACATCGTCAACTGGTGTCCACGCTGCCAAACCGCCATCAGCGACCTCGAAGTCATCCACGAAGAACAGAAGGGCCACATCTGGGAGATTCGTTACCCGGTTCTAAACGACGACGGTACCGACTCCGGCGAGTTTTTGACAGTTGCGACAACGCGTCCAGAAACCATGCTCGGCGACACCGCCGTCGCCATCCATCCTGAAGACGAGCGCTACCTCCATCTCCACGGCAAGAGCCTCCGTCTCCCTCTAGTCGGTCGTGTCATTCCCATCGTTCTAGACACCTGGGTCAGCCGCGACTTCGGCACCGGCGCCGTCAAAGTCACCCCCGCCCACGACCCCAACGACTTCGCCCTCGGCCAGCGCCACAATCTTCCCAACATCAACATCATGGACGAGACCGCGCACATCATCGACATGAGAGACGGGGCCGAAGCCGGCGCATACCATGGTCTCGACCGCTACGTCGCCCGCAAGCGCATCGTAGCCGACCTCGAAGCGCAAGGTCTGTTGGGAGCCGTCAAGGACCACATCAACAACATCGGTCATTGCGACCGCTGCAAAACCGTCGTCGAGCCGCGCCTTTCCAAGCAATGGTTCGTTGCGGTGAATAAGGAGCCCAACGGAGGCGGAGCGTCAATCGCGGCCAAGGCCATCGCCGCCGTCAAGCCCGACGCCGACGGCAAAAAAGCCATCCGCTTCACGCCCGAGCAGTACGAGAAAACCTATCTCAACTGGATGGAGAACATCTACGACTGGTGCATCTCCCGCCAGCTCTGGTGGGGCCACAGAATCCCCGCCTGGCACTGCGCAACCTGCGGCAAAATCACCGTTCCCAAGCCCAACACCACCGGCGACCCTACCGCCTGCGCCCACTGCGGTTCAGACAAAATCACCCAGGAAACCGACGTCTTAGACACCTGGTTCTCCTCCGGCCTGCTCCCCGTCTCCGTTTTCGGCTGGCCAAACTTCGCCCCAAAAGAAAAAGTGGGTGCCCCCGGTCCCTCGCACTTGGGGACCGGGGAGGGAGTCCAGGATCGTCGGGATTTTGATTCGTTCTACCCGACCAGTCTCTTAGTCACCGGCTTCGACATCCTCTTCTTCTGGGTCGCCCGCATGGCCATGCTCGGCATCTGGTTTGCCCAGGACATCCCCATGCCCGACGGGAGCTCACGCTCTCTCGCGGACTCGGTTCCATTTCGCGAAGTGTATATCCACGCCCTGGTCCGCGACGCCAACCGCGAAAAAATGTCCAAAATGAAGGGCAATGTCATCGACCCCATCGAAATTGTGAAGCAATATGGCACCGACGCCGTCCGCTTCACGTTAGCGTCCATGGCCTCACCCGGTACCGACATCGCGTTCAACGTAGCCAGGACCGAAGGCTACCGCGCCTTCGCCAACAAAATCTGGAACGCCGCCCGCTTCCTCTTCCAGAACGTCGACCGCGCCGCCGAAATCGGCATCAACGTCGACCCGGAAGGGCTTCGCTTTGTAACAGGGCACGACTTTAGTCGTGCCGCAAGTGCCACTGAAATAGGATGGGCTTTAGCCCCTGCGGGCCTCGCTTCCGATGCCCCGCTCGAAGCCCGCTGGATCGTCGCCGAGTTCCACAAAACCGCTGCGGACGTCAATCAATCGCTTCAAAACTACCGCTACGACGACGCCGCCAACATCATTTACCAATTCTTCTGGGGCAGCTTCTGCGACTGGTATCTCGAAATCGTAAAACTCCGTCTCGACTTCTCGGAGACCGCCGACAAAGGAAAAGCCACAGCGGCGCTCACCACTTTTGTTGCCGTCTTTGAAGCCTCCCTGTGCCTCCTCTCGCCCTTCATGCCCTTCATCACCGAAGAGATCTGGCAAGCCCTTTACAACGGCAACCCGCCAGCCAAATCCATCGCGCTCACCAGCTATCCAAACACGACTCAGCCCGCGCGGGATCTAGCCGAAGCCGACATGGCCCTCATCCAAAGCCTCATCACCGAGATCCGCACCCTGCGCAAAGAAATCGGTGTAGAAGAGAAAGCCATCACGCCCACAGAAGTCCGAACCGACGGCGCAACGCAGGCCATCATCGGCGCGAACAGCGCCATAGCCGAGCGCCTCGCCCGCGTTAGCGAAATCCGCTTCGTCCATGAAATCTCCGCGGGCCTGTCCAAGCACTCAACGCCCAGCTTCGACGTTGCCGTAGTCTACGAACGCACCATCGACGTCCCCGCCGAACGCGCACGCCTGCAAAAGGAAATAGCGCAGCACGAGAAGAACATCGCCAACGCCGAGCGTCAATTAGGCAACGAGGGTTTCCTATCCAAGGCCCCGCCGCATATCGTTGAGGGGCTCAAGAAGCAACGAGATGAGGCAAAGCGGCTCCTGGGTCAGGCGCGCGGCGACCTCGGCGCGCTACCACCGGAATGACAATTCAGCCCAAGCCAAATCCGCACGGGCCAACAATCCGGTTCGTTCGCGCTTGCTCCACATGTCATAGAATCAGGAACAAGCGAGGAAGAGGAGGCATCGATGACCAGTCTGAATCCACGCATCACCGTTGAACCCGGCAAAATGGGAGGAAAGCCCTGCATTCGCGGCCTGCGTTTTACGGTCTACGACCTTGCCTCCTATCTGGCTTCCGGGATGACCGAAGACGAAATATTGAAGGAGTTCCCGTACCTGGAACGCGAAGACTTCCAGGCAGTCTACGAGTTCTTCGCCAGCATTCCAGAGAGGATCGCGGTACTTGAAGCTTCTCGTTGATGAGAACCTGCCGCCGAAGATTGCCGTCGACCTGGCCGACCTGTTTCCGGAGTCAATTCACGTCGGCTCCGTTGGGCTCGGCAGTACCAGCGATTCGGTAATCTGGGAGTACACGAAGACGCATGGATTCGCATTCCTGACCAAGGACAAGGATTTCGCAAATTTGAGCATCGCCCACGGCGCGCCTCCCAAGGTAATCTTGCTTCAGACGGGGAACTGCTCAACCGGGGAGATCGTTCGAATTGTGCGAAACAACGCCGTGCGTTTTGCCGATTTCGAAGACGATGCCCAGCGGAGTTTGCTCGTTTTAAGATAAGAAGCAACTCGCCGAGAACCGCGCCCTGCTCGACAAAGCCCGCCGCGACCTCGAAAATCTACCGGGGGAGTGATCCGTGATCGCTGACAACTGATCACTGACAACTGACAACTGTTTTATGGACTGGAAAAGCCACCGCATCGACGCATTGCTTGAGCAGGCCTTGACTGAAGACAAGGCCGCCAGCGACGCCACCACCAACCTGACCATCGACCCCGACCTGCGCGCCACCGCCTCCATCTGCGCCCGCCAGGAACTCGTCGTCTCCGGCCTCGGCGCCATCCCGCGCTTCCTTGAAATCTTTGCCCGCCTCGACCCCCGTCCCCCCGCGCAAACCCGCTTTGAGGTCATCAGCCATCCTGAAATGTTCGATGGTGTCCGCGTGCGCAAAGACCAGGTCCTCGCCGTCATCCGCCACAACGCCCGCGTCCTGCTCAGTTGCGAGCGCGTCATCCTCAACCTCATCCAGCACCTCAGCGGCATCGCCACCCTCACCCGCCAATACGTCGACGCCATTCAGGGCACCCACGCCCGCGTCCTCGACACCCGCAAAACCGTCCCCGGCCTCCGCGTGCTCGATAAGTACGCCGTCCAGTGCGGCGGAGGCACCAATCACCGCATCGATCTCGCCTCTGGAATCCTCATCAAGAACAACCACATCGTCCTCGGCGGCGGCCTGCCCACCGTCCTCACCCGCGCCCTTGAGCACCGCAGGAAAGGCCAGCGCATCCAGGTCGAGGTCCGCACTCCAGAAGAGCTCGAGCAAGCCCTCGCCTTCGGCGCCGAAGCCATCCTCCTCGACAACATGTCCCCTGAGCAGGTCAAGCGATCCGTCGAGCGTATCCACGAGAAAACCAATGGTGCAAACGCCCAGGCCCGGTCCCACGAATGGATTCCCACCGAGGCCTCCGGCGGCATCGTCCTCTCCAACATCCGCGCCTACGCCGAAACCGGCGTCGACTTCATCAGTGTCGGCGCCCTCACCCACTCCGCCAAAGCCGCCAACATCTCCATGACCATCGTCGCCGAATGAATTTCATTTAAGAGAATTGACTGTCATCCTGAGCGAGCCGGGGTCCCCGGCGACAGGTCTTCGTCGCTGGGGTGGGAAAGGGGCCCCGAACGTTTTTCAGTTCGGGGGTGGTGAGTCGAAGAACCTGCATTTGTTCTTTCAACCGCTACGCAACACGAAATTCAAATCATGTTTGATCTCCCCGCTCTGGAAACCTCGCTGGCCGATACCATCTTCACCGGCAAGCTCCACTTCGCCCCCGTCACCAACTCCACCAACACTGACGCTCTCGAAGCCGCCCGGGCCGGCGCCCCGCACGGTTCCGTCTACCTCGCCGATGAACAACGAGCCGGCCGAGGCCGCAGCAATCACACCTGGCACTCCGCCGCCGGTCAGGGCCTCTACGTCAGCATCCTCCTCCGCCCCCAAATCCCATCCGCCCGTCTGCCGCTGCTTCCTCTCATCGCGGGACTCGCCGCCTCCTCCGCCATCCAGGCCACCGCACACCTCGCCATCGACCTCCGCTGGCCCAACGACCTGCTCATCGGCCCACGCAAAACCGGCGGCATCCTCGTCGAAGCCCAATCCGAGTTCAACAAGGTCGCCTTTGCCGTCATCGGCATCGGCATCAACGTGCATCAGCGCAGCTTCGACCCAGCCCTGGCCACTCCCGCCACCTCCCTCGATCTCGAATCCGGGGCCCCCAGCGACAGGTCCACGTCGCAGGGGTGGAAATCCGGCCGCACCATCTCCCGCCAGACCCTACTTGTCACCCTGCTAAAATCCTTGGAGCGCGAGGCAATTGCCCTGCTCGATCCCGCCGAGGCATCAACCATTCCCCGGCGCGTCGAAAAAGCCTCTACCTGGATGCGCGGCCGCCAGGTTGAAGTGCACGGTCCGCAGGCCTGCAATGGCGTAACGGCCGGTGTAGACAATGAGGGATTTCTCCTCGTCCACACCGCCAACGGACTCGTCCGTGTAACCACCGGCGGCATCCGCGCCGCCCAAATTGTTTAGCCGCTGCTAGCTATACAAGTGCTCCAGCGGCCCGCACTGTCAAAGCTGAAGGCTGATAGCTGAAAGCTGGGAGCTGTTCTCACCATGCTGCTCGCACTCGACGTCGGCAACACCAACACCGTCCTCGGCCTCTACAAACTGGCTGGCGAGCGTACCGAGCTAGCCGCCCACTGGCGCGTCACCACCCATCACCACCAAACCTCTGACGAGTACGGCGTCCTCTTCGTCAATCTCTTTCAGATGCACGGCCTCGCCCCCAGCCAGGTCACCCACATCATCATCTCCTCCGTTGTCCCCCCGGTTGAGTCCACGCTCCGCCAGGTCTGCGAGCACTACTTCCACCTCGACCCGCTTTTCGTCGAACCCGGCATCAAGACCGGCATGCCCGTCCTCGTCGACAACCCATCCGAGCTGGGTGCAGACCGCCTCGTCAACGCCATCGCCGCATTCGAGCGCTACGGCGGCCCCTGCATCGTAGTCGACTTCGGCACCGCCACCACCTTCGACGTCATCTCCGCCAAGGGCGAATACCTCGGCGGCGCCATCGCCCCCGGCCTCGGCATCAGTGCGGAAGCCCTCTTCTCCCGCGCCGCCCGCCTCGGCCGCATCGACATCAAGCGCCCCTCCAAGGTCATCGGCACCAACACCGTCACCCACCTCCAAAGCGGCCTCTACTACGGCTACATCGGACTAACCGACGGCATCCTCGAGCGCATGATCAACGAGTTAAAGCCCGCCGAATTAAATCAGGGAGAACAGGCCGCGCAGCCCAAAGTAATCGCCACCGGCGGCCTCGCCCGCCAAATCTCCAGCGACTCCCGCTACATCTCCGAAATCGACGACATGCTCACCCTCGACGGCCTGGTCATCCTCTTCGAGCGCAACCGCACCCCCCGCCCGCGCAACCGCGCCCATTAAGGCGCGCCGTGCTCAACTACTTCAACTACTTCACCGAAATCGAAGACCGCTTCCAGCAGCGCCGCGGCTCCATCCTGCTGCTCTCCACGCTCGACTGGGCGCTTATCGAAACCTGGCGCGACGCCGGAATCCCCCTCGAAGCCGCCCTGCGCGGCATCGACGCCGCCTTCGACAAATACGAAGCCCGCCAGAAAAAAGCCCGCATGCGCCGCGTCAACGGCCTGGCCTGGTGCGCCCAAGCCGTCATGGAAGCCGCCGAAGAGCTCCGCGAAGCCTCCGCTGGCACAGCCCCTGCAAAATCCGAACCCACCGACTCCGGCTTCGAGCACCAGCGCGTCGCCGCCCACCTTGAAGCCGCCGCAGCCGCCCTCGACGCCTCAACCGTAGCCCCTGAAGCCTGCACCGCCACCGCAACCCGCCTGCGCCAACTCGCAACCGAACTCGTCCACCCCTCGCCCACGCCCTCCACTTCTCACGATCTGGAAGCGTTAGAACGCACCCTGACCGTCCTCGAAGAGAAGCTTTTCGCCGCCCTCACCGCTGCCGCCCCTGAAGACCTGCTAGTCGGCCTAAAGGAGCACGCCACGCGCGAACTCGCCCCCTACCGCAGCAAAATGGGCGCCGTCCAACTCCGCCAGGTCGAGCGCCAATTCACGCAAAAGCAGCTTCTTGTCCACTACGGCCTGCCCCGCCTAAGCCTCTTCTACATGAGCCAGCAATGACCCCGCGCAAACCAAAACCCGCAACAAAGCACCCCAAATCCCCCCCTGCGGGAAAGCCCAATCGCGCCCCATCGCAACCCGCACCCCTCAAGCCCGCCGCCCCCCAGTTGGCCGAAATCAAGCAAGTCGAAATCGAAAAACCCGTCTACGGCGGCGCCTTCCTCGCCCGCCTTGACGGCAAAGCCATCTTCGTCCCCCTAACCCTCCCCGGCGAACAGGCCAGCATCCGCATCGTTGAAGACCGCCGTGGCTACGCCACCGCCGAAGCCGAGCGAATCGTCACCATCGCCCCCCAGCGCGTCGCGCCTCAATGCTCCCATTACGGCGTCTGCGGCGGATGCCACTACCAGCACGCGAATTACGCTTCTCAGCTCGCATTCAAACAAACCATCCTCCGCGAAACCCTCCTCCGCGCCGGCGTTCCTCCACCCGGCGAAATCCAGATCCTCGCCGCCCCGCAACCCCACCAGGCCTGGGCCTACCGCAACCGCATCCGCCTCGCCTTCAACCCCGCCGGAAACCCCGGCTACCGCGGCCGCCGCTCTCACGCCATCGTTCCCATCGTGCAGAGTTCCATCCCGCAGTCCTCAATTTTGGACTGCCCCATCGCCGCCCCTTTGCTCCTCTCCGCCGCGCAGGCCTTTGCCGACGTCCTCCGGCAAGCGGCCCCTGCCCTGCGCCCCTCTGAGCTATCCCTCTTCTGCAATTCCAGCGAAACCGCCATGCTGGCCAGCCTTTCCGCCGCCGGGGTCCCCCACAAATTCCGCTTTGACCAGCTAGCCAAAGCCGTAAACGACCGCATTCCCGCTCTCAAAGGCGCCGAGCTTCTAGCCGAAACACGCGTAGACGCCCCACCGCAAACCATAGCCCGCTGGGGCGCCACCTCGCTCACCTACCACGCCGCCAAATTCGACTACCGCGTAGACCACGGCGCCTTCTTTCAGATCAACCGCTGGCTCGTCGATTCTCTCGTCGATACCGTCACCGCCGGCCAAGCCGGCTCCCTCGCCTGGGACCTCTTCGCCGGTGTCGGCCTCTTCGCCCGCCGCCTCACCTCATCCTTCTCCCGCGTCATCGCCGTCGAGTCCGCCCCGCCAGCCGTCAGCGCCCTCGAAGAAAATCTCCGCGACACCTCAGGCTCTGCAGTCCGCGCCACAACTTTCGACTTCCTCCGCAGCGCCCCCAAAGACCCCCCGCCCGATCTGATCGTCGTCGATCCTCCCCGCACCGGCCTCGGCCCGGAAATCACCGCCCTGCTCGTCCGCATCGCCGCCCCCACGCTCGTCTACGTCTCCTGCGACCCCGCAACCCTCGCCCGTGACCTGCATGCCCTGGGTGCGGGCGGCTATGAGATCGAAACCGTCACCCTCGCCGACCTCTTCCCCCAAACCTTTCACCTTGAGACAGTGGTCCGCCTGCATCGCTCCTGATACGCTTGAACCAACACATTCTTTTCAAACTGAACTCCATCCGCCTCCCGGTTCGATGAACCACCAATCGACCACCTCCGGCTCTGCTCTCGACACTCCCTCCGTCGCCGGTCCGAGCGCAGGTCTTGCGTCCGTTCCCTTATTTCAGGCCGCGTGTCTCTTCGCCGCCGGTATCGCCGCCACAAACTGGCTTTGGCTGAGTCCACCTCTCGTTCTTGTCGCGTTGGCGCTCATCGCCACGCTCTGTGTTCTCGCAGCCCTCCGTGCTCACCGCGTCGCCTGGCTGCCGGTGTCTGTCCTCTGGGTCCTCCTCGGCGCATGGTGCGCCTTTATGGAGCCCCATCCCGCCCCCGCACCCACCCTTGCCTCACTCTCCAACGGACTTGCTCGCACCGTCGAAGGAACCATCGTCGAAGCCGGTCCCATCCGCGGCGAAATCGAGCAGAACCTGCCCTCCGACGATCCAGCCCAACCCACCGACGCCGAGCCCGCTCAGCGCCCTTCGCAGCGAATCGACCTGCGCGTCTCCACGCTAGAAATCGTCACAGACAACGCCGATTTCCAGACGTCCGTTTCCGGCAATGTCCGCCTCACCATCCGCTGGCCCGCGCCCGATCCAACCCAACCCGCTCCACAGCCCTTCCAATGCGGCGACCAGATCCGCGCCGTCGCCCAACTCAGGCCCCCTGAGGTCTACCGCGACCCCGGCGTCTGGAGCCGCGAAGACTTTCTCCTCAGCCAGGGCATCACCTCCGCCGCATCCGTTAACTTCGCCCGCGTGGAAAAAATCAGTGACGCACCGATCACGGAGTCAAGCCCGGGTGCCCCATTCATTCCACGCTCTTTGTGGATTAAGTGGGAAGCAGTCTCGGCCGCCCTGCACGATTCCCAACTCCTCTCCTGCCGCATCGCCGCCCTCCAGCACGCAGCCAGCGCCCGCATCCTGGCCCTCCCCGCCGCCATGCGCCGCCTGCCCGCACCGCTTCGCCTCACGCCCGACGACGCCATCATGCTCGCCGCCATGGTCACCGGCGACCGAACTTACCTCACTCACACCCTCCGCGCCGGCTTTGAGCGCACCGGCTCCTTTCACATGCTCGTCGTCTCCGGCTTCCACCTCGCCATCGTCGCCGGATGCATCTTCTGGCTCGCCGGCCGCCTGCGCCTGCCCCGCATCCCCGCCACCCTCCTCACCATCGTCGCCTCCTTCGCCTACGCGCTCTTCACCGGTTTCGCCACCCCCGTCCAGCGCTCCCTTTTGATGGTCACCCTCTATCTCCTCGGCCGCCTCCTCTACCGCGGCCGCAGCCCCCTCAACACCATCGGATTCGCCGCCCTCTGCCTGCTCGCCGTCAGCCCCCGCAGTTTGTTCGATGGCAGCTTCCAAATGACCCTCCTCGCCGTCGTCGCCATCGCCGGCGTCGCCGCCCCACTCCTCCAGGCCATTGTTCACCCATACCTCGCCGCCACAAGCCAGCTCCGTCTCACCGCCATCGACGCCAAGCTCGCTCCGCACCTGGCCCAGTTCCGCATCACTCTGCGCCTCTTCGCCGCAGCCTTTCGGCGCGCTGCCGGTCCCTTCATCGCCTGGCGTGTCTTTCCCTGGACCATCCGCTTCGTCCTCCAATGCGTCGAGTTGCTTGTCGTTTCCGTCGTCGTCGAACTCGCCATGACGCTCCCCATGGCCCTCTACTTCCATCGCATCACCCTCTTTGCCCTTCCCGTCAATCTCTGCATCTTCCCCCTCCTCCTCATCCTCATGCCCGCAGCGCTCGTCACCTTGCTGGTCCTGCTCATCTGGCCCGCTGCCGCCGTCGTCCCCGCCGCGTTTGTCGCCCTCCCGCTCCACCTTGGCGTCTTCCTCGTTCATCTCTTCGGATCATTCGCGTGGGGCGATGCCCGCATCCCCGCACCCCTTCTCGTCCAATCCGCCACCTTCGTCCTCCTGCTGGCAGCATCCATTGCCTTCGCTCACAGAGCCCTTGCCTCAAATAGCACGCAAGGTGTGGGTGCCCCATCCATTTCGCGCTCTTTGCGAAATGGATGGGGAGCAATGCGTCCGCTCGTCCGCGGAGCCAGTAATGCTCCATGGCCCCGCCGCTTTAGCTGGGTCGCCCTCATCCTCGCCGCCGTAGTCGCAGTCCTTCCCCGACCCATCGACCATCCCCGCAACGCCCTCCTCGTCGAAGCCATCGACGTCGGCCAGGGCGACTCCATCCTCCTAATCACCCCTGACGGAATGTCCCTCCTCGTCGACGGCGGCGGTTTTGGCGGCGGTCCGCACCAGGCCCCCCAGGATTTCGACATCGGCGAAGAAGTGGTCTCAGAAGCCCTCTGGTCGCGCGGCATCCGCCATCTCGACGCGGTCGCCCTCACCCACGCCCACTCCGACCACATGGGCGGCCTGCCTGCCGTCCTGCGCAATTTCCACCCCGATGAACTCTGGGTCGGCAACAATCCCCGCTACGGCCCCTACGACGCACTGCTCGATGAAGCCGCTGCCCTCAAGGTCCGCGTCCGCTCCCTCCGCGCCGGTGACGCTCTCCCCTTCGGCGCTACCCAGGTCGCCGTCCTCGCGCCCTTCGCCAGCTACCACCCCGGCCCCACGCCTACCAACAATGACTCGCTCGTTCTCCACGTTGTCTACGGCGCCACCTCCGTCATGCTCGAAGGCGACGCCGAATCTCCCACCGAAAATGCCATGCTCGCCGAGTCCGGTCTTCAAAGCACCCTGCTCAAGGTCGGCCATCACGGCAGCATCTCTTCAACCCGTCCCGCGTTCCTCGCTCGCGTCGCCCCGCAGTGGGCCGTCATCTCCTGCGGCCTTCGCAACCGCTACGGCCATCCCCGCCAGGAGGTCCTTCAGGAGCTGCAAGCCGCCCACATCCGCACCTACAGCACCGACCTCAACGGCGCCGTCTGCTTCCATCTCGACGGAAAGACCGTTTCTCCTCAGACAATCTCCGGTGAATTCAATCCCTGACCCTGCCGATTCGCCCATCCTTCCGGCCCCGAACATCATCTTGTAAGAGCCGTCCCTCTCGAGCCCGCTTTCGCTTGAGCTCCACAAGGGACAATCCGTCGGAAGGAAAAGAAATGCCCCTCACAAAACTTGATCCCGTCGCCGCCCTCATCGTCATTGACCTGCAGAAAGGCATCGTTGGTCTTCCCACAGCTCATCCAGCCGCCGAAATCGTCGAGCGCTCAGCCCGCCTTGCCCGCGCCTTCCGCGAACGCGGCCTGGGTGTCGTTCTGGTCAATGTCACCGGCAGAGCCCCCGGCCGCACCAGCTTCACACGGCCCATGCCCCCGTTCCCGCCCGATTGGACCGAACTGGTCCCCGAACTCAACCAGCAACCCGGCGACATCCTCATCAGCAAGCAGCGCGTGGGAGCATTTATCGGTACATCTCTTGATGAAGACCTGCGCCGCCGTGGTGTGACGCAGGTATTTCTAGTCGGCGTTGCCACCAGTGCCGGCGTTGAAGCCACGGCACGCAGCGCCTATGACCACGGATACAACGTTGTCCTTGTAGTCGATGCCATGACCGATATGAACCCCGAAGCCCATCGCTACAGCGTCGAGAAGACCTTTCCGCGCCTCGGCGAAATCGACACAACAGAAAACGTCCTGAAGCAGCTCCACACCCCCTCGGCTCAATAAGTCACAGAACCCCTTTCAAATCCTGCCTGTGCCGGGAGAGTTTGCTCCCAGTCTGTCCCTCCACCATGCCCTAAAACCGCAACCGCATCCCCGCCTGTACCTGCCGCTCGCGGTAAAAATCCGTCGCATTCACGTTCAGCGGCTGCCCAAACGCGGGCGTCGTCAGCCCCGTCGTCAGGTTGGTTTTCAGCCCCGTCAGAAAGTTCAGCGTCGGCGGCGTTCCCGGCCCACCCAACGCGCCCGGCGGGCTGCCCGACCCGATGGTATACCCGGTCGTCTCCAGCTCCGTTACATTCTGGTGATTGAACAAGTTGAAGCTCTCCAGCAGAAATTCCAGCCGTCGCGTCTCTCCCAAATCAAAACTCTTGCCCAACCGCATATCCGCCTTCCAGGTCGCGGGATAGCGGTACGTGTTCCGGCCAATGTCATAAACAACGTTGTCGCTTCCAACCCCGAATACCCGGCTTTCTCCGCCCGATCCGTTCATCCCTGGCGCCAGCCCAACAATCGCCGAGCCCCCGCTCGTAAACTGCTCCGCCAGCGATCCCGAGGTCCGCATCGTATACGGCAATCCGCTGCGGAACTGCCCCGTCCCCGAAAGCATCCAGCCATTTCCCACCTTGCCTGCCAGCTTGTGCAGCTTCCATGGCGGCTCAAAAGTCACCATCGCCCCCGCCGAGTGCCGCATGTCCAGGCTGCTGGTCCCATACTCCTGTCGGAAGTCGGAGCTCTGGCTCAGGCTGTCCGGGAACAACGGGCTCTCCCCCGGATTCCAGTCCATTGCGTGCGAGTAGGTGTAGTGCGCATGCAGACTCAATCCCCGCCTCCCGGTACGCACCACCCTCACCATCGCTGCCTCATACGTCGAGTTCGCCTTGCTCAATATCTGATCGATTCCCTGGTAGTCCGGGCACAGCCACCCCGGAACCGCCGCACTTGCCGGCTGGTAGTAAGGGCAGTTCCCATCGCTGCCCGGCCACGAAGCATAGAACGGTACCGTGATCTGCGCCGCCTTGATTGGACCCAGTCCGGTGTGGCCGCATTGCGTATTGTCGGTAACCGTGGGCGTCTCGTCGCACACGTTGAAAGTCACCGTTTGCTTCGCCGTCGGCTGCGCCAGATTCGCATCAATCGTGACTGGCAGCCGCCTCCCCAGGCTCACCATCGCGCTCGCTGTCACTTCCACATGCCCCGGCAGGCTCTCTTCCATAGCAATCACCGCCTGATGCACCTCCGGATTGCGGAAATTCGGCGCAAACTGCGCAACCCCAGGCTTCACCACAGTCCCGGGCGTCCCGGCCGGCACATATGGAAACGGAGGAGCCCCGCCACTGTTCAAATCGTCCGTGGGCCGCATGAAAAACTTCAGATCGCCCTTTGCCGATCCGGTCTGCGTCAGCGCCGTCTCCAGCGTCGAGTTCTCCGTGCGCCCAAAATACAATCCGTAGCCCAGGCGCAACACCGGCCAATGGCTTTTCGCATTTCCCACCGCCAGGCTGATCCGCGGCCCCAAATCACTTCCCAGGCCCGGCATCTTCTCCGTCAACGGGAGCTGCGAATTCGTCAGCGCGCCAATCGCAGGTGGCGTCTGCTCAAATTCCCAGCGCAACCCGGCGGAAACCACAAACAGCGGCTTCGGCTGCCATTGAGCGGTCGCGTATCCCGCCCAGTCATTCGTGCTCAGGTTCCAGTTCGTCGGACCCAGCGTCTGCGAATAGCTGGAGTAGCACGGCAGATAGCCCAGCCCCCTCAACGTACCACTCGAGTCCCTCCACGCCTTACCGGTCTGGTCGCAATTGTGCTGGTTAAAGCGGTTCAGCTCGCCGCCCACTCCAAACGCCGCGAATGCCAGCGCGTCTGAAGCAAAATTCTCCACACTTGCATACGAATACGTTCCTGTTTCGTTGCGCAGCAGGCTGGTCGCATCCGCGTTGTAATCCAACTCGAATCCCGCCTTCACCAGAACGTTGCCGTGCACCCAGTCCAGCATCTCCTGCCCTTCGAAACTCCGCTCATCCGGATAGCTCCCCTCGCCAAACCGAGACGGATTCCCGATCGTGAACCCATTCCGAGAGTCCACCGCGATCTGCGGCAACTGTCCCCAGACACTAGGGCTCAGGAATGTCTTCTCGAACGCCGAAGGAGTCTCCGCGTGCGCACTCAAAATGCTTCTTCCCGCCGAGCCCTGGCTCACCGCCAGCAGGTTCGGCGTCAGAAATGCTTCCCACCGCCCCAGTAGCCACTCCTCGCTGGCGTCGCTTGTGCCAAAGCTGTTGGCTCCGTAGGTTTCCTCCACTCGACTGAGTCCGCCTCCCGGTGAATCCCACTTCGCCCCAATCCCTTCGAGCGTGAATTTGTGCCGCTCCCCCGCCTGCCAGTCCATGCGCCCAAAGCCGTTCCATTGTGTAGCAGTCCGCGGAGCCGGTCCCAGCAGCCCCCCCAGCGTTTCCAGCATGCTTGAGTACGCCCCTAACCCCGCTGCCACTGGATTGGCGCTGCTTAGTCCCAGCCTCGCGCTTAGCACCTGCAAATCATCGTTTGAGGGCTGGGCAAAAAACTCCGCCGGATGCTTCACAGTGGCCAGGCCCGCGTCGTTTCTCCGCATGCCATCCAGCGCGGTAAACCAGAACATCTTGTCCCGGCGAATCCGTCCGCCCGCACCCACCCCCCATGTCATCTCGTGGTCCGGCGGCGTATAGCTCTCCGGCGTAAACGTCGGCGTGGTTGTATCCGTCGCCGCCGCGGTCTCTTTCACCCATTGCGTGTACGGGTTCTGTGCGCCCCACGTGTTCTGCCTGTCGAACAGAAATCCCTGCCCATGAAGCGTGTTTTCTCCGCCCGCCGTCTCTACGCCAACCCGCCCGCCAGCCGCATGCGCTCCCTCCGCCTCCACGTTCCCAGCCGTTGTCCGCACCTCGCGGATCGCCGTCTCCCCCACCGCGAATCCCCGCCCGCCGGCCCAGGCCTGCCCCATCCCTCCCGGTCCAGCCGCGCTCCCTGAAGTCTGCGATTCCGCCCCGTGTTCCCCACCAAATGCCAGCCCGATGTTCGCCCCATCCACCGCCATTCCCGGCGACATCAGCCCCGCTCCGCGCAGTGCCATCTGCGTCCCACCCCCCGCAGCGCTGGCCGCGGTTGGCGAATCCAGCACGAAGTCCTGCCACCGCCGCCCGCCCACCGGCAGTCCCTGCGCCTCGTCCGCAGTCATCGCTGTAGTCACCACCGGCGTTACCGGATCCACATTCCCTGCGGCCGCCCGCGCCGGCTCGCTCTCAGGGGCCTCGCCAAATTCAGTCCCAGTCAGTGGCAAGCCCGCCAGAATCTCCGGAGCCACGGTCGCCGTCACCTCCGGGTTCGCCGGAGCCAGGCCGTCGCCTGCAACCCGCAACGCAGATACCCCTGGACTCAATTCCGCCTTCGCTATTTCCGCCACAGGAATCGCCCGCACTTCCGCCAACCCCGCGTTCCGCACCGCAGGCTCCAGCAGTTCCCTCGGCGCAGCCTCCACCGCAGCTGCCTTCACCCCGATGAGCGCCGGCATCGTCCGCTCTCCGACAGGAATTTTCGCGATTACCTGCTCAACCTGAGTCGTCTCGCTCGCTGTCGCCGCCGGCGTCCGGGCTGTGAAATCCATCGCCGTCTGCAACCGGGCTTCATGCCCGGCCAACACTACAATCCCCTCAATACGCCCGTGGCCAAGCGGCCCACTTTCGGCCTCCAGCGTGTACTCCCCAGCCGCCACCCCCGCAAACCGGTAGCTCCCATTCCTGCCCGTCGTGGTCCGCAGCACCGTCTCCGTCGCTTCGCTTCGCAGCACCACCGTCGCCCCACCCAGCGGCTTCGAATACAAATCGGTCAGTCTGCCTGCAATCGACCCAACGCTCCCGCCGCTGTCAGCAGCGCCATTCCGCGCAACACTGCCGCCCAGCCCAGCACTTTCAGTTGTCTCGTGGATTTCGTTTGTCGCACGTCCCGCATTGCTGCCAGCCGGCGACTGAGCCCGCACAGTCGCGCCCGCGCTCCAAACCAGCAGCGCCGCCAGCACCCAAGTCCAACTCCGTCTTGCCCCTGCCATCGAGATACCCGCTCGCGGCAGACCAGGAAAAATCCAGCAACACACCTCATGCCCGGCCCATGAAATCCAGGTCCGCAAGGCACGCAAGCCCGGGCCCTCGTACAAGCCCGTTTTCTCGCCACCCAAAAAGGACAAAAAGTGAAGTTGATCCCGATTCTAAGCCCGATTCGGTAAACTAGATAGATGGCCCGCCACATCTGTGACGGACAACACAAACCGGGCCAAATTTGCCCCATTTCTCTGTCAGTTGATCCCGCGTTCGGGTTTGTTAGTCCCTGACCCCTGATCCCTGAAACCTGACCTCTGGATACTCATGTTCATCGATGAAGCAAAAATCAAGGTAAAAGCCGGCGACGGCGGCAATGGCTGCATGGCCTTCCGCCGCGAAAAATTCGTTCCCCGCGGCGGTCCCTCCGGCGGCGACGGCGGACGCGGCGGCGACGTCGTCATGGTCTCCTCGCAGCGCCATAACACCCTCATCCACTTCCGCTACAACCCTGAACACAAAGCCCAGCGCGGCGAGCACGGCCTGGGCTCCAACTGCACCGGCCTCGACGGAAAATCCATCACCCTCCAGGTCCCCGTCGGAACCGCCCTCTACGACCAGGAAACCGGCGAGCTCATTCACGACTTCTCCCAGCCCGACGAGCGCCTCGTCATCGCCAAAGGTGGCCGCGGCGGTCGTGGCAACCAGCACTTCGCCACCCCTGTCCACCAGGCCCCGCGCGAACACGAAATGGGCCGCGCCGGCGAAGAACGCACCTATCGTCTCGAATTGAAACTCCTCGCCGATGTCGGCCTCGTCGGCTACCCCAACGCCGGCAAATCCACCCTCATCTCCCGTATCTCCGCCGCCAAGCCCAAAATCGCCGACTACCCCTTCACCACCCTCGAGCCCAACCTCGGCGTCGTCACCGTCGGCGAAGAGCCAGACCAGGAATCCTACGTCGTCGCCGACATGCCCGGCCTCATTGAAGGCGCACACCTCGGCTCCGGCCTCGGCACCCAGTTCCTCCGCCACATCGAGCGCACCCGCATCCTCCTCCACCTGGTCGACGTCAGCGACTCCAGCGGCCGTCCCGACCCCGTCGAAGACTTCAAAATCATCAACAACGAGCTCGCCAGCTTCACCACCTCCCGCGCCGCCGGTCCCATGGAAGACGACTCCGAGCCCATCGTCGACCACCCCCTCGCGCACAAAACCATGATCGTCTGCGCCACCAAGATCGACTCGGCCAACCCCGACAAGCTCAAGAAGCTCCGCACCCACATCAAACGCAAAAAGCTCGAGTTCCACGAAATCAGCGCCGTTACCGGCCTTGGCATCGAAGACCTGAAATGGTCCCTCGCCCGCCACCTGCGTTCCGGCCAGGACACACAATAATTCGAATCAAGTAGAGAAATAGTCGCAATTCGCCGATACACCCAGAGGGAAGGAATTCCTTCCCTTCAAGTATCGTGAGCGATCCCTCCCAGGTCCTCCGCTGGTTCATTCAACAAGGGGGTGGCTGTGGCTGTTGAGTTCGACGTCGCGTTTGCGCAAGAGCTTTGTGACCTGGTGAGCCGCGATCTGGGCTTTGGCTGTTGTTTCATGGGGCAGGGCGGTGTCATCAGCGCCTGCAATCTGCGCGAGCGAGTCGGAACCAAGCACAGCGGCGCGGCCCGCATCATGAACCGCGAAACCGATGAGTGCAGAATTACCGATGCGGAGGCCGCCGCTTCCGGAGGACTCATGAGGCCCGGCGTCAGCAGATCCATCGACTTTGATGGGGAGCGCGTTGCCGCCTTTGGCGTTTCCGGCCCGGTCGAAAAGGTCCTCCCGCTTTCCCAGGTCATCAATCTCTTCATTCGTTCCATGTTGCGCCGCGACCAGCTCGACAAAGCCCGCATCGCCGAAATGGCCGCGCAAAAAGCCAAAACTTCTGAAATCAGCGCACTGGTAAGCAAAGCCACCAGCATCGCCACAGCCGCGGCGGCCGCCTCGCGCAACTCTGAATCTTCGGTCGCATCGCTCTCTGTGGCCACACGCCGCATCGGTCAGGGAGCAATGCTCATCAAGAAAATCGCCACCCAAACCAACATGCTCGCGCTCAACGCCACCATTGAGGCCGCCCGTGCCGGCGATGCAGGCAAAGGCTTCGCCGTCGTTGCCCACGAAGTAAAAGATCTTGCCACCAAGACCGCCAGCGCCACCGGCGACATTACAAGTCAAATCAATCAGGTGCAGTCCGCCACCAGCGAAGTGAATCAGGCGATCACCGCAATCGCCGCCACCGTCGCCGAAATCAACACCGTCGTCAACGCCTTCGCCAGCGCCATGTCGTCGGTCGTCTAGGCCGCCATCCAAACCATTCCCTGTTCGCAATCGCACACCCTTCTCCGGAATCGAACACCGCATTCCACCCGCCTGCTCGCCTCCTTTGCGAAATCCCCGCACATCTTCGCCGAACCCAATCCGTAATTTGGCGGCAAACTTGCTTTCAAATCACTCCGGGAACGCCCTTCGCGCGTGAACCTTTGGCACACAAACGCCGTATAGATCACCACCAGCGCAACACCGCGCGCATTCCCCGCTCGCCGCAATCCAACTCGAATCCCGGAGGTCCGCTAAATGGCAATGTTCATCAATCAACTCAAGCAGGCTCTGCGCCGTCTTGGCCGCGCGCCCATGTTCACGGCCATCACGCTCCTCACCCTCGCCATCGGCGTCGGCGCCAACACCGTCATCTTCAGCGTCATTGAAGGCGTCCTGCTCAAGCCATTGCCCTATCCCCATGCCGACCAGCTAATCGGCGTCTGGCACACCGCCCCCGGCATCAACATCAAAGACCTCAACATGGCGCCGTCCATCTACTTCATTGACCGCGAGCAAAGCACCACCCTCCAGGACATCGGCGTTTACGATGGCGATGCCGTCAACGTCACCGGAACCGGCCAGCCCGAACACCTCCGCGGCCTCGACGTCACCGACGGCACCCTCCCCCTCCTCGGCGTCACCCCCGCGCTCGGCCGCCTCTTCACCCGCAAAGACGACACCGCCGGCTCACCCGAAACCATCCTCATCTCCTACGCCTACTGGCAGCAGAAATTCGGCGGCGCATCCTCCGTCATCGGCACTTCCATCAACGTCGACGGCCGAACCCGCCAGATCATCGGCGTCCTCCCCCGCAACTTCCATTTCCTCGATTTCCCTGACGCTCCCATCGTCATGCCCTTCCAGTGGGACCGCAGCAAGATCAAGCTCGGCAACTTCAGCCAGCGCGCCCTCGCCCGCCTCAAGCCCGGCGTCACCATGGAACAGGCCAGCGCCGACATGGCGCGCCTTCTGCACATCACCTTCCGCAGCTTTCCCGCCCCCGACGGTTTCAACCCCGCCATCTTTGAGAAGGCCCGCATCTCTCCCAACCTCCGTCCCCTCAAGAAAGACGTCGTCGGCGATGTCGACAAGGTCCTCTGGGTCCTCATGGGCTCCATCGCCATGGTCCTCCTCGTTGCCTGCGCCAACGTCGCCAATCTCCTGCTCGTCCGCGTTGAAGGCCGCCGCCAGGAACTCGCCATCCGCGCCGCCCTCGGAGCACCATGGAAACGCACCGCCGGCGAACTGCTTTTTGAAAGCCTCGTCATCGGCCTCTCCGGAAGCCTCATCGGTCTCGGCCTCGCCTTTGCCGCGCTCAAGGCACTCGTCGCCGCCGCGCCCACCGGCCTGCCCCGCATTCACGAAATCGGCATCGACCTCAACGTCCTCCTCTTCACCCTCGGCCTCGCCCTCTTCACCAGCCTCCTCATCGGTGCAATCCCCGTCTTCAAATACGCAGGAGTCAAAGCCACCACCGGCCTGCGTGAAGGTGGCCGCGCTCTCTCGCAGAGCCGCGAACGTCATCGCGCCCGCAAAGCCCTCGTCATCGTTCAGGTTGCCCTCGCCCTCGTCCTGCTCATCTGCTCCGGCCTCATGATCCGCACCTTCCAGGCCCTCATGCACGTCGACACCGGCTTCACCTCACCCGACTCTCTCCAGACCTTCCGCTTCTACATCCCTGAAACGCAGATACCCGACACACAAGCCGACCGCGTCGTCCACCAGCAGCAGGAAATCGCCAACAAGCTTGCCGCCATTCCAGGCGTCACCTCCGTCAGCTTCTCCAATGCCATTCCGCTCGACGGGTACGACACCAACGACATCCTCTATGCCCAGGATCACGTCTTAGGCGAAGGAGAAATCCCGCCCGTCCGCCGCTTCAAATTCATCTCACCCGGTTATCTCGCCACCCTCGGCACCCACCTCGTCACCGGTCGCGACATCTCCTGGGACGACACCTACGGCAAGCATCCCGTTGCCCTCATCTCCGAGAACTTTGCCAGGGAGTACTGGCACACCCCGCAGGGCGCTATCGGAAAAATGATCCGTGTCGCTTCTACTGATCCGTGGCGCGAAATTGTCGGTGTCGTTCAGGATGTTCACGAAGACGGCGTAGACCAACCCGCGCAATCTACCGCCTATTGGCCCGTTTTGATGGATAACTTCGAGGGCCAAAAGACCCAGGTCCGCCGTGGAGTGGCCTTTGCCATCCGCACCCAGCGCGCCGGCTCTCAAGCCCTCATGAACGAAGTCCAGCAGCAGGTCTGGTCCGTTAACTCCGCTGTGCCATTGGCCGATCCCACCACCCTCGGCGAGCTCTATACCAAGTCGATGGCCCGCACATCCTTCACCCTGGTCCTGCTTTGTGTAGCCGGCGGCATGGCACTACTCCTCGGCGTCGTCGGCATCTACGGAGTCATCGCGTACACCGTCTCGCAGCGCACCCGCGAAATCGGCATCCGCATGGCCCTCGGCGCGCAGCGCAACCAGCTCACCGCCCTCTTCGTTCGCCAGGGACTCATGCTCACCGCCATCGGCGCAGCCTGCGGCCTGTTAGTCGCCTTCGTCACCATGCGCCTAATGTCAGCGATCCTCTTCAACGTCAGCCCCGTCGACCCGCTGACGTACATCGTCATCACCGCCGGCCTCATAGCCACGGCGTACTTAGCCTGCTACTTGCCATCCCGCCGCGCCGCCACCATCAACCCCGTCAACGCCCTCCGGTCCGAATGATGGGGGCACCTCCCGCACAAACTGTGCCCCATTCATTGCGCAGTCTCATCGCGCAATGAGTGGGATCGGACGCCCCAATCATCCGCAAGCTTTTCCTCCCGGAGGGAGGATACGAAAATAGCCCAGGGTGGAGCGCAGCGGAACCCTGGGTTCGCACACCCCAAACCACCAAGGCGCCCCGAAGGGCCGCCGCGAATCATTTACCGAACCCCCGCAAACTCCGATATCGTCACACCATGTCCCACACATATTCCTCCCTTCTGTTTCATTGCGTCTTCTCAACAAGAGAACGCCAAAAGCTCATACCGTTTGAACTGCAATCGCGCTTGTGGGGTTACATGGGCGGAATCGCGCGCGAACACCATATGAAGGCGCTCGCAATCGGTGGAACAGGGGACCACGCCCATCTTCTATTGTCCTTGCCTCCCTCTTTGTCGATAGCAACAGCGATGCGGGAAATCAAGAGCGGTTCCTCGCGCTGGATGCATGAGACTTCGAACCTCCCGCAATTTGGATGGCAGGAGGGCTACGGTGCATTCACTATTGGACAAGCTCAAATCGATACGACCGTGGCCTACATCTCAAAACAGAATGACCACCATCGCAAGCAGGATTTCCAAGCCGAATTCCTGGCCTTCCTGAAGAAGCACCGCATCGAATTCGACCCCGCATCCATTTGGGCTTGAGCCGGACACCCGCCGGCTCGAGGAGCTTTTCCTCCCGGAGGGAGGGTACGAAAATAGCCCAGGGTGAAGCGAAGCAAACCCTGGGTCCGCATCCCCAAACCACCAAGGCGCCCCGAAGGGCCGCCGCGAGTCATTACCTGGCTATGCCCCTCATGGCACAGTTTCATTGCACGATGAGCGGGACGCGAAGACATTCGACCGCCACCTCTAAACCGCCCAATACACCGCTCCAACCATATCAACTATAATTCTGGTTGAAATGGGAGGTGGCGTCCATGGCCCAATGGCAGCTCCAACAGGCAAAAACACGTCTGAGCGAAGTAATTGAAGAGGCACACACCAAAGGCCCGCAAATCATTACCCGCCACGGCGCGGAACGGGCAGTCGTGTTGTCCATCGGGGACTACCGTGCCCTCGTCGCCCACAAGCCGAATCTGTTCGAATATCTCCTCGCCGGACCAAAGGTGGACGACTTCGAAATCGAGTACAGCCGCGACACCGGCCGGGATGTTGAGTTGTGAGCGGGCAAATCCGCTTTCTTCTCGATACCAACTTCGTCAGCGAGGCACGAAAGCCAAGACCGGACCGCGGTGTCCTCGCCTTTATCCAGTCAAACGACCCCAATTCTGCCTTTATCAGTGTTCTCACCTTGGGCGAACTGCGTAAAGGCGTCGCAGCAAAAAGACTGAGAGATCCCGATCTCAACGCTGTAACCCAACTCGCCGCATGGGTTGAAGGCCTCGAGGTCGGCTTCGCAGATCGTATCTTGGGCATCGACCTTGCCGTCGCTCGCCTTTGGGGAGAATGGTCCGCCCAGCGGCCCAGGCCAGTTGTCGATACTCTCCTCGCAGCGACCGCCGTTGTCCACGACTTAACACTCGTCACCCGAAACATCCGTGACGTCCGCGACACCCCCGTCAAGCTCTACGATCCATGGACCGAGTAAGAGCCGGTTCACCCAAAGATGCGGGTGCCCCCGATCCCCTGTACTCGGAGACAGGGGAGGTCCAAAGCTAAATGCCGGATGAGGAAGCAGGGATCCGGTGCAAACCTTCCGCGAGCGTCTGCCGCACCGCAGGTGGTAGGGTTGCGACTAATGCAAATCTCCCTCCAGCCGATAAGCAAAGAGTGACCGGGTTTGGCCCCCTCCTAGGCGGCTTAACTCCCCCGCTCGGGCCGGACCCGGTCGATTTTTTTTGAAGGACGGATCAGCAGCCGCACGCCCATTCATCCGCGACGCTTTCACGGAATGGGTCAGAGGGAAGTAACCCCCAGCGAGGCTCCCGCGAGCGACCCACCGCACGGGTCAACCGCACAGTCAACAATACCGAAATAAAGAATGCATTATCAGTAGGTTACGCCAATATCTCCTGCCAAATCAGCGCGTTTTTGAACAAAGCCGGTAATTAGAGGCAGACTCGCAGCTCCAAAATATCCAGTTCCCCACAAACAAAACACGTGTTTCCTCACTTTCTGAGGTTTGTTTTTGAAAGAAATCTCACCTCAAAGGGTGATGTTTCGGCCCGTTTGCTCACCTCATAGGCAGACTTTTACCCTATGTAGCTCACCCTCCGATTGAACTTTTGACACCTCAGAACGCTCCACCGCCAGCGTCTCCAGCGACGACTCCCTGTCGCCGGAGGCGGGGCCTTTCCCCTGTTCCCTGGTCCCTGTTCCCTGTTCCTGCTGTTACTCTTCCTCCTCCTCCACCGGCCGTTTCGCGTTAGCCAGAATCTTCTCCGCCACCAGTTGCGGCACAATGTCGTAGTGGTCCATCTCCATGCGGTAGCTGCCTTTACCCTGCGTCATCGATGTCAGAATCGTCCCATACGTAAGCATTTCAGCCATCGGCACTTGCGCGTTGATCACTGTCGTCCGGCCCTTGGATTCCATACCCGCCACGCGACCGCGCCGGCCATTCAGATCGCCCATCAGCGCCCCCGCAAACTCGTCCGGCGCCTCAATCTCCACCTTCATCACCGGCTCCAGCAAACACGGCTTGCACGACTCCATCGCCTTCCGAAACGCCAGCCTTCCCGCCATCTTGAACGACATTTCGTTCGAGTCCACGTCGTGGTAGCTGCCGTCATAAACCGTTGCCTTGAAGTCCACCACCGGGAACCCCGCAAGGTATCCGCGTGCCGCCGACTCCACTATCCCTTTCTCTATGGCAGGAATGAAGTTACGTGGCACCGCGCCGCCAAAAACCTCATTCCCAAACTCGAATCCGCCCCCCCGCGGCAGCGGTTCCATACGGATTTTGCAATCGCCAAACTGCCCATGTCCGCCCGTCTGTTTCTTGTGCCGCCCCTGCGCCTCCGCCTTCGCGCGAATCGTTTCGCGGTACGGCACCTTAGGCGCTTTTAGCGTAACCTCCGCGTGGTACCGCTTCTTCAGCCGGCTCACAATGGCTTCAATGTGCGGCTGTCCCGCCCCCGCAATTAGAAATTCATTCGTCATCGGATCGCGATAAAAGCGAATCAGCCGATCCTCTTCCATGAGTTTATGAATTGCAGGCGCGAGTTTATCTTCGTCCGCACGGCTTTTAGGTTCAATAGCATACGTCATCGCCGGCTCTGGGAAAGGAACAATATCCACCTGAATTTCAGCGCCCTTCTGGCCCAGCGTATCCCCGGTAAGGGTGTCTCGCAGTTTGGCCACCGCGCCCAGGTCGCCGGCATGCAGCTCAAGCACTTCCACTGCCTTGCGCCCTTGCATCACGCTCAAATGAGAGAGGCGCTCCTGACCCCGGCGCGTGTAATTCTCCACTGTCACATCATTGCGGACAACTCCGCTGATGACTTTGAAGAACGTGATGCGGCCTGAGAACGGATCAGTCATAGTCTTGAAGACCACCATACCGGTGGGGCCCCTGTCTTCCACGGTGCGAAACGTAATTCCCGATTCTTCAGGCAGCCCACTGGCGCCGCTTGCGCCCACCGACACCGGTGCGCTGACCGAGATGGGTGCTCGCTCGCTTGCGGCTGGAGCGTAAACCTTCAGGAAGTCCAGCAGGTGGTCAGTGGCCATGTTGGCCAATCCACTGGTAAACAGCACCGGGAAGATGCGGTCTTCGCGGATCGCCTCATGCAGAGCGGTGATCAGGTGTTCCTCGGGAATGGTTCCTTTTTCGAAATATTCTTCCATCAACTCGTCTTTGCCTTCGGCCACCAACTCCACCAGCGCCTCGTGCCGCGCCTTTGCGTCGGCGGCCAGGCTGTTCGGCATCTCGACGATTTTGCCTCGCCCGTCGCCACCGGGCGTGTATGAGAACGCTTCCATCGTCACCAGGTCCACCACGCCGTGAAAGCCCTGGGCGTCGGATATGGGAAGTTGAACCGGAACGCAATTCCGTCCCCAGCGGTCTACCAGGTCGTCGATCAGTGCGTTCAGTCCCCCGCCGCCGCCCGCCTTGGGATGATCCATTTGGTTGATGACGACGACGCGCGGAACATTCGCTTCTTCGGCAAATTTCCACACTCGCTCGGTCACTGCTTCCACGCCGTTCTGGGCGTTCACAACCACGATCGCGGCCTCTACCGGCAGCAGAGCGGCGCGGGCTTCGTGCGAGAACATGTGGAAGCCGGGCGTGTCAATGAAATTGACTTTCACCCCTTGCCATTCAGCAAACGCAACCGCATTTTGCATTGTCGTTGCTCGGGCAACCTCCTCTTCGTCGTAGGCCGTTACAGCAGAACCATCGGCGACTCGACCCTGAGTTGGAGTCATTTTCGCGGCATGCAGCAATGCGGCAACCAACGTGGTTTTGCCACTATGCGCATGCCCCACTACAGCTACGTTGCGGATCTCACTTCCCTGGTACGTTTTCATACGCTTCTCCTATGCATTGCAAGCTTGGAATGAGCGGAAGCGAAAAGCGGGTCCCTTTCGACTACGCTCGGGATGATAATTCTGGGGGATGAATGCGGGAGGCGCAGGGATGGATTTGGGGCGTCCGCTGGGGCGTCCAGGTGGCCGGATTGGAGGGCCACGTGTCCCGGTCTGCCGTCTGCCTCGTCCATTGAAGAGGGCCTCGGGCCAGCGCGCTGCAGATGAACGGAGGATGAATCCGCAGCGCGCTTTCTGCTAAGAAGCGGATGCTATCACAGCCGGACTGTGAACGTCCTGTGACTGGGAATACGCAGAATGGAATGTATTACGACCGGCGCACAGAGAAGGGACCGCGGCTGGCCTGAGGAAGGCTTTACGCTGGATCGGATTTCCGCGAGGAAAATGCCGTTAAAGGCTGACCGTTGCAGGGAGGATATCTTCCACGTCCACCCATTGTGTTGGGTAGTCACCGGTATAGCAAGCCGTGCAATAGCCAGTATGCTCCTGGCCGTCACAACTCTTCAAAAGCCCTTCGAGAGATAGATAGGCCAAAGAGTCAGCCTCGATGAATTGACGAATCTCTTCTACAGACTTGTTCGCGGCAATCAGATCACGCTTGCTGGGCGTGTCAACGCCGTAGAAGCAGGGTGAAATGGTCGGCGGACAACTGATGCGCAGATGCACTTCCCTGGCGCCCGCGCCGCGAACCATGCGAACTATCTTGCGTGATGTGGTGCCGCGAATGATGGAGTCATCGATGAGGATGACGCGCTTCCCGTCCAGCAGATTGCGCACGGGATTGAGCTTGAGACGAACGCCGAAGTCGCGTACGCGCTGCTCGGGCTCAATGAAGGTTCTTCCGACATAGTGATTCCGAATTAATCCCATGCGGAAGGGAAGGCCTGCCTCCTCCGCATACCCCAGGGCCGCGGTGACACCGGAATCGGGAACCGGGACGACAACATCGGCG
This sequence comes from Occallatibacter sp., assembly GCA_049518435.1. Classification (GTDB taxonomy): domain Bacteria; phylum Acidobacteriota; class Terriglobia; order Terriglobales; family Acidobacteriaceae; genus Telmatobacter. The sequence continues at coordinate 3,456 of JBEKRU010000064.1, read as the reverse complement.
GGAACGGAGGACTCGCGCGCTAACTGACGGCCCATCTGGTCGCGGCTCTCCTGCACCCAGCGGCCAAAAATCCGGCTGTCAGGACGAGCGAAGTAAACGTGTTCAAAAATGCAACTGGACTGCGGGAAGCCTGTGGCGTACTGGCGGCTGGTGACGCCGTCTTCGGAGACCATGACCAGTTCGCCAGGGAGAACATCGCGAACATACTCCGCGCGGAGCAGATCGAACGCGCACGTCTCAGAGGCGAAGACGATCGTGTCCGGGCCGTCCAGGTTGCGAATGCGGCCCATGGAGAGTGGCCGGAAGCCGCGTGGGTCGCGGGCCGCGAAGATACGATCGCGGGTCATCATGACTATGGAGAATGCGCCTTCGACCTGGGCAAGGGAGCCGGCGATGGCGTCGACCAACGAGTTGGCGCGGGAGTGGGCGATGAGCTGGACGATGATTTCGGAATCGGATGTGGTCTGAAAATAGGCGCCGTCGCGTTCAAGGCGGGCGCGGATGTTGCCGAGGTTGACGAGATTGCCGTTGTGGGCGATAGCGATGAGGCCCTTGGTGGAGTCAACGCGAATTGGCTGGGCGTTGAGAAGCGCGGAGTCGCCGGTGGTGGAGTAACGTGTGTGTCCGATAGCCATGGAGCCGGGCAGCTTGGCAAGTACATCGTCGGTGAAAATTTCAGAGACCAGGCCCATGCCCTTGATGTTGGCGAGCCGCTGGCCGTCCGCGCTGGCGATACCGGCTGATTCCTGTCCTCGATGCTGGAGCGCGTATAGCCCGAGATAGACCTGGCGGGCTGCGTCCGGATGGCCATGTACGGCGCAAACGCCGCATTCTTCGCGGAGCTTTGGGTCGTCTGCGTCGACAGTTGATGGTGGAACGTTGTCCGTTGTCAGTTGCCCGGTTGTGTCCTCAACACCGGCTACGCCCTGGTAGAGGGTGCGGATCATGCGGGAACCTCATCGTGGAGTGTGGCCTGAAGGGATTCGGCCCAGGGCCCGCGAAGGGCTGTAAGTGGAGCGGAGATAAAAGGCTGTCCGTCGACGGAGATTTCGAGGATAGTCCCGCCCGTGGTTCCTATGCGCGCGACGAAGAAGTTGTATTCACCGGCGAGTTTTTCAATCGCAGAAATATGGCTTTGATGCGTGGTAACTAGCAGCGTCGAAGCCTGTTCTGCAAAGAGGCCGAAGAGCGGGTGGACCATCAGGGATTGATCCTGATCGACGGATGCTCCGACGCCGAATTGGAAGCAAGACTGCGCCAGGGCGACGGCAATGCCGCCGTCGGAAATGTCGCGTGCGGACCGAAGGAGTTTGCGGTCGGCCAATGCGGCAAGCAGAGTATGGAGGTCCGCTTCGGCTTCGAGGTCGAGCGAGGGCGGAGTTCCCCAAAGGCTGCCAAGAATGACCTTTGCATATTCAGAACTGCCGAATGCTGCCAGTTCCGCCGCCAGTGTGTCGGTTGAGTCCTCCGGCGCATCAGGGACGGGCGCCACAAGGGGCGATGCAACGGGGAAGGCCGACTCCGGCGTAAGCGAAAGGACGATATAGGGATTGATAGGCGCGGGCTCGAAGGGAACTTTGAGGTCGGGGTTGGGATTCTCGCCGCGCGGAATAGGCCAAAGGAGGAGAATTGCATCGCCAGCCTGCTGGAAGTGGGCGGGGACGGCTTTGGTAACGTCTTCGAGAATGCCGACGATGCCCAATACCGGCGTCGGATAAATGCCTTCGCCCCTGGTCTCGTTATAAAGGGATACGTTGCCCCCGGTGACGGGCGTGCCGAGGGCTTTGCATGCTTCCGCAATCCCGTCGATGGCCGCGGAAAGCTGGGCCATGATCTCCGGTTTCTCCGGATTGCCGAAGTTTAGGCAGTTGGTGGCGGCCACGGGCGTTGCGCCGGTCATTGCGACCTTGCGGGCCGCCTCGGCCACCGCATGCATTGCGCCCAGCTTCGGGTTCAGCCAGGCCCAGCGGCCGTTGCCATCGAGCGCCATAGCCAGACCGCGTTCATGACCCGGCACGCCGGTGCCCTTGATTCGCATCACGCCCGCTTCACCACCCGGGCCTTGCACGGTATTAGTCTGCACCATGGTGTCATACTGCTCGTGCACCCAGCGCTTGGAACAGACATTGGGGCTGGCGAGAAGCTGAATCAAATCCGCAGTATAGTTGCGATCCTCCGCAAGTTTGGCGAGAACGTCGTCCGGGGGGCTGAGCGGGACTGGGGCATTCCAGACGCCAACGGGGCGATGGTAGAGAGGGGCATCGTCGGTGAGAGATTGGTTGGGGATGTCGGCGACCAGTTCGCCGTGATGGCGAATGCGGAGACGGGGTTCCGGCTCAACTGTGCCTACGATAACTGCGTCGAGTCCCCATTTCTCGAAGACGCGAAGCACTTCACCCTCACGGCCCTTGATGGCAACCAGCAACATGCGCTCCTGGCTCTCGGAAAGCATGATTTCGTAGGCGGTCATCCCGGATTCTCGCTGCGGGACCAGGTCGAGCTCGACGTCGAGGCCGACACCACCGCGCGCACCCATTTCGCAGGTCGAACAAGTTAGCCCGGCCGCTCCCATATCCTGAATGCCGACGATTGCTCCGGTCCGCATTGCTTCAAGACATGCTTCGAGAAGAAGCTTCTCCATGAAGGGGTCGCCCACCTGCACATTGGGCCGCTTGGCTTCAGTGCCCTCGTGGAACTCTTCCGAGGCCATGGTGGCGCCGTGGATCCCGTCGCGGCCGGTTTTTGCGCCTACATAGATGACGGGGTTCCCGGTTCCCGTGGCTTTGGCATAAAAGATTTCGTCGATGCGGACCAGGCCGAGAGCGAAAGCGTTGACGAGCGGATTGCCACTGTAACAGGGCTCAAACTTGGTTTCGCCACCCAGGTTGGGCACGCCGAAACAGTTGCCGTAACCGGCAATGCCGCTCACTACGCCCTCGACGACGGCGTGGTTGCGGGCGATCAGCTTTTGCTCGTCCGTCGGCGCATCCGCTTCCCTGGTGATTGATCCGAAACGCAGTGAGTCCATCACGGCCAGCGGACGGGCGCCCATGGTGAAAATGTCGCGCAGAATGCCGCCCACGCCCGTGGCCGCGCCCTGAAACGGCTCAATGTAGCTGGGGTGATTGTGAGACTCGATCTTGAAAGCGCAGGCCCAACCGTCCCCCACGTCGATGATGCCCGCGTTTTCACCCGGGCCCTGGACAACGCGCTCGCTTTCAGTGGGCAGCCGCCGGAGATGCACGCGGCTGGATTTGTAGGAGCAATGCTCGCTCCACATCACGCTGAAGATTCCGAGCTCAGTGAGAGAAGGAACGCGGCCAAGAGCATCCAGTATGCGGCTGTACTCGTCCGCAGTGATGCTGTGAGTGGCCAGCACCTGCGGAGTTACCGTAACCGGCGAAGGAACGACGGCAGAGGAGGAGGTGGTCATCACTGTTGCCTCCATTGTCGCAT
>JBEKRU010000063.1:0-33230 GCA_049518435.1 Occallatibacter sp. | reverse complement strand
GTGGAATGGTTGTTCGGGCCTTTTTTTTCAGGCGCTGCGTCGTCGTCTTCGGGGTGATCTTCGTCCGGGACGTCGGCAAAGGACTCCTGTGCATCCCGGAGCACCCACGTGGTGTCGTCAAACTCCGGATTTTCGGCAGCCGTGTTCGCAGTGATTCCGACCCTCCAGTTCTTATCAAGCAGAACCGGGGATCCAATGCTGGTGGCGTCAAAGTCCACTTCTGGGGTGGAGGGAGCATTCGGAGACGCTACGGGAGCATGGCGGCGCGGACCTAGGAGCTTTTCGATGGGAGAAGGCGGTCCCGGATGTGACTGCTGAGCAACAAGATACGGCCTCGCTGTCAGGATCGAGGCAGCCATTCCACACGCAATCAATGCGACTGCAAGGGTCGTTCGGCGCAAGTCTCCTCCAGAAAGCCGCGTGCTCATCACTGTAATTCAGACGGGTGGAAGTTCCAAGAGGACGTCCTTGTCAAAAAGGGTTGGAGTTCTCTGGGCGCGATCGATAAGGTGAAGGTGATTCTGGGCGTGGAGGAAATATTACTTTCCCTTTGTTGCCAAACAGGCGGATACTAGCGTCTAAGCTATGGAGCGAAGCGGCGCAATCCGTGTGTCCCGGCTGATCGCTGGAGGTTAGGTCATGAGGTCAGATTCAATGAGCTCGAAAGCAATGACGCTGGCAGGAATGGCGTTGGCGCTGACCACTGTATTATGTGCGCAATCCGCGCCGTCGAGTCCGACGCCGACCAGCACCCCAGGAACAACTCAACAAACGTCAGGGACAGCGCAGACGCCGGAGGCGGGCCAACCCGCGCCCGGAACCGCGCCAGTAGGTGGCGATACACCGGCGGCGCAGACGACTCCAGCCACGACGGGAGCTGACGACAAGTCTTCGACGGCTCCGGGGAAAGCTCCCGCACCGGGAACCACACCCGTGGGTGGCGATACGGAAGCAACTGCAGTGAATCCCGAAAAAGTGGTTGAGCCAGGCAGCCAGAAGATCAACGTCAAGGCAGGCAGCATTGACGATGTGAGCGCCGTGGGCAATCGCGATATCGGCGGACGCGGAATGGGGAACTGGTACTCCGTGGACACCGAAATCAAAATGGGGAAGATGTATGCCACGGAGATTGAAAAGAGCACCAAGTTCATTACGGACCCGGTAGTTCTTGAATACGTCAACCGCGTCGGGCAGAACATCGTGAAGAACTCGGATTGCAAGGTTCCGTTCACAATTAAGATCATCGATTCCGATGAAATCAACGCCATGGCGCTCCCAGGCGGATTTTTCTACGTGAATTCGGGTCTGATTTTGAATGCCGACGAAGAGGCGGAACTGGCCGGGGTGATGGCGCATGAAACGGCGCATGTGTGCGCTCACCATGCGGTGCGCGAACAGACGCGGATGAATTACGCGCAGTTGGGCACGATCCCGCTGATCTTTATTGGTGGGTGGACGGGGTATGGCATTTACGAGGCTGCCAGCCTGGCAGTCCCGATGACTTTTTTGAAGTTCTCGCGCGAGTTCGAAGCGCAGGCGGACTACCTGGGCGTGCAGTACATGTATCGCGCGGGCTATGATCCGCAGGCATTTATCGCGTTCTTTGAGAAGGTTCAGGCGTTGGAGAAGCGCAAGCCGGGAATGGTTGCGAAGGCGTTCTCAGATCATCCACAGACACCCGATCGCATTCTGCATTCGCAGGAAGAGATAGCGCGGATTCTGCCGCCGCGGGATGAGTACACGGTGACTACCTCAGAATTCGACGACATCAAGGCTAGGCTGGCGCGCATTGAGAATAAGCGGCGACTCACTGATTCTAAAGACACTAAGAAGCCTTCACTGCGGCGGGCGAGTACTGATCCCAATGGTGGTTCGTCGAGTCCGTCCAGCACGTCGAGCGGGAATAGCGGTTCGGATACGAGCGATCAACCGACGTTGCACAGGCGCGACGACCAGAATTAAGCGAACAGGATTTCGGAAGGCGGACCATCCGTCCCAATAGCCCAAAGGATGGGGCTTGGTCTTGGACCGGGCACAACCGGCGGGGTTTATAGGGCAGGGTGTGCGAGCGGCTGTCCGGAGGGGGCGGCACAAAGCCCGTTAATTTCCTACAACTCCCGGAAAAGCCTTGAATTCACAGGCGAAACCGCGTTATATACAAGACTACCGGTATGTATGCCGGAATCCCTGAGGCACCTTTGTTGCCGGGAGGCACTGATGCGTAACGCCGCGGTTCGCTCTAACCTGCTTGTTCCTGAAGTACGCGAGGTGATGGATATTCGGACTGCCTCGGACTACCTGGGGATCTCTCCGGACACGTTGTATAAGTATGCATCAGAAGGGTTTGTGCCCGCCTTCAAGCTGGGAAACCGGTGGCGCTTCAAGCGCTCGCGGCTGGATGAATGGATGGACCACCAATCGGATTTGCACGCGGCCGAGGCAGAGATTGACCCGGAGCAGAAGAAGCCGGTGCGGCCGGCGCTGTAAAAGACAGTGGTCAGTTGTCAGTGATCAGTGGTCAGTTTTTTCCGGGTGGAAAGCTCACCCTGCAGGGTGAGCTACATAGGGTAAAAGTCTGCTTCCAAGGTGAGAAATCAGGCGAAGGGTATGCCTACAAGGTTAGGATTCTCTTCGAAAGAGACCTTGCAAGGTGAGCTAAAAGCCGTTTTCTTTGCCTCGAGGTCTATGAATTGCGGTGGCGAGTCTGCCTCTAATTACCCTAAACCTTGAGAAAACGCGCTGATTCCGCATGAGATAGCGGCTTAAGTTATTTGTAATGTGTTGTTTGTATCAATGTTCTTGTCTGTGCAGTTGCGCGCGGGAATGGACCGTCATACAAGATATCGGGGATCGTTTTTCGCAGCGGCCCTACGGGACGCTCATCCCGCGCAGAGCCTAACCAGCATTTCATGCTGGGCTTTTCTCGGGCGCTCCCTACGGGAGCTGAAACGCGGGGATAATATCGGGCGCTCTATTCGGGAGCTGAAACACGACGGTCCGGAGATGGGCTGGGAGCCCCTGATATGCTTACGCAGTGGATCATTCACGCCGCATCGGGCAATTACGCCGCAGGTTGACGAAAGCTGGACTGCCCGGGCTTTTGGTCACACACCTCCCGGACCTTCGCTATCTTTCAGGCTTTACCGGCTCGAACGCCGCGCTCGGGATCACGCCGCGTGCCGCATGCCTGTTCACCGATGGGCGCTACAAAACGCAGGCGGCGGAAGAGGTTGTCGGCGCGCGGGTGCGTGTTGTGTCGGGCTCCGCGGCGGTGGCGGCGCTGGAATGGCTGGCTGCGCAACCCGGAATTGATTCAGTGGGCTTCGATCCGGCGTGGACGACAGTTGGGGAGCTTGCCCGGTGGAGAAATTCGCTTCCGGCCAAACTGCGACGCAGCTTTCTCATCGCCCTGGAAGCGCCGCTGGTGGAACCGCTGCGCTGGGTGAAGGACGAGGACGAACTGGCCCTGATGACGAAGGCGGCCCTGACGGGTTGCGGGCTTTTTGAGCACATGCTGGGGTTTATCCGGCCGGGTCTGAGGGAGACGGAAGTGGCTGCGGAGCTTGAATACCAGGCGCGGCTCCGTGGCGCGGAAGGTATGTCGTTTGAAACCATCGTGGCCTCGGGCGTGCGGTCCGCGCTTCCGCATGGACGGGCGACGGACGCACGGTTGCCGCGGCGCGGTTTTCTGACGCTCGATTTCGGTATAATCCTCGGAGGCTACTGCTCGGATATGACCCGAACGGTGTATCTGGGAAAGCCCCGAATCAAGGAGCGAGTTGCATACCAGGCAGTACTGGAAGCGCAGGAAGCAGCAGTGGCTACCGTGGCGGCGGGTATGAGCTGCGGGGCAGTGGACGAGGCCGCACGGAGCGTGCTGCGCAGGGCGGGTTTTGCGGAGGCATTTTCCCACTCCACCGGCCATGGTGTGGGGCTTGAGATTCACGAGTTGCCGCGAGTCGGCGCCGGGCAGACGGCCAAGCTGCTGCCCGGAATGGTTGTAACGATTGAGCCGGGAATTTACCTGGCGGGCCAGTTTGGCATTCGCATTGAGGACATGGTGGCTGTAACCCAAGGCGGAGGCCAGGTGCTGACGCCCGCAGCGAAGGCGCTGATTGAGCTTTAAGCAAGCAGGAAGAAGCAGAATGGAAGATTGGAAAGACCCCATAGCCGATGGTTAGCTTTTGTGCTTTCCCACCCATCGAGCGATAAGACTGCTCGATGGATGGGGCACCCAGAATTTCATCCGCGTGTGGGCGGTGAAGGCAGTGGGGAACTAAGAAAGAATCTGATCCAGCAGATCCCGCGTTGCCGCGGGAGAGTTAAGGAACGAATGAATCCACTAAGTCCCGACAATACCGAAGATCTAAAACAACTGATCGAGTTTCTGAAAGAGAACCAGGTTGGCGAATTCGAGCTGGAGCGCGGCGACGTGCGGATCCGGCTGAAGTTTACGCAACCGGAGGGCGGCTCGGCACAAGACCTGGCGCGGCTTTTGGCAGGAGCGCGGGAGGCGGCGGTTGTGCCGGTGGCGGCTGCGGCGGCACCTGCGAAATCGGCAACAGAGCCGGCTGCGGACCCGGAAGCGGGGCTGCACCTGGTGAAGTCTCCGATTGTGGGCACGTATTATGGTTCGCCTTCGCCGGGCGCGTCTCCGTTTGTGGCTCCCGGGGATCACGTGGACAAGGGCCAGGTGGTGTGCATTGTGGAAGCGATGAAGCTGATGAACGAGATTGAATCTGACGCTGCCGGCGTGATTGTGAAGTGCCTGGTAACCAACGGCCAGCCCATCGAATTTGGGCAGCCTCTTTTCTCCGTGCGGCTGGGTTAGGTATCGAATGTTTCGTAAGGTATTGATTGCCAATCGCGGGGAAATCGCGCTTCGGGTTATAAACGCCTGCAAGGAACTGGGTATTCGCACGGTCGCCGTCTATAGCGAGGCGGACCGGAACTCATTGCATGTCCGTTTTGCGGACGAGGCCATTTGCATCGGGCCGCCGCGGCTGGCGGACAGTTATCTGAATGTGCCGGCGGTGATTTCCGCAGCTGAAATTGCCGATGTAGAGGCGATTCATCCGGGCTATGGGTTGCTGAGCGAGAACGCCAACTTTGCCGAGGTATGCCGCGCATCGAACATCAAGTTTATTGGGCCGCCGCCGGAAGTGACGCGGCTGATGGGCGAGAAGGAAAAGGCGCGCCAGGCGATGAAGCGGGCCAACGTGCCGATTCTGCCGGGGTCGGACGGGGTGATTGCGACGGTTGAAGAGGCGCAGGAGTGGGCGGCGAAGGTGGGCTTCCCGGTGATCCTGAAGGCCAAGGCCGGCGGGGGCGGGCGCGGCATGCGGATTGTGCGCAGCGCGGATGAGCTGCCGAACCTTTTTCACGCGGCCAATACCGAGGCGGCGAACGCGTTTGGCAACGGCGAACTGTACATGGAGAAATTCATTGAACAGCCGCGCCACATTGAGTTCCAGGTGCTGGCGGATGAGCACGGGAGCGTGGTTTCACTGTTTGAACGCGAGTGCTCGATTCAACGGCGTCACCAGAAGTTGATTGAAGAGGCGCCGAGTTTGCAGGTGACGCCGAAGATGCGCGAAGAGATTGGCCAGACTCTGTGCCGGTGCCTGGCTGAGATCGGCTACCAGAATGCGGGGACTGTAGAATTCCTGATGGATGAGGACAGGCAACTGCACTTCATCGAGATGAATACGCGCATCCAGGTGGAGCATCCGGTGACGGAGGCGATTACCGGGGTCGACATGGTGAAGGCGCAGTTGCATATTGCAGCGGGCGAGCGGCTGGAAAACATTCTGCCGCCGAAGCTCGAGATTCGCGGGCATGCGATTGAATGCCGCATCAATGCGGAGCACCCGAAGAAGTTCACTCCTTCAGCGGGGAAGATTACGGCGTTCAATGTTCCGGGCGGGAATGGGGTGCGGGTGGATACGGCGCAGTATGCGGAGGGCGTGGTGCCGCCGTATTACGATTCGCTGATTGCCAAGTTGATTGTGCATGGGGTGGACCGGGCGGAGGCGATTGCCAAGATGGAGCGGGCGCTGGGGCAGTTTGTGGTGCAGGGGATTGAGACCTCGATTACGCTGCACCAGGCGATTTTTGCGGATGCCGGGTTTAGGGATGGGGAGTTCGATACCAAGTTTATGGAGCGGTTTTTGGCGAGGGCGGAGTAGAGCACCTGCGGTGCGGCAGACGCTCGCGGGGGGCTCGCACGGGACTCGCGGCTGCGACTTATCAACTAACCGAAATCTCCGATTCACTACAGTCCGATTTAACACCACCCTGATCACGTCTTGATATCAACAAATACACCTTAGCGATCCATTTTCTCAGAGCAAGTTGTGAGCAGAGAATGAACGTCGATCACGAAGCGATCAGCCAGCTCTTTCGACTTCACGATATTGAGGGCTTGATCTCGTCAGGCGCTCCAGAGGACGAGTACGAGCCCGAAGTCGAACGAATTGTCGCAGCACTTGAAAATCTCTCTCGCGAGCAAGCGACTGCGGCAGCTGTGGTCGACATATTTGGGACAGTCTGGGCGAAGATGTTTGGATTGTCGGAGGAACAGGTGCGAAGTCGGCGGTTCGACTTCGATGAGATTGCTGAGAAAGTGATGCGGTTTTCCGCGTGACTTGGGATCATCCTAGGCGATCATGCTCCGCTCTCAGTTATTGGAAACATCCAGTTCTTTGCCGGGTTTGCTAACTCATCCTGAATTCTCCGTAACCGGCTTGGGTGTACCGCTGTCAAAACTCGTACATACAAGTGACAACCATCGGATTAGAATTCCGCGCAGGGGTCTAATGGGTTGAAAAACGTCTTGCAGGGGCTAAAGCCCAGGTCATTTTTGTGGGCTATTTCGGCACGACTAAAGTCATGCCCTGTTACAAAGCATTTGATTGGTGCGCGCATGCCAGTTGTTCCGCAGGGGCTAAAGCCCGGATCTTTTTTATGGGGCATTTCGGCACGACTGAAGTCGTGCCCTGATACAAAGCGCGTGTGGGTTGCGGTGGTGTGCCTGGGGTTCTTTGTCTCTGCGGCTTATGGGCAGACTGCGCCGGAGAATCAATCGACACCTGCGCAGGCGGAGCAGGCTCCGGCGCTGAGCTTGAGCACGGACATCAATGAGGTGGGGCTGGATTTGGCGGTCCACGATAAACGGCATAAGGCGGTTCTGGATCTGAAGCAGGACGACTTTGTGGTGATGGATAACAATGTTCCGGTGAAGCTGACCGGGTTTCACCTGGTGAGCGGAGAGGCGGCGGCAAGCAGGGGACACATGATTACGCTGCTGTTCGACCCGTTTCATGGGCCAACGGCGCGAAGCGCGCGCAATATTGCCGAGAAGGTTCTGGGGGTGCTTCCGACGGCGGGCTACTCATTCTCTGTTCTGGATTTCACGAACCGGCTGCGGCTGCTGCAGGGGTTCACGGAGGATCGGAGCCTGGTGGAACAGGCGGTTCACGTGGCGACCGAGAGCGAGCCGATGAGCCTAACGTCAACTGCGACGCTGGCGCTGGACATCGTGATCGATACGAACTCGGATGCGGACAAAGCGAAGGCTGTAGCGGCAGCGGAAAAGAACATGATCGCGGTTGCGCAGACGGGCGTGGATGGGTCGGGCCGGCATGTGGATGTGAAAGAGCGGGCGCAGGCGCAGGCGCTGTTGACGGCGATGAACCAGTCACAGGCGATTGAGCAGGAACAGAAAGGGCCGCCTACGCTGGCGGCGTTGCTGGCGCTGGTGAAGTCGCAACAGGGGTTGGGGGATCGGAAGGCGCTGATTTATTTCACGGTGAATCGGCGGTTGGATCTGAAGACGAAGAAGTTTTTGACAACAATTGCGAGCGCGGCGGCCGACGCGGGCGTGACGATTTATACGGTGGACATGGAGGCGATTAACCAGTCGGGGCTGGGGGATAACGCGAACGCGATGATGAACGCGGCAGCTCCCGCCAATATTCCTGCGCAGGCTTCTGCAACGCCGAAGGAGCTGCTTCCCCAAGGTCCGCCTCCAGGAGCGGGCTCCGCTGCGGGCGTGCAAAACGCGGGGTTCGGTTCGGGAGGATACGTCTGGACGCAGCAGGACGATATACGGGTGATGACGGACTTCTCGCGCAATGGGATGGAGGATTTGACTGATCCGTTTGCGGATTCGAAAAGTCCGATGGCGGATTTTTCAAAGGCGACGGGCGGGGCTTATATCGATGGGCAGAATTCGACGACCAAGCCGCTGGCACAGATGGCGGAGGACATGGGGACTTACTATGAGGCGACTTATGTTCCTCCGTTCAAGGAATATGACGGGAAGTTTCGCAGCATCTCGGTGAAGCCGGTGCGCGCCGGGCTGAATATCCAGACTAAGACGGGTTACTTTGCACTGGCGCGGGGTGCCAATGCGGACATACAGCCGTTTGAGGGGCCGCTGCAGAAGGCGCTTGGGGATGCGAGTTTGCCGAAGGAACTGAAGTTCGACGCGGCTGTGCTGCGGTTTGGCGATCTGCCGAATGGGAACAGCAATACGATGGCGGTGGAGGTTCCGCTGGCGGAGTTGGCGGCGACGGAGGATGGGAATTCGCATGTGTCGACTGCGCATGTATCGATTGTGGCGCAGATCAGGGACACGAGTGGGACGGTGGTCGAGCACTACAGTGAAGACGTGAAGAAGCGCGGGGCAAAGGAGACGCTGGAGCGGGATGGGTCGGCGACGATCGCGCTGGAAAGGCATTTTGTTTCGACGCCGGGGAAATACGTGATGGAGGTTGCCGTGCTGGACCAGAACAGCGGGAAGGCGGGGGCAATTCGCAGGGACTTTGAGATCCCGGACCTGACGGGGATTGTGTCGGTGAGCGATATGGTGCTGGTGCGGACGAAGGGGGCGGATGATGGCGATCCGTTGGAGCCGCTGAGGTATCAGCACGCGAAGGTGACACCGAATCTGACGGGGGAGTTGCCGGCGAATGCGAAGGACGCTTCGTTTTTCCTGATACTGCATCCTGACCCGGCGTCGGACGAGCCGATGAAGCTGGAGATGGAGCTGATTCGCAATGGGAAGGCGGGTCCGCGGACGCCAATCCTGCAGGCGGATGGCGAGCATACGGCGATGTCGTATGTGGCGAGCGTGAAATCCGGCAAGTTATCGCCGGGGGACTATGAGGTGAAGGCCTTTTTGATACAGGGTACAAAGACGGCGGAGCAGTCGGGGAAGTTCCGGGTGACGGGAACGGCGACGGCGGAGGCGGATGCGAGTTCGCTCGAGATGGGAGAGATGAGCCTGGGTGGAGAGGGCGGGACGCTGGAAGGACCTCCCCATGCGCCTAACCAGTTGGCGATTACGGTGGCGACGGGGCCGGTTGCGGCGCTGGCGCAGGATGATGCGCATCAGCTGATTGAAGGGGCGCGGCAGCGGGCGCTGAGTTACAACGAATCGTTGCCGAATTTCGAGTGTACGGAAGTGACGAAGCGTGCTGTCGATTCAAATGGGGACGGGAAGTGGCGGTCGATCGATTCGCTGGTTGAGATGCTGAGTTACCAGGACCGGGTGGAAACGCGGACCATGCTGGAGTTGAACGGCAATGCAAGCCATACGGATCGCGGGAACATGAAGGGGATTTTTTCTTCAGGGGAGTTTGGCGGGATTCTGCAGGCGGTGTTTCGTGAGGCGTCGAAGGCGGACTTCCAGTGGAAAGAAGCAGCTTCATTGAATGGGGCAACCGTTCAGGTTTACGACTATCGCGTGGATCGCGAGAATTCATCGTTCTCGGTGACTGGCCTGGATGGGAAGCAGATGATTGTGGGTTTCAGTGGGCAGGTGTTTATTGATAGCAATACGAGGCGGGTGCGGCGGGTAACGTTGAAGGCTGACGGTCTGCCGCCGGAGATTCCGACGCAGGGTACGGCGATGGATGTGGACTATGACTTTGTCGCGATCAATGGACTGAAGTACCTGATGCCGGTGAGCGCGGAGCTGGATGTGAAGAAGGGAACACGCGAGGCTCTGACGAACACGATGGAGTTCCGGGACTACAAGCGGTTTGGTTCTAACTGACCCTCGTCGAAATCTCCTTTACTTCGAGCGGGATTGCCTATATATATTCAGGTGATTCAGGGAGAGAACCATGTTCGTGGATGCAAATGTACCTGTGGATTTGCAGAAGATGCCGCTCGGCCAGATCATCAGCGCCATTGGGGGGCTGGGGACGGCGGCGTTTGGGGTGGTGGACGCATCGAAGGCGGCGCTTCCGGGGATCAACCGAATTGGCCTGAAGCACATTAAGGAAGTGGTGGCGGGTTTGACGCCGGACCAGACGGGGGAGGGTCTTCCGGCCCGGCCCGTAAACACGCTGCCGCGTCAGAATGTGCTGGAGACCATAGAGGCGAACTGGGTGAATGGGAACGATTTGGCGAGCCAGAAGGCGATTGCCAAATTGCTGGTCAAGCTGCATATGGCCCCTGGAAATGCGGAGGCACTGGCGGCAAAGACAAATGTGGACCCGGAGATTCTGCGGTCGGTGGCAACGAAGATTTCGACAGGGGCGTCGCTGGTGCAGGCGGAAGTGGATGTGTATGCGCGCTTCGACCTGATTGTGACGGCGCTGCTGGATCAGGCTTACCAGTGCTCTGACCAGAAGTATCGAAATATGACGCGGGGACTGGCGGCGCTGGTGGCCGTGATGCTGGCAGTGGCGGCGGGATGGACGCTCACGGGCGATGGATTCTGGAAGTCGCAGGAGTTGGCACTCTCAGTGCTTGTGGGACTGCTGGCTACTCCGCTTGCGCCGGTGGCGAAGGACATTTCAAGCGCACTAGCTTCGGCGGTGAACGCTATGCAAGCGGTCAAGAGAAAGTAGGCGGCGATGACTCAGTTTATCGATTGCCGGCTTTCGGCGGTGGGCGGGGAACTGGCGGCGACTGTCGCGGTGAACCAGGGCACGAGCCTGAATGACTACGCGAGCCTTGCGGTGACCGACCTGGTTGCGGCGGTGCGGGGGCGGCATGTGCTGATTGCGACGCACGGGTTCAATGTGAACCGCTCGGATGGGATTGCGTGCCTATCAAACTGGGGGAGCATTCTGCAGTTGCCGCCGGCGTCGGCATTTGTGGGGCTGCTTTGGCCGGGGGATTCGGTGTGGGCGCACGGGCTGGACTATGGGGTGGAAGCCAAGGTTGCGGACGATGCCGGGGTGATGATCGCGGAGTTTGTGGACGCGAATTTTGCGACTGCGGCGAGCGTGTCATTTGCCTCGCATAGTCTTGGTGCGCGGGTGATTCTTTCGACGATTTCGCATATGAGTTTGCCGGTGCGGCAGGTAACAATCATGGCGGGCGCCGTGGACGACAACGCGCTGACTAACGAGTTTGCGGATGCAGCGGGGAAGATTGGGGAGATATCTGTGCTGTCGTCGGCAAAGGACGAGGTGCTGACGTGGGCGTTTCCGATCGGCAACCTGGCTTCGGGGATTATTGCGGTCGGGCATCCGTGGTGGCATGCGGCGCTGGGGCATGCGGGGCCGGCGCAACCGTGGCCTTCAAATATGACGGCGCCGTATGGGATCCCGGATGAGTGGAATTACCAGCATGGGTACTACCTGGCGATCAATCAGCCGCCGGCGCCGAGTTTGCCGATTCCGACGGAGGTGCCACCGAATGGGGCGCTGAACCCATATGGACAGGACCCGGCACATGGTGTGGCGGGGTGGACGGAGGCTTTTTCGGCGGCGTTTGCTTCTAGCCGGTTTCGGTAGTGTTGGCGTCCACAGTTTCGCAGGGGCTGGCGGGAGCGCGGCGTGGTCTCGGAGATTTGGGGGTTGGGGGACTGCACTCGGCATCCTTGTCCCTGGCCCAGGGAAACAGCCTCACGTTTGAGGCTCACCCGGAAACTTTCTGCTCGGCGATTGCGTACCGATGGATAAGGATTGGACTGCCTCGCCGAGAGCGAGGCGTACACTGTTTCCACACTCAATCACGCTCCTCTGGAACAAGCGAAAGGCAGAAATGAAAAGGAACATTCTTGGATTAGTCGCGTTTACCGCTATGGCCGGTGCAATTGCACTCCCGGCTCAGGTTTCATCCCCGGTGCAGGCTCCGTCCCCGGCCCCGGCGCAAGTTGCGGCTCCGGCGCTGACCGCCGACGAGGTCGTCAACAAGTACCTGGACGCCATTGGCGGCAAGGATGCAATCAGCAAGGTCAAGACCCTGTCGGTGGAAGGTACGATGCAGGTGATGGGGAGCGAGGCCCCGACTTCGACCGTGACGGTGGATGGCGTGGGGTCAAAGCAGGAGTCCCTTTTCAACGGAACGAAGATTATCTCCTGCTACACAGACAAGGGCGGCTGGATGGTGAACCCGATGGCGGGCGCCGCGGACCCGACGCCGATGCCGGATGACCAGTACAACTCGGGCAAGGCCGGAATTTATGTGGGCGGACTACTCTACGACTACGCAGCCAAAGGGAGCACGATCGAGTTGGCGAGCAAGGACGACAAGACCTATACGATCAATCTGACGACGAAGGAGAAGGTGAAATACACCTTTGTGATCGATGCAAAAACGTATTTGGTGAACACCATGACCACGGAGACCAGCATGCAGGGCCAGCCTGTGACGCTGACGGCGAGCTACTCGGATTACCGGAAGACGGAAACGGGGTTCATGGTTCCTTATGGCATCGGTCTGGACTTCGGTCAGTTCCAGTTGAGCATCGCGGTGAAGAAGGTTGAGCTGAACAAGGCGATTGATCCAGCAATATTCGCCCTGCCGAAAGCGGGAGCGTAGGACTGCAGAAATACCGCAGGGGCTGAAGCCCGCGTTGTGTGGATTGCTTTGTGCCGGGGATGAATCCCCGGCCTACCACGCCAACGGCTCGTTCCTAGTTTGATTGGGTGGGGGAACTGGAGGCGATGCCGTGTTCCAGCTTCTTCGAGAGGAAGATGCTCGACAGGCAGAATCCGAGGAACAGGTAATAGCCGGGGAGGATACTGGAAGCATTCGTCGGAAACGACACTTGCTGAATGTTTGGCATGCTGCGCACGCCGTCCCACGCGCTTCCAATGACGGCGTTGAATGCTACAAAGGACATGAAGATGGCGAGGGCCATGACGTCGGCCATGGACCACTTGGATAGCTCGAAGGCCAGAAGCCTGATCAGGCGGTTGGTGCGCAAGAGCGCTGGTCTAATAATGCACGCGCCGAGTGCCAGCATTTTCAGCACCGGGAAGACCACGCTGAACAGGATCACGAGCACGCCAACCAAGGTCATCTCCGGCCTGCCCATCTCGATCAGTGTCTGACACACTTCAAGCACGGTCTTGCTGCGGTAGTAAAGCGACTGGTCGCGAAACTCGATGGGCGTACCGAGCAGGGTTGCGTCCAGTTTGGTTATGCGGACTTCCACCTCCAACATGGGGCTGAGCACGCCGCCGGCCAGCATCGCAATGCAGAACAACATCAACACTGCCACGGCGGAGCGCGAGAGTGGCCGCTTGCCGGGCATCAGCAGGATGAACCCCAGCGCTGCCGACGCAAGCACGATGAGATAGTAGTGAGTTGCGTTCGTGTCAGATTCCGCGATTTTTTTGGCGAGAATGTCCTCGCAGGCAGCTGGGCCCGTGGTTGTCTGGGCACATCCGTATTGTTTCAGGATGCTGTTGTAGGTGCTCATGTCCGTGGAGCCGAATGTGTTGTGGACCGCATCGGCAAGGACGACGCGGACGGAGTTCTTGAAGCCCTGTTGCGTTTGCTGCTTGGATAGCTCGGCCATGACCACGTCGGTGTATTCAGGCACATGCGGGCGCAGGGAACCGATGATCATGTTTACGATGATCGGGTTGCCCCCGCCGGGCAAGCCAGTTCCCTTGGCGGCGGGCGAACTTGATCCCTTGGCCGCGGGCGGACTGGATACCCCGGCCGCAGGCGCTGTCATCTGGGTCTTGATGTGGTCGAGGAGGTTGTAAAGCGATTGTTCGACCATGGGGCGGAGACTCTTGGTTTGTCCCTTGAGATCGAGGTTATCGACTTGCGCATTGAGGATTGGGCCGATGATCCCGCGCCATTGGTCGGCACTCAGGATGCCATAGCGGGCGTGTGTGATCTCGGCCAGGTCGGTGCGGAGGAGGCGGCGTGCGGCGAGGCAGTCGATGGTCTTCAAACTGAACCAGATTGCGGGGATAAGCAAGAGCGCGGAGGCTGCCAGACGGAGATGGAACCAGAGGGAATGATTGCCTGGTGGGGGATTCGTTGGTGAAGTTGTGGTTTCCACTTTAGTGATTCCCAGTATAGGGCCGGCGAAAGGGCGTGGAGGCTCAAAAGCTGATCAGGTCGTTGGACTTTTCAGACCTTGTGTGGGGCGTGTAACAATCGCTTCGTCGTCTTAGAATTGGATCGCTGAAGGTGGGGATTGGGATGAGCTGGATGGATCGTCGGCGGTTCTTGCGGGATGGAGCGATGGTGGTGGTGGGCGGGGTTGTGGCTGGGACGCTTCCTTTGCGCGCTTTGGGCGGAGTTGCTGGTGCTGGTGCGTCGGCGGTTGCGGGTAAGGCGGACTACTCGCTGCGGATTGAGAACTGCACGCTCGAGATTGGGCCGGGGGTTTCTGTCAAGACTACTGCTTACAATGGGCAGGTGCCGGGGCCGGTGCTGCGGTTGCGGGAGGGCGTGCCGGTGACGATTGATGTTGCCAATGCGACGGCTAATCCCGATATTGTGCACTGGCATGGGTTGGCGATTGACTCGTTGAATGATGGGGCGATGGAAGAGGGGTCGGCGATGATTGCGCCGGGCGGGCAGTTGCGCTATAGCTTTACGCCGCGGCCGGCGGGGACTCGGTGGTATCACACGCATGCGGGGGCGGGCGGGGATTTGACGCTGGGGACGTATAGCGGGCAGTTTGGATTTTTGATGGTGGAGGGGAAAACAGACGTAGGGAAGTACGATCAGGAGATTTTTCTGGCTGTGCATCACTGGGGGCCGCGGTTTGTGCCGATGGTGGAGACGATGCGGATGGAGAGTGCCAACCAGCCGCTGACTACGGGGAGCGATGTGGGCTACCAGTACGCCACTATGAATCAGCACATGCTGGGGGCGGGTGAGCCGCTGCGGGTGAAGGCGGGGCAGCGGGTGCTGTTGCGGTTGCTGAATGCGAGCGCAACGGAGAACGTGGTGCTGGCGATGCCGGGGCATACTTTCAAGGTGATTGCGATGGATGGGAATCCGGTGCCGAATCCGGTGGCGGTGGAGGTGCTGTCGCTGGCGGTGGCGGAGCGGGTGGATGCGGTTGTGGAGATGAATACTCCGGGTGTCTGGGTGCTGGGGGCAACTTTGGAGCAAGCTCGGAAGATGGGGTTGGGGGTGGTGGTGGAGTATGCCGGGAAGACGGGGACGCCGGTTTGGACTGATCCTGCTGCGGCTAAGTGGGATTATGCGCAGTTTGCTTTGACGGCGCCGGCTGCTGCTCCGGATGAGACGATTCCGTTGACGTTTCACGATGTGGGGGCGCTGAAGGGGGCGAAGTTTGATACGTGGACGATCAATAACAAGTCGTGGCCGGATGTGGATCCGATCAAGGTGACGGCGGGGAGGCGGTATCGGCTGGTGTTGCGGAATGGGAGCGGGGATCAGCATCCGATTCATCTGCACCGGCATACGTTTGAGGTGGCGAAGATTGGGGCGAAGGATTTGAGCGGGTTGCGCAAGGATGTGATCAACGTGATGCCGCTGCAGACGGTGGCGGTGGATTTTGTGGCGGATAATCCTGGGGATACGCTGCTGCATTGTCATCAGCAATTGCATATGGATTTTGGGTTTATGACGATTATCAAGTACAACGCATAGCGTATGGGCGAGGACGACGGCGTGACGATTGTGAAGCGGAATTTGGTGTTGGGTGCATGGCTGGGGTTGGCGCTGTGCGGGGTTTGCGCGGGGCAAGGACCGACGGGACAGAGTTCGTCGGATGGACGCTCGGCGGGATGGGCGGTTTATAACGGCGGGGTGGATGGGGATCACTACTCGGCGCTGAAACAGATTAACCGTGCGAACGTGAAGACGCTGAAGATGGCCTGGACCTTCGATACGGGGGAGAAGGGCGGGCTTCAGGACAATCCGCTGGTGATTGGCAGGACTCTCTATGCGTATACGCCGACGCAGAAGGTGGTGGCGCTGGATGCGGCGACGGGTGCACTGAAGTGGAAGTTCGACTCGGGCGTGGGCGGAAGCCAGCCGGCGCGGGGGATGGCGTATTGGACGGATGGCAAGGATGGGCGGCTGTTTGCAGGGGTGATGAACTTTCTCTACTGCCTGGATGCGGAGACGGGAAAGCCTGTGGCGAGCTTTGGCGAAGCGGGGCGGATTGACCTGCGCAAGGGGCTGCGGGGGGATTTCGAGAAGCAGTCGGTGGTGCTGACTACGCCGGGGATTATTTACAAGGACATGATTATTGTGGGAGGGCGGAATCCGGAGACTCATCCTGCGCCGCCGGGGGATGTGCGCGCGTTTGATGTGCATACGGGGGCGGTGCGGTGGGTTTTTCATACGATTCCGCGGCCGGGCGAGGCGGGGTATGAGACGTGGCCTGCTGAGGCGTGGAAGACGGCAGGGGCGGCGAACAACTGGGCGGGGATGGCGCTGGACGCGAAGCTGGGGATTGTTTATGTCCCGACGGGATCGGCGGTGTTTGATTTTTATGGCGGCGATAGGGTGGGGGATGATTTGTATGCCAATACGCTGCTGGCGCTGGATGCGAATACGGGCAAGCGGATTTGGCATTTTCAAGGGGTGCACCACGATATATGGGATCGGGATTTTCCGAGTGAGCCGGCGCTGTTTACTCTGAAGCGCGATGGGAAGACGGTGGAAGCCCTGGCGCAAACGACCAAGCAGGGGTACCTGTACCTGTTTGACCGGGTGACGGGCAAGCCGCTGTTTCCGATTCATGAGGTGCCGTATCCGGCCAGTACAATTCCGGGCGAGGTGACGGCGAAGACGCAGCCGAAGCCGGAGGGGCCGGAGCCGTTTGCGCGGCAGCGGCTGACGGCGGATGGGCTGACGAATCGGACGCCGGAGGCGCATGCATGGGCGGTGAACGAGTTCAAGAACCTGGTGAGCGATGGGCAGTTTGTCCCGTTTTCAGTGGGCAAGCTGACGGTGATTTTTCCGGGATTCGACGGTGGGGCGGAGTGGGGTGGGCCGGCGATTGATCGGGAAACGAATGTGCTGTATGTGAATGCGAATGAGATGGCGTGGCTGGGCGGACTGGGGCCGACTCAGCATGGAGGGAGTGTAGGGGAGCGGGTGTACCAGAGCCAGTGCGCGATGTGCCATGGGATGGATCGGGCGGGTGCGCCGCCGGCGTTCCCTTCATTGGTGGATGTGCTGAGCCGCCTGACGGTGGAGAAGGTTACCGACAATGTGCAGAAGGGGAATGGGCGGATGCCGTCGTTCCCGAATATTGATGATGCGCATTTGAAGGGGCTGATTGAGTATTTGCGGACGGGGTCGGCGGGGGCAAAGAGCGATGCGCCGAAGGAGTTGGCGTCGGTGCAGGCTCAGGCGATGACTGCCGAGACACCGGGGGATAAGGCGGGGGCACAGGTTTACTCGGACCATTGCGCGATTTGCCATGGGGATCATCTGGAAGGGATTGCTCCGGCGTTTCCGATGCTGATTGGGGTGGGGGGCCGGATGGGCCGGGCGCAGGTTGTGGACCTGGTGCAGAACGGAAAGAACCAGATGCCAGGTGCGCCCGATGTACAAGGGGCGGATCTGGAGGCGCTGCTGCGGTTCCTCGGGGTGGGGGAGAAGCCGAAGGTGGATGTTGGGGTGGACGAGGCTGGACAGGATGCTTATGGCTTTACCGGATATAAGAAGTTTCTCGATCCGGACGGGTATCCGGCGGTGGCAACACCATGGGGAACGCTGAATGCGATCGATCTGAAGACCGGGAAGTACTTGTGGAAGATTCCGTTTGGGGAGTATCCGGAACTGGCGCGGCAGGGGATGAAGAATACGGGAACCGAAAATTATGGCGGGCCGATTGTAACAGCGGGCGGGGTGCTGTTTATCGGGGCGACGATTTACGACCATAAATTCCGGGCGTTCGACACGCGAAACGGGGAGTTGCTTTGGGAGACGGAGTTGCCGTACTCCGGAGTGGCGACGCCTTCGACATACATGATTGATGGAAGGCAGTATGTGGTGATTGCGGCGAGTGGGGCGCGCGATCCGAAGGGGGCGAGCGGCGGGGCTTATGTGGCATTTGCGTTGCCGCAGTGAGTCGCAGGAGGGAAAAAGAGGGCGTTGCCGGAGCAGCCTGGGATGCGCGAATGGTGTGGAAAACATTTTCGTATTTTATTCGCCATTTCACGTTGATTTGCGTTATGCTGGCTTGGCAACAAGGAGGTTGCACCCATGGACTTTCAAAAGGAATTGATTGCCGAGTATGACCGCGAGGCTGCCAGCACGCGCAAGATTCTGGAAGCGATTCCAGAAGATTTCGATCCCGAGTACAAGCCCCATCCCAAGTCGATGAAGTTTGGCCGCCTGGCCGGACATGTTGCTGAAACTACGGGGGATTGGGCGATTCAAACGCTGACCACCGATGGCCTGATCTTTGAACCTGGCCACAAGTTTGAGCCTTACGTGCCGGTGTCGAAGGTGGCGCTTCTGGAGCGGTTTGACAAAGAAGTTGCCGAAGTGAAGGCGGCGCTGGCCAGCTTCGAGACTGCGAAATGGGACGAAACCTGGAAGATGGGTGCGAACGGGCAGATCTGGATTGAGGACTCAAAGTACCGGGTGTGGCGGGTCTGGGTGATCAGCCACCTGGCTCATCATCGCGCGCAATTGGGAGTTTACCTGCGGCTGCTGGACAAGCCTTTGCCGGGGACGTACGGGCCGTCGGCGGATGAGATGTGAAGAGCACAGCTGTCAGCTGTAAGTTTTCGGGATCACTGACGACGGTCAGCTGGTTCAGCTACGCTGGATGTATGACTTTTTCATTTCCTAAGATTTACCCGATTCTGGATTCGTCGTTTCTTCCGGCAGTTGGACGGAAGGAGTTTCTGGAGCGGCTTGGCGCGGAGTTGGCGCAGGCGGGCGTGACGCTGCTGGAGTACCGGAACAAGGCGGGTTCCGATGCACAGATTCTGGCTGATGGGGCTGTCCTTCGAAAGACAATGCCGGCCGAACAGGTGAAGCTGATTCTTGATGATCGCGTCGATCTAGTTGAATCGGTTCGGTTTGACGGCGTGCATGTGGATAGCGGCGATGCTTCACCGGGGCAAGCGCGGCACATTCTTGGACCGAAACGCATTGTGGGGACGTTCGGCGGCGGCGACGGGTTGGTGCCGGGGATCTTGTTAGCTCCAGCGGATTACTTTTCCATCGGCCCGGTTGGGACGACGCGGACAAAACAGACAACCAAAGCGCCGATCGGGGTGGAGGGAGTGCGACGGCTGCGAGCCGCGGCTGGAAACGTGCCGGTCCTGGTGGCTGTCGGAGGAGTGACTCTGGCGAATGCGTCGGCGGTTCTGGAGGCTGGAGCGAGCGTGGTAGCGGTGGCGGGAGCGCTGTTTCGGAATACGGACCCGGCGGGCGAATTTCGGCGTTGGGTCGCGGAACTGGGGTGAAGGGCGCGGGGTTCAAGGGAAGCGAAGAGTTGCATCGATCTGAATGGAATCAGGGGTGGACCGATAAGCTCGAAGCTCGCACAGGCAGATCGGGGAACCGGGATTTGAGACTGTGCGTATTGAGAGGTGGCAGGGCAACTTTGATTGCCGGACCGCGTCTTAATCCTGAGAGGCGGCAAAGGCGATCCGTCGCAGGCTGCCGGAGGTTGGACCCAAGTGACTCCCCAGGAAGAACAGCTTTTGAACTCGCTCGCGGAGCGGGTAAACCAGACACAATTACAGGAAAAGGACCCCGACGCGGAGACGCTGCTGAACCGTGAACTGGGCGAGAATCAGGATGCGCTGTACATTCTGGCGCAAACGGTCCTGGTGCAGAACATTGCGCTGGAGCAGGCCAAGGCGCAGGTAACTCAACTTCAGCAGCAAGTGCAACAGGCGCGGCAACAGCCGGCGCGTGCGACGAGCTTTCTGGGTAACCTGCTCGGGCACCGCGATCCGGCACCCCCGCCACCGGTGTATGCGCAGCCGGAGTACATTCCTCCTCCGCCACCGCCGCCGGCGTACGCGCAGCCGCAGTACCAACAGGCGCAGTATGTGCCGGTTCAGGGCGGGCAGCCGAGCTTTCTGCGGGGAGCGATGCAGACTGCCGCAGGAGTGGCGGCTGGGGCGCTGGCGTTTGAGGGCGTGGAGTCGATCCTGCACGGGATTGGCGGGTTCGGACATCCGGGATTCGGATGGGGCGGCCCGGGAATGGGCATGGGCGGATTCGGCATGGGGCCGGGCATGGGAATGATGGGCAGCGGGTTTGAACGGCCCATGGAAGAAACCGTCATCAACAACTACTATGACCAGCCGGGCGGCGGGCAGGATCATTTTGAGCATGGCGGCGGGGAGCATGGCGGCATCGAGCAGAATGTGTCGGCGCCTTTCAACGAGGGGGGCGGCCAGTCGGACCAGGGTGGAGCGCAGTTTTCCGACGCGAACTATGAAACGAGTGGTGATGACCAAGGCGGGTTTGATAATGGCGGCGGGGATGACGGCTCGGGTTTCGATAATGGCGGGTCGGACGATGGTGGCTCCGGCTTTGACGATGGTGGTGGCGGAGGATTCGACGGTGGCGGAGGCGGGGATTTCTCCTAGGTTCAACGCCGGAAAAGCGCTTCGATGGCATCACAGGCTGAGGTGAGACCGTCCTCAGCCTGGACCTCTGCTCCAACTTGCATAGCTCGCTGGGAGAATTGTGTTTCGTGCAGCAGCCGCTCGAGGGCGGCTGTTGCTGTTTCAGGGGACCATGTGCTGCGAGGGACGTGAATGCCAGCGCCCCGCCGTTCAACGCGGGCAGCGTTGTCTGGCTGGTCCCATCCGTAGGGAACTATCAATTGCGGATGACCAGCGCGAAGGGCCTGGGCAGTGGTTCCTGAGCCGCCCTGGTGGACGTTGACGGCGGCGTGCGGGAAAACCTGGGAGTATGGCGCGTAGGGAATTGTCAGCAAATGCTGTGAGGCTGTGCCGGCGGTCGGTGGCGCACCAATAAGGATGGCGCGTCTGCCGACACGTGTCGCCGCTTCCGCTGCTACCTGGTAGAAATCGCCGGGGTTATGGACTGCGGTTGATCCCTGGGTAAATACGATTGGCGGATCGCCCGAGGCTAGAAATTCGGCGAGATAAGGGGCTATGGGGGGGTGTGAGAGAGATTGGTCAAAGTAGACGAACCCGGTTTGTAGGGTCAGCGGGGGCCAGTCGGGCTGGGGTTCTGCGAGCGAATGCGAAAAGAGCGCGAGAACCAGGTGGGGCGAGAATTTGTCGCGGAAGATTGGGTCGGTATGAGGACTGAGATGCTGCTCGCTGCGCAGGCTTCGGACGGGGTTCCACCAGTGGTGGGTTGCAAGGCGACCGATGTTCAGGAGTACGCGATACGCAGGCCGTCCTGCTTTGCGAATGGGAAAGAGCCAGGGCGCATTGACGAGTACGGAAGGATCGTGGGCGGAAAGGAAGGATACAGGCGAAAGAATGGCGGAAGCCCATCGCAGACCGAGCTTTTCCGCGACCAACGGCGCAGCGAGATTCAGTTCGCCTGCAATCATCAGATCGGATTCGGAGGCTGAGGCAAGCAGGTCGTGATAGGTGTCTTTGAGGTTGGGAAGAAGCCAATTTCGAAATAGATTCTCGAATCCGCGCTTCAAATCCTCGCAATCCCGAATGAGTCTGGGGTCGGTAGGATCCCAATCGGGGCGAATGGGGTGGAAGGCTATCCCGGATGATTCCACATGGGACCGGTAGTATTCCGTGGAAGCAATCGTCACAACGTGTCCTCTGCGCTTGAGTTCCAGAGCGAGGGCGAGGCACGGGTGAAGATCGCCGAGCGAACCGATGGTGGCGAGAAGAATCCGCGTTCTTGTTGCCGATTGGGCCTGGTGGGTGCCTGGGTTCATCTGATGACAGTATCGGGCACGGGCCGGGTTTTTCGTTCACGGATCGGGTTTATTGAACTCGCCATTGTGACTGG
Source organism: Occallatibacter sp. (assembly GCA_049518435.1). GTDB lineage: Bacteria > Acidobacteriota > Terriglobia > Terriglobales > Acidobacteriaceae > Telmatobacter. The sequence goes on along the minus strand of JBEKRU010000063.1, from coordinate 11,090 downwards.
TGGCACAGACGTTTCCAAATGAATGTAGTGTTCTGGGACTACTGAAATCACTTATCTCCTGCGGAATGGTTGATGTTGACCTTCCGTCTGCGTTGTCACGGGGGAGCGGTTACGTCGGACGAGATGCGGACATTCGGGGCCTTGGCCCGAAATTGACCGCAAGAGATGTCTCGTACTGGTGGGCACGCGTCCTTTAGCGTTCCGAGCGCGTTTTGTGGCGCGGAACGCAAGTCCTTTACTGGAGGGGCTCGTGCTCAAACGCAGTCTGGATTTCACGCTGGCCGGAATATTGCTGGCTCTCACGTTGCCGCTGGTGTTTATCGCCGCTGTCTTGATTCACCTGGAGACTGGAGATTCTGTCTTTTTTGGTCAACGGCGGATGGGCCGTGGATTCAGGACATTCAAGTTATGGAAACTGCGCACCATGCGGACCTGTTGTGTGGGTCCGGCTTTCACGTTGGGTGCGGACCCGCGGATTACGAATGTGGGGCGTTGGTTGCGATGGTTCAAGATTGATGAATTGCCACAACTTTGGAACGTTATACGAGGCGATATGAGCCTTGTGGGTTCGCGTCCCGTAGTGCCGGAGCTGGCCGAGGAGTTTGAGAGCGACTACGTGCGCTTGCTGGCGGCGCGGCCGGGGCTGACGGATCCTGCGACGGTAAAGTATTGCCGCGAGGTGGAGCTGATGGCGTTGGTTCCCGAGCCGCTGGATTACTTCAAGAACGTGATTATGCCGGACAAGCTTCGGATTTCATTGGCGTATCTGGAAAGGGCGACAGTACGAAGCGACGTTGCAGTGCTGATGAGGACAGCGGTTGCGCTGATGATGTCTGCCGCTCCGGTGCTGACTGGGCAGCCAGGGATGGAGCCGATTCAGGTTGCAAGGGCTCAAAAGCTGGTGCCGGCGGCGGAAACGGACTCAATACGGTAGGTGCGTTGGCCCGAATGGGTAGTGTGTTGCCTGTCACGTCTCGTGCAGAGATGGGGCTCGTATGATGAGGGGCGAAAAATGAGAGGCCGGACCCTGGTGGGGAACGGCAAGGAGATCGCAAATGCCCGAAGTGAATGGATTCAAAACGATACCGGAAAAGATTCTGGTGCCTATCGATTTCAGTTCGTCGTCGCACGAGGCACTGGAGCAGGCGACCGCGCTTGCTGAGCACTTTCACGCGAAGCTGCACCTTGTGAATGTGATTCCCGAGAGCGGGGATTCAGAGGAAGTGAAGAAAGAATCTGAGAAGCGGTTTGCCGTTTCGCTGGACGGGCTGGCGAACAAAGGGGTTGCTGCGTCTTCCAGTATCGAGGTTGATAACGATGTTGCCAGCAGGATTCTGGATGTGATCGACCGCGAGGAGATCGATCGTGTCGTAGTTTCGACGCATGGGACTACGGGGTGGCATCCGCTGGTGTTTGGCTCGACGGCGGAGAAGCTGATCCGGCTGGTGCATGTGCCGGTTCTCCTGATTCATACCGAGAAGCCTGAGAGCACGGCGAAGGTTTCAAACGGACGTTTGATGGAGTGGTGGTAAGTTAAGGCGGTTTCGCAAACCCTGTAAGCAGCATTAAAAATGGCGAACTTCCGGGAGGCCAGTGGGAATTCGCCTTTGCTGCGTTTGGGATCAATGGAAGTTGTGGGAGGGAATGTCTGCGCCGTGGCTCTCCAATGGCGTGATGCATTGTGCTTTGACGTGGATAACACCGTCCTGTTTCTGGAGCGGTCCTTCGATTAAGAGAAATCGACTACGTGTGACGACGATGCGATTCTGCTCGAAGATATTGGGCGTAAGAATGATGTTGGCGATTCCGGTTTCGTCTTCGAGGGAGAGAAAGACGAAACCTTTGGCGGTTCCTGGGCGCTGACGGGCAATGACACATCCTGCGATCTTGATTGTGCAATTACTGGAGCAGGCCTCGAGTTCCTGCGCGGAGAGAATGCCCTGCTGGCGGAGTTCATCGCGCTGATAGGCCATGGGGTGCGGGCCGGTGGTGATGCCGGTTCCGGCGTAATCGGCGGCGAGGCGCTCTTCAGTCGTCATGCGTTGGAGCGGGTTGGATGTAGTGGGAGCCGGAGAGGCTGAGCGGAGAAGCGGACCGACGGGGCGCCCGGCCTGTTCGACTTGCCAGAGCGCATCGCGACGATGCTCGACTTCACCCAGAGAATTGAGTGCGCCGACGCGGGCCAGAGCTACAAGTTCCTTGCGATTGAGTTCGGGTATGTGGGCGGCGAGTTGGTCTACCGATGCGAACGGGCCGTATTGATTGCGGGCTGCGAGGATGGCTTCGGCGGAGGATTGGCGCAGGCCTTTGACGTAATTGAGGCCAATGCGAAGCGAGAGTGAACTCGATCCCGCAGGGGCTAAAGCCCAAATTTTATCAGCGCGAAATTCGGCACGACTAAAGTCATGCCCTGATACAGTACCTGTTTCTTCCGGAGCCTCTTCGAGCGTGCAGAGCCAATCGGAACATTGGATGTCGATGGGGCGGACGCGGAGGCCATGACGCTGGGCATCTTTAATGAGCACAGCAGGTGCGTAAAAGCCCATGGGCTGGTTGTTGAGCAGGCCGCAGGTAAAGGCAGCGAGATAGTGGACTTTGAGATATGCGGATGCGTAGGCGATGAGGGCGAAGCTGGCGGCGTGCGATTCAGGGAAACCATACATGGCGAATGAGCTGATGCCCTGGACGATGTTGTCCTGCGCTTCGGGGCCTATGCCGTTGCGGGTCATTCCATCGCGCAGACGGCCTTCGAGGTCCTTCATGCGCTGCATGGATCGGCGCATGCCTACGGCGCGGCGTAACTCTTCGGCTTCAGATCCGGAGAAGCTGGCGACGGTCATCGCCATGCGGAGAAGCTGCTCCTGAAAAAGCGGAACACCGAGGGTGCGCTTGAGTACCGGCTCGAGCGAGGGATGCGGATAGGTGACTTCCTCCTTGCCCTGGCGGCGGCGCATGTAAGGATGCATCATTTTGCCGACGATGGGGCCGGGGCGAATGATGGCGACTTGCACGACGAGGTCATAGAAACGTACGGGAGCGTTGTGGGGGATGGAGGCCATCTGCGCGCGGCTTTCAACCTGGAACATACCTACCGTGTCCGCCTTGCAGAGGGTTTCATAGACGAGCGGATCTTCAGGCAGCGCTGCGAGGTCGATTTCCTTTTTGTAGTGGCGTGGGATTAACTCAATTGAGTCTTTGAGTACGGCCATCATGCCGAGGCCGAGCAGGTCGACTTTGATGAGGCCCATGTCGGCGCAGTCTTCCTTGTCCCATTGAATGACGGAGCGACCGGGCATGGAGGCGTGTTCAAGCGGGACTACGCGGTTGAGCATGCCGGCGCAGATGACCATGCCGCCGGAGTGCTGGCCAAGATGGCGGGGGAGATTTTGCATGCGCATGCACAGGTCGAGATAATGGGCAATGCGGGGATGGCGTACGTCAAAGCCGGCTTGGGCGAAGTTGTGAGCGAGAGTGTCATTTTCTCCGCGCCACTCCCAATGGCCGACGAGCGAGGAAAGGCGCGTGAGCTGATCTTCATCGAAGCCGAGTGCCTTGCCGACTTCGCGTGCAGCGGAGCGGCCGCGGTAGCTGATGACGTTGGCGGTCATTGCAGCGCCGAGCTTGCCATAGTGCTCATAGACATGCTGAATGACTTGCTCGCGATGATCGCCGGAGGGCAGATCGAGATCGATGTCGGGCCATTCGCCGCGGTTCTCATTGAGGAAACGCTCGAAGAGCAGTTCCATGCCGACGGGATCGACGGCGGTGATTTCAAGCGCGTAGCAGACGGCGGAGTTAGCTGCGGAACCGCGTCCCTGGACGAGGATGCCGTGCTGTTGGCAGTAGCGGATGAGGTCCCAGACGATGAGGAAGTAGCCGGCGAAGCCGAGTTTGGCGATGAGCTTGAGTTCGTGCTGGACCTGGGCGCGGGCCTTGGCGAGGAGTGAGCGCTTGGCGGGGGAGCCGTAGCGTTTGCGGACGCCTTCATCAACGCGCTGGGCTAGAAAACTGTCCATCGTCTCGCCGGGCGGCACGGGATAGTGGGGGAATTCATAGCCGAGATTGTTGAGGGTGAAGTTGAGACGGCTACTGACGGTGCGGGTGTTGGCGATGGCTTCTGGAATGTCGGCGAAGAGGGCGGCCATGCGGTGAGCGTGATGGAGTTCGCGGCTGTTGTTGAGAGTGAGCAGGCGGCCTGCGCGATCGAGCGAGGTGTGGTGGCGGATGGTGGAGAGGACGTCGAGGATTTCGCGGTCATTCTGCGTAGCGTAGCGAACGCCATTGGTGGCGATGACGGGCAAGCGGAGGGACGACGCGAGACTTAGGAGGGATTGATTGCGGCATTCTTCATCGCGTTGCTGATGGCGCTGGAGTTCGATGTAGAGATTGGCGCGGCCGTAGATGTTTGTCAGGCGGTCGACGATTTTGCGTGCGCCGCGAGTTCCTTGATTGGCGAGGGCGGCTGCCAGCGGGCCTTCATCGCCGCCGGTGAGACAGATGATGCCGGCGGAGAACTCTTCGAGGTCGTCGAGGATTGCTGCGCCTTCGGCCTTGGTGGCTTCGCGCATCTTGAAACGGGTGATGAGCTGGCAGAGATTCTGATAGCCGATTTGCGAGGCGCAGAGTAACAACAGGCGCGGGGGCTCGACGGGGTATTGATGGGGGAGCCAGTTAGCGGGAGTTAGCGCGTTGCCGGAATAACTTACAGCAATTTCAGCACCTATGTGGGCTTTGACACCGCACTTGGTGGCCATGGTGTGGAAGCGGGCTGCGCCGTAGACGCCGTTACGGTCGGCGAGGGCGATGGAGGGCATTTCGAGTTGCTGCGCGCGTTCGGCTAGCGCTTCAGGCTGGGAGGCTCCGGCGAGGAAGCTGAAGGCGCTGGCGGCGTGGAGTTCGATGTAGTCATTCGCGTTGCTCATGACAGATTACAGATTGCAGGTTACAGATGACAGTTAAGGAAGACAGATTACAGATTAAAGATGACAGTAGTAAGTGCCCGGTAGAACTTGCGGATAGCCTGAGTTAGTCGTAATAGGCTTCTAACTGCCATTGATTGATGGCGCAGTTATGGACTAAGAAGCAGGCTACGGAGTTACCGTTGATAGCTTCGGCGAGGACATCCCATTCTTCGGAATTCCAGGGTTCGGTGGACCACCAGTTGCCGCTGGTTTTCCATGGGCCGTAGGCGGCTGAGACACGGAAGGCTTGTTCTGTGGAGCGAAAGGCGATTGGCTGCTGGGCTTGGAGTTGAACGCGGACCGGGACTGGGGGTCGGATGCGGCGGAGAGCCAGGTGGGGATGGTGGGATTCAGTGGGTATGGTTGGAATCTTGCTGGTCTGTGTGGGGACGGAAAAAGGCTGCATGCGGAAGCTGCCTGGACGGTGCGAATCTTCGAGGACTGGGCTGCCTACACGGTCTTCTCCAGCAATGGCCTTGAGGCGGGCAATGGTGACGTCGAGGCGGGACGGCTCGGGGGTTTGAGGGGCGAAGAGGCCGAGCTGTACCTTGCTGGACTGGCCGGCTACGGCGGTGAGCGTGAGGGTGAGCACGGGGGCTGGCGGTGGGTGGGCGGCGATCTCAAGTTGCAGCAGCTTGAGGAGGAATTTGCAGTCGATGGTGGGGATGGCGGGACGGATAGTGCGCTGGTAATTCTGGGTGCCTTCGAGTTGCATTTCAATATGGATTGACGCGAGGGAAAGTGCGCGCGTGGCGGCGCGTGCGACGAGGCAGTCGATCATGCGCGCTCCGATGAAGAGCAGCGAGTCTTGATTTTCGATGGGCGTGTCGAAGTCGCAAAACTCTTTTAGAGAGAACTCGGCTTCGATGGGTTGGAAGGTGTGGGGGAGTGTGCCGCTGGCGAGATTGCGCCAGGCGACTGCTTGGGGACCAAGGCGGGCTACCAGTTCAGATTCTTGCAGGGCTGCAAGCTCGCCTAATGTGCGAATGCCCCAGATGGCGAGGGTTTCGGCGGGGTCTGGCGGAAGGTCAAGTGCGGCGATTGGAAGTTTGTTCAAGGCAAGCGCTTCCTGGCCATTGGGAATGATGACGATGCTGCGGGAGGAGGCGGCTTTGATGCGCGCGGCGTGGAAGTTGGAACTGACGGCGATGGAGGCGCGCAGGCCGACGGTTTCGAGGGCGGCGCGGAGGCGGGCTGAAAGGTTATGAGGAGGGCCGAAGAGGCGCTCGGTGCCGGTGATATCGAGAACGCAGGCGGCGTATGTGGCCTGACTTGCTGCCTGGGGGCTTGCTGCTTCGATGCGCGGGGAAAAATGCGCGGCGGATTCGTGCAGGACTGTGCAGGCGGCGGCTTCTATTTCTGGCGAGCGTGGGAGCAGGTGCAGGCCCGGGATGGTTTCTGCTTCGAGACGCGTCATTCCCGGGGAGACGCCTTTGAGGCGGGCGTGGCAGTTGAGGGAGCAGACGGTCTGGAGGGGTGGGCGGCCGTCGAGTACGGCGACCGGTTGTGAAGTTAATTGGGTGTTGAGACGCAGCAGGGCCTGGGTAGGGAACTCGGCTGCGTGGACGCATGCGTAGAGGTTGGTGTTCATGCGGGTTTCTCCCAGATGGAGATGGAGACGGGGCTAGGTGACTCGATATGGATTTTGTGTTCAGAGGGTGATTGTTGGTGTTCCCGTTGCCAGGGGGCGGTGGGGGTCCAAGTGGATGCGGGTGGTTTGCGTTTACCGGCCATGGAAAGCGAGGACGGGTGCGAGGCGATACGGCCGGTTTGGAGTTGGTATTGATAGCCGCTGAGGACGGTCTGGTTGCCGGATTGCGCGTTGAGCGGAGCGCACTCGAGGACGAGGGCGGAACTGGACTGGGCGAGGGGCTGCTGCGCAAGGACGATCAGGGAACAGCGGGTGCGGTCAGCAGCCTGGCGGAAGCGGAACCAGGAGGCTAACGGGATGCGTGCCGCATCCTGATGAGCGGTGTTGCCGAGGTCGAGGACGATGGCGGCGAATCCGCCGGCCTGGAGGAGCAGGTCGGTGGCTCGGACGGCTTGATCGAGCTGCGTCCAGGGCTTGGCGGCGGGCTGGTTTTTCAGCTTGCGGGTGGAGAGGGTGGCTCGGCAGCGGACCCAGAGTAGGTGGTTGAGGCGGACGCCGCAGGCTGCGGCTGATTCGGCGTCAAGGGAATCAGAGGCGTCGACCCAGGCGCATACGCAATCCTCACGGGTGCGACCGGCGACGAAGGAGAGGGCCAGGGTGGTTCTTCCTGAGGAGACGGGGCCGGTAATTTCGCTTATGGCGCCGATGGGCAGGCCGCCTTCGAGCATCTGATCGGCTGCCGGAATGCCGGTGGGAGCTGTTTCGCGAATGGTGCGCGGGGAGGGTGTGAGCGCGGCGGGAAAGCGGCGTTCGAGGGTGTGCTCGATCTGAATGCGGAGGGCAGCGGCGGAAGGCATTGTAGTTTCGCCTTTTCTTCGCTATAATCGCTCTTATCGGCCCGACTGTCAAAAGAAGGTTGTTGATAAAAATGCAAGTATCGATTTATCAGCAGGTTGCTTTGATTAACTCAAGTTGATTCTCTAAAAGAACGCTGCTGTAATGGCCGCATGTAGTATGAAAAGCGGATGTGGAGGCGCATTTGAGGCTATACCGGACTAAGGCTGGTTACTTTGTTGAAAAGAGTGGGCAGTATTTCCGCATCGACCGACTCGACTGGGACGCGCTGGTTTCGCAGGAGGATTTGCATGGCACATTGAGCGGACTGACGGCGGGACTGAAGCCGGTGACTTCGTTCGATACCGCGGGGGTGCTGGCGCCGATTGGGAAGCAGGAGGTTTGGGCGGCGGGGGTGACGTATTACCGGAGCCGCGGGGCGCGGATGGAGGAGTCGAAGGATGCGGGCGGGGGCAGCTTTTATGACCGCGTGTATTCGGCGGAGCGACCGGAGTTGTTTTTCAAATCGACGGCGAGCAGGACGGTGGGGACGGGCGGTAAGGTGCGGATCAGAGCGGATGCGACTTGGAGTGTACCGGAGCCGGAGTTGACGCTGCTGGTAAGTCCTGGAGGACGGATTTCGGGGTACACGATTGGGAACGATATGAGTTCGCGGGATATTGAAGGCGAGAATCCGCTGTATCTGCCACAGGCGAAGGTTTATGAGGGGAGTTGCGCGCTGGGGCCGGGGATTCTAGTGACTGAGGAGCCGCTCGCGGTTTCGACGGAGATTGCGATTGAGATTGAGCGGGAGGGGCAAGTTGAGTTTGCGGGGAAGACGGCGTTGACGGAGCTGAAGCGTGATCCGAAGACACTGGTGGAGTATTTGTTCCGCGATAATTCATTTCCGCAGGGGTGTTTCTTGATGACGGGGACGGGGATTGTGCCGCCGTCGACATTTACGCTGGCCAGTGGGGATTTGATACGGATTACGATTGAGCCGATTGGGGTGCTGGAGAATGTGGTGGGGTGAGTTTCCAGCGGGTCAGCGGGTGAGCAAGTCAGCAGTTTAGCGACGTCGGTACGGGTCAGGGTTGCGCGTCTGTGACGCAGCGGAAGCCGACGCCGCCAGAGCGGTCGTAGCTGGGGGCCATCAGAAGCAGCTTGCTGTGTTCATCGTTGCGGTAGGCCTGGGGAAAGTACCAGATGGAGCCCTGGGGCTGGTAGTACTCGCCGCCGCGAAGGATGGCGGCGCGGGTGTGCTGGTCGGTGAACTCGTCGGTCCATTGCCAGACGTTGCCGACCATGTCCATGACGCCGTAGGGGCTTGCGCCGGCGGGGTGGGCGTCGACTGGGGGGGGACCGGGCATGGTGCGGCCGGTAGCGGGGGTGGGCATGTTTTCAGGCTGCCATATGTTGCCCCAGGGGTAGATGCGGCCGTCGGTGCCTTGCGCGGCGAATTGCCACTCCCACTCGTGAGGCAGGCGCTTGCCGGCCCATTTTGCGTAGGCGCGGGCGTCTTCAAGCGAGACCCAGGTGACGGGACGGTTCTCCCAGCCTTGCGGGATGGCGCCGGACTTCCAATCGCGTAGGAAGTTAAGAGGGTCGCGGGGCGCGTAGTGGGTTGCGTCGAGGAACTGCTTGAACTGCGCGTTGGTGACGGGATATTTGTCGATGAAGAACGGGGCGATTTGCATTGCGTGCTCATGGAAGCGGCGCGGGGTGTCTTCCCATGAATACTGAACGTCGACGCCGGGATTGCCGCCGCCTTCGATCTCCGTGCCGGAGACTTTGAAGATGAAGGGGCCGCCGGGGATGCGGATCATGCCGGTGGGAGCTTCTGTTGCGGGTTTTGTTGGGGGGATTTCGACGAGGGTTTGGTCCAGAATTTCAGGGGAATGGGAGTAGCTGGTGAGTGGTTGTTTGGTGATTGCGGCCATGTGTTGCATGAGGGTTTTGATGGCGGGGCTGGGCTCGCCGGCGGCGGCCAGGATTGCGCCGTAGCCGTTGGCTTCGAGGTCGAAGCTGAGGACAGCAGTTTGGCTGGCCGACTGGGTGTCGGGTTTGAGTTCGACGCCGTGGTAGAGGTCGAAGTAGCGCATGCCGGTGGAGATGGGAACGTCCATCTGACGGCCGGTGATGTCGTAGTTGTTACGGTTGACGATGGTCCAGACGGTTTGCTGGGCGAGGGGCCAGCGGCTGGCGTAGACGCCGTAGTTGTGCATGGGATAGAGGGGTTCCCAGTCGGGGCTGACCAGGAACGGGGCGATGCCGCGCTCGATGGTGGCTACGCGGCGGGTGGCTTCGGCGTCGCGGGGAGTGATGCCGATCCAGATGCCCCAGACGTTCTCCCAGCTTTCCCAGCCGACGCCGTTGAAGAAGGCGAATTGGAGGTCGCTGGTTTTGTCGGGGTTCCAGCGGTCGGAGATGTTGACCATATGGCGAGGCTCGAGCCACTTGTAGCGGTCGACCATGGGGATGAAGGGGAAGGTGTACTGGCCCCAGGTCATGACGTTCCAGGCGAGGGCTTCGTCACTGGGGCCGTTTTCAGGCTGAAAGGCTAGGGGATGGTTGATTTTTTCAGCGGCTAGGGAGAAGCCGAGCGGGACGCCGTCCTGGGTGTCGCCGTTGACGCCGTCGGCGTCGATGGACTTCATGAGCGCGGCGAGGGCGTCGGGCCAGGGTTGGTCAGGTTGGTGCGTGCCTTCGTCCCAGATCATCATGGGGAAGAGGACGCGGACGCCGCGGCGATGGAAGTCGGCGACCATCTGGCGGACGCCGGCGACGCCGCCGGGCATGGATTGGACCATTTCAAGCTGGTTGCGGTCGTCGATACCCATGTTGGGGTAGGTGGACCAGACGAGGACGGCATCGATGCCGCCGTAGCGTTTGTCGAGGTCGTCGAGATAGCGGTCGACGGTGTATTTTCCTGCGATTGGATCGTAGAGGTAGCGATCCTGAACCATCATTTGAGGCTGGATGAAGCTGGACTGGGTCCATTGGAGGGCGGGGAGCTGGTAGCGCGAAGGGTCGTAGGCGATGCGGATGCGGCGTTCGACGCGCCAGTGCTGGATGTCGCGGAGCCAACGCTCATGGGAGTAGGGAGAGCAGGTGCCTTGCGGGGTGTTTTCCCAGGCGAAGTGGAGGTTGAGGCAGTCGGGCGGAGGGATTTGCTGGCCTCTTGGGCCGTATTGGGTATCTTGGGCGGCGGCGGCGAGGGTGAGCGCTGCGGCGAGGATTGCGATGGATACCGTGCGAATCATTTGGCCCTTGTTCCCATTTGTTTGGGCTCGCAGTCGGGGGTGTGGGTCTCAAAAACTGCTGAGAATGCAAATGTAACCGCAATCATCGCGGCACAGCTTACCACCATGATTGATCTTCCTCAAAGACGTATGACTTTTCAGGGTGCTCGGGACAGACGCGGATGGTCAAGTGTTCACTAGGAACGAATTGTCGTGCGAAGTTTTTAGCAGAGTCGTCGTACCAGAAGCCTCGCTTATATCTTCCATAATGTTCTTCTCCGTTCACCATGTAGATGTAGCAGATTTCGGCGTACGGGTACATATCGTGATCTGGCGCAAAGGGAACGTCAATAGTGGCTTCGATCTTATTCCAGGAGCGGCTTTCTGCACGCAGAACCGCTCGCACGAAAACCCGAAAGAGGAAGACGATGATGTTGTCTGCGATCAGGGCCAAGTCTATCG
>JBEKRU010000062.1:0-33258 GCA_049518435.1 Occallatibacter sp. | reverse complement strand
GCGAGAATATTTCAGACAGCAGAACCAACCCGCACCTAAAGCAGGCAGGACAAATCATCCACCGGGTTTGGCTAGGCCCGATTGCGTCTATAGGTACTCGGAAACGGGCTCTGGTCCTGTAGTTTGGCGAAACAGCAGGAGGTCTTGCGTTTACGGTAAATCGCCATAAGTGGCCAATCAGTTCCCGTTCTGATGGTGTGTAAAATATTCCGTTCGTCTTAGCAATGTTGCCCTTGCCTGATTGAAATAACCATTGACCGTTCCAAAACTCTCGGATGCTCGAGTTACGATCTCTGCTACAGGTGTGGCTTTTTAGCCCGGGCTGGCTCCTGGAGGCGCGATGTTCTGTTCAAATGACTTCGATTCTGCGACCGCGAATGGTGAGTCCGTTATTGCGAGCTGAGCTGACCTCGCCAAACGGTAAGAAACCCAGCTGAAGAATAATAGAACACCACTGAACCCCGCGCCAGATCAGGGTCTCTGCACACCAGCGAGTTTTGCAAGGTTGGCCGGTTATCTCCGCCGATTCACTCACTGACTATTCCCGTACCCCGCGCTAGATTCGACAAGCGTCCCGCAGTCGGTGACCAATTCTTGGATATTTTATGTGGTCATGACCGCCGTATTATCCCCCGATTAGGACCACTTCATGAATCACGACAACATAATTGACATCGCAACATATTTGCGCTTATGTAGTGCACCACATAAGCGCAGGTAATCCAAGGAGGATTCCATGCGGACACCTCACAAGGGAACACTTTGGGGAGAAGTCAGTCGATACTTTGGCAAGGAGGTGGGGGTGCGGTGAGCGTACGGGAAGAGAAGACGAATTGCCGGCGATTCGACGACACACGAGGAACTCGAAAACATCGCGCGACAGAAGTCTTCAGCGAGCGTTACGGTCAGTCGGCGCTCTTCCGCCTAGTATTTCTGCGTAATGCCAACTTAGACTCGACGGAATCCATCGTGAGACTTGCCCGGCGAGATTGCGACTTCAAGAAATGGATCGCTCAAGAAGCCCCTTGAAAACAATCTCTTTGAAGTCCAGCAGCGGAGCATCGCTTTTCTCGGCGCGCATGCGCAATAGAGCACCTTCCCAGCTATTCATAACGAACTTTGCCAGCAGCGATGCCGAGAATTGATTGCCGATCTCACCTTGCTTCTGCGCTTCAGCAATACAAGCCTCAAGCAGATCGCACCAGGCGCCAAAATGCTTCGTAAGGCCCTTGCGTATCAGTGCGCTCTGGTCCGCAGCTTCCGCGCTGAAATTGCCCATCAAACAACCACGGACATACTGCGCGGCTCTGAATGCGTCGATCCTGTCATCGAAATAGGCTTCCAATCGGGCTCGCGGCGCGACATCCTGATTGAGAAGAAAGCTGCGTAGCCTTTCCTGGCCACGAATGGAATAGGCTTCGATCACTTCTGCAGCGAAAGCCTCTTTGCTCGGAAAGAAGTTGTAAAAGGATCCCTTCGGTATGTCAGCCATCTCGACAATACTCTGGATGCTGGTCCCGCCATATCCACTCGTATGGATTGCCAGGATCCCCGATTGGATGAGTTTTTCTCGAGTGTTTAGTTTCGGCTTGGGTCCCCGTTTTGCGGGCTTACGAGAATCCATTCTGTGGCTCCAACTCTATTTTCGCCGAAGTGGACCTGAAAGCCATATTTTGTCATTATTTAATATAAGATGACTGGTCATATTGTATTATTCTAATGTCCAACGATGAAGGATCGACCTTTCGAACCTTCCCCAAGGAGTGAACATGAATAGAAGTGAAGGAAGCCTTAAATGGGATGTATTGACCAGCAGGCGTCCTGGCCTCAGCCGCGATCTGCCTCCCGGCAGAGAGGACTTGTTGTGGGTGTCGAACTCTTCGACGCTCATCTACGGAGAGCGGGATGCAGTCCTGGTCGATACATTTCTGACCATCGATCAATCGCGGACCTTGCTGGATTGGGTCATCGCCAGTGGCAAGAACCTGACCGCGATTTACCTGACGCACGGTCATGGCGATCATGTGTTCGGAGTCGGCTCGATTTTGGAGCATTTCCCGGCGGCAAAGGCTGTTGCAACCCCGGAAGTCGTCGAAGCCATCCGTGCGCAAGTGTCACCCACGTGGCTGGAGGACTTTTGGCGCAAACTCTTCCCCGGCCAAATACCGGAGCATCTCCCGGTTGCCGAGCCCCTTCTCGGCAATGAACTGGAGCTCGAAGGACACAAGCTTGTGGCAGTGAATACGGGGAGAACGGACACCGCCCAATCGACGTGCCTGCATGTTCCGTCGATCGGACTGCTCGTCGGTGGAGACGCCGTCTACAACGGAATTCATCCCTACCTCGCGGAGACCAATACGGAGAGCCGGCGCGAATGGATTGCAACGCTCGATCGACTCGAGACACTCAGCCCGCGAGCCGTCATCGCCGGGCACAAGATCCCGGAAAATGAGGACGATCCTCGCATCATCGGAGAAACGAGGCAGTATCTTCGCGATTTCAACCGTCTGGATGAAGCGACCTCCACTGTCCGCGAACTTTATGACGCCATGCTGGAGATTTACCCCGATCGCGTAAATCCTGGCTCTCTATGGGGCGGCGCGAAGACTGCGAAAACTAAGGCGACTCCGTCAACCAAATAGTTGTGGACCCGGCCACGGGAACTGGCCAGGGAGATCCGATGAAGATGCGCCGAATGGTTTTCGCTGCTTTCCTTGCGCTGGCGACGGTTGGTACAGGATCATTGGCCGCCGCCCAGCCTGCTGCCGACAATGATCCCCTTGATGCTGCGACGCTGGATACCGTCCGGTCACAGTTTGGCAAACTCATGGAACTGGCCAACAAGCACGATCTCTATGCCTTGCATGAAATGTTTTGGCAATCGCCTTCCGCTCTTTTGGTCGCGAAGAGTGCCATCCAGTCTGAAGGTAACTGGGCGGGAGTCTGGGGCAATGAGGCGATCGATCAGAAGCTCCACGATATCGCCGCGGCCGGCCCAGCCATACTTCAGCCGGACTTTTCCAAGCTCAGAGTTGTCGGCCTGACACCTGACGTCGCGGAATCCTATGTGCCGATGAACATCACGGTTTCCTATGCAGGCCAGGACGGAACCCCCAAACCATTCCTGATGATCATTGATTGGATAAAAGTTGGGAAAGACTGGAAGGTAGCCACGGAAGTAATCCTGCCTGTGCCGCCCGCGCCTGCGGCCAGGAATTAGGCAGGGGTTTCGGACGGCCAGATAGGCAATAACAGGAGGGCCAAAGCATATGAACATTCAAGAAGTTCACGTCCAGCGAGTGAGGATTGTTTCCACCAACCCGTTTGACACGGTGGTTGCCCGAGTCGACGCGCAGATCGGCCATCCGAATATGGCTGCGTTTAGCAAGAGCTTTTCAGCCGCGCGAAATGAAGCCGAAATGCAAAAAGTCGTCAACCCGGTGACGGAGCCAAACGGCCTGATGGAGTTTATGCGACTCGACCTCGGCGCGGTTCTCCAAAAAGAGAATGGAACCACCAAGCCGAGAATTCTGCGCATTGTTGCAGGGAACCCATTGATCATGAAGGAAATGGTCAAGCACGTTGTTGACGCAGGTTCATATGCGCCAGTCACTATCCTCATTGAGGAGCGCCCGGATTGCGTCCGCATTTCGTATGACAGGATGGCTTCTTATCTTGCGTCGTATGGGAACAACGATGCCCTCAAAGTGGCGCGAGAACTTGATGCGAAGGTGGAGAGGATTCTGACTGCAGCCGCGGAATAATCTGGGTTTTTCATCTACGACCCCGACGATGTTGTGCTTGGCCTGTTTACTGGCGAGTCGCTATCGGTCGGCCTCTTCCATGAGAACGAAGAGAAGATAGACCAGCAACGAACAGGCTTAGTGCGCAAGTGAAGCGTCTTGGCTTGGTACCAGGAAGCGCAGTTGCCTCTCGGAGAGACTCTTGAACGATTTGTAATCGCTGCATCGCTTAGGGGAGCGGCCCTGAGTCGGTTCTCGGGGAAAGTCGAACCTTTTGCAATCAAAGAACGGACCTCAGAAAAACGGCAGACCAGAGCCTCTCAATCCCGCCGTCTGAGGCTCCGGGAACTGGGATGCCGACAGGGCGAATCGAGGCCAAACGATCGGTCCATTCCTCTCCGGAAAGCTCAGAACGCGGAACGCAGGCCATCCCCTATCCACTCAAGCATCTCCTCGGTCGTCACAGAGATCAGTACCCATCGTCGTCTGGGGACGCATTCAACGAAAGGTCGGGGATGTCGCGCACTCCGTCAGCGGGAACGCCGGTCCCGGTCTGCCAGGATGGTTTCGGATACCCCGCGATGCATGTCTCATTGCCTTGACTGTCGATTGATGCCTGGCTGCAGTTGCTTGGGCCTCCGCCGCCACCGACGAGAACGTAAGACGTCTGGCCGTAGTAGCAGTTTGTACCCGTCTGTGGCAGGGTTGGATCGCAGCTCTCATTCCAGGCTTGTTCGGGGATGTACCCGAGTACCGATTGGAACCCGGCGCCGTTGTCTGGGGCCCAATAGGCTCCATAGTTATTTGCCTCATTCAGCTGAGTTCCACCAACTGAGACGTTGAAGGGAGCTGAGGCGAGCCCGTTGATTGTTGGTCCGTTCAGTGCGGGGCCTTGCGGCTCAAAGTTTGCATTCTGCAGATCGACGTCGCATTGAGCGGCGCCTCCGTCTCCCGTGGCCACAAACACCGTGATGCCTTCCGCGGCCGCCTGTTCCCACAAGGAGTTGTAAAACGCGTTCTCGTACGGACCCATCAGAGCTTCGCATGTCCCGTAACTAACGCTCAAGATGGGAGAGATCGCATTGTCCACAATATATGCGGAAGAGAGGTCGATGCCATCGGTCGTGTCGGAACTCGTGCTCTCAACCAGGTTGACCGTAGCCCCCGGAGCTGCTGCCATCGACCATTCCACATCTAGAGTTGATTCGACCTGGTCGCGTCCGACATTTGGGAACCCAGGGTCTGTGCCGGTCAGAATGATATTCGGATCGTTTTGGGGCAATCCAAACAATTGCCGAAATTCCTGCACATCTCCCAGTGAGATGTCGCTCCGTCCAGCTATCGCGATCGAAATTCCTGTGCCATTCACACCGCTAGTCAGTAGTGGGGCCTCGTTGTAAATTGTCTGAAAGTCGCCTGGCGCCAGGTTATAAAAATAATTGCCATTCCCGTCCGTGCTAGTAAATTCGGGATTGACGGGAACCGTCTTGCCTTCGGTGTTTCGCTTCATCAAAACAAGCTTCGAGTGCGCGGGCTGCTTGCGGAAATCATTCAGCGATAGCACTCCGGCCACGACTGGAGCGAGCGCACGCGGGATGGAAATATCGGACGAGTTCGCAATGTGCGTTTCACCGTTCAAGTTGAACCGATGCATCGATGTCGCGAACGCGCTGTTTACTTGCTGAACTGAGCCAGAAAACTCTATCCACTGCCGCCCCCTGCCAACAGCTGTTGGATTCAATCCCCGTGTCTGTAACCATCCTTTTACCGTTGCAAGATCGTCATCCGAGGGTCCAAATTGTGCGGCGAATTGCTCAGGCGTCAGCCATTTGGGGTAATTCGCAGACCCCTTGTTGTGCTGGCTTTCAATCAGGCTTTTCAGAGAGGCTGCCTGGCCGGGGCCGGGCGTCAATAAAAGAACTATGTGCTGTAAAGAATGATTGCTTTCAACTTCACCTAGATCCTGTCCACCCTTGATGGCTTGCGGAGTGGTTCCCGCAAGCGGTATGCGCGAGGTTTCGTCGATCGCTTGAACAATGCGGGATGAGGGATTGGGGGATTGCGCAACCGCGAAAGTAGCCAGGCCCGACACTCCCCGGACAATACGAAGGAACCTTATACAGAATGAAGCTGGATTCATTTTGTTGATCCTCGTTATGAATTTGTTTTGTCAGAGACACGTGTAGGAATCAACGAGTACGCGTTGCCTAAGAAGCAACCCGGTCCCGAAGAGATTGGGTATTGGCAGGAACGAGAATGAGTTGTTATTTAGTGCATTGGGCGAATGACGACCACATACTGCCGCTTCTGCGGGAGCAAAAGCGCAAACCTTTGAAGCGAAGTTTGCAGTTCATCCATAATGACTTTCGCTCCTACCCCTGCGCTGCCTTAACTGAATAGGTGCCTTGAAGTATCACTTTTTGTGAAAGCCGCCTTACTGCTTTGGTTTCAAGACCACTATGCAAATTCCATCCCAGGTCGGGTGACCCGATCCAGCCGGCGGAAGGTTCATCAACGACACTTCTCCCAGGTTGGCGGGACTCAGTTGAAAATGATTTTGAAGGTACTCGCGGACGGCGATGGACCGATGTCGCGCCAGTGCGAGTTCATCGGCCGGGCTGGCGCCATCGGAATAGCCCTCAACAACAATCAGACTTGCGACAACAGACTCGCCATATTGCGCCAGGGCGTTCGCCAATAGCGTCTTCCCGTGCGCGGTCAGGTCTTCATCACCGTTCGAACCGCGCTCAAAAAGCTCAGCACCGGGAAGCCAGACTCGGTAGTTCTCCGGTCCGGTAAACAGGCGGTCTTGCCGGTATTTGTCCGCGGAAAAATGGGCAAGATCGTAATAGCCACGACGACGGAAGAAGCCGCGCAAGAGAAAGTTGTGCTTAAGGGCCTCAGTCCCATCCGCCATGTTGGTTGTCGCGGTGTTCGCGTTGGACAAAGCTTCCCTTATATTCACGCCTGCTGTCTCGCCATGATCGTCTGGGACAGAAGCCTCCGCAATTGTCTGGTGGATTTGCTGCGCACTTGCGTCAAGGCTCGAGAGTGCGCTTTTTGCCACAGTCATTGTCTCGTCGATCTTGCGTGGGAATTGGCGTGACTGAATATCGGTGATCAAGCCATTGGCCTGATTCGACACTTTACTGAGATCGCCACTCGCCTGTTGAACATTCGTGACTGTCTGACGGAGTTGTTTCGCCAGGGTCTCATCATGGAGAAACATTCCAGCGGAGCCCTTGCCCTGCTTGAGGCCAACCACAACATCGTTGACGTTCGCGAGTGCAGTGTTTGCGTTCTCCAAAGTTGAGCCGAGCCGGGGACCTGTGACTTTCACAACTCCATCGGCGTCCTTTATTGCACCGTCTACATCGCTGAGCAAGGCCTGCCCCTGATCGAGAAGTTTGGAGATATCGAGAGGCTCCCGACTTGGAAGCAGCGCAAGAGCGGCGGCCTGGGCCGCGTTGGCGCTTCCCGGATGAACCAGCACAAATGTTTCTCCAACGACTCCCTGAGTTCCGATCGTCACAACCGAATCAGTACGAATAAGTCCATGAAGGCCTTCACTGATTCGGATTTTGACGCGAAAGCGGGCGTTCGGCGAAGCAGGCACAGCGATATCAAGGACTTGGCCCGCATCCATCCCTGCCACCTGTACCTTGGAGCCCTTCGATAGCCCGGCGAGGTTTGTGAAGTCTGCGTAATAGTCCACGTGTCGGGCAAAGACCTCATGACGGTTGCCAATCAGAAACAGGCCGGTCATGAAAAGCGCAAGACCAGTCAATACGAATAGCCCGACAATCAGATTCTTGTTCCGCATGTTCTAGTTCTCCGAGATCAGCTTGCGCGCGGTTTCATTTTCACTCTGTTCCACTTCAGCTGCGGTACCATATGCGACCAGGTCGCCTTTATCAAAGACGGCAAATCTGTCTCCAACACGCCGGGCGCCATGAACGTCGTGAGTTACAACAATGACGGTCGTCTGGTGTTCGGCCTTTTGTTGGATCAGTAATTCATCAATCTCGCCAGCGGTGATGCGATCGAGTCCGCTACTTGGTTCATCTGCCAGCAGAATTTTCGGCTCAAGGACAAGCGCACGTGCAAGACCGGCGCGCTTGCGCATGCCGCCCGAGAGTTCCGAAGGCATCTTTCGCTTATCGTTGCTGAGACCAACCTGCCCCAGAACTCTGTCGACGATCTCGTCGATATCTTCATGCGTCTTGTCGGTCAGCCGTTGCAAGGGAAGCGCCAGATTCTCATAGAGCGTGAGGGAGTCAAACAGAGCGGCGTCTTGAAATAGAAATCCCATCTTGCGGCGCACCTTAGACAGTTCAGCCTCTTTCAAGCGCGTGACTTCCTGTTGGTCAACCCAGATCTTTCCCTGGTCCGGCTTGAGAAGCGAAATCAGAAGCTTGAGAGTGACGCTCTTCCCTGTCCCGCTGCGGCCCAGGATACAGAGCGCCTGCCCTGCGGCGACTTCGAAAGATACATTGCGCAATACTTGTTTCGGACCGAACGACTTCGATACACAGTCGAATACCACAGCGGCCTTGGTTTTGACGTTCATAAGGCGTTCTCTGGGAAGACGAAGAAGATGCACTTGATCAGCACCACGTCAGCCAGGATGATCAGCAGCGAAGACACCACTACACTGTTCGTCGCAGCTTCACCGACTCCTTGAGCGCCCTTGTTGGTGGTGTAGCCGAAGAAAGTAGATACGGTTCCAATGATGAATCCGAAGACGGCTGTCTTCAGGGTGGGAGGGATGAAGTTGGACCAGGCAACTTCCGCGAATGCGCGCACAATGAAGAGATGAAATGAGACTCTGGATGCGGCATACTCGGAGAGGAATCCTCCCAGAAGTCCAGCAAAGTCCATGAATATAGTTAGAAGAGGCAACGCCAGCACGCATGCGACAACTCTGGGTACAACCAGGAATTTGAAGGAGTCGATCGAGAGCGATTCGATCCCGTCGATCTGCTCGGTTGCTCGCATGTTGGCAAGCACAGCGCCGATTCCCGAGCCGACGCGGCCTGCGAGCAATAGCGCTGCAACCAGCGGACCGATCTCAATGAAGAACGCAATTGCCTGCACTGTCGGGATCATGGCCCCTGCACCGAACATCATCATGGTACTGCGCGTGTGAAATGTCATCACGGTTCCCAATGCAAATCCAGAAGCAAGCACCAGAGGCAAAGATCTCGCGCCCGCCTCGGCCAGTTGTCTCCCAATCTGGCCTGCTTCAAATGGTGGGTGAAATAGATCGAAGATGACCCTGAACCCGAACAGACTTACCTTCCCGACGAATTCGATCACTTTGATCAACCGTTACACCCTTCTGGCGTGCGATGAGACTCCGCAAATGAACTATGCATGGGGTTTTGTGGACTAACTCTGCTTGATGCTAGCGTTGTGTTCGGTTCCGCGGGAGTGAGGAGACGCTAGCTAACTGTGAGGAGATCGCAGTTTCGGCGTGGCGCCACTCTTGATCACAATCCACAGCGTTGTTTACCTTCGCTCGTCCTTGATGACTGTTAGCTAACAGTCACCTGCGCTGTATTTTTCTCAAGGTTCTGACAAGCTAGCGAATACAAGCTGCGAGAATCAGGCGGCGGATGTGCCGACTAGAGTAACCAAGGGATCAGCATTCAGGAGTCATCGAAACAATGTCAAAGCGAACGATTGTTGTTCCCATAATTACGTTGGGTATCGCGGCGCTCCTCGTCTTCGCAATCGAAGGCTGCTGGTCATCGTGGGAAGGGAGCGGCACTGCGCAGCGGACAGACGATGCGTATGTACGTGCGGATATGACGCCACTGAGTACGCGCGTATCCGGCACCGTTCGCAAGGTCGAAGTCGATGATTTCGCAACGGTGAAAGCTGGTCAACTTCTTGTGCAACTCGACGACGAGGATTATCAGGCCGCCCTTGCCGGGGCCCGGGCAGCCTTGGCTGGCGCCCAGGCCGCGTTCGATGACAATCAATCCGCCAAACGAATTCAGGACGCGAAAATCCAAAACGCCGAAGCAGTTGTTGCGCAAGCCGCTGCTGCCGTCAACGCTGCAAAGGCCGGCGTTGCAGCGGTTCAGCCCGATGTAGACCGAGCGGCGCTGGAACGAAAGCGCGAAGAAGCCCTCTTGGCTGCAAGGGCTGCTACCCATCAGCAGGTGGAGATTGCAATTGCCGATGCGGACCGCTTTGCGGGGATACTTGCCAGCCATCAATCGGAACTGGAGCGTGCACAAGCTGCATTGGCCAGCAGCCGCAGCCTGCTCGAGGCCGAGAAGCGCGAGCGACTCGCTCTCGATACCAGGGACGCTCTGTACCATGCGGATATCGAGGCAAAGAAGGCTGCGATTGTCGTTGCACAGGTCAATCTCGGCTACACGACGATCGTCGCTCCCGCTGCCGGCGCAGTGGGAGAACGTCATGTGCAGGAAGGACAGTTGCTCGCGCCCGGCATGCCGGTCGTCGACCTGGTCAAAGGCGATGTCTGGATCCAGGCCAACTACAAAGAGACACAGTTGACCAACATCCGAGAGGGCGATATCACCGACATCAAGGTCGACGCCTTCCCCGGAATTGTGCTTCACGGAAAAGTAATAGAAATTGCTCCTGCAAGCGGCTCACAGTTTGCGCTGCTCCCTCCGGACAATGCCACCGGCAATTTCACAAAGGTTGTTCAGAGGCTTCCCGTCAAGATCGCGCTCGATCCTGGTCATCCTCTTCAAGGGCAGTTGCGGCCAGGTTACTCCGTGGTCGTAACCATTCATGCTACCGGGAAAGACGCGAAGGAAAAGGAGTCTCATTCATGAGTGCTCCACCGAAGCGGACCAATACTGTATCTTCGCAGGCCCTACCGGCAGTACCCGCGGTGATAACCCATTACCCCGTGTTGGGTGTATTCGGTGTGCTGCTTGGCGCTTCAATCGCCACCTGCACTGGGCGCCTTATCAGCGTGGGATTGCCGGACTTGCGAGGCGCCTTGCATCTGGGCGCAGATGAAGCTTCGTGGATCGGTACCGCATTCAATGCGGCCATGATGTTCGTTGGTCCATTCTCTGTCTATCTCGGCGGACTTCTCGGCGCGCGGCGGGTGCTATTGGCCAGCGCGGGATTGTTCACTCTGGTTAGCTTTCTGCTCCCATTTACAACTACTTTGCCCATCCTTCTGGCTCTATTGGTGCTCGCTGGACTCACTGCCGGAACGTTCTATCCCCTGACCCTTTCATTTGTCCTGCGCAGTCTTCCCATGCGATATGTCCTGCTTGGAATTGCAATGTATGCCATGGATATTCTTGTTACAACTACGTTTGCAACATCGCTCGAAGCGTGGTTTGCGAATCATCTTTCCTGGCGATGGATCTTCTGGAACGGCGTAGTGCTAACGCCGATAATGATGGGCCTCACTTACTTCGGAATGCCGTGGCAACCGTTACCGCAGCCTAAAGAAGGGCAGCCCAAGCCCAATTGGAGAGGCTTTCTCTATGCGAGCATTGGCTTCTCGCTACTATACATAGCACTCGATCAGGGACAGCGTCTCGATTGGCTGAACTCCGGCACCATCGTGGGACTGATCGCAGCAGGGTTCTTCCTTCTTCTTGCTACATTGATACGGCGATTCGTAATGCCGAATCCGCTGATCAATTTCAGATTTCTTTTGCGACGGAACACACTGCTTCTCGGAGCGATCCTGATTTTCTTCCGCTTCGTAATGCTTGCAACGGTTGTGGCAATTCCCAGCTACCTTGCTTCTATTAAGGGCTACCTGCCGCTGCAGGCTGGTCCAGTGTTGCTCGAAGTGGCATTGGCACAAGCCATATGCGGAGTGTTCGCTGTCTTTCTGCTGAGATATGTTGACGCCAGACTCATTGTCGCTTCCGGTTTTGCTCTGGTTGCGTGTGCATGCCTCATGAATGCGAATCTATCTTCCGCGTGGTCGGGTGATAATTTCCGATCGTCGCAGGCAGTGATGGCCATCGGTCTCGCTCTAGCCTTCAACGGAATGGTGGGAGCCATCATTCTTGAGGTTGTTAATACCGGCGCTCTCACTCGCCCCATCGACGTGTTGACGTTCGCTGGCTATTTTCAGACGCTTCGATTGCTAGGGGGCGAAGCTGGCGTCGCCCTCATGCAGCGCTTCATTTCTGCGCGCGAACAATTCCATTCCTATGCATTGGGCCTTGGCATTCAGGCAGGCCAGTCCTCCACTCAACGGAGACTCTTCCTGCTGTGCGCAGGCATGGCGAGCCGCGCTCCGGAATTGACAACGGCAACGCAAAGGGCCGCTGAAATCCTGGGCCTGCAGGTAAGGCAACAGGCGTTCACCCTTGCCATCAGAGATAGCTTTCTTCTAGTCGCGTGGGCAGTCGTATGCTGCCTCTTAATTGTCGCCTGCATGCAGCGCGTTCCCATGCAATACCGGCAAGTCACATCGGCTCCAACCGATGCTGCCTGACGGCATCGTAGAGTTCTAAAGGAATCGACCATGCACTCAACTAGGATACGGCGCACTTTACAAAAATCCCCACTGCTGGAGCTCGTATGTGCCATTGCCTTGCTTGGACAGTATGTAGCATATGCTCAGACCGGTGCAGAGCTCGCTGCTCCAGTGCCGCTTACCCTATCGCAGGCAATCGATCTCGCGCTCAAGCAGAATCGTTCGCTCCAGATAGCTCACCTTGCAGTTATAGATAGTGAGCACAAGAAAGAGATAGCTCGCTCCACCTACTTTCCTCGCATCAAGAACGAGTCCAGCCTATTGCATGTCACTGAACTTGCGGGTGTCGAGATTCCGGCTGGGGCTTTCGGCGTTCCCGCAGCCACCGGCGCAATCCCCGGGAAGAGTCTCTTCATCGGTCAGGGATCGGACACGGCGTACACCAGCGGAACTGGATTGGAACAGCCTCTGACGCAGATGTTCAAAATTCACGAATTAAACCGCGCAGCCTCTGCGGATGCCAATACGGCCAAGATCCAACTCGACCAAGCTGAAACTGAGGTTGCTCTCAAGGTCCGTCAACTTTACTATGGCTTGCTCGTTGGAGAACTCAGGCTGCAAGCCGCGAGGCAAGAGGCAGACGCCTGCCAGCTTAGAGTTCAGGAAGCTCTATCCGCTGTGGCCCAAGGACGCACTCTCGAGGTAACTGCGCTTGAAACCCGCGCAGCTCTTCTCGACGCCAGGCAAGCTGCTTTAACACAGGAACTGCAACTCCACGACCTGACTCTGGACCTTGACGACCTGCTTGGGTTGCCATTAGGTTCACGGCTCAGACTGGACAAGGATACCGCGGCAACATCGATCGCTGTCCCCACCCTGGAGGAGTACCTCCGCATAGCGCAAGAGCAGAGCCTAGCAATCCGGGCGGCACGGCAAGCGGTGATCAGAGCACGAGCAGGCTTGGCTGCGGCAAAAGACGCTTACATTCCCGACGTGACGGGGCTGGCGCGCTATAGCTATCAAAGCGGTGTCCCGCTATTAGTCCACAACTTCGGAACCTTTGGCTTCACTCTGAGCTATGACCTGTTCGACGGTGGAAGACGCAACGGAGAGATCAAGGACTCGCGGACAGTGCTCTCAGAAGCGGAGCTCACACTCGCCAGGGCCGAAGATGAATTGACGGTGCAGGTGGAAACTGCCTACGACAAGCTGGAGCAGTCGCAGAGCATGGTTGACGTAGTGGAGGCAGCTCTCGATGTGAGAGCAGAAGCTGCCCGATTGGCAGATCGGCAGTTTGAGCAGGATGCTGCTCTCGCCTCCGCGCGCGAAGAGGCCCACGCAAAGGAGGCTTCTGCAAAGGCGGCGCTTCTCGAAGCCGCCCTCGGGCTTTCGTTGGCGCAGGCAGAACTAACTCGTACCATCGGCCAGATCCCGAGATGACTCCGAGGTGAACGAACTTCTGTGGACCAGGCAATCATCAGTGCAATGGCCGCTCTCGGAGGCTCTTCGGTCGGTGCGCTTGCACCGATACTGAGCAACTTCATTTTGCAGCGCAGCGTCACGCGACGCGACCTCTTGAACAGGCAGATTTCCCAGCGAGAGACTCTTTACTCCGACTTCATCAACGAGGCATCCCGGATCTACGCGAAATCGGTAACACGCGATCTGGAAGATATGGATGAACTCGTAACGCTCTATGCATTCGTCAGCCGTATAAGACTGATGGCCACCGAGCCGGTTGTGCATGCCGCCGAAGCATTCGTCAGGCGCATTGTCTCGCGCTACGGAGAACCGAACCTGACCGTCGAACAGCTGCGTTCTGCCGCACTAGCTGCGAAGGGAGAGCCGCTCGATATCTTCAGTATGGCTTGCCGCAAAGAGCTGCGCGCAATCTTAAAACGCGGTGCGTTGTCGGCAACAATCGGCAACTAAGCGGCGCGAAAAATGGCACCGGCTAGCCTCTGTAAACAGGATGGAACCAGCATACTCTCCATTTCCGATCTTCATGCGTGCTTTACCTTCCGATGATCCGTCCTTGTATCTGAAATGAACTTCCTCACCGTTACATGACAGCTCCACACCTGCCCACGAGACTCTACAACTGAGATGGTTAATCAAGCAGAACGAACAACGCGCAAATGTTGGTGAGACTAAAATGCCCGAACAAAAAGATGTGGTTGTTATCGTTGGCGGCGGATTTGGTGGTCTCGCTGCCGCCCGTGCCTTGAAGAACGCGGCAGTGAAGGTGGTTCTGATCGATCGGGTGAACCATCACCTTTTTCAGCCGCTCCTCTATCAGGTTGCAACTTCGGTGCTCACGCCTGGCCAAATCGCTTCCCCTATCCGCGGTATCTTAAGGGGCAATTCCAACACAACTGTCGTGCTCGGTACCGTCACCGGAGTCGATGTCGCCTCCAGGCAGGTTATCGTCACGAATCAGGACCGCACCGACGTACCTGTCTCATACGATTACCTGATTCTGGCAACTGGGCAAACCCACAGTTACTTCGGGCATAACGAGTTCGAGAAATATGCGCGGGGACTGAAGAGCCTTTCGGATGCTGTCGCCATTCGAAACAAGATTCTATTGGCATTCGAAATGGCCGAGGCCGAGGAGGATCCTGCGCATCACAAGGATTTATTGACCTTCATTCTGGTGGGCGCTGGACCGACCGGAGTTGAAATGGCCAGCGCGATCGCCGTCATGGTCAGGGGCACTCTCAAACGCGACTTTCGACGGATCGATCCTCGTTCCGCGCGGATCGTTCTCATCGATATGGGTGTCCGCCCACTCAGCGCATTTGCGCCGGATCTTTCCGAGGTCGCCTTGAAGCGCCTGCAACGGCTCGGTGTCGAAGTGTTGCTCGGAGAGGGTGTGGATTCAATCGACGAAGAAGGCGTGTTGGTCGCCGGGAAACGTATTGCAAGCAAGACCGTCATCTGGACTGCTGGAGTCGCACCTTCCCCCGCAGGAAAATGGCTGAATGCGGAGATGGACCGTGCTGGGCGTGTGAAGGTCAGGCATGATCTATCCGTGCAGGACCACCCTGAGATCTTTGTCGTAGGGGACACGGCAAGCCTGGAACAAGATGGCAAGCTATTGCCTGGAGTAGCGCAGGTCGCGATGCAACAGGGACACTATGCCGGCAAGCTTATCGAAAGACGCATCGCCGGTAAGACTCCACCTCGGCCTTTCCGTTACTTCGATAAAGGAAACCTTTCGGTGGTCGGAAAGGGTTTTGCCGTATTGCAGAGCGGCAAGGTCCATATGAGTGGGTTTGTTGCATGGCTCGTCTGGGCTGCCATTCATCTGCAGTTTCTTGCCCAGTCAAGCCTTCGAGTCAGCGTATTTGTGCAATGGGTCTGGACTTACTGCACGGGGCAGCGCGGTTCCCGTCTGATTGTGAAGCATCGCGCCGACTGAATTCATCTTGGCATAACTTGAAGATGCGCTCGTCTAACTCGGAATTGTCCGGAACCATATAACTGTCAGATGACTGTTCCTCACCTTCCATCGGGACGCCGGATTTGCAAAGCTAAATCAAAACGATACCAGCGAATCATCATGACAAATCGCTCTTTGATCTCAACTGTCCAGCTTCTAAACCCCAAAAAGGGAGACAAAGAATGTCGTCGAACAAGCCAATTCAAACAATCGCAATTGTAGGCACCGGCGTTATCGGTGCAAGCTGGGCCGCGTATTATCTGTCGCGTGGATTTGATGTCACCGCTACAGATCCCGCGCCGAATGCAGAAGTTAATCTTCGGACCTATGTAATGGAGGCCTGGGGATTGCTGGCTTCCTACGGATTGGCTCCGAAGGCTTCCATGGACCGGCTCAAGTTTACCGTCAACATGCAGGAGGCTCTCGCCAACGCAGACTTCGTCCAGGAAAATGGTCCCGAGCGTCCAGATTTCAAGATCAAGCTGTTTGCCGAAATGGACGACGCAACCCCGCCTGATTCCATCATTGCCTCGAGCTCTTCCGGACTGACCATGGATGTGATCCAGTCCGGCTGCAAGCGCCCCGAACGTTGTGTGATCGGTCATCCCTTCAACCCGCCACACGTGATTCCCCTGGTGGAAGTCGTAGGTGGAGCAAAGACATTCGACGAGACCATTCAGCGAGCGATGGAGTTTTACTCGTCAATCGGAAAGAAGGCAATCCGCCTCTACAAGGCGCTTCCAGGGCATGTAGCCAACCGCTTCCAGGCAGCCCTCTATAAAGAGGTACTGTGTCTCGTCAACGACGGCGTACTTAGTGTTGAAGACGCCGACATCGCTATCTGTTATGGACCTGGGTTGCGCTGGGGTGTGATGGGCCCCAGTCTCCAGTGGCACCTTGGCGGTGGACCGGGCGGCATTCACCATTTCATGGAACACCTTATGCCCCCGCTTACAAGTTTAATTGCTTCGCTCGGCTCTCCAAATGTGACCGACGCCCTCAAGCAGACTGTCGTCGACGGTGTCCTCCATGAAGCGGATGGACACTCTGTCGACGAGCTAACCAACAAGGAAAACGAAATTCTCCTGGGCCTTCTCGCGCTGCGCGCAAAGGCAGGACTCTAGCAATCGCCCAACCCAGATGCAGGAATGGAGATTTGAACATGTCCACGATTGAAAGCCTCAAACAGACCACGACAAACAGGAAACTCATGAGTCCGCGGATATTCTTTCTCGACCTTGGGGCTGGCCGCGTCTTGTCCGCCAACCCCGATGGCTCGGACCTCAAGGCGATCATCGCTGGGGGGCAGAAGCATCCGGACGGCCTAGCGGTTGACTCCGCACGAGAACATCTGTACTGGACCAACATGGGGAACCCCGCAGCGAATGACGGGGCAATCTATCGCTCCAATCTTGATGGTGCAGATATTACCGTTATCGTTCCGCCAGGAGGAACTTTCACACCAAAGCAAATTCAGATCGAACCGAAATCTCAAAAGCTCTATTGGTGCGATCGCGAAGGTATGCGGGTCATGCGATGCAATCTCGACGGTTCAGCGATCGAGACTCTTGTGCGAACGGGACAGGGCGATGCTGATCGCCGCGAACCGGCCCGATGGTGCGTGGGCATCGCGGTCGATCCGGAAGGCGGCAAAATCTACTGGACACAGAAAGGAGCAGACAATGCAGGCGAAGGGCGCATCTTCCGCGCCAGCATTGACATTCCCACGGGTGAAACGCCGGCGACCCGCACCGATGTTGAGTTGATGTTTGCAGATCTTCCCGAGCCAATCGATCTCGATCTTGATCCACTGAACAGAATGCTGTATTGGACTGATCGCGGAGATCCACCGCGCGGTAACACGGTCAACCGCGCTTCGATAGACACGGCACCTGACTCCCACGCAGAATCTGAAATTCTTGTTACACACCTCATGGAAGGGATCGGCCTGGCCCTGGATCTGAAGGGAGAACGGATGTTTGTGACCGATCTTGCCGGATCTGTATACAGCGCGAATCTTAATGGGACAAACGCAAAGATGCTGCTCGCCGCACAAGGAAACCTGACCGGCATTGCCTATGTGGAACCGATTGACGGAGCGAAGTAATTTTCGGCATTCATTCCGCAAGCCCAACTCGCCAAGACGCCACCCATCCGCCAGAGGAGTGAAAGAACATGACCAGCACGCCTGATTTCTTGACGTCGACACTTGAGAAGAAGCTAAGCCAGCCAGAGACATCGCCGGACTACGACTTTCATGGCGGCGTGAACGAGATTCTTGCCGATGTCTGCATGACCGTGGAGGATAGTGGCGGAGCGCTTGCTTTCTATGGCAGCGATCCGATAGTGCCCAGCCCTATTCGTTTTGCAACCATGGCTGCGCTCGGCCTTGCTGCAAAGTCCGTTGCCATTGCGGCAGTCTGGAAGGACAGAACCGGGGAGGGCCAGGACATTTCAGTAGATGTTCGCAAGGCGCTGCAACGTTTCTGCGGCTTCTTTGAAGGCAAGTGGGAAACGATCAACGGTCGCGGGCCTGCGATGGGCGTCAATGAAGATAATCCCTTTATGAAGTTCCCTCTCTTTCACGAGACAAGGGATGGCCGGCATGTCTTGCCGCTCAATTTCTATCCTCGCCTACGTACAAACACGTTGAACTTCCTGCGATGCAGCGATAGCACCGAATCCGTTCGAAACGCCATCCTGCAATGGCGCGGTGAGGAATTGGAAGCGGCCGCCGCGGAACGTGGAATTGTCATGGGGATGGTGCGCTCGAATGAGGAGTTCCGTCGCGAACCTCAGTACAAAGAAGTGCTCTCTAAAATGCCTTTGATTACGCTGGAAAAGATTGGCGAAAGCGAGCCAAATCCATTCGCTCCCAGCGCGACAAGTCCATTAGACGGTATCCGTGCGCTTGGGATGGGACACGTCATTGCCGGTGCAGCTATCGGCCGGGATCTTGCTCTTTATGGCGCCGACGTCCTCAACATCTGGAGACCGAATGATACCGAGGTCGAGAGCTTCTACTGGACGACACAACTCGGGATGCGCTCCACGATTCTTGATGGTTCACAGCAGGATCGCGCGATCTTCGATCACCTTTTGGAGGATGCCGATGTCTTCTTCGCCAACAAGCGCCCGGGCTTCCTCAAGCATAACGGTCTCGACGCGGAGGAGCTTTGTGGCAAGCGCCCCGGACTTATTCATGCCAGCGTTGTCCTCCACGGAGAACATGGTCCATGGTCAAACCGGCTTGGCTTCGATGAAATCGGCGCGGCTGTTGCGGGAATTTTCGCACTCGAAGGCACTCCAAACCAGCCGCAAGGACCGCCCATTGTGCCCATATGCGATTACGTTGTGGGCTGGCTCGGGACTGTCGGCATTCTGGCAGCTCTCCGGCGTCGTGCTGTCGAAGGAGGCAGCTATCGCGTCGTCGTAAGCCTGACCAGAACGGTGTTGTGGCAGCTCGCACTCGGTATCTTCGATAAATCTTACGCACGGGAGACTGCGGGTTCAGGCGACGAACATAAGAGGGTCCCTCCCGATCTGTTCACCGCTGAAACTCCGATGGGCACCTACCAGGGAATCACGGAACAGGTAGTTATGTCCCGTACCCCCGGCGTATTTCGGACTGTCCTGGTTCCTCGTGGCTCATCCAAGCCAGAGTGGCTGACGCGATAAACCAACGCCAATCGCTTCCAATGTTCACTGCTGTTGAGCCGATTGCAGGAGTTCTTTGTCACGCGGTGGGATCGCTTCCAATGAAAACCAGGCGGCTTGAAAAAGGAGGACTTCATGTACATCACGAACGAAACCGGAGATGTGCAGCCTTGCAGCCGGCCCTCAGCAGTAAGTGATGGGGAGTTAGTTGCAAGCGCGCAGGCAGGAAGTCATGCAGCCTTTGTTGAGCTCTTTATCCGTCATCAGAAGATGCTCGGTCGAACAGTGCATCGGATCACCGGGAATAGGCACGACACCGAGGATGCATTGCAGGAATGTTCTATCAAGGCATTCATCCACATCAAGACTTTCAAGGGGCGATCGGCAGTTTCTACCTGGCTGGTTCGGATTGCGTTGAACACAACACTGATGATGATCAGGAAGAGAAAGCGCGCGACAGTCGCTTCTTTAGATGACCGTTACAGCTCCGATTGGCAGCGTCCGTGGCAATTCGCGGAACCTTCAAACAATCCTGAACAGGAACTACTTGAACGAGAAATGCAATTCCAGATTCATCAAGCTGTTACATGCTTGCCTGCTTCCCTTCGCGTTGTGATGGAGGCATATCGAATTCAAGACGGACCACTCAATGAGTTAGCCGCCGTGACCGGGCTCTCCATCGCCGCAACCAAGGCGAGATTGTACAGGGCCCGGCGCGCGGTTCGGAATACGATGCAGCAGATGCGGAAGGAATCATTCGAAAGTCTTCACTGAATGCGGCAACGCAATTCTGTTTAGCAAGGGCTCTCACGATCAACGTAAAACGCAGTTGTGGCTACGCTGTCTGGCGAGTCATGTTCCTTGGAGGCACTTTTGGACGCGCTCGCACTTCACCGGATTCACTTCGCGTTTACCGTCACTTTTCATTATCTCTTTCCACAGCTCACCATGGGGCTGGCGCTGCTCATCGTTGTTCTCAAGACCCTGACTCTCCGCGCCAACCGACAGGATTGTGACAAGTACGACGTCGCTGCTCGTTTCTGGGCAAAGATCTTCGCCATTAATTTCGTTCTTGGCGTCGTCACGGGAATTCCCATGGAGTTTCAGTTCGGGACTAACTGGTCGGAGTTTTCACGCCGCACTGGCGGAGTTATCGGCATGCCCCTCGCGATGGAAGGAGTTTTTTCTTTCTTCCTCGAGTCCGCATTTCTCGGGCTCTTTCTCTTCGGTGAAAAGCGCCTTTCACGCCGCATGCATTGGCTCACTGTCTTCCTTGTCTTTGTTGGCTCATGGATCTCCGGCTTCTTCATCATTGTCACAAACGCGTGGATGCAACACCCGGTAGGTTACAGACTTCTCTCGAATGGTGTGTACGAAGTAACTAGCTTCAGCCAGCTTCTCCTCAATCCATGGGCGTTGCTTGAATATGCGCACAACATGTGTGCGGCAGTCGTCACGGCTTCCTTCGTGATGGCTGCGGTTGGTGCGCTCTACGTGTTGCAGGAGCGTGAAGGCCCCTATGGCCGCCTTTTTCTCAGGCTAGGCGTGGTCGCTGGAGTCATCTCTTGCACCCTCCAGGTCTTTCCTACCGGCGATCTGCACGGCAAGTTCATGGCGAAGAATCAGCCTACCGCGATTGCCGCTATGGAGGGCCTGTTTCATTCCGAGAAGGGCGCTGGAATGGTCCTCATGGGACAGCCCAACTACGAGACTCAAACAATCGACAATCCTCTGGTCGTGAACAAGGTCCTGAGCTTCCTGATCTATGGAACCACCGCCGCGGAGGTTGAAGGCCTGGACCATTTTCCGCGAGACCAGTGGCCATCCACGCTGCCGCTCTTGTACTACAGCTACCACATCATGGTCGGGCTTGGAACCTGGTTCTGCGCGCTCATGGGCGTCGCCGCCTTTCTGCTGTGGCGCGGGAAACTCTACTCATCCCGGTGGATTCTATGGCCCATCCTGCTTAGCTGGCCGCTGCCTTACATCGCCACGACCGCCGGCTGGATGACCGCCGAGATAGGACGTCAACCATGGCTTGTCTATGGGCTGATTCGCACCTCACAGGGTTACTCAACCCACGTATCTGCCGGCAACAGCCTCTTCACACTGCTGGGGTTCCTCGGCATGTACACCGTGCTTTCGATGTTATGGATCATCATTGTCTACAACCACATTCAGTCCGGGCCGTCCGTTGCCAAACACTCCACGCATCTGGATTCCGTCACCGCATAAGGAGCATGCCCAATGGGAACCCTCTGGTTCTGGATCGTCGCGTTGATGTTAACAGCCTACGTAGTATTGGATGGCTTCGACCTCGGCGTCGGCATAGTTTATCTCATCGTAGCCCGCAGCGAGCCTGAGCGCGTGCAGGCACTGCGGGCCATCGGACCCGTCTGGGATGGCAACGAAGTCTGGCTCCTCGCCGCGGGAGGAACATTGTTCTTCGCGTTCCCGCTCCTCTACGCCTCGGCATTCAGCGGCTTCTATCTTCCGCTCATGATCGTCCTCTGGTTGCTCATCCTCCGCGGCCTCAGCATCGAACTTCGTGGCCACTTTGTCGGTGCGCTTTGGCGCACTTTCTTCGATACCCTTTTCAGCGTCTCAAGTGCGTTACTGGCAATCTTCTTTGGCGCAGCCCTCGCCAATGTCGTGCGCGGAGTTCCACTGGGTGCGGACAACTACTTCTTCCTCCCTCTCTGGACAGACTGGCGAACCGGCGCTCATCCAGGAATCCTTGACTGGTATACGGTCCTGGGGGGCGACCTTGCTTTTGTTGCGCTTGCCCTGCATGGGGCACTTTATCTGGCCCTCAAGACTGAAGGAGATCTCGATCGCCGTGCCCGCTGCGTTGCCCGCCGGCTCTGGGTTGGCACGGTAGTCTTCACCACGATCGGTATTCCAGCGACGGTGCTGGCGCGTCCTGCGTCCCTCGACAATTACAAAGGACACCCGGTCGCTCTCCTGGTTCCTGTCGCGGTCATTGTCAGTCTTGGAGTCATGCGCACCGCAATGGCAAGGCGCTTGCCGCTTCAAGCATTTTTCTCATCGTGCGGTTATCTTGTCTCCATGCTGGTGGGAGCCGCAACCGGCCTCTTCCCTGTTCTGCTTCCCGCGGTTGGGACCCAGGGACAGAGCCTGACCATCGATCGAGCCGTTTCGAGTCCTCACACTCTTTCGGTCGGGCTCGTCTGGTGGTCCATCGGCATCACCCTGGCTTTGATGTATTCGGCAGTCGTGTATTGGGAGTTTCGAGGCAAAGTCTCAACCGACGCCGAAAGCTTCGGGCACTAACCAGGCCATCTAACTCTGTCGAAAAGGATAAATATGATATCCATGACTTACAGATCAATTTGTTACGTTTTGCTATTCTTCTTTGCTTCGTCACTGCTGGCTCTCCCTAAAGCCGGCATCGCGGCGCCAAAGTTGCAATTCGAAAAGCTTCTGCAGGCTCCTGCGGGAACGCACACGGATTGGCCATCACTCAAGGGAAGGACCGTCGTGCTTGAATTCTGGGCGACATGGTGTGGCCCATGCGTCCAATCAATTCCCTACCTGAATCAACTGGCCGCATCCGTCGATCCAAAGAAGGTTATCTTCATCGCCATTGATGACGAAGATCCGCAGACAATCGAGAATTTCATTCGCCGAAGAAAGATGGCGAGTTGGATCGCATTGGATCCAAGTAAGGCGACTTTCAAGTCTTACGGAGTCACGGAGCGACCCGCGACAATCGTTGTTGATGGATCGGGTCGAATAGAATCCGTGACCACTCCGGAGCATCTCACTGCCGACAGCCTGACCTCGCTGGCCGGCGCGAAACGGCCATCTCATCCGTCTGGCGAATCCGAAGCTCAGGGTTCGTCTTCTCCCGCGGCAGCTCCGGCAATCTCCGGGCCTTCACTTCAAGAACAAATGGCAAAGAAAGCATTTCCGCTCTTCGAAATATCGGTGACTCCGTCTCAGCAAAGCAGCAGCAAGCAGTTCATGATGAAGCATGACTTGGCCGGCAACTACTGGTGGTATGGAGTGGACGAGACGTTCCTCCTATTGCAGGCCTACAACCTTCCGCTTAGGCGGTTCACATTTGCGGGGCCGAAGCTCGCGGACGATTACGACTTTGCTCTCCAAACAGATGGACTGGACAATTCAATCATCGCACCCGTGATTCGAGCCGCGGTCTCCAAGGCCCTGAAGCTCGATGTAGTTGGGCATGACGTAGCTCGGAACGCTCTTGTAATGAAGTCGACCACAGATACCGCGAAGCTACTTCAGCTCACAGCATCCACTGCTACTCCGCCGAGCGCCGGTGTCGAGCATGGCCGCTTTGTGGCTGTGAACAGTTCGCTCGACGATATTGCAGGCGCTCTCGAAGACTATCTTGACACTCCCGTGGTCAACGAGACTCACGTTTCCGGCACCTTCGATGCCGACTTTCCTTTACCGTCAAAAGAACCGGCATTCGTAACGGCGACGGTTCAGAAGATGTTGGGGATTGAACTTTCACAGGAGAAGCGCACAGTGGCCACGTTCGTCGTGAGCAGCCACCTGGAGGAAAATAAACATTGAACCTAGCCTTCGTGTCCTAAGTGGGAAACACCGCGCGGCTTCTCTGATCTTACGGGTTCGACAGTATTGTGCTCATATCCCGTCCCCGTGGAAAAGCTCCCTGGCCATGGCAACATGTGCCACCTTGGTCGCGGAATCTGGGAGGGGTTTGCGAAGATGGCGTGCAATGCCCTCGGAGATGGCTCGTGCGTAATGCTTCGCAAGAGCATCTCCGGATAAGTCGTTGAATGGCATCACCACGACGAGAACATCCGGGAGGGCAGCGGCAGCGGACTCCACCGCCCGATCAGTCGGCGAAGGATCGGAGTTCAACTGTTCGCGACGCTCAAATACGGGGACATAACTTCCAGCACGAAAGTCGATCAAGAGCGGGTCATTCCCGCCTTCAGTTTCGTAATACTCTTTAAGCTTTCCTCTCAGCCGCCGAGCTTCCGTTCGAACGATGGAATCCTGACTAGGCTCATAGGGTGGTTTACGGTCATATACCTCGGTCCCAATCACATATTCCTTTAAGCAATCTGCCCGGCCTTCCAATGTTGCCTCAACCACAAAGCGAAGAAAGCGTTTCAACCTGTTCGATAATCTGAAGGTACGGCTCCGGAGAATGCGGGCGAGCTCTTCCCGGATCAATGACTCTAATTCAACTTCTGCGGCAAGAGACTGGGTCTTTCCTGGTGGATTGTAATTTCCGATCATTGGGAGTAACGGGGAATCTGCTGCTTCCTTCTGCATGAATTATCCTCGATTCCGTTCAACTCAGTTTGCTGAGGTTGATGCATTCGTTTTATTCATGTCGACCTTGTCCGGCGCTTGGGAAGTGAACTGCCCTGAAGAATCAATGTTGCCGCCGGGAGGCCGTTCGATGACATGCGATCTTGGAATGAGTAGACATGGATCCATTGTCGACGCACATGCCGATCTTGCAAACTCCCTATAGTCGTCACGCATTTCACTACTTTAGGGTGGGATGAAACACTTAGCCTTCTCGCTTTCTTGGTGCGGAATCCTCAACGTCTGGCCGGTAATAGGTTAGAAGACGCAGCAGCCTGGCGCCGCGCCCTGGGAAACGGTATACGACCTTCGCGGGAATGCAAAGCTCAATTTCCGTCCCCTCACTCGGCGAACTCCAAATCTCGATTTTCCCCTTCATCGTAGACGTGCGTTCCCGCATGCCGATCAAACCCCAATGACCATGCCGTTGCCCCTCATTCAAGATTGAAGGAGAAATCCCCACCCCGTTGTCGCTCACTTTCATAATGAACTCCAGGCTTCCATAACTGAGAGCGATCACCGCACCTGTGGCGCCGGAGTGTTGAAGCGTATTTCTCAGTGCTTCCCGAGCAATTTTATATAGTTCAATTCGAGCAGCAGGATTGAGCTCCCGACGTTCGCCTTCTTCCGTCACTTGGAAACTCATCTCCTTCTGGATCTCTAACTCCTGACCCAATTCAGCCAAGACGGCCGTGAAGTCCGTGGCGTCAGGAACCTCCTCGCGCAAGTCCTCGACCCGCCGCCTCCCTTCCACAATTACATCGTCCGCGCGGGCTAGCGCAGCCTGCAGTTCCTGGCGTGCAGGCTCATTGTCAGGAAGCGCTTCCGTGGCAAAGTGGATGCGAAGCATCAGCCCATGAACCGACTGTAAAAGCGTGTCGTGCAAATCTCGCGCGATGCGAATACGTTCGTTCGTCCGCTCTCGCGCAAGCGCGGCAATCTCCTCACCTTTCTGGCGAAGTCGAATGGTGACCATGGTCCAAATGAGAAAGAGTCCCGAGAGCAGGCATAATCCTAGAAACCACCAGGACTGATAGTAGGCAGGCAGAATCGTGAAATCCAGTGTTGCCACTTTGTCAGACCACGAGCCGCTAGAATCGCTAGCCTCAACAATGAAGTGGTACGAACCAGGCCCAAGGTTGCGGTAGCTGACAGGATCGGCCGCAGCCGCTTCATGCCAGTCCTTATCGGTCTCTTGAATTCTGTAACGAAACCGGACGGCTCCTGGATCGGAAAGGCTGACCGCGGCATAGCTGATCTGCACGCTGGAGCTGAGTGCCGGAAATTTCAAAGGAGAAGCCAGATCGTAAAACTTGTCATCGGCGGAGACTGACTGAATATTGATCGGAAATGATGTCGTTCGCTTTTCAGCTTGATTCGGGTCTAGGCTTACCACGCCACCATTTCCCGTGAACCACAATCGCCCATCGGTGCCTTCAACCGCAGTGTTGAGTGGCCGCACCTGGAATGTAGCTCCAGGTAGTCCATCGCGCCTGCCAAAATGTTCGCCTTTCACACGATAGGCGTTGCTCCTGAGCGCCTGCATGATCTCTGAGCGGGAGATATGCAGGATTCCGCTCAGCCCGTTGAGCCAGAGATCGCCATTTGCAGTTTCTACAATCCCAGATATCCCTCGGAGCCACTCATCATTCACCGCTGTGATTGTATGGAGGCTGCCATGATCGAATTGCCGCAAGCCGAACTCCCCGCCAATCCAGATCTCTTCCCCGCGTCCGGAGATCGCGGTCACATTCCCTACGTTTAGCCCATCGCCCGGACCAAATACCCGGACCTTGTCGCCGTCCAGTACCGCCAAAGTGTTCTTGGTATAGCCGAACCACACACGACCAAGTTTGTCGGTAAACTCCGCCAACACGCCTGTTCGCGGGAGATCTTTGCGGCCGCCATAGGGCGTCCATACGCCGTTCGCAAGCCGATACAACCCGTGGCGTCCCGCCGATACCCACATTCCACCGAATTCATCTTCGGTAATCGCCTGGAGAAAGGTTTTTGCGGCTTCTAATTCAGCGGGGAGTTGCGCGCGGATCAGCCTAGCGCCCACAAGATGGAGCAGACCATCGTCTCCGCCAAACCAATATGTTTTATCTGGCGCGCGATAGGCGAATTCCTCGGCGACAGGCGTCGATTTCCAAAACCTTGGTTTGCCGCTCGAAACACGATAGAGAGCGCGGCCATTTTCAATCCACACTGCTCCATGATCGTCGGGGACAACCGTGAAACCCCAGGCTGCGTCAAGACTCCTTGGAACTGGATGGCGGATAAGCGGACTATAGAAGAGCCGATGGATTCCATTGTCATTCCCAAGCCATAAATTGCCCTCTCGATCAACTAGCTTCCCATTCGGAGTTGGAGTAATCGCGTAAGTGTCAGCGTGCTCCACGGATGACTTGCACATGCCGTCAAGCACCTGACCTGCCTTAGGAACGCGAGTTAGGATGTCAGCTTTGTTCACACTCCAGATGCTGTTGGCGCGATCCGTGATTGCCAGACAATCGTTCTTGAGAACCGGATAGCTGGGCGGCTGGCTGTCGGAACCCATTCGCGATTGGCGTAGCGGCCAGCCGCTTGCGGCGCTGGTTATGACATTTCCATCTGCGTCCAACGTGAATCCATAGCTGCTCAATTTCCCCCCGACCACATGAAACTTATTTGCTCCCGGAGAGAGGTACAGAATCTGCCTGGTCCTTCCAGCAGATGCCAAGCCCGTCAATATCCAAAGCGTGCCCTGCCGGTCGAATCCCATGTCACCGACAACTCCCGGCGGGAAGTTCCACTCCGTTCCAATGTGCTGCCAACGCGCGTGCTCGAATCGCCATAAGCCGCTGCTCGAGGCGGCCCATACGATCCCATTCCGGTCCTCGGCAAAGTTGCTTACGGAGCCTGTTGATGCGGCAATCTCACCACCGTAGTTAGTCACTCTGCCATGGTTCAAAAAACTGAACCCTCCGAATGCATAACCTACCCAAAGTCCGCCAGTGGGTGACGCGAAGACGCCAAAAATGTTGGTCGAAAGCAGTTGATCGCCAA
The DNA here is from genome assembly GCA_049518435.1 of Occallatibacter sp. Taxonomy (GTDB): domain Bacteria; phylum Acidobacteriota; class Terriglobia; order Terriglobales; family Acidobacteriaceae; genus Telmatobacter. The sequence continues at coordinate 5,582 of JBEKRU010000062.1, read as the reverse complement.
ATGGTGAACGAAAAGTCTCAAATCGGGCCCCGTCAAAACGAACTAAACCTGTCGGGGTTGCAATCCAAAGGAAGCCATCGGTGGATTGCGCCAGGCCAATCGCATCTTCCGGTGCTCCCTGCTTAAAGCCCCAGCCATCCTGGCCTACCTGAACGCTGGTTATCGACGGATTCTGGCCGGCCAGCGGGAAATCTACGACTGCGATCAGGCAGAACACAATCAGGAGTCTTTCTGCCCGCCTGCCGATCCGCCGCATAATGGAGGTGTTTGCCCCAAACCAACTTGATAACCGAGTTAGCTTTAGCAAAGACAACAATAGAACAGAACGCAGCGCTCTCACATTCACGAGCCCGAACACGCGACGTCGAATTGACCTAGCCATCGAGGATCCCGCGCTTCATCGCAATGAGGACCGCATGCGTCCGATCATTTGCGCCAAGCTTGGAAAGTATGCTCTTCATGTGGCCCTTGACTGTGTCTTCTGAAATCGATAGCTCATCGGCCACAACCTTGTTCGAGTTCCCGGCGGCAACGCTTCTGATTACCTCAAGCTCTCTCTGGGATAGAGCGTCTGTGCATATATGTTCGGCAAGTTCTGAGGCAATCTCAGGTGGTATTCTCCGTCCGCCGCCGTGCACGACTCTGATCGTGCTGATGAGTTCATTGCGCAGCATGCTCTTCAGCAGGTATCCCGCGGCGCCGGCTTTCAGGGCGCGCGCAGCCTGCACATCTCCCGAGTAGGTGGTGAGAACAACAATCCTGGCCTTCGGAAATTCTCTTTTGATAGCCTCAATCGTTGCGATCCCATTCATGCCGGGCATCTGTAGATCCATCAGGGTTACGTCGGGTCGAAGCTCGCGATACAGGCGCAGCGCTCCTTCACCGTCGACCGCCTCGCCCACAAGTTTCATGTCCTTCTGAGACTGGAGGGCAAAGGCGATGCCGTCACGCATAAGGGGATGATCATCGACGCACAGTACCCGTATGGGGCTGAGAATCGCCATTGGACCTCCTATCCGCAATGATAGCGAGTGATTTATTCATCCCTTGAAGCCGCATTGGACGTGACAATACGTTAGCATCTTGCGTTGAAACGTGTTAACCCGAAAGTGTTGTTTGCCGGCCCTTCTTCGTGAGCTTGGAAGTCTGGCGCTGATGCCTTACCGTCAGTGCATGCTATTGAACTTCTCGCACAGCCGAACAGGGCTGGGCTTGCTAATCCTGCGTGGCACGGCCGCGGTTGGCCTTCTGATCGAGAGCCTGTACCGGACAACGGGAAGGCTCAGTTCACTTTCAGTTGTGATTATGGTATTGGCAATCCTCATAGGGCTCGGATACTTCACATCTGTTTCCGCCGCGCTTGCTGGCAGTTTGATCGTTGCATTGATATTCGTGTCTCGTTCGGAGCCGATCACCAGCAGCGGACTTGCAGCATTGTGCGCGGCAGTAGCTCTCTTAAGGGCCGGCGCCTACTCTGTCGATGGCCTCTTTCATGGCAGGCGAAGAATCACGATGCCCAAAACCTGAAGCGAAGCTAGCTCAGAATCGCGCACTGAATTCAACGGTCCCGCTCCCTGCTTGCCCCGACTCCGCGCCCGGAACTCTAAGACAATCTCAAACCGGCAAATAAATCAACAGTATAGAAGGATGCTTTTCTCTGTTCGTGCTCTACGCCGGTCCAAAGGAACGGACGAAAGCACATTTCGCGCTGCACGCACTCGAACTGAGCTCTCTCTGATGTACGCTGAGATACGACGTACACGAGAAAACTATGGCCGCCTCGGAAAAACGAACAGACGACAATTGCCGAGATGTGATGAACGCAATCCCCGTCTATGTGTGGTCCGCCCTGCCCGACGGCACAGTAGATTTTGTCAATCCGCAGTGGGAAGAGTTCACGGGCCTGCCTGCTACCGCCGCGTTCGGTTGGAAGTGGCAATCGGTCATCCATCCTGAAGATGTGGATCGGTACACCTCGGCTTGGCGTTCGTCGCTTCACAGAGTCAATCCGCTGGAGCAGGAGATTCGCGTGCATCGTCACGACGGCACTTATCGCTGGTGGCTGATTCGATGCACTCCCGCATTCAACACGCATGCGGAAGTCGTCCGATGGTATGGCGCGGGATTCGATGTCGACGACCGCAAACGGGCGCAGGACGAACTACAGCGTCAGGATGACATCCGCCGCCAGCATATCGAGCAAGAGCTTCGCGACACGATCGACGCGATTCCCGTGCTTTGCGGAACCCTTTCTTCCGATGGGAGCGTCGACTTTTTTAATCGCACGACTCTTGAATACTATGGCCTCTCTTCCGAGCAAATGGTCGGTTTCAATTGGCAGAACATAGTCCATCCCGAGGATCTACCCGGGCTTGTCGCCGCACACAATGAGGCCCTCCCGGCAGGCAGGCCCCTTGATGTCGAGACCCGATGCCGGCGAGCCGATGGAGAATATCGGTGGTTGATCCATCGAATTGTACCCCGGTATGGCCAAAGTGGGGAGATCGTCAAATGGTATGGCGTTTCCTTTGATATTGAAGACCGCAAGCGCGCTGAAGAAGCTGTGTTGGAACAACGTATCATCGAGCGCACCCGCATAGCCAGGGAGCTCCACGACAACCTCCTGCAGAATTTTCAGGCTACCCTCCTGATGATGGGGTCAGCCGTAAATCTTCTCGATGCGGGTGCTGTCAAGGAACGTCTGGAACTGGCGCTCGAGAAGGCCGATCGCGCGATCTCAGAGGGACGAGAGGCAATTCAAGGTCTTAGATTGGGAGCGGAGAGACCTGAAGATATCATCAGGCCGTTGCACGCTTTGGGCGAAGGCCTCGTTGCCGCCCAGGGATGCGGCGTCCGTCCGACTTTCCATGTAGAGGTTTCGGGACTGCCCGTCTCTTTATCCCCTGCTGTGAGTCACGAAGTCCTCAATATTGGTAGCGAGGCAATTCGCAACGCCTTTCGGCACGCCCAAGCGAAACATATCCAGGTGCAGTTCCGGTACAGCACCCCCGAGTTCGCTCTGGCAGTCATCGATGATGGCGTCGGCATCGATCCAAGCGTTCTGGTCAATGGTCCCGGCGAAGGACACTTTGGGTTAGCAGGCATGCGTGAGCGCGCAGAAATTGTGAACGGCGATCTGGTCTGCGCGAGTGAGTTGGGCGTCGGCACCAGGATCGAGTTGAAGATCCTGGCGGCACTTGCATATCCGACTCGCGCCTTGGCGGACGTTGTGGCGCTCGAAGGCGAGAGTCGCAGCTGAATTCAAACCGCACTGGCATGGGGCTCTGAAAGCCGACCGACTGGATGACATTGCAGCGACCCTCGCCCCAAGTGCCAGATTCGTATTCCTCGGGTCTACCGGCTATCGTGAACTTTCTGACATTTCCGGATGGCTGGAATCTTAAGCCGAGGCCGAGAGGCCGGTGTCAAGACTCTAGGACCGCGAACGCGGCGCGCGAAGCGCGGCCTTGACTCCGGCCGGGTCTCGGCTACGCTGCCGCTATCCCAATGACCTTCTTCGGAATGCTGATGAATTCACCCGACAGAGAGTTCCAGAGGATTAGCCCAAAAACGCTGCTGCGTTTACCGATTCTAGTGGGTGACTTTCCACTTGGATGGAAAGTCGGCCTGTTGTCAAAGTGAATCGGGTTGCCGACCATCGTAACGACATCTCCAGCTTAAAAAGTCTCTCCGGCTCTTGTGATTCGAAGCTCTCAAGTTCCTGGAATGCAACTGAATCGGGGAATTTCTGCTGACCCCTTCGCTGAGACAGTCTCTATAACTACACTCGCAGCGTATTCGATTCTGAGCCATTGGCCTGACACAGTTGCGAGTTCATTCAGTTGCGCTCGGCCTTTCAATGGAAGTCATTTCTTTGATCCTCCAAGCCGGGTTGGCCTTGCGGAGAGGATGGCGTCTTAATTCCTTCACCTTTCAGCGCTTCGTAACTTTCTATGGATCAGGTGCGAAAAACCGCAAGGTAGCAGAATATAGTTCTGCCTCGGTTTTGCTGCCCGTTTGAGCTTCGAATTCCTCTGGCGACTGGTAACCAAGGGCGGAATGGAGTCGTTTCTGGTTGTAATAGCGATCGATGAACTCCTCGATATGACTGTGCAAGTCCTCCAGGTCGTGGTATTTGTTGGCGTAGATTTCCTCCCGCTTCAGCGTCTTGATGAAGCTCTCACAACTGGCATTGTCGTAGGGGTTCGCCTGCCGACTCATGCTTTGAATCATCCCGTGCAACTTGAGAATCGCGACATATTCCGGCGAAACGTACTGCACTCCACGGTCGGAGTGGTGCACTACTCCGGGAAGCGGATGCCGCAGGTCGATCGCGCTCTCAAGCGCTTCAGCCGCAAGGCGGGACGTGAGCGTACGATCCAGCTTCCAGCCCACAACCTTGCGCGAGTAGACATCTAAGATCACCGCAAGGTAGACAAATTCGGCTTGCACTCGTCTGTAGGTGATGTCCGCCACCCACAGCTGATCGACTGAATTCAACTTCATACGCCGCGATAGATTCAAATAGACCTCCAGCGCATCGTTGGAATCAGTGTTGGGCAAAAACTGCGTCGGCTGCACAGCGAGGAGGTTATCCTCACGCATGATCCGCGCCACCCGCTTGTGGTTCACCTGCATTCCGCGCCGCCTCAACTCCGCCGTAACACGACGGTAGCCGTAGCGACGGCGGTGTTCGAGTGCCACCTGCTGAATGGCTGACCGTACTTCGGTGTCCTCTTCGCGGGGTACGTGCGTCTTCAAGAACCGGTAGAATCCTGTCCGGCTGACTCTCGCCAACAAACACATTCGCTCGATGCTAAGGCCGCCTTGCATTGGCATCACTTCCCGGATCTGGTCGTAGATGCCGTACCGCCAGAGCCCTTGCTGCTCTGGCGCCGAGCCTCGACTTTTTGCAAGGCGCCTTTGAAAAAATCCACTTCCAGCGTCTTCTCCGCAAGCACACGCTTTAATTCACCCACCTGCTTGCGGAGTTCACGGACCGGAGACGTAACCCTGAGGCTCGATTCATTGGCTTGCTCAAGCTGCCTCTGCCACTCATACAAATTGCTGCGGTCGATACCCAGTTCTTTCGCCAAAGCAGACACGCTGGGACAATCCTTCATTCGCCCGACTGCCATCTGCCGGAACGACAAAGGGTACTTGCCGACTCGTCTCTTTGTCAGTCGAAGTTCCTCCCTGCAAAGTATTGCAAACAGTAGTGTCTCACTTTAGGGGGTCAGTCCATTGTGGGCGCTTTCGCCTTCGGCGACAGGAAATTGAATGGCCCGTCTCGCTCGATTTTCCGCCTTTCGCGCCGAATTGTTGTAGGACCTTTCGAACAGGCGATTCAGATCAAATTTCGCAACGATTTGATGGGGCAGTTCGTTGCTGGCGCTGAACCGGGTCCTCAAATCGTATCCTCGGACATCGGCTGACTTACTATTGCAATTCTGCCTCGAAGAGGTCGCGGTAGGGACGATCATTGCTGATCGCCCCCCGCACAGATCCGCACGAGCGCTCATTAGCGCATGCGGCTCCTATCTCGGATGAGTGGCGGCGAAGCGGTCAAGGGGCCAAGGATG
>JBEKRU010000061.1:0-33552 GCA_049518435.1 Occallatibacter sp. | reverse complement strand
CCGACTTATCGAAGCGCCGAAGGAGAAACTTAAGGAGTTACAACGAGTTATTCTGCGCGAGATTCTGGAGCAGATTCCTTCTCATGCCGCTGCACACGGATTCGTGAAGGGGCGATCCATCAAGACGTTTGCTGCGCCGCATGTGGGACGGCGCGTGGTGCTCCGCCTGGACCTGCGGGATTTCTTTCCATCGGTATCCGGGGCGAGGGTAAAGGCGCTATTTCGAACGGCCGGTTATCCAGATGCGGTGGCGGAAAGGCTAGGCGGTATCTGTACCAACGCTGCGCCGCGCGGGATGTGGAAGACGCTGGGCAACGGACTTGATCCGCAGGCGATGGCGGATGCGCGGGCGCTGTATGCGTGGCCGCATCTGCCGCAGGGCGCGCCGACTTCACCGGCGCTCGCGAATATCTGCGGGTGGCGCGTGGATTGCCGGTTGAGCGGACTGGCAGATGCGGCTGGTGCAACGTACACGCGCTATGCGGATGACCTGGCGTTTTCTGGCGATAGGGAATTTGAGCGGTGTGTGTCGCGGTTCGCGCTGTGGGCTGGGGCGATTTTGCATGAAGAGGGATTCCAGGTTCACCACCGCAAGACGCGCGTTATGCGGCAGGGAGTCAGGCAGTATCTCGCGGGCTTGGTAACAAACGAACGATTGAATGTGCCGCGTGCGGACTTTGACGAGCTGAAAGCGATTCTCACCAATTGTGTGCGACATGGAGCGGAGAGCCAGAATCACGAGGGGCATGCGGCGTTTCGGCAACACCTGGACGGACGCGTGGGATTTGTGGAGATGGTGAATCCGGCGAAGGGGGCGCGGCTGAGGAGGGTTTACGAGAAAATAGAGTGGTGACCGGCGGGAGAGAAGAAGTGCATCCCAAGTGGAAACAGACAGATCCGCGTTTGCAGGCAATTAGGGCTCGACAGCGCACAATTGCTGTATGCCAGACCTCAGTTCAACGGATAGTTTCCTCTGCCGGGAATGGCAAAAAAGATAAAATACCCACCCCCTCCCCCCAAAATGCAGGGATTTCCCGGCTGGGCTTCTGGATTGTCATGACAGTTATCATGTTGCAAATCAGTGATATAGAAGAGAATATGGAACCGTACCCTATTTGCACTATGGTAAACATTGATCCCCGAAAATCGGGCTTTTTATGCGGTTTTCGGTGCGAAAAACAGCCTCCAGTGCGCGCTGGAGGCCGTTTTTGTTAGCGATTCTTTGCGACTTCTTCCACGGTGACGGGGTCGAGAAAGGGCATCTGCGCGCGGAGTTGCTTGCCGACGATTTCTACGGGGTGCTTGGCTTCGGCTTCGCGGAAGGCGAGGAACTCCTTGCGGCCGGAATTCTGGTCGGCAAGGAAGCGCTTGGCAAAGGTACCGTCCTGGATTTCAGTCAGGATGGCCTTCATGGCCTTCTTGCTTTCGTCGTTGATGACGCGCGGGCCGGAAACGTAATCGCCCCACTCAGCGGTATCGGAGATGGAGTAGCGCATGTAGGCGAGGCCGCCGCGATAAATGAGATCGACGATCAGCTTCAATTCATGCAGGACTTCGAAGTACGCGCTCTCCGGTTGATAGCCGGCATCGGTCAGAGTTTCATAGCCCGCCTTGATCAGGGCACTGACGCCGCCGCAAAGCACGGCTTGTTCGCCAAATAGATCGGTCTCGGTTTCTTCCTTGAAGGTGGTTTCGAGAACTCCGGCGCGGGTGCAGCCGATGCCCTTGAGATAGCTGAGATTGAGGGCGTGTGCGGTACCGGTGGCGTCCTGGTGGATGGCGATGAGGCCGGGTACGCCACCGCCTTCGATGAAGACCTCGCGTACGCGATGGCCGGGCGCCTTGGGTGCGGCCATGCCCACATCGATGCCGGGCGCGGGGACGATGGTCTTGTAGTGGATGTTGAATCCGTGCGCGAAAAGGAGCAGCTTGCCGTCGGCAAGATTGGGGCCGATTTCATCGGCATAGAGCTTGGCCGCAGTCTGATCGGGAACCAGAACCATGACCACGTCGGCCCATTTTGTGGCGCCGGCAACCGTATCGACTTCGAGGCCGGCCTTCTGTGCCTTGGCAATGGATTTGGAGCCGGCGGCGAGGCCGACCTTTACATGCACACCTGAATCTTTCAGGTTAAGAGCATGGGCATGCCCCTGGGAGCCGTAGCCGATGATCGCTACTTTTTTTGCCTGGATGAGGGTCAGGTCGGCGTTGTTATCGTAGTAAGTCTTTGCCATGATTTTCTCTTGTTTTCCTTTAGGGTTTTGGGACTGTGACAGGGTACAGTTCCAATCATTGACGTTAAGGAGCGGAAGCAGCTTTTTCGACCTAGCAACGGTTCGCTCAGGAGGACTGATTCAATTGACTCTTATTCGGGTTCAGCGGCTACGCTGTCTTCGAAATGTACTGCGACCTCGGTCTCGGGCTCTGCTGGTCCCGCGCCCATGGCTTTGAGAACGCTGGAAGTGTGATGGCCACGGCGCATCGTCATTTTGCCGCTGCGGCAGATCTCGAGAATACGGCCCTCATCTTCGCGCAGCACCTCGATGAGACCCTCGATCTTGCTTTCGACGCCGGTCATTTCAATCATGAGCGACTCGGAAGTGAGGTCGACGATGCGGGCGCGAAAGACTTCAACCAGGTCGAAGATGAGGGCGCGATTGCGTGGCGTGGCGGCGATTTTGATGAGCGCAAGTTCACGCGTGACCGCGGGAGCGCCGGCAATGTCGTCGACATCCACAACGTTCTCCAATTTGAACAGGCTGGCACGGATACGATTGCCCGCTTCTGCGGAAGCGTCGCAAACCAGCGTAAGACGCGAGAGACCGGGGCGCTCGCTGCGGCCGACGGTAAGGGAATTGATGTTGATATTCAAACGGCGGAAGAGCGAAGCGACGCGGGTGAGCACGCCGGGCAGGTCCTCAACGTAAGCGACGAACGTATGGAGCATGACTTAATCGGCCTCTTGCTTTCGGCTGTCTTTCCTATTTGTCTTTCGGCGACTCAAGGAGCGGGTCGTGTTCGGGACGGCGGATCATTTCGTGGAGCGCTGCGCCGACGGGAATCATGGGGTAAACGGACTCTTCCTTTTCGACCATGAAGTTGAGCAGGAATGCGCCCTTCGCGGAGCGCGCCGCCTCAACGGCAGTGGCAACTTCTGCACGTGTGCGGACGGCGAGTCCCTGAATGCCGTGAGCATCGGCGAGCTTGACGAAGTCAGGGCTGACCAGCGGGGTGGACTCATAGTTGCGTTCGTAGAAGAATTCCTGCCATTGACGGACCATCCCGAGATACCCGTTATTGATGATGGCGATGTTGATCTTGATGCCTTCCTGGGCGATGGTGGAAAGCTCGGCTGCGGTCATCTGGAAGCCACCGTCGCCGGCGACGACCCAGACTTCTTTCTCCGGACAAGCGAACTTGGCGCCGATGGCAGCGGGCAAGGCAAATCCCATAGTGCCGAGGCCGCCCGAAGTGATGAGTGTGCGTGGATGCTCGTGGTGGAAGTACTGCGCTTCCCACATCTGATGCTGGCCTACGTCAGTGACGACGATGGCGTTGCCGCCGGTGATGCGCCACAGGTCATGCATGACATGGGCCGCATAGAGATGGCCGAAGTCGGGGATGTTCTTGATGTCGCGCACGGCGCATGCGCCCTTGCTGGCTTCGATGGTCTTTAACCATGCAGACCCGTCGCGGCCTGGGATGCGGGGCAGCAGCTGTTCCAAGACTTCGCAGAGGTCGCCGACGAGGGCAACGTCGACCTTGACGTTCTTGTTGATTTCAGCGGGGTCCACTTCGATGTGAATCTTTTTTGCTTTCTGGGCGTAGGTGGCGAGCGTGCCCGTGACGCGGTCGTCGAAGCGCATGCCGCAGGCTATGAGCAGGTCGGCTTCCTGGATGGCGTTGTTGAGCCATGACTCGCCGTGCATGCCCATCATGCCGAGATTGAGCGGGTGCGAGGCGGGGAATGCGCCGAGGCCGAGAAGTGTGAGGCCGACTGGGATTTGTGCCCGCTCGGCGAGGGTGCGGACCTGTTCCATTGCGCCGGATTCGGAGACGCCGTGACCGGCAAGGATGACTGGGCGCTTGGCGCTGCGAATGAGTTCAGCTGCCTGGTTGAGGCCGGATTCTTCGACGCGAAGCATGGGATGGGGACGGTAGGGACGCGGCTTGGCGGCGGCGAAGTCGAAGATGGCCGTACCCTGCTGGGCATCCTTGGTGATGTCGACGAGCACGGGGCCTGGACGGCCGGAGACGGCGATTTGGAAAGCGCTGCGCAGCGCGGCGGCGAGATCTTCCGTGCGGTTGACGAGGAAATTGTGCTTGGTAACAGGCAATGTGATGCCGGTGATATCGACTTCCTGGAATGCGTCTGTGCCGAGCACCTTGCTGGAGACGTTGCCGGTGATGCAGACGATGGGAATGGAATCGAGCATGGCGGTGGCTATGCCGGTGACGAGATTGGTTGCGCCTGGACCGCTGGTGGCGATGGCCACGCCAACTTTTCCCGAGGCGCGCGCGTAGCCGTCGGCCATGTGCGATGCGCCTTGCTCGTGGCGCACCAGGACGTGGTGAATGGGGAACTTCCGCAATGCGTCATAGGCGGGCAGGATGGCGCCACCGGGATAGCCGAAGACGGTGGTGACGCCCTCGCCTACGAGAGTGGCCCACAGGATTTCCGCACCGGTGAGACGGGTGGGTGTGGTGAGGTGGGCGTTTGAGGCTTGCGTGTTGTCACTGGTTCCCATGGATGACTCCTTTGCAGAGAACAGTAGTCCTAGAAAAAAACCAAAGTTACGTTGTGGCGCCTTCTGATGCGCTGGTTACGCGATCAACATATTTGCGAAAGACGCCTTTAGGCCAACGGAGCGCGGGGGGCGTGAATCCCTTGAGGCGTTCGGCGATTTCTTCATCGCTGACTTCGAGGGTGAGCTTGCGATTGGGAATATCGAAGTGGATGATGTCGCCTTCGCGGACAGCGGCGATGGGACCGCCAACGAAGGCTTCCGGGGCGACGTGGCCAGCGGTGAAGCCGCGAGTTGCGCCAGAGAAACGGCCATCGGTGAGCAGGGCAACGTGCGCGCTGAGTTCGGTGTTGGAAGAGACGGCTGCGGTGACTTGCAGCATCTCGCGCATGCCGGGTCCGCCTTTGGGGCCTTCGTAGCGAATCACGAGTACATCGCCTGGCTTGATCTGACCTGCCTGCACGGCGGCGAAGCAGTCGTCTTCGCATTCAAAGACACGAGCGGGGCCGCGATGCTCGACGCGGTTGGCGGCGGCAATCTTCATCACCGAGCCTTCAGGAGCGAGATTGCCTTTGAGGATGACGAGTCCGCCGGTGGGCTTGATGGGATCTTCAAAGGTGTGAATGACAGGCTGGCCGGGAGTCTCGACGGCGAGCGCTGCTTCTTCAGCAAGGGTTTTACCGCTGATGGTAAGAGTGCTGCCGTCGGCGTGGCCCGCATCGATGAGACGCTTCGCAAGAAGTCGCGAGCCGCCCGCGGCCTGATAGTCCGAGGCTACATATTTGCCCGCAGGCGTAAGGTCGCAGATGAACGGCGTGCGTTTGCTGATCTCGTCGAAGTCATCGACGTTGAGTGGAATGCCGAGTTCGCGAGCGATGGCGATGAGATGAAGCACTGCGTTGGTGGAACCGCCGCTGGCGGCGACGCTGGCTATGGTGTTCTCGATCGCGGTGCGAGTGATGATCTGTGAGGGGCGGCGATTGGCACGGACTGCGTCCATAAGAATGTGGCCAGCTTCGCGCGTGGCTGCGTGTTTGTCTTTCGACGTGGCGGGGACGCCGGAGAGATAGATGGGAGAGATGCCAAGGATTTCTCCAGACATGGCCATGGTGTTGGCGGTGAACTGGCCGCCGCATGCGCCCGCGCCAGGACAGGCGTTGGCTTCAAGGGCTTCAAGGCCTGCATCGTCTATGCGGCCGGCGGCGTGCGAGCCGATGCCTTCAAAGACATTCTGAATTGTGATGTCGACTAGTTCGCCGTCGGGGCCCTTGAGTTTGCCGGGAGCGATGGAGCCGCCGTAAAGCATCATGCCAGGGATGTCAAGACGACAGAGAGCCATGATGATGCCGGGCATGTTTTTATCGCAGCCGCCAATGCCGACAAGGCCGTCAAACAAGTTACCGCGGGCTACTAACTCGATGGAGTCGGCGATGACTTCACGCGAGACCAGCGAGGCTTTCATGCCCTGGGTGCCCATGGTGATGCCATCGTGGATGGTGATGGTATTGAATTCCATTGGGGTCCCGCCAGCTTCGCGGATGCCTACCTTCAGGGCTTCAGCGATGTCGCGGAGGTGGACGTTGCAGGTTCCGATTTCAGTCCAGGTATTGGCGACGCCGATGATGGGCTTGTGGAGATCTTCTTTCGCGAAACCGGCCCCGCGCAGATAGGAACGGGCGGCTGCCCGGCTTGGGCCTTCAGTTAACGGAATGCTTTGACGCTTGCCTTCGATGGTCATTGGCTCACTTTGTTTGCTAGTGATGATTTTTCCGTGATCGGTGGTCAGTAATCGGCTACTTTGCTTTTAGCCAGGTTGCATTGTCGTGTTGCGATTCGTATGCGTCGAGTGCCGCTTCGTGTCGCAGGGTTAATCCGATGTCGTCGAGGCCTTCGATCAAGCAGAACTTGCGGAAGGGATCGACTTCAAAGCTCGCGTGAAACCCGTGTGCATCAGTGACGGTTTGATCTTCGAGCGAGACTGTGAGTTGATATTTTGGAATGGTCTTCGCGTTGGAAATCAACAGCGCGACCTGCTCTTCGCTGAGGCGGACGAGGACGATCCCGTTCTTGCCGGCGTTCGAGAAAAAAATGTCAGCAAAGGTGGGGGCGATGACGGCGCGGAAGCCGTAGTCGCTTAACGCCCAAGCGGCGTGTTCGCGGCTGGAGCCGCAAGCGAAGTTCTTGCCGGCGATGAGTATTTTGGCGCCTTGATAGCGCGGATCGTTCAGTTCGAAGGCAGGGTTGGGATCGCCTGAGGCAGTGCGACGCCAATCGAAGAAGAGGAACTCGCCGTAGCCGGTGCGCTCGATGCGTTTGAGGAACTGCTTGGGAATGATCTGGTCGGTGTCGACGTTGGTGCGGTCGAGCGGCGCGGCCAGGGCTGTGAGTGTCTTGAAGGGCTCCATTACGCGGTCACCTCCTGGCGATCTGGAGTGCTGGCGTGCCAGCTGCGGATGTCGACGAAGTGGCCGGCGATGGCTGCCGCTGCGGCCATTTCGGGGCTGACGAGATGCGTTCGTCCGCCGCGACCCTGGCGGCCTTCGAAGTTGCGGTTGCTGGTTGAGGCACAACGCTCGCCTGGTGAAAGAATGTCGGGGTTCATGCCAAGGCACATGGAGCAGCCGGGCTCGCGCCAGTCGAAGCCAGCCTCAATAAAGATCTTGTCAAGGCCTTCCGCTTCGGCTTGTGTTTTGACAGCCTGTGAGCCAGGAACGACCATGGCGCTGACGTGCGTGGAGACTTTGTGGCCGGCGGCGATTTTGGCTGCGGCGCGGAGATCCTCAATGCGAGAGTTGGTGCAGGAGCCAATGAATACGCGGTCGATGACGACTTCTTCCATCGGCGTGCCGGCTTTCAGGTTCATGTATTCGAGCGCGCGCTCGAGGCCCTTGCGTTCCTGTTCGTTCGTTACGGCAGCGGGGTCGGGAACGGTGGAGGTGATGGGAGCGACCATGCCGGGACTTGTGCCCCAGCTTACGTAGGGAACGAGCGAGGCGGCATCGATGATGAGTTCGCGATCGAAGGTTGCGCCTTCATCCGTGGGTAGCTTCGACCACTCAGCAACGGCCTGATCCCATGCTGCGCCTTGTGGACTGAAGCGGCGGCCTTTGAGGTATGCATAAGTTGTTTCGTCGGGAGCGATCATGCCGGCACGTGCGCCAGCTTCGATGCTCATGTTGCAGATGGTCATGCGGCCTTCCATCGAGAGGGCGCAGATGGCGGAGCCGGCATATTCAATGACGCAGCCGGTTGCGCCGTCCGTTCCAATTTGCCCGATGATGGCGAGGATGATGTCTTTGGCGGTGACCCCGGTGGGCAGCTTGCCTTCGACAGAGATGCGGAAGGTTTTCGGCTTGGATTGCGGCAGAGTCTGCGTGGCGAGAACGTGTTCGACTTCGCTGGTGCCGATTCCGAATGCCAGCGCTCCGAATGCGCCGTGTGTGCTGGTGTGCGAGTCGCCGCAGACAATGGTCATGCCGGGCTTGGTGATGCCGAGTTCGGGGCCGATGACGTGAACGATGCCCTGCTCGCGCGAGTCGACGTCGTAGAGCTCCACGCCGAAGTCGGCGCAATTCTTGCGGAGCGCATCGATTTGCGTAGCGGCGATCTGGTCGAGTATGTGCAGGCGTCCTTCAACGGTGGTGGGGACGTTGTGATCAACGGTAGCGATGCAGCGGTCTGGGCGGCGCACTTTGCGTCCGGCGAGGCGTAGGCCTTCAAATGCTTGCGGGGAAGTGACCTCGTGGAGAAGCTGCAGGTCGATGTAGAGCACGGTGGGTTCGCCCTCGGGTTCGACGACCACGTGCTGCTGCCAGACTTTCTCGAATAATGTTTTTGGTGCGCTCATGAAACTCCTGATCGGTGGACGGTGGTCGGTGAATAGTGCTGGATGAACAAGTGAAACAGCAATTACACGCTGACGAGCATTGTCTTTACGGTCTCGCGGACTTTTGCGCCCATTTCGGTGGTGGAGAGGACGGTGAAGCCCTGCGGGTTGGTGCGTGCCAGGTCTGGCGTGCGGAAGCCTTGTTCGAGAACCTTGCGAACACTGGTCTCGATGGCGACTGCTTCGGCTTCGAGGCCGCCAGAGTGACGCAGAATCAATGCGCCGGTTAGGATTGCGCCGAGCGGATTTGCCAGGCCCTTGCCGGCGATGTCAGGTGCTGAGCCATGAATAGGCTCGTAGAGATTGACCTTGCCGCCGATGGTTGCGGAGGGCAACATGCCGAGCGAGCCTGTAATGACGCCGGCTTCGTCGGAGAGGATATCGCCGAAGAGGTTCTCGGTAAGGACAACGTCGAAATCCTTCGGACGATTCATGATGTGCATCGCCATGGCGTCGACGTACTGATGCTCGAGGGCTACGTCGGGGAATTCGGCGGCGATTTCGATCACGGTGGCGCGCCAAAGCTGCGAGACTTCCAGGACGTTGGCCTTGTCGACCGAGCAAAGTTTTTTGCGGCGCTTCTGGGCGAGCTGGAAGGCGATGCGGGCTACACGGACGACTTCCGCTTTGGTGTAGCGCATGGTGTTCCAGGCTTCGTTCGTGCTCTTGTTCCACTCGCGGGGTTGGCCGAAGTAGAGGCCGCCGAGGAGTTCGCGCACGAAGAGAATGTCCGCGCCATCGATGATTTCCGGACGGAGTGGGCTGTTGACGGCGAGTTCCTTAAAGGCGAAGGCGGGGCGGAGGTTGGCAAAGCCGCCGAGGGCGGAGCGGATCTGAAGCAGGCCGGCTTCGGGGCGCTTGTCGGGCGGCAGGGAATTGAACTCGTTGCCGCCGACTGCGCCGAGGAGGACGGCGTCGGAGTCGAGGGCCGCGGCGAGGGTGTCGGCAGGAAGGGGCGTGCCGTCGGTGGTGATGGCGATGCCGCCGATGCGCTTTGCATCGAGTTCAAGCGTGTGGCCGCCGATTTGGGCGACTTCTTTGAGGACGGAGACGGCTTCGTTGGTAACTTCCGGGCCGATGCCGTCGCCGGCGGTGACTAGGATTTTCAACTTCATTCTTTAATCCTTCTCCATGCTACGGACGTTGAACCACACTTGAATCGCTATGCCAACAAAAATCACGCATGGGATCAACAAACCCATCGAAAGCAGCACCAGGTATTTGCCGAACGACTCCCAATAACCATGGAGCGGAGAGCCCTGCAAGAACAGAGCAACGCACGCGCAACTGAGTAAGAACGCCGCTGTTGCATAAAGTGCCCGCTTGGTCTGAAGTCGCTGAAATCTCCATCCACCGCGAATGGCAGCGGCAACATCCTTTCTCCGGTATGGAACGCTAGCCTTGTTGCGGGCTGTGCGCGAGTTTGCCCTTTGAGCAATTCTGTTCACGTGGCCCCGCCTCAATCAAGCTCCGACACCGGCACATGCCGTTTTTCGCGAATCTGCTCGGGCAATATTCCGACCAGGTCCTGGTCGTAGATGTTTTTCTTGCGATCGGCGAGGGCTACGAAGCGGTAGTACGTCTGCTGCAGCTCCTCGCGGGTGAGGGCAAAACCGAGTTGCTCGAGCCTGTGCCGGAGTGCGGCGCGGCCGGAGTGCTTGCCGAGGACAAGATGAGTCTTGGCGACTCCGACCAGCGCGGGTGTCATGATTTCGTAGCAGAGCGGGTTGGCGAGCATGCCGTGCTGGTGAATACCGGATTCGTGGGCAAAGGCGTTGTCGCCCACAATCGCTTTGTTGGGCGAGGGGCGGAAGGTGATTATCTGTCCCAGCACCTGGCTGGTTGCGTAGATGTTCGCGAGCTTAATGTTGGTGGAAACGCCGTAGCGGTCACCGCGCACATAGAGGGCGGCCGCAATTTCTTCGAGAGCCGCATTGCCGGCCCGCTCGCCAATGCCGTTGATAGCACATTCAACCTGGCGCGCTCCGTTCTGGATGGCGGCGAGGGAATTCGCGACGGCGAGGCCCAGATCGTCGTGGCAGTGCGA
Source organism: Occallatibacter sp. (assembly GCA_049518435.1). Lineage (GTDB taxonomy): Bacteria > Acidobacteriota > Terriglobia > Terriglobales > Acidobacteriaceae > Telmatobacter. The sequence goes on along the minus strand of JBEKRU010000061.1, from coordinate 22,874 downwards.
AGAAAGAATGATCCCTTGCTCGTCGATGGCCGGGATGCGCTCGCGAACCTCGGCAAACATCCGGCCGTATTCTTCCGGAGTGCTGTACCCGACAGTGTCCGGCATGTTGATGGTGGTCGCGCCTGCTTCAACAGCGACGCGGACCATCTCGACAAGATAATCGCGGTCGGCGCGAGTTGCGTCTTCCGGGGAGAACTCAACATCGTCAACATGGGTGCGGGCAAGGCGGACGGATTCGCCTGTAAGGTCAAGCGCTTCCTGCCGGCTGATTTTCAGCTTGTACTCAAGATGGAGATCGCTCGAGGCCAGGAAGACATGAATGCGCGCCCGGTCGGCGAATTGGACCGAGCGGGCAGCCATCTCAATGTCTTCTTTCTTGGCGCGGGCGAGGGAAGCGATGCGGGGCTTGCGAATCGCCTGCGTGATGGTGGCGATGGCCGCGAAGTCGCCTTCGGAGGCCATGGCGAAACCGGCCTCGATAATGTCCACGCCAAGGTCTTCAAGGGCATGGGCCATGGTGAGTTTTTCCTGGGTGGTCATGCTGCAGCCGGGGGACTGCTCGCCGTCGCGGAGGGTGGTGTCGAAGAAGACTACGTGGTCCGAAATGTTTGAGGTCATCTATTCGCCTGCCAGGAAGCTTTGATCCAACCTAGAAAGTGTCTCGCATCAGGGCGGTATAACGCAAAGTTATTCTTTTTGGGGAGTCGATTACAATTGCTTATGAGACAGTTGTCAGTTGTCAGTTTTAAGTTGTCAGTCATTTCATGCCACCAATGGACCACTACGCAGACTGGGAATTCGCCGGTTATCTTGGTTGCACTGCCCGCCCGGCTGAAGGCCTTTCAACTGAATACGGACAACGTAAAACTGAGAACTGAGAACTGTTATGGAACTGAATCAATTGGAGACGTTTTTGGCAGTCGCGGAGGAGAAAAGCTTCTCGAAAGCTGCGTTGCGGTTGCATCGGACGCAGCCGGCGGTGAGCCAGGTCATCCGCAAGCTTGAGGTTTCGATTGGGGAGACGTTGTTCGACCGGGCGGCGCGGGACGGGTCGCTGACCGCATCCGGAGTGCTGCTGCGGGACTACGCGCTGCGACTGCTGGCGCTGCGACGGGAGGCGGCGAGCGCGCTCGGTGAGCTGAAGAGCCTTGAGCGGGGCCGTCTTCAACTGGCGGCGAACGAATACACCTGCATGTACCTGCTGCCGGCGATCGACCAGTTCCGGCGGGAGTTTCCGCACGTGAGCGTGACGGTGCACCGGATGCTGGCCTCGAAGATTCCCGAGGAGTTGAACCTGCGCACGTTTGAGATAGGCGTAATTTCGTTCCGACCCGATCCGGCGCAGTTCCGAACCATTGCTGTCTATGGGGACAGCCTGGCTTTCATAGTGAGCCCCAATCATCCGCTTGCGGGAGCGGAGCGTGTCTCAATCAATGATCTGGGCGAGGAGCTTTTTGTGGCCCACAATGTGACTTCCCCTCTGCGGCGGAAGGTGATTGAGGCGTTTCAGCGCTATCGCACGCCCCTGAACATGGGGATCGAACTCCCGACTATTGAGGCGATCAAGCGATTTGTGGCTATGGGAAACGGAGTGGCGCTGGTGCCTCACCTGTCGGTGGCGCGAGAGCTAGAGATTGGGGACCTGGTCCGCGTGCCGGTTGACGAGCTGGAGACCAGGCGAGTGCTGAGGCTGGTACATCGTCGGCAATCAACGCTTTCGTATGCGGCAAGAGCATTTCTCGGTACGGTACGGACGCTGGCAAAAGAGAAGGGGCCGCCCTTTTACTACCAGGTGGAACGGGCGGGGTGAAAGAAGCAGGGAACAGGGATCAGGGAAAAGGGAATAGAAAAACAGTTGTGGGTGGACAGAGGTCGGATGGGAAGGTGCCGGAACGAGTTGGGATGCGTCTATAGGCTCAGGACTTTCGTAATGATGGCGGATGGAATGTTCGGGCCAGTGTTGGACCCGGTTCCGGAAGCTGTTCAGAGGCGGCCACTTTCCGGCACGGGCCGGTCTGGCCAGTTACAATTCTGAAAGCGGGGCCCGGACAAGAACCGGCGCGCCGGAATAGACAAGCTCGTTGCCAGCCGATGGTTGCGCAGTGGTGAGGTTCAGGACCGAATGAAGAAGATCGCATCAGTTGTATTTCTGTTGGCCGTTTGCGTGGCCGCGGGACGGGCTCAGGAGAGCCGCCAGGATATTAGCATCAGTGGAATCGGGCTGATTGAACCTTTCATTTCCTCATCTACCGACGTCCAGGTGAGCTCAAGATATGCCCTGGGCGCATTGGCAAGCTACCGTTTCATGCTTACGCCTTCGAGCGCTCTCGAGGTCAACTATGGAATTACTTACCAGAACCCAATTCACTACGTGATCAGCAATACGAATCACTACGTAGTAAATACCCGCACACAGGAGCTTTCCGGCGCGTATGTGCGGACGTTCAATTACAAAAAATTCAATCCGTTTGTCGAAGCGGGACCGGGGGCGATGATTTTCCTACCCATTCGCAACTCGGGGACCACATCACTGGACGTGAAGCAGGCGACGGGCGTGGGCGCGATGTATGGTGCAGGTATTGCCTACGAGATCAGCCCCAGCTTCGATATCCGGGCGGAATACCGCGGCTTTGTGACCAAGGTGCCGACTTTCGCGGATTCGCAGTTTACGACAAACAAGTGGTACAACATCTATGTTCCGACGCTGGGAGTGGCATACCACTTTTAAAGTCAAGAGCTGGAATGGTTTGAACGAAGAAAGGGGACGGGCTAATCGCCGTCCCCTTTCTCTGTCTCTGTCTCTGTCGCTGGATTATGCAAGGGATTGATTGCTTACAAAGGGGCACCGAGGATGCGGCCAGCTTCTTTATAGCGGCCCAACTCCTTGACCATGGCGCAATGGGGCGAGAGCGCCTCGATTGCCCGTGAGCCGGCTTCAGAGGATTCAATCTGGCAATCCACATAGAAGATGTATTCCCAAGGCTTGCCATGGACAGGCCGGGACTCAATTTTTGTGAGGTTGGTGCCGAGGTTGGAGAGTTCGGTGAGAGCGGTGACCAGAGATCCGGGGCGATTCTCCACTGAGAAGGCCACGCTGATCTTGTTCGCGGCAGGATCGGTTACTGTGTCCCGAGTGCGCCGGACGAGGAAGAAACGGGTAAAGTTCTCGGGGTTGTCTTCAATGCCGGCCTGGAGGATCTGTGCGCCGTAGTAGTGGGCGGCTGCCTCGCTGGCGATGGCGGCGGCGTGCCGGTCGCGTAATTCGACGAGTTGTTTTACGCTGCCGGCGGTGTCATAGAACGCGAACGACTCCATCTTGGGATGGTTGGCCAGGAAGCGCCTGCACTGGGCTAGCGCAACGGGATGGGAGAAGACCCGATCGATCTGAGCGATCTGTGTGCCGGAAATCGCAATGAGATTGTGGCGGATGCGCAGCAGCGTTTCTCGCTCGACCTTCACATCGTGAGTGAGCAGGAGGTCAAAATGCTCCGAAACGGAACCGGCAAGGCTGTTTTCAATGGGAATGACCGCGGCCTCGACAGTGCCTTTGGCGAGGGCGGAAAAGGCATCGGCCGAAAGGGAGAAAGGGACAATCACCGCGCCAGTTGCGAGATTCATGGCGGCTTCGTGGCTGAATGAGCCGGGTTCTCCCTGTATCGCGATCTTCATTGCTGAATCCGATGCTTCCGCTGAGGGATTTACTACATGTTTTTGGGAAGTGTCTTGTGTTGAGTGCTTTCTGGCACCATACCACAGCTCGATCGGAGTTTTTTCGTTCGGTGGGTCGAATGGCATGAAATTCAGCTCCGCAGCCAAATGTCGGCAGCGACAAAGATAAAGAAAACCATGGCAATAACGCCATTCATGGTGAAAAAGGCTGCGTTCAGGCGGCGCAGGTCTCCGGGGGAAACGATGGAGTGCTCATAGGCCAGCAGCAGGGCGACGGCGGCAATGCCGGCCCAGCCGAGTGCCTGGAAGTGGAATAGGAGGCCGAACCAGACCAGAAGACCGAGCATGGCGAGATGTAGGACGCGGGCAGCCAAGAATGCAGCCGGAATCCCGATGGCCTGGGGCAGGCTGTGGAGTCCGGCGGTACGATCGTGTTCGAAGTCCTGGCAAGCGTAAAGCACGTCAAAGCCGCCCGCCCACAAAGTGACGGCTCCGGTAAGGACAAGGATGCGGGGGTCCAGAGAGCCGCGAACGGCGATCCACGCGGCGGATGGGGCGAGTCCGAGGGCCAGACCCAGACCCAGGTGCGACCAGCGGGTAAAGCGCTTCAGGTAGCTGTAGCCTAGCAGAACCAGCAGTGCCAGCGGGGATAGATACAGAGTGAAGCGGTTGAGCTCGGCGGCAGCCAGAACAAAGATCAGCGCAGCAGCGCAAGTGAAGCTTAAGACGAATTGAGGGGAAAGCAGGCCTGCGGGGATGGCGCGGCTGCGTGTACGAGGATTGGCGGCGTCGATTTGGGCGTCGGCCCAGCGATTGAAGGCCATGGCCGAGGAACGGGCGGCGATCATGGCGACAAGAATCCATCCGAGGGTGCGGAGGGCGGGGAGGCCGCGGGCTGCAAGAAGGGCTGCGGTGAGGGCAAATGGGAGCGCAAAGATGGAGTGCTCCCATTTGATCATTTCCAATGTTGTCCGCGTTTTAGACCAGATTCCGGGCATGAAAGTTCCAGGAACTAGTTTACTTGAGGCGGAAGGTTTGCTATTTCTTTGGTGCGTTCATGTTTTGGCCGCCCTGGTGGAGAACCAGGCTGGTTACTTTGCTCTGGGCGTCCTTAACAAAGTCGACTTCAGCATCGATGACGATGGGAAAAAATTGGTTTCTGATTCTGCGAAGAGCGGGATCTTGCCCTGCTCAACCAGTCGGAGGGCGGCCATGGCCGCCAAGGGCTTGCTGATGGAGCCGGCCTGGAACATGGTGTCTGCAGTGACGGGCTGGCCGCCGAGGCTGGTAACGCCGTAGCCGCGCCCACTCGATTTGTCCGTTGTGAAGCACGGCGACGCTGACGCTGGGGATGTTGAGCTCCTTCATGCGTGCCGCTAGGTTGTGGGCTGCATTGGGGTCGCCCTTGATGACAATGGCACCTTCAAGGCGTTCTCGACCCGTTGAATGTGCTGGGCTGATTCAGCAGAAGCGGCGGCCGCCGGATAGGGCGTCGGCCAGTTCTGCGAGAAGGCCATCCGGGCGATGCAAAATGCCACGGCCAGTGCGGCTGCGAACGATCTTGAGACGGGCTTCATTGGTATGACCCCGACAGATTTTGGCGTGCTAACGCGGGATCACTGTATCACAGGCCGTCTGGGGCGAATCGATCGAGCGGGTGCACCAAATTGGGCAGGAATGGGCACTTGAGAAGTCCGGAGTGGCGGAAGGGCACTGATTGGCTTCGGCCTCTTCCACGGTGGGTTTCAGGTTTAGAACCTTGTCCAAGTGCGTGGTTTTCAGCATATCGAGCACACGTCGATTTAAGCCGGCTAAGATCAACCGGACTTTTTTGTCGCGGCAGTAAATCTCGTGGTTAACGATCTCGCTCAAGCCCGCTGAATCGACGTACGGGACGGCAGCCAGGTCGAGAATGGTCAGCTGGGAGAGTTCGAAGGCGCGAAAGTGAGTGCGCAGCTGAAGGATGGCTGCGAGGGTGAGTGCTCCTCTAAGACGCAAAATCAGGGTTCCGGGATTGTTGCCGGGAGTGCGCTCGATAATCAGAGGGGAATCGAAGGACATGTTTGGCCCCGTATATTAAATCGGCCAGATGCGAAGCATTTTAAAGCTTTTGTTTTTTTCCTGAGAGGACGTGTTTCTATTCTCGCGTCGCTCCCGAGGTCGGGGTGGGTGATGATTCCTGAAAGGATTTGGGTTGGAGCGAGATCTCCAGGGTTCCTGCCCTGTGGGTGGAAAGATCGTAGACACCGGTGGCCAGAAACAGGTCCGCCGTAGGTAGGTCGATTTGGAGGTGGACGGGAATGGCAGAGTGCTGGACCTGGGCATAGTCAGCGGGATTCAGGACCAGGGCCAGGGTCTGGCCGATCCAGTTCACGGCTTTGCCTGCTTGGTCATATGCGACGAGAGCTAATTCGATCCTGCCGTTGTGGGATCCGTCGGAGGCGGGGTCGAGTGCGATGCCGGTCGGGTCAATTGTCAGATCGACCTTATAGCGGGTGCGCGGGGCGGCCAGATGGGTGTTTCCGCCGGCCCGCGGCGCGTTGAGCACCGGCTGTGGCGACACCGGCAGAACCCGCTGCTGAAACACGATCTGCGTGGAAACGGGCAGTCCGTGGATCAATAGAGGTGCGAGGGGATCGGAGGTGGGTTTGGAATCGGGGAGGCTATCGGCATAGTATCCGCGGCGATAAGAGAGGTTTGCTTTTCCCTGGGCCAGCTTGATCTCAATGCGGTGGAACTTGCCGTCCATCTGGATATCGGACGGGGTGTAGACCAGGGAGTAGTAGTGAGAGCCATTGCGAATGGCTTGGTTGATGGCTTTGGCGAGGTCACTGGTGGTGTAGAGGGCTTCGCCTCCGGTATCGGAGGCAAGCTGCTCCATGGCAGCGGTGTTGGCCGTCCGACTTGCGAGATCCCGTTTGGCATCTCGTGAGAAACTGTCGCCTTGCGCGCTGCCGGAAGAGTCGGCGTCCATGCTTCGGTCAATGTGGATGCCCTGCGCGTCGACAGGATAAACTGCCACTTTCGATGCGGTGAGCAGGCCGGCAGTTTCGCGAACCGCGCCGTTGAACTGCGTGCTCCAGTTGGCCGATTGCTGCTCTTTTGTCGTAGGAAAAATTGCTACCGGCAAAGAATCTGCGAACCAGATCAGATTCTTGCGGCCTGGGAAGCCGGCAAGGTATCGGGACAGTTGCTCGAGTGCCTGCAGCGTGAGTAAGGCCCGCTGGTTGCCTTTAAGCTGCTCGATAGCCGGGGTCCCCGCGTCTTTGGTCCCAGACATCGACATCAGGGCGTTTTGCATATCGTCGGCAGCCTTGTCCTGGCGCGTGTCTGCAGCCACCATGGAACTCACCCGCGTTTTGACCATCTTGCTGTTCAGCGCCGCGCGAAGCAGCGAAACGTCGGCTGTGAATCCCTGCGCCAATTGCAGCTTCGATCCGAGAGTGAAAATGGCGATTTGCGTTCCCGGCTGCAGGGTGTCAAGGAAGCTCGCGATCTGTTTGTGGATCGAGATCTGGTCCTGCGCTTCGGTGTTGAGGTTATCGAGCAGCAGAACGTTGACCGCATCGCTTTGAGGCGCAATGAGCTGATTGGTGGTGACATGCGCGGGGAGTTCGAGGGGATAGACGACGGGCGCGTCGGGTGCTGTGTGCTCCTCGAAGAGATCGATGGCCCGGGGCTTGCCGTCTTCGAACACCTGAAAGTCCTGCTGATGAAGGCCGGCGACCGGTTCGTCATTGCGTCGCGTCACGACCACGTCAACCACAACGGCCCGCGCGTTCGAGGTTAGCGAAGGTGCGGGAGACTTGGCGTCAGGCGCGGCCGATTGTGCTCGAAGGGGTGGGTTCGCGAAAAGGAGAGATGTCGCGAAAGCGAAGTGAAGGCAACGAAGGCGCAAGGGGCGCTCCCTGAGACTCCCTAGTATATCGGGAAGCAGCCAACACCGTCTGCCGTGAGGCGGAAAACCCACGAGCCACGGTGGCGGCGGAATCTGGGGATTTAACGTTCCGGAATGAAGCGGGAATCTAGAGCAGGGATGCTTCCGCTGCTTCGACTGAGGGGGAAAGAGACATGATTGTGTCCACTCTTGTCATCCGGAACAACTCGAAAACACGGGGGCTGACCCCGCTGACGATCAGGCGCACGTTCTTCTTCTCGCAATGGACGTGGTGGTTGATGATGGCACCCATGCCTGCGGAATCCATGTAAGGAACGCCGCTGAGGTCAAGTATCTGGTTCTTCGGTAGATCGCCGGAGCGGAGGCGGGCCTGTAGATCGAAGAGATTACGCAGGGTTACGGGGCCACTGAGGCGGAGGAGCACGGTGCCGGGAACAGTGCTCGATTGCTGCTCGATGATGAGGGGATCGTCGATTGCCATGGTGGGATAAGTGTAAGGAATGAAACGCTCTTTGTCGTTACAAACGTGTGAATGTGCTTTCTGGTAGTGTGCGTGGGAGTGGAGGCGGGGGGAAGAGTCTTCGATTTAGCAAGTATTCCCGGAGGATAGGAGATCCTCCGGGGATAGACTAATTGTTGGTTTGACGTTATTGGTTGACTGAGGACCGCTGTCCTTCGCCGGGCTTGTTCGCCACCTGCAAATTGTTCTTCACGCTGAAGACACCAGGGACGGCGTTGGCGCGGATGAAGGCCGTTTCCTTATCGGCCTGCGTGTCGACGATGCCATCAAGCAGCACATGGCCGTTGGCGACGGTGATGCGGATGGGCTTGGCGGGGTCGATTGCGTAGTGATTGAGGGACGGAAAACCGTAGATGGCGCGCGCCACTGCCACGCGGATCCCGTCATCCATGAACGAAACTGGGTCGACCTGGATGTCATCTACCACGTCCTTAACTCCAGGGTAGGTGCTTACCAGACCCAGCGCGGAATCTTTGGCCGGGTAGTTAAGGGCATGACCGCCGAGTGTGGCAACGCCGCCCTGAACATCGACACTGATGGCATCGAACATGTTGCCGTAGCCGACCTGGTCGTATTCGAGCTTTTCAACCAGCTTGGACTTCAACTGGTCGTCGGATACGGTAGGTCCGGCCACTTCAATGTTGTTGCGGACAGCCGAGACGCCTTTGGCCTTATGAGCGCGCTTGTCGGCCTCAACTTTGTATTCATAGAGATCGACAGTCCCCGACAGCGTAGCAATGCCGTTCGCGTCGACATCGACTTTGACATTGCGAAATTCCTTCTTGTTAAGCCGGGCAACAGCGTCGCCGGCAGCTTGGTTGTCCGAGACGGCCTGAGGCCCTCCGCCTGTGCCGCGAGAAGCCCCGAACGAAGCCGGGGAAATGCCCATAAGGGCTCCGGCGATGGTGACTGCAATAAGAGCAGTACGGGTTGTACGAACTGTAGTCATTGGGGGAAACCTCCACTTACTCATGATCGATACGATTGGCGAGCCAAGTTGGATTGCGCGACGAGGCCTGCCATCTTTATTAGTGACACAGATGCGCAAAAAAGGTTCCGGGTTCATCTGAAAGAAAACAGAGTTAGTTGAGGGGCGGCTAAATATTATGAAAGTAGCTGATTTTCTGCAGGGTTTTTGTAAACCTCGCGTCGATTTCCGTCGTCTAACTTACCAACAAGAAAGGGCCGCTCGAGAACGGCCCTTTGTATCGCCTCGCTGAATTAAGCGAGTTACTGTTTGACTAGCTCGACGCGGCGGTTGAGGGCGCGGCCATCTTCAGAGTCATTGGATGAAACGGGAGCGCTGGGACCGTCGCCGATGGCGTCCAGTTGAGCGGCGGGCACGCCATATTTGGTGGTCAGGGATTGAACAACTGAGGCTGCGCGGCGCTTGGAGAGGTCCATGTTGGCGGCCAGTGCGCCGACATTGTCCGTATGGCCGACTATGTAGACCTTCAGTTTGGGATTGGCTTTGAGCAGTTTGGCCACTTCGGTCAGGGCCGCGGCGGACTCTGGCTTGACGTCGGTCCTGCCAGTGTCGAACAGAATGCCGTTGACCACCACGTGTCCGTTGCCTGTAAGGCCGCCGGAGAGCGCGGCTGCATTGGCAACGACCTCCGTGTCCACGTCCTTGGTGACAACAATGGTCTCGTGATACCAGCCGCCACCGCTGACCTCGATCAGAATCCATGTCTTGCCCATGTGAACGGTAAAGTCGCCGTAGTCGCCCGAGTCGTAATCGAAAGAGTATCCCGCTTTGTGCATCGCGCTGTTCAGGCTATGCACCACGAGGCCCTTGTTCGCATAACTCGGCCACTTGTACTCGATGTGCAACAAATCACCCATAAGGTGTCTGATCTGGTCCTTTTTGTCGACGGTGACTGTGAAGTCGTACCCACCGAGATTCGAATGGTTGCAATTGGTGATGACGCTTCCGGGATAGCGGCTGACGAGTGGTGAGTCCTTGCACCCTTTTGCATCCTGATCTTGTGCGGCGCAGAACTGCGGTACCAGGGGCAGGCCAAGGCATAGAAGCAGAATTCGACTGAATTTCATTGCGCCTCCTCGAGCGGGCGGTTAGGGGGCGGATGGTTGCGGAAGGGGCTATTTCGGCGGGGCGTTTTGATTGTTGTGGTTTAAGAGGTTGACGTCGGCATTAGGGTTGCAGACGGGGCCCTTCCAGTTGTAATCGGAGATTGTATCCATGTGGGTTGTGGTACTGCGGGCAGTGGTGTCGATAGAGCCAACGGAGTGGATGTGGCTCAACCCATCGAAGGTCAACTTGACACTGCCTTTCATCTGAAAGGTCTTTCCATCACAGCTCAACTGGTAACTTCCGCCGGTCAAACCGATGCTGAGCTGCGTAACGGTGCAGGTGGGATTTCTTCCTGAAATCGCTTTTGCCCAGGTTTCGTCATTCATGCAGAGCAACATGCTGAATGGCTTTCCCCCTTGCCCCATGGGGTCGGGCATGGAGAGCGTCCACTCGCCGGAGCGGAGGGGGAATTTTTGCTGAGCAGAACCAACTGTACTTGACACGAGGGCACAGGCGCTCAGTGCTGCCAATTTGGGAAACGTCATCTCAGCCCATCCTTCCGATTGAGGTCAGAAGTCAAGGCTGAGGGTTGGAGAGCTTGGCTGTCAATGACAAAATTGCAACAGACCGTCTGTAATGGACAGATTTGCGAGGTTGCTACACGCCAATGACGGCGCAGAGCTCTTTGACCGCTTCGGCGCTTTTCTTGAGAGCCGAGTCCTCTTCTGGGGTGAGCTTGATCTCGATGATTTTTTCGAGACCCGCTGCGCCCAGTTTGCAAGGGACGCCGATGTAGAAGCCTTCAATGCCGTACTCGCCTTGAAGGTAGGCGGCGCAAGGCAGAATCTTCTTCTTGTCCTTGAGAATGGCTTCGACCATCTCGGTGACGGCCGCGGAGGGCGCGTAGTAAGCGCTGCCGGCTTTGAGATATTTGACGATTTCGGCGCCGCCGTCGCGGGTGCGCTGCACGATGGCTTCAAGACGGTCGGGGGCGATGAGTTCAGTGATGGGAATGCCGGCGACGGTGGAGTAGCGCGCGAGCGGGACCATTGTGTCGCCGTGACCGCCGAGCACGAAGGCCGTAACATTCTCGACACTCACATTGAGTTCAGCGGCGATGAAGGTGCGGAAGCGGGCGGAGTCGAGCACGCCAGCCATGCCGATGACGCGCTCGCGGTTGAAGCCGGCCTGGCGGAATGCGGCCTGGGCCATGGCGTCGAGCGGGTTGGAGACGATGATGAGGATCGACTCGGGAGATTGGGCGACTACCTTCGCGACGACATCGGACATGATTTTGAAGTTGGTGTGTAGCAGATCGTCACGGCTCATTCCAGGCTTGCGGGGAATGCCCGCGGTGATGACAACGATGTCGGAATTCGCGGTGGCGGCGTAGTCGTTCGCCCCGATGACACTGACGTCGCGCTTCTCAATGGGCATGGCTTCAAGCAGGTCGAGGGCTTTGCCCTGAGGGATGCCCTCGACGACGTCGATCAGGACTACATCGGCCAGTTCCTTGGAAGCGATCCAGTGGGCCGCGGTGGCGCCAACGTTGCCGGCGCCGACGATTGAAACTTTCTTGCGCATGTCAATAACTCCTGGTTGTCAGTTGTAAGTTTTAAGTTGTCAGTTTTCATTGCCAAGCGGCAAGAGCTGCTAGAAGCTGGTCCCAGTTGTTGTCAAGCCGTTGAGCAACGTCGCCCAATTGGTCATAGGGTGATGGCGGGCTCCCGCAATTTCGCATTGCTTTGCGAGTCCACAAGAGAGAAAGGTCCTGCCAATCCTGCGGGTCGGATGGTGCCGCAGCTTCGACACGCAATTCCCCGCGTCCTCGAATGATTCGGAAGCGAACCTCCTTGAACTCAACGGTCACAGCAACATAGTCAAATGATCTGGGAAGGTCTATCCCCTCGTCTGGGGCTATCCTGCCTCGATGCTGAGAGGGCAAGTCGGAAAAGTCTCGTCTGACCTCGGCAATGAATTTCTTTCTGCTTCGGCGATACGCGATCTCGTCCAAACCACCGAACGCCATCTTGTAAATCCAGGAAACGGTGTCACCGAAAATGCACAGCAGAGAAAGAGCGAAACCGCGCTTAATAGGAGTGCCGACATAACGCTTCACGAAACCTCCAACGCGCCATGCTGATTGTCAGGGGCATCCCTCAGCGGCTAAAGCCCACTGTCGTTTGTTGCCGGTACGGCACGGCTGAAGCCGTGCCCTTTCAAAACTGATCACTGACCACTGTCTTTACATGTTGCCGATGATTCTTGTGGCAAACTCGCTGGTGCCAACCTTGGTCGCACCGGCGGTCTGGCGCTCGAAGTCATACGTCACGAACTTCTGCTGGATGGTCTTCTCCATTGCCGTTTCAATGAGCTTGGCCGCTTCTTTCCAGCCGATGAAGTCGAGCAGCATGACGCCGGAGAGAATGACGGAGCCGGGATTGATGACGTCCTTGTCGGCATACTTGGGCGCCGTGCCGTGAGTGGCCTCAAAGACGGCGAAGCCATCGCCAATGTTTGCGCCGGGAGCAATGCCGAGGCCGCCAACCTGCGCTGCAGCGGCGTCAGAGATGTAGTCGCCATTGAGGTTCGTGGTGGCGAGGATGGAGTAGTCCGACGGGCGGATAATGATCTGCTGGAAGATGGAGTCGGCGATGCGGTCGTTGATGAGGATCTTCTTCTTCCACGCACCGTTGCCGTGAGAATTGCCGATGGAATCGAGAACGCCTTTGATCTCAGCATAGAGTTCATCGCGGAACGCCTGGTTGCCAAACTCGAGGCCGGGTTCGATGAGAGCCGCGTTTTCTTCCACGGTGATTCCGGGTTTGGCGTCGACGTTGCCGAGAATCCAGCTCTCTCGCTCAGTGACGATCTGATCGCGGAACTCCCGGATGGCCAACTCATAACCCCACTCGCGGAAGGCCCCCTCAGTGAATTTCTGGATGTTGCCCTTGTGCACGAGGGTGACCGTCTTGCGGCCGGTCTCGATGGCGCTTTTGATTGCGAAGCGGACCAGACGCTCGGTGCCAAAGATGCTGATGGGCTTGATGCCGACACCGGAGTCGGAGCGAATTTTCTTTTTGCCGCCTTTGAGCAGTTCATCATTGATGAACTCAATCAGGCGGGCAACGTCAGCCGATCCCTGCTTGAACTCGATGCCGGAATAAACATCTTCTGTATTTTCGCGGAAGATGACGATGTCGACATTCTCGGGGTGCTTTACGGGGCTGGGGACGCCCTGGTAATACTTTACGGGGCGGACGCAGGCGTAGAGGTCCAGCAACTGACGCAGAGCCACATTCAGCGAGCGGATGCCGCCGCCGACGGGGGTGGTCAAAGGCCCTTTGATGGAGACGCGGAGGTCGCGGGCGGCGGCCACTGAGTCGTCGGGCAGCCAGGTGGAGAACTGGCGAAACGCCTTCTCGCCGGCGAAAATCTCAAACCACTTGATGGCGCGCTTGCCGCCGTAGGCCTTTTCGACTGCCGCGTCAAAGACGCGCTGCGAGGCCTTCCAGATATCGCGCCCGGTGCCGTCGCCTTCGATGAAAGGAATGATGGGATTGTCAGGAACGTCAAACTGGCCGTTTTTGTAGTTGATGGCCTTTCCGTCTTTGGGCAATTCGAGCCCGTTGTAGGTGGTCTGCATGGGTTTCAGGGATCCTCTTTCCTTGCGGCTTCAAGGAAGAGGCTAACACCTGCAAATTGGGGGTGGCAATTCCGGGCCCAATAGCGTCTATTTGTCTTTCGCGTCTTTGAAGTCGCTGCCATTGAAGCTTGGGATGCCAAAGTGGCCGCGGAGATGGAGCAGATCGACAGGGCTCAGATTCCCGGCGACAGTTACAAGGGTCAGGCTCTTTGGCGTTTCCGCAAGGACAACAGCGCCGCGGACGTTGACACCGTCGAGAACCAGCCAGACGTCGGTAGTGCTGTTTTGCAGCGAGCCTTTCTTGCTGGTGTCGGTGGTGACCAAGTGCTTCCACCCGCGCAGGTGATAGGCCTGCCGAATGGCATCCACTGACGCTTCATCCGTCACTCCAGCGGCGCCGAAGCGCAGCGAGTGGACGCTGACGCCATCAATCTTTGCGATGGCTTGTTTGGTCTCGGCATCCGAATCAGGCATGAGGGCGACGGCAGCCCCCAGCATTGTACGGTCGAGCGTAAAGCTCGATTTGACCGCGGCTTCCGAATTCAATTGCGCAAGCGCGGGCGGAGTCCAGTCAAGAACCACGGGGCCTGTGGGCGTGTCTGGAGCGGCTTGCGCAGGCGCCAGAGCGCAGCTCATCATTGCGGTCAGGATCGCGCCAGAGAACAAGGTTTTTCTTTGCATTCGCTTCATAAATTGTTAAACGCGGTTCATGGCAAAAAGTTACGCTTCCGGTCATGCAGGAAGGCCAGTTTTGGGGGAGTTCTGGATAGAAGAACAGACTTCGGCAGCAGCCCGGCCTTATGAACGGACGATGAAATCGCCGATGATGCTGTTTCTACCCGCCTGAATGCGATAGACTCATGCGGGAACGTTCTACAAATTTGACGATTTTCGAACTCACGGAGGATACATAGAAATTGGGAAAAGCAATGGTCCCGAAGAAGATATTTTTTACCAAAGGCGTAGGCAGACACAAGGAGCGTTTGACCTCCTTTGAGTTGGCGCTTCGGGATGCGGGCATCGCCTCTCAGAATTTGGTGCGCGTTTCATCAATTTTTCCGCCGCAATGCAAAGTGATCACCCGCAAGGAAGGGCTTAGGTACCTTGATCACGGGGAAGTGGTCTTCTCAGTGATTGCGGAAAACTCCACGCGCGAGCCTCACCGGCTGATTGTGTCGAGCATTGGCGTTGCGATTCCGGCGGATCGCGACACATACGGCTACCTCAGCGAGCACCATAGCTTCGGCGAGACAGAAGACCAGGCTGGAGAGTATGCCGAGGAACTTGCTGCGGAGATGCTGGCTACCACGCTCGATGTCGAATTTGATCCGGACACCAGCTGGGACGAGAAGAAGGAAATCTACCGCATCTCCAACAAGATTGTGCGCACCAGCAATGTGACGCAGTCCGCGGTGGGCGACAAGCGCGGGTTGTGGACAACCACAATTGCGGCGGCGGTGTTGATTCTGGAAGCGTAGCCATTGCATCAAAAAGAAAGCTGAGGCCAACTTCGCCAGGCGGAGTTGGCCTCGCTGCATGCAGCGGCATGCACCATGGTTTTTGAAGGACGGGTTGACGAGAAATGAGCGAAACAAGGAAATATGTAGTGGGGCTGGTGCAGATGCGCATGGGCGCACATCCAGAAGAGAATTTTTCCACCGCCGTCCAGCGCATTGAAGAGGCCGCGCAACTGGGCGCGAATATCGTTTGCCTGCCGGAGCTTTTTCGCGCACAATATTTTTGCCAGAGGGAAGACCTTCGGCTCTTCGATCTAGCAGAGCCCATCCCGGGGCCCTCGACAACGAAGCTTGCCGAAGTGGCGCGGAAGTTGAGGGTTGCCATTGTCGCCTCGCTGTTCGAACGCCGCGCACCGGGGCTTTATCACAATACGGCGGTTACTTTGAATGCCGATGGGGCGATTGCGAGCGTGTATCGTAAGATGCATATACCAGACGATCCGCTCTATTACGAGAAGTACTATTTTGCGCCCGGCGATCTCGGCTTTCAGGCTGTTGACACGGCTTTTGGACGCATAGGGACGCTGGTCTGCTGGGACCAGTGGTATCCGGAAGGCGCGCGCCTTACCGCGTTGCAGGGCGCAGAAGTCTTGTTTTATCCCACCGCGATCGGTTGGCATCCGGCAGAGAAAGATGAGTCTGGCGCGGCGCAGTACGATGCCTGGCAGACCATCCAGAGGGCACATGCAATTGCAAATGGCGTGTATGTGGCCGGCGTGAATCGCGTGGGAGTAGAGCATGGTGACGTGGAGGGCAATCGCGCCGTCGGACCGGGGCTTGAATTCTGGGGCGGGAGCTTTCTGGCAGACCCTTTTGGTCGCGTGATTGCCCAAGCGTCGCACGACAAGGAAGAGATTCTGCTGGGCGAGATCGACCTTGCGTTGATTGAGGACACGCGGCGCAACTGGCCGTTTCTGCGCGATCGGCGCATCGATGCGTACTCGCCGATTACCAAACGGTTTCTTGATCCAGTAAGCGCGTGGGCGCATGATGGAGAACCGAAGTAAGCATGAGTCCAGAGCCAAAAAGAGTCCTCGAGCCATTCAATGAGCTTAAAGTTCCGTTCGACATGGGCTATCGCATGCCGGCGGAATGGGAACCGCACGCGGCGACATGGCTTGCGTGGCCGCATAACCACGAAGACTGGCCGGGGAAGTTTGGACCCATTCCATGGGTATATGCGGAAATTGTGCGGCTGCTGGCAGAGCGCGAGCGGGTGCATCTGCTCGTGCAGGATGCGGCGGCCGAGAAGCGTGTGGCGGGGATATTGAAACGGGCCGGGGCAAGTTTGTCGCAGGTGGATTTTCATCAGTGGCCGACCAATCGCGTATGGCTGCGCGATACGGGGCCGATTTTTGTGAAGGATCCCTCGGGCAAATTGAATCTCATCGACTGGAAGTTCAACGCGTGGGCCAAGTACGACGACTGGCAACTCGATGATCAGATTCCAGGGCGTGCGGCGGAGATGCTGGGCATGCATGCGTGGCAGCCTGCTTTTGCGTTCAAGAACGGTGCGAAACACCGCCTGGTGCTAGAGGGCGGCTCGATCGACACGAATGGTGCGGGGATTCTGCTGACCACGGAAGAATGTCTGTTGAGCAAGGTGCAGCAGCGCAATCCTGGCGTGAGCCGTGAGCAATTAGAGCACGCGTTTCACGACTATTTGGGAATTGAACGGGTGATCTGGCTGGGCCGAGGCGTGGCCGGCGACGACACCCATGGACATGTCGACGATATTTCGCGGTTCGTGGGGCCGGACACGATTGTGACCGCCGTCGAGCCGGACATAACGGATGCCAACCACGAGCCGCTGGCGGAGAATCTGGAACGGCTGAAGGCCGCGCGAACGCTGGATGGAAAGCAGTTCACAGTGGTTGAACTGCCGTTGCCGCGGCCGGTGGTGTTCCGGGGCCAAAGGCTGCCAGCGAGCTATGCGAATTTCTATATCGCGAATGGACTGGTGTTGGTGCCTACGTTTAATGATCCAAGTGATCGCGTCGCGCTGAATATTCTGGCGGAAGTTTTCCCCGGGCGCGAAGTGATTGGTATACATAGCGTGGACCTGGTGTGGGGTCTGGGAACGCTGCACTGCATGACTCAACAGCAGCCATTAGCGTCGCCGCAGCGCTAGAATCGCTTGGTGCGCATACTTGCAGCAGGGAAGACAGGCGGATGGGCGATTCAGGCAGAGGATGGGCAGGGCATCAAAGGGCGGTGGGCACATCGCTCTTTATTGCCTGTTTCGGATTATTTGCGGGTGTTCAAGCGCAGACGCTGGGCCAGTCAACCAAGCCTGCCCAGCAGACACAGCCATCTAACGGTTCAGCCAAATCGGAAAAGCCGGCAAAACCCAGTGGATTCCACCAACCTGAGCCGATAGACTTTGCGGATCATGCCGGGTATATGCAGATTTTCGACGGAAGCAGCCTGAAAGACTGGGATGGCGATCCGGCAATCTGGCACGTGGAGAACGGTGCCATCGTGGGCGAATCGACCCAAGAGAAGCCGGTAGAAAACAGCTATATTGTGTTCCGCGGCTTCAAGGCGAAAGACTTCGATTTAAAGCTCGAGATCAAGGTTGAGAACGGCGGAGGCAGTGGAATTCAGTACCGCAGTCAAACGGGACTGCCATGGAACAGGCCAACAAAATCCCCTCCCAACTTGAATTGGATGATGACCGGGCCGCAGGCTGATTACTGGTTTCCGGTTGGTCCCTGGGCGGCGGAGTGGACTGGGCAGTTCTACTCTGAAAATACGCCGCTCGGCATTCTGGCCTGGCGGGGGCAGGTTGTTGAATCTGGCCCAAAACAAGCTCCCAGGCTGCTCGCTAATATCGCGGATCGAACCGCATTGGGCGGTTATGTTCGGGTGAATGACTGGAATCAATACGAAATCGTTGCGCGCGGGGGGACGTTTATCCATATCCTGAACGGGCAGTTGATGGCCGTGTATTTGGATGACGATCCGGATTCGTCGAATAATCAAAGTGGGCTGATCGGGATCGAAATTGAGAGTGCCCCATCAAAGGTATCGGTACGTAACATCTGGATCAAAAAACTACACGAACAATGAGCGATCAAACGAGCGATCTCGACTTTATGAATGCAGCGCTTTCTGAGGCGCGGCTGGCCGTGGAGGCTGGCGAGGTGCCGATTGGCGCGGTGATCGTGCGTGACGGAAAGATTGTCGCGCGGGGACAGAATCGCGTGCTGCGGGATGTGGACCCGTCGGCGCACGCGGAAATT
This sequence comes from Occallatibacter sp., assembly GCA_049518435.1. Taxonomy (GTDB): domain Bacteria; phylum Acidobacteriota; class Terriglobia; order Terriglobales; family Acidobacteriaceae; genus Telmatobacter. The sequence continues at coordinate 4,344 of JBEKRU010000061.1, read as the reverse complement.
GTGGCGCTGCGTGCGGCGGCCAAAACTGTTGGCAATTACAGGATGAATGGCTGCACACTCTATGTCACGCTGGAACCGTGCGCGATGTGTGCGGGAGCTATGATTCATGCGAGACTTGCCCGGTTGGTGTTCGCGGCTGCCGATCCGAAAGCCGGCGCGGCGGGGTCGGTGCTGGGAGTAGTGAATCATCCGCTACTCAATCACCAGATGGTGGTGGAGTCGGGGATTCTGGCGGATGAAGCGGGAGAGTTGTTGCGGAGTTTCTTTCGGGAGCGTAGATGAATCTAGGTTCTCGTCAAAGCCTTGATCCGCTCCGCCTGTTCAGGCCATTTTTCGGCCAGCTGGACATAGGTTCCGCTGCGGTAATCGGCGAAGTCGAAACCAGGGGTTACACTGCAGCCTAAGAGCGCTACCTGGCCGTCACCGATGAGCCGCGTACCTTGCCACACGCCGGCAGGGACGACTAGCTGGACGTGCTGATCATCCATCAAATCCTGGCCGAGAGTGAAGAGAGCAGAGCGCCCATCCTCGTAGAGTTGCAACATTTCGACCGGGTCGCCGAGATAGAAGTGGAAGATTTCGTCGGAGGCGATGACGTGCATCTCCGAAAAGGTCCCCGGCTCAAGCAGGTAGTAGATCGCGGTGCCCATGGGACGCATGCCGCGCGGCAGGTATAGGGTGTTTGCGCAAGTGTAGGTGCGGCGGAAGTGACCTCCCTCGATGGGGTGGGGCTCCAGACCAAGCAGGGCTTTGATTTCGTCGGCAGTCATTTCCATCGATGCTAACGATACCAGCGAGACGCTGTAAAATGGCGGTATGACGGTAGTGGTTTATACGGCAGAGTGGTGCAGGGATTGCCGCGCAGCCAAGCAGTTTCTCGATTCGCACGGGATTCTATACACGGAAATCAATGTGGACACCGATCCGGCAGCCTCGGCGGAGGTACTGCGCCACGTAGGCAAGCGAGCGATTCCACAGTTGGTGATAGACGGGGAGTGGTTTCAGCCGTACAAGCCCGGCAGAGGGCTGCTTTTCGACGAGCTGCACCAGCGTTTGGGGATTCCTCGCGAATAGATCCTTTCTCCTCTACAATCAAGTGTTGTTGCAGGGCGCGAAAAAAGTCTTGATGAGGAGTTCTCCAGTTGATTGAACGTTATACGCGCGCGGCGATGGGCCGGATCTGGACCGAAGAAAACAAGTACAACTGCTGGCTGAAAGTGGAGGCCGCGGCAAGCACGGTGCTGGCCGAGGACGGCGTAATTCCAGTTGCAGCGGCTGAAGCGATTGCTGCCAAGGCGAGCTTTTCGGTGGCGCGGATTCAGGAGATTGAGGCGGAGGTAAAGCATGACGTGATCGCCTTCACCACGGCGGTCGCTGAGTCTCTCAAGAGCCAGGGCCTGGATGCTGAGTCCCGCTGGTTGCACTACGGGCTGACTTCAAACGACATTGTGGATACGGCGCAGGCACTGCAGATCAAGGAAGCGTCGGGATCGATTCGAGCAGGGCTGGAAGCGTTGCTGGCGGTGCTGAAGCGCCGGGCAATCGAGTTCAAACATACGCCGACGATTGGGCGCACGCACGGGATTCATGCGGAGCCGACGACGTTCGGTCTAAAGCTTCTGAACTGGTTTGCGGAGATGGAACGCAATCTTGTTCGCTTCGACGCGGCAGCCGAAGACATGCGAGTCGGCAAGCTGTCCGGCGCGGTGGGAACCTTTGGCCATCTGAAGCCGGAGCATGAAGAACGCATTTGTGCCGCGCTTGGGCTGAAGGCGGCGCCGGTCGCTACACAGGTGATTCAGCGCGATCGGCATGCTGCGTATATTTCCACGTTGGCCATTCTGGGCAGTACGCTGGACAAGATTGCAGTTGAAGTGCGGCACCTGCAGCGGACTGAAGTGCGGGAGGCGCAAGAGTACTTCAGCGAGAAGCAGAAGGGCTCGTCGGCCATGCCGCACAAGAAGAATCCAATTACCAGCGAGCAGATCAGCGGGCTGGCGCGGGTGCTGCGAGGGAATGCGCAGGCGGCGCTCGAGAACATCCCGCTGTGGCACGAGCGCGACATTTCGCATTCTTCCGTAGAGCGGGTTATCTTTCCCGATTCGACAATTCTGACGGACTATCTGCTGGCGAAAACGACCGACCTGATTGACCGGCTTCTGGTGTATCCCGCGCGGATGAAGCGGAACCTTGAAAGCACGGGCGGCCTCATCTTCAGCGGGCAATTGCTGCTTGATCTGGCGGAGGCTGGCATGATGCGCGAGGACGCTTACAAGCTGGTGCAGTCGCATGCGATGAAGGCATGGAAAGAGGACCTTGTGTTCCGGGACGAGGTGGCCTACGATCCGGCGATTTCCGCGTTGCTAAGTGAGGAGAAACTCAACAGGACCTTCGATTACACGCGGCAGTTAGGAAATGTCGATGTAATCTTCGAGCGAGTATTGGGCGAGTAGAAACAGATGAGCGATTTAACGGAAGGAACGCACCCCCGGGTTTTCGAGACGATCAGCCAGGTGGTTGAGCTGGTGGCGGACGATCGAGTTTCGTTGGCGACGGAACGGCTGGTGGCGCTGGTTGCTGAGTTTCCGCGTGAAGGACTGGCGCACGCATACCTTGCGTGGGTGCTGTCATCGAGTGGCCGCCATCGAGACGCGATTGAGCATGGCAAGGTTGCTGTGCAGTTGTCGCCCAGGTCGGAGCGGGTTTCTCTTTTGTTTTTTCGCGTGCTTTGGAGCGCGGATGAGCGCCCGCAGGCGTTGGATGAAATGCGGCGGTTTGTCGCGCTGGAAGACTCGGAAGAGTACGCGCAGATCATTCTGGAGTTGGAGCAAGCAGGAATGTAGATGCAGAGCCAGTCGGGCCAGGAAGCGAAAAGTGTGGAAGGTTTGAACTTTACCGTTGCATTGACTGGCGCATCCGGCGCGATGTTCGGCCAGGAACTGCTTCGTGCTCTGGAGGCGGACGAACGCGTGAGCCGCGTGCACTTCGTCGCGTCAGAGAATTCGCTCCGTGTGATGGCAGAGGAACTTGGCGTAAGCGGACGGCATGACTTGCTTGAGAAACTGCTGGGGTCGCCGGCGGTGAAGACTGTGCAACATTCGGACGCAAATATTGGCGCGGCGATTGCGAGTGGAAGCTATCCGTCGAACGGAATGATTGTGCTGCCGTGCTCCATGGGTACTCTGGCGGCCATCGCCAATGGGCTGGCTAATTCTCTGGTGGCTCGTGCGGCCGATGTGACGCTGAAGGAACGCCGGCCGCTGCTGCTATGCGTGCGAGAGACTCCGTTCAATCGAATTCATCTGCGGAACATGACGCTTGCGGCGGAAGCGGGTGCGGTCATCTTTCCGGTGATTCCAACCTTCTATAACCAGCCTCAGGATTCGACGGAGATGGCTCGGCAATTCGTTTTCCGGGTCCTGGCGCACATGGGGCTTCCGCAGTGCGACGCTTATATTTGGAAAGCAGACGAATAGCGAATCCTCATAAAAATCTGAACATTCCCCATGTAATAAAACTTGAGTTTGCGTGTAGAATCACCGAACCACAGCCATGAGTGCGCCCCAAGAAGTTCCTCGGGAAATGCGCGAGTAGAACCGTGCGGCTGAATTCGGAGGGAGATCCCATGGGAGAAAAGAACAAGCAGAAGAAGAAGGAAGCGAACGGGAAGGAAAAAGCTCCCGGTGCGCAAACGAATAGTGTGGCGCTTGCGCCCCCGGTGGATGCTAATGTGAAACGCATTGGTAAAGATTGCGATTATGAGAAGGAATTGTGCCGGCTGCAGGTTGAGTTAGTGAAGCTTCAGGAGTGGGTGAAACATGAACACCTGAAGGTGGTGGTGCTGTTCGAGGGGCGCGATGCGGCTGGCAAAGGTGGCGCCATCAAGCGGATCACGGAGTCGCTTAACCCACGTATTTGCAGGGTCGTAGCGCTGGGCACGCCGACTGAACGGGAAAAATCTCAGTGGTATTTTCAACGCTATGTTCCTCATCTGCCCGCGGCGGGCGAGATTGTTTTGTTTGATCGGAGCTGGTACAACCGGGCGGGGGTGGAGAGGGTGATGGGTTTCTGCACGGACGCGCAATATCAGGAGTTCCTGCTGACGTGTCCGGAGTTTGAAAGGATGCTGGTGCGGTCGGGTATCTTGTTGATTAAATACTGGTTCTCGGTGAGTGACGCGGAGCAGGAGCGGCGGTTCCAGGAGCGGATGACGAACCCGACCAAGCGGTGGAAGATCAGTCCGATGGACCTTGAGTCGCGGAAGCACTGGGCGGATTACTCGCGGGCGAAGGACGAGATGTTCAACGCAACGGACCAGAAACAGGCGCCATGGTTCGTGGTGAA
>JBEKRU010000060.1:0-34156 GCA_049518435.1 Occallatibacter sp. | reverse complement strand
AGCGATTGTGCTTCTTCAAGAGTGAACGTCTTCATGCGAGATACCTTGATCAATAGAATACGACGAATGGGAGTGTGGGAAACTGGTCAAAAAGTGTCAGTTACAGAGAACAGAGGTCAGACGGGATAATGACCCGCATCTGAGTATTTTGCGGAGGAGAGATGTCGGAACTGGAACAGGTGCTTATCGGCGACAGCGCACACACGCCACCAGCGGAGATTTTGGAAGGGCTCACTGCGGAGCTTGCCCATCGCACAATTGCGGGCGCTCCGCGGAACATCTACGAAGAGCTGTGGCACATCGCCTTCTGGCAACAGATGACACTGGACTGGGTGCGCGGCATCGAGACGACCTATCCGGTCCACGCTTCAGACGCTTTTCCGAGTCCGGAATCGGCCGCAGCGGAGGATTGGGACCAGCTTCGCCTCCGCTTTTTCGCGGCCAACCGGGAAGCAGCCGCGGCCGCACTGGACACAGTGCCGGTTCGCTGCCCATCGCGGCCGGGCCAGCCGGTCCGCACCATGACTGTGCGCGAGCAACTGGAGAGCCTGGGCGCACACAATGCTTACCACTTTGGGAGAATCGTGCTGATGCGGCAGCTTCTGGGGAGCTGGCCCCCACCCTCCGGCGGCTATAGCTGGTAGACGGCGCTTAGCGACTCTATTTCTTCGACAGCGCACTTCAGGTGTTTGCCCACAAGAAGACCAACGCGCTCATGGCCCAGGCGGCTCAGATGGTACTGGTCGGCAAAATTGGACAGAAAAGCCTTTCCGCGTCCGAACGATTCGAGCATCCCGAACGCGTCAATAAAGACACACCCGTGTTTTTCCGCCTCGCGCTCGAATATTCTCGCCACCACGCGGCGGCGGGCGCGCGTGAGTGGATCCGGGCAGGAGAACGGGCTGATCACGAGGACTTTGCCGAGCGCAAGCGGTTCGAGGCTGGTAAGAATCGAAGCGAGCGATGCGGACATTGTGGCCTCACTCATTAGCCCCTTATTCTGGCCCAAACCAGCGAGAATGCCGGACAAAGCAAACCTGCAACTCGACATCATGATGCTCTGCAACGTGGGTCTGTAGATTTTGTCCGGTTCCGGCACATATCGTATGTGCTCAGCTACGGTAGAGCCATTACTGCGATTCCGGTGAAAAATCTTGCGGAAGCTCAGCATCGTCTCATAATGCCCAAGTTGCAAAACAAGGAGTTCCACCTTCCGCTCACGACACTCAGCCAACACACGAGGGCCTGAACGCAGAATCACGTAGTCGAGGACGACAGGAGAAACCGCGTCCTGGAGCGAAAGACAGTGAAGGGCGACATGAGAGAACGAGTGCTCCAGCCCGACAGGGAAGCCGGACACATGACACCCGCCTGCGAAGAGAATTTCAGGGGTTCCCGACAAGATTTGAGTCTCCATCCGTTTTCGGATGCTTAAGCTGTGAGGTGTTGTTTAGGGGCTGTCTTCAGACATGATTATCAGATATATCGTTCTCTGGCAAGGGTACTATTAGTCGGAAAAGCGGCAAACCGCTGAGAGACGCTCACTGCATCCCTCTCGTCAATCAAGCTGTATGTGCAACTAGCGTCTGGCCGTTGGAACGGTTCGGTTTGTGAGTGCCACGCACGGAAAGGTATCATTGCTCACGATGGCAATTCCGCTGACAATTGAGACGGCCAACCTGGGGATGGCGGACTCGCTGATCCTGATGGTAATGGCGCTGGTAGTGTTTGGGCCACGCCGTTTGCCGCAGATCGGCCGCCAGATCGGCAAGTTGATGTACGAGTTCCGCAAGGCCTCCAATGACTTCAAGTTCCAGATGGAAGAGGAGTTGCGCAGCGCCGAGGAAGCCGACCGGCGCAAGAAGGAAGAAGAGCGGCTGAGGACGCTTACGGTCGAGGCGGAAAAACCGAGGCTCTCCGCGCCGGAAGCGGTCGCGCATCTCGTTCCTCCTGAGCCGGTCGAAGCCGCCCTTCCCGCGGCTTACCCGCCGAACCCGGATGACGGCGTGATCCCGGTGCCTGCGACTACGGCTCCAACGCCTGTGGCCGAAGAGTCGGCCCCGCGAATTCTGCCGCCTTCCACCGGTGAGCAGGTTTTTGCCGCGCGCCCGCATAGCCTGACGGCGTTGGCCAGGGCGGCGCAGGAGCAGAACACCGCGGATCCGGCCATCACACCGGAACACACGCCTCATGAAACGGAATCGGAGCAAGCCACCCATGGTTGATTCCGAGGGCCCATTCGAAAAGGCGCGGGCGGCAGTAACGGAGCGAGCCGAACTGCCAGGGATGAGCCTGATGGAGCATCTGGACGAATTGCGCCGGCGCATCGTCCACTCGGCGCTTTATCTGGCCGCTGGCTTCATCGTCTGCTGGTTGATCCACGACCGCATTGTCGGATTCTTGCAGGCCCCGCTCAATCGCATCGGCAAGTCACTTGTCTTTACGCATCCCATGGACGCGCTGAATCTCGATCTGCAGGCATCCCTGCTCTCCGGCGCAATCCTTGCCTCGCCCTTCATCCTTTTTCAGGTCTGGCTGTTCATTGCGCCCGGGCTTTATCAGCGTGAGCGCCGCTTCGTGGTGCCCTTCATGGCGGCTACCATCGGCCTGTTCCTCACCGGCGCGGCCTTCGGCTACTACTACGTGTTGCCGGGCGCCATCAAGATTCTGGTAGTCGATATGGGCCACAACTTCACGCCCATGATCACCATTGAGGACTACACCAGCTTTTTTCTTTCCATCATTCTCGGCCTGGGCATCAGCTTTGAAATGCCGGTGCTCATTTTCTTTCTGGCCATGTTCGGCATTGTGAGCCCCAAGTTTCTATGGACGAATATTCGCTATGCGATCCTTGCGGTATTCTTGGTGGCGGCCATCATTACTCCCAGCCCGGACCCATGGACCATGTGCATCTACGCTATCCCCATGCTCGCGCTTTACCTGATCGGCATCGGCGTCGCATGGTGGGTGCATCCCTCGCGCCGCAGGGCCAAGGAAGCCAAAGAGGCCGCAAAATGAGGCTGCGCTCATGGATCGATAAACTGGCAATCGCGCTACTTTTGGCTGCGCCACTTGCACTGCCAGCCCAGGCACACTTCAACGGCACCAAAGCTCTCGACTACGCGCGCGAGTTTGCGTCCATTGGCCCGCGCTGGCCCACCAGCCCTGGCCACCTGAAAGCCGAACAGTTTCTGCGCGCCCACTTTCAACACGACCAGGTTGAGGAAGACACCTTCACCGCCGATACGCCGATTGGCCCCGTGGCCATGCGCAACTTCATCGTGCGCTTCCCTGGGAAGAAGAACGGCGCGATTGTTCTGGCCACTCACTACGAGACCAACTACTGGCTGAAGAACATCAACTTTGTCGGCGCCAACGATGGCGCATCCACGACCGGACTGCTGATGGCGATCGCGGACCAGTTACGAAGCGACGAGGTACGCGGCAAGGCACTCGACGGCTATTCCGTCTGGTTCGTGTTTTTTGATGGCGAAGAGGCCATCCAGAGCTGGTCCGCCTCCGACTCGACGTACGGCAGCCGCCACCTGGCCGCAAAGTGGGGACGGGATGGAACGCTGGGCAAGATCAAGGCATTCATCCTGGCCGACATGATTGGTGACAAGGACCTGGACATTGAGCGCGAGACCAAGTCGACCGACTGGCTGGTGGCCGTGGTCCGCCAGGCTGCGAAGAAGTACCACGACGAGCGGTACTTCTTTCAGCGGGAGGAGGCTGTTGAGGACGATCATCTGCCTTTCGTCGCGCGCGGTGTTCCGTCCATCGATGTGATCGACCTGGACTACGGGCCCAATAACAGCTATCACCACACCGCACAGGACACCATGGACAAGATCAGCGCCGCCAGCCTGACGATTGACGGGGATGTGTTCATGGAGACGATTCGGCTGATCGATTTGCGGTAAATGCATCAACTGGTCGAAATTGCATCAATACTGAAAATGATGCACAATAGTCCAATGCGCACTACCGTAAATCTCGACGATGACGCCTATGAGCTGGCCGCGCTTCGCGCCAGGGGCGAGGGAATCTCGCTCGGCGCCGCCCTCGGAGCGTTCATCCGCGAGGCGCAGGAGGCGCGCTTGCAAGCTAAGCCGCGACCCAATGGCCTTGTCCCCGGCCCTAAGGGAATGCTGATGTTTGCCCCCCGCAAAGGCGGCCGTGTCCTTACCACTGAGACGGTAAAGAGGGCCTTGCTGGAAATGGAAGAAGAGGAAGATGAGCGCAAAGCATTTCCTGCTGGACGTCAACATTCTCGTCGCGCTGTTTGATTCGACTCACGGCCACCACCGCATCGTTACTCGATGGTTTAACTCACCCGGACTAAAGTGGGGCGTTTGCGCCTTCACGGAGGCCGGCTTTCTGCGCATCGCAGCGAACACAACCGCAGGCCGTTACACCTTGAAAGAAGCAGCCGACATCGTGAGAAGTTTCAGCAACGATCCGAACTTCACTTACTGGCCGATCCGATCGAGTTGGGCCTCGCTGACCGTGCCATTTCATGACCGTCTTTACGGCCACCAGCAAATCACCGATGCCTACCTCCTTGGGCTTGCTATCGAAGAAGACGGCGTCCTCGTGACCTTCGATAAAGCCTTCCGGCACCTGGCAGGCCCCCTATACAGCAAGCATCTGCTGGTGCTGGGGTGAGAAACTTTGCGAAGATATCAATCCCTCCCCACGACGCGTGACACGTATTGCTCAGACTGGCCCCGCGCATCGGCCTAACGTGAAGAACGTAAGGATAGATAGACTTTCAACCCCCGACGCTGTGAGGGATCTCCAGGGATGGATTCAAATCCTTATGGTGGCTGCTGTTTCCGGCTTGTTGCTGGCGGCGACAGAGCATCCCACACAACTGAAGCAACCGCGGACACCTTAAGGGGGGTCACATATGCGTGGACTCAAAACATTCATCGGAACCGCAGCACTACTCGCGGGCCTGGCCATGGCGCCAGCAGCAAAGGCGCAGATCGTCGTCGGCGTAGGCATAGGCATTCAACCAGTTTGCCAATACGGCTATTACGACTACGCGCCATACGCCTGCTCGCCCTACGGCTTTTATGGTCCGGGGTACTTTTACAACGGCATCTTCCTGGGCATGGGCCCGTGGGCCGGCTGGGGCTATGGCCACGGCTGGGGCGGCCATCGTTTTGAAAACGGTGGTGGCGGACGATATAGCGGCGGCGGCGGTTATGCCGCGAATCACAGCAGCTTTGCGCGGGGTGGTGGTGGAGTAGCGCGCGGAAGCGGTGGTGAAGCACGTGGCGGCGGGTCCGCAGTCCGCAGCAGCGGCGGCGGCGGATCGGCCGTTCGAAGCAACGGCGGCGGGCATGCAGCGGTTTCGAGTCATGCCGTCGCGGCACGTCCCAGCGCCAGCCATGCCAGCGCATCGCATGCCTCAGCGACTCATGCAGGCGGCGGTGGTGGACATGCAGGCGGCGGTGGTGGCGGAAGAAAGTAATCGCCGGCGCAGCAATAGCCAGCGGTTTGTACGAAGGACGGCGGAGCATACCAGCTCCGCCGTTCTTGCGTTTGGCTCGAATTCAAGTGACATAAATCACACCCGAGGACTAGAATCCATAGCAACATCCAATTATCGGCACGAGTCTACCTGCAAGCCTTGTCTCCTCATCGGAGGAGCTTTTATGTTGCCCGTTCTCCGCAAAATCGCCCTTTTGGCCGGTGCGTCCGTGGCTGTGGCCTGCACTGGCTGCTCCAGCGTTCGCTATGCAAACGGTGGTGCGCCCGGCCCAGCCGGTTTGCCCGGCACGCCGATCCAGCACATTGTGATCATCATGCAGGAAAACCGCTCCTTCGACCACATGTTCAACGGCTTTCCCGGAGCGGATACCGTGCGAACCGGGATGCATAAAGGCGTCGAGGTATCGCTAGTTCCCACGCATCTGGGAAACGGCAAGGATCTGGACCACACGCACACCGGGTGGTGGGAGCAGTGGGACGGCGGCAAGATGGACAATTTCGGCAATAAAGGGACCATGCTGCCCTACTCCTATATCAGGGAGGATGAGGTCAAGCCGTATTGGACGCTGGCCCGCAACTTCACCCTCGGTGACCGCATGTTTCAGTCCAACACGGGGCCCAGCTTTGTGGCCCACCAGTACATGATTGCGGGCCAGTCGGGGAGAGCGTCGGAGAATCCTTCAGGAGCGGTTTGGGGTTGTGGCGCTGCCCCGGACTCCCTGGTGCCGATGGTGGGACCTGACGGGACCGACAAGCCGGGCGTTTTTCCCTGCTTCGACTATTTGACGATGGCCGATCTGCTGGATGCCCGGGGCATCACGTGGCGCTATTACGCACCGAACTCGGAAAGCGATCAGTTCTTCATTCTCTCCGCGTACCAGGCTATCCGGCATATCTTCTTCGGCCCCGATTGGAACCGGAACGTGATCTCTCCCGAAACGCAGGTGCTCACAGACATCGCAGACGGCCGTTTGGCGCAGGTGACGTGGATAGTTCCGTCCTTTAACAACTCCGACCATCCCGGTTCGCCTCCCCTGGGTCCCGATTGGGTGGCAAGCGTTGTCAACGCGATCGGGCAGAGCAAGTTCTGGGATTCCACTACGATCTTTATCGCCTGGGACGATTGGGGAGGCTGGTACGACCATGTTCCTCCGCCGCAGGTCGACGATATGGGTCTCGGCTTTCGCGTGCCTGTGATCGTGGTTTCTCCCTACGCGAAACACGGCTATGTCTCCCACGTGACGCATGAGTCGGGCGGTTTTTTGCGCTATACCGAGACGGTCTTTGGACTGCCATCTCTGGGCACGCGCGACAGCGTCTCCGACGATTTCAACGACTGCTTCGATTACACGCAGGCACCCGCGCCGTATGCCCCGGTGCATACCGAGCACGAGCCTGCGTTCTTTCTTGCCCAGAAAGACTCGGGGCCCCCTGACGACGACTGAGCACGAAAAGGCGCCGCAGCCAATTCAGTGAGGAAGCAGTTTTTCATTATCCGCCAGAGATCGGGAGGCTCGCCGTCCATTCCCTTTCATCTCGAGGCCCAGCATCGCAGTCGATTTCCTGATCAGCGCCAGCGGCCCGATCTCCACCATCAGTTCGTCGCCTGCTTCATGGCCAGACGACTGACGGCCTGTTTCGCTCAGGGTCAAGACTTTCGGTCGCGGGTTTTGGGTGCGGGCAAGTCGAGCAACCCGTTCGCATTCGTGGTCGGCAAGCGACGAACAAAGCACAATCAGATCGAAGCTTCCATCAGCTATCAGTTGAACTGCATGCGAAATGCGACCTGCGATCTCGACTTGAAAGTAGGCTCCAAGAATGAGCTTCCTGGTCTGCAGGAGCATCTCATCCCTGCCGACCAGAAGTACCTGGGCATTCGATTTCATAAGGGCCTCGTTGGGAGAAAATCGAACGCCGTCATTCGAGCTTGCAATGACAGTGGGGGAAGCATAGTCGCCCTTTGCCGGCTAGTTCTGTCTGCTACGCGACATAAGGATCGAATGAAGTTTCATGGATGAAAGAATCTGCGTACTTCTGTCCAATACCGTACATAAAGTTTTAATTCTCAATGAGATAATGCGAGCAAAGATGAGCACTAAAGCATCTTCCCAGAGAACGCAAGACTCGCGCTCAGCCATCAGCGGCGTCCTTTGTCTACCCCGAGAGAAGGACATCTCTATGAATGGTCAGGCCTCGAATCTGCTGCTTTTGACCCTGCCCCAAAACTACAGGAACGGACTTCTTGCGCGCCTGAAACCGATTTCGCTGCCGCTCCGGACGGTTCTTTACGAACCCGACGAGGCGCCGAAATACGCGCATTTCATGACCTCCGGCATTGCCTCCATCGTTAGTTCGATGTCCGACGGCGCCAGCGCCGAAGTTGGCGTGTGGGGCAAAGAAGGCTTGGTGGAAAGCTTTCACCTACTTGGCAAGGCGAAGATTCCCAACCGTTGCTTCATGCAAATGGAAGGCACGGCACTGCGCATGCCTTTCAAGGAGCTGCAGAAGGAATTCCTGGAGAGCAAAGAATTGCGCGATGCGGTGCTTCAATGCGTCCAAAGCCAGGGGTTCATTCTGGGGCAGCTTGCGGCCTGCAATCGCCTCCACGAGGCTGAACAGCGCCTGGCGCGCTGGCTGCTGATGGTACGCGACCGGGTGGAAAGCGAAAACTACTACCTCACCCAGGAATTCCTGGCCAACATGCTGGGCGCGCGCCGCACCACGGTCACCGCGGCGGCCGGCGCCTTGCAGCGCAGGGGACTCATCAGCTATAGCCGGGGACGCATCCGCATCGTCGACGCCGCAGGGCTTGAAAATGCAGCCTGCGAGTGCTACCGGACCGTCGGCGCCCTCTACCGGAATTTCTACTCCAATACAACGGCAGCTTGAATGCCTGCCGGGATGCGCCCAGTGCGCAACTCTGACCCGCCCGTTCTCTGACGCGTACTCGTGCCGTTAGAGCCGCAGATTCACCTTGGCCAGGTCGATGATTTCGCTGCCGCGCCCATCCAGAACAGCTTTGATCATGAAGAGGCTGAAGCCCTTGATCTGATCCACCGTTATTGAAGGGGGCATGGAGAGTTCCTGGCGGCTCACAATTGCTTCCATCAGCACCGGACCATCGTGGCTCAGAGCCTGTACCAGCATCGGACGCACCTGCTCTGGGGTCTCCGCCCGCAGCCCCAGTATCCCGGCGGCCTCGGCCATCTTTGCAAAGTTCGGATTTTTGAGGTCGGTGCCGAAGTCCAGAATGCCTGCTGCCTTCATCTCCAACTCCACAAATGCCAGTGAGCTGTTGTTGAAGACGATCAGCTTTACCGGCAGATCCAGTTGCGCCAGCGAGAGCAGGTCGCCCATCAGCATGGCCAGTCCGCCATCTCCGGACATCGAGATGACCTGCCGGCCGGGGTAACTCACCTGTGCACCAATGGCCTGCGGCAGCGCATTCGCCATGGAGCCATGCGTGAACGAACCCAGCAACCTGCGCTTGCCGTTCATGCGCAGATAGCGCGCCGCCCATATAGTCGGCGTGCCCACATCGCAACTGAACACGGCGTCTTCCGTCGCCAACTCGTCCAGCAGCTTTGCCACGTATTGCGGATGGATGGGACCGTCTCCCGGTTGGTCCGTCGCCAGCTCGTCCAGATCCTTGCGCGCCTCACTGTAGTGCTTCAGCGTGGCGCTCAGGTGCGTATCGTTCCTCTTGCCTTTGAGCTGGGGATTGAGTGCTGCAAGCGTGGATTTCACATCGCCGACCAGGCCCAGATCGACCCTGGTGCGCCGTCCAATTTGCTCGCCGCGCAGGTCCACCTGCACAATTTTCGCGTCCTTCGGATAGAACTGCTGGTAAGGGAAATCCGTCCCCAGCATCAGCAGAGTGTCGCAGTTCATCATGGCGTGATAGCCGGATGAGAAGCCCAGAAGTCCGGTCATTCCCACGTCGAAAGGGTTGTCGTACTCAACAAACTCTTTGCCGCGCATGGCGTGAACAATCGGCGCCTTCAAACGGCCCGCCAAGTCGATCAGTTCCTTGTGTGCTCCGGCACAACCAGCGCCCGCCAGGATCGTTGTCCTTTTCGAGTCGTTCAGCATCTTCGCCAGTAAAGCAATCTCGTCGTCGGATGGGCACACCGTGGCCTTCGAATCGTGAAAATGCAAGCGCGGCCCCTGCACCACGGCATCGCGCAAGGCAATGTCGCCCGGAATGGCAATCACGGCAACACCCCGCCGCGAGATCGCCGTCTGCATGGCAATCTCCAGCACCCGCGGCATCTGTTCCGGCTGCGACACCAGCTCGCAGTAGTGGCTGCATTGAGCGAAAAGATGTTCTGGATGCGTTTCCTGGAAATAACCGCTGCCCATCTCATCGCTGGGAATCTGCGCCGCGATCGCCAGTACCGGAACACGGCTGCGATGGCAGTCATAGAGCCCGTTGATCAGGTGCAGGTTTCCGGGACCGCAACTCCCTGCGCAAACCGCCAGGCCGCCGGTGAGATGCGCCTCCGCGCCGGCCGCAAATGCCGCCGTTTCTTCGTGCCGGAGGTGAATCCAATCCAGCTTTTTTGTCGCCCGAATCGAATCGGTAATCCCGTTGAGCGAGTCGCCTGAAACGCCATAAATTCGCCGCACTCCCGCCTCGGCCAGAACATCCACTATCAAATCCGCTACTCTCTTTGCCATCTCTTCCTCCATGCACCAGGGAATGTAGGTGAGATGCGGGTTTTGCCGTCGCGGGTTTGGGCGAATTACCGAGTGGGCTCAACTCCGGCTTGCGGCGAGGAAATCGTATGCGATTCCAGCTTCGCCGTCAGGCAAGTGCGGCAGAGGCAGCCCTTCGCCGGATCGTCGGGAACGGGCATGACATGCGGCAAGTCAGCACACCAGCAGCCGGGTTCCTTGCTGCAGATCATCGGCGCATTGCATTGGGAGCAGAAGGTCTGCATACCGTCATTATCCTTTGCCGCGCCTTGCTTTCAACAACTCTTAACAATGGGCACCATCGACGTTTCGCCGAGGTCGCCATTTAAGATCAAAGAGCGTGCAAACCATACGAGTAGAAACTCCCTCTGCGAAATACGACGTGATTGCGGGCAGCGGCCTGATGGCCACGCTGGCGCCGCGCATCGAGCGCATTGCGGGCCCACTGCCGCGCCGCGTTTTCGTACTTACTTCTCCGCCCATATGGGCCCTTTGGGGTGAGACCCTCCAGGCTTCCTTTGCCGAGCCGCCGGTGGCGCTCTTCCTTGCGCCGGGCGAGGAACACAAAACGCTGAAAAGCGTGGAACGTCTGCTGCGCCAGGTTGCGGCCGCCGGCGGCGACCGCGGCTCGCTCCTCATCGCCTTCGGCGGCGGCATTGTGGGCGACGTGGGAGGCTTTGTTGCTGCCACCTACATGCGCGGAATTCGCTACGTGCAGGTGCCCACCACCTTTCTGGCCGAGGTCGACTCTTCAGTGGGCGGCAAGACCGGGGTCAACCTGCCCGAGGGCAAGAATCTTGTCGGCAGCTTCCATCATCCTCTAGTGGTCTTCGCCGATATCGGCGTCCTGGGCACCCTGCCCGACCGCGAACTGCACGCCGGGCTGATGGAAAGCGTGAAAGCCGGAATCATCCGCGACCGAACCCTGGTCCGCTTTATGGAGGTACACGCGTCCGATATCCTCGCCCGCGAACCGAAGGCGCTCGAAAAAGTTATCGCTGCATCCATCCGCATGAAGGCCGACGTGGTGAATCGGGACGAGCGTGAAAACGGGCTCCGGATGATCCTGAATTTTGGACACACCGTCGGTCACGCACTGGAACAGGCCACGGGGTACAAAACGCTGCTTCACGGCGAAGCCATCGGCTGGGGCATGATTGCCGCGCTCTACCTTGCGGGAAAGAGGGGTACGATCAGCGGCCCTCAGTTCGAACGTATGGAAAGTCTGATCCACACTTACGGTCCTTTGCCGCCGCTCAAACTGCGCCCAGCCAAGGTTATTGCGGCCACCGGGAGCGATAAGAAAAACGTGGGCGGAGTCAGGCGCTTTGTGCTTCCGCTGGGCATTGGCGACGCAGGTGTGGTGGAGGACATTACCGCTGCGGAACTTGAGGCGGCTGTGAGTTACATGCTGGCGCGCGCGGCGGAGAAGCACTCCTGATGCCGGCCACCGGGGCCAGGCCCACAGGCGCGGAAGATGAGGCGGCGGCAGCCCAGGCTGTGCGCCAGATGTTCGACTCCATTGCACCGCGTTACGACCTACTGAATCACGTTCTCTCTGCCAGTGTCGATCGCCTGTGGTGGTGGCAAACGGCGCGCAAGTTCCGGACCATTCTCGCCGATCCGAACGCGGCGGTTCTCGACATCTGCTGCGGCACGGGACACATGACTATGGCCCTGCTCAACGGCCGCCCGCCCGGTGCGCGACCGATTATCGCGGCGGATTTCGCGCGCGAAATGCTCAGTCGCGCGGCCAGCCGTTTTGAATCACGCGAGCCGGGTCGTCCAACCGCCATCTCCATTGAAGCCGATGCCCTGCATCTGCCTCTGCGCGATGCGTCCTTGGACCTCATCGTCACGGCCTTCGGATTCCGGAACCTGGCCAACTACGAGTCCGGCTTGCGTGAGTTTCGCCGCGTGCTGAAACCAGGCGGCCGCCTGGGCATTCTGGATTTCGCCGAACCGGGCGGCCTGATGGGCAAAGCCTATGGCGTTTATTTCCGCCGCGTTCTGCCTGCCATCGGACGCCTCGTCACCGGCACCGAAGGGCCTTATCGTTATCTACCTACTTCGGTCGGCAATTTTCCCGCTCCGCAGGAACTGCTGGCACTCATGCGCACCATAGGTTACGACGACTGCGCATGGCAACCATATACGTTTGGCATCGCCGGACTGTACACCTGTTCACGGTCAAAGCTTTTAGAATGCGATAGCCTAAGGACGCGATAGACGCGCCAGGGAGGGGTAAGCATGATTGCACACAGTGAATGGAAAGGCGGCAACAACTACGAGGGGATCTCCGAAGAAGGCAATTCCATCTTCTTCGATGCGGACCCCTCGCACGAGCAGGGCGCAAGCCCCATGCAGGCAGTGCTGATGGCACTGTGTGGATGCACCAGCGTCGACGTCGTATCCATCCTGGAGAAGAAGCGACAGCCGCTGCTGGGCCTGAAAGTCACGGCCGTTGCAACACAGGCGGACACTCCACCGCGCGTCTTCACGCACATCAAGCTCACTTACACCGTCAGCGGACACCTGAACCGCAAGGCCGTGGAAGACGCCGTATCGCTCTCCAAGAACAAGTACTGCTCGGTTTCTAAAATGCTGGAGAAAGCTGCCACCATCGATTACGAAATCGTCTACCAAGATGGTGAGCCCGAGGCATGATTAGCCGCTCGTTTGTGAATTTCTTCCAGGTCGCATCGCTCCTGTTGCTGCTGCTGGTGGCGGCGCTGCTTGCGGCCATCACCACCATGCACTTTGCCATTCATGGAGCTGAGGTGCAGGTGCCTGCGCTCAAGGGCATGACAGTGGCCGAGGCCCGCAGCCAGACCGCCGGTCTGGGGCTTAACCTCGACGTCGACAATCGCTACTACTCCGGCGAGGTGGCCGGGGGACACATCCTGACTCAATCCCCCGCTGCCGGAACCGTTGTTCGCCGCGAGTGGCGCGTGCGCGTGGCAGAGAGCCTGGGCCCACAGAAGGTGGAAGTTCCAGACACCGTGGGTCGCGATGAGCGCGTTGCCGCGCTGTCCCTGCGCCGGGTGGGCCTTCAGGTTGGCGTCACCGCATATCTCCCGTACTCCAAAGCTGCGGAAGGCACGGTGCTTGCGCAGGACCCGCCCGCGCATGCGCAGGGAATCGCCCAGCCCAGCATCAATCTGCTGGTGGCCGCCCCGGGAGATGACGCACCCGACGGCTTCGTGATGCCCGATCTCACCGGGCTTCCCGTGGTGACCGCGCAGGCGCAGTTGACGAAGGTTGGCATGGAGTCCCTGACCCCCACGTTTGTTGACATCCCGATCAGTCCAATCGGCAACGGACCGCCGCGGCCGCCCGTGAAGCCGGGTTCGGTCGTGGCACAGCAGCCTCCAGCCGGGGCCCGCGTCGACCAGACTGCCAAGGTCAAGTTGACGGTCGCAAAATAGCGAGACTGTTTGCGCGCCTAAGCCGTCGGCAAGCTTCAGAGTCCGCTCGCTGCTCGCACGCATCCAAGCAATAGACGCATGACCGAAAAGCCAAAACTTCAAATGGGCGATGCTGTCGGCTCTGCGCCTGCCTCCCGCGATTTCTCGCACGCATGGCGCGCCTTGCGTCACAGAAATTTCCGCCTCTTCTTCGGCGGCCAAAGCATTTCCCTCATCGGCACCTGGATGACGCGCGTCGCCACCTCGTGGCTCGTCTACCGCCTCACCAAGTCCCCGCTGCTGCTTGGCACGGTCGGCTTTGCCGGGCAAATTCCAACCTTCTTTCTCGCCCCACTCGCCGGAGTCATCGTCGACCGCATTGACCGCCGCTTGCTGCTTGTCTGGACCCAGGGCCTGGCGATGGCGCAGTCGCTGGTTCTCGCCTTTCTCACCCTTACCCATCGCATCACCATCCCTGAAATTTTGGGACTGAGCATCATACAGGGATTCATCAACGCATTCGACATGCCCGGACGCCAGTCGTTCATGGTCAAGATGGTGGAGGACAAGACCGCCCTTTCCAATGCCATCGCCATCAACTCCTCCATGGTGAATGCGGCACGGCTCATCGGCCCATCCCTCGCCGGAATGCTGATCGCCGTGAGCAGCGAAGGATGGTGCTTCCTGGTGGATGGCGTCAGCTACATTGCGGTGATCATTTCGCTGCTGATGATGCGCCTCACGCCCTCAATGGAACAGCGCGCCACGACCACCATGATTGTTCAGCTTCGCGAAGGCTGGACGTATGTGGCCAACTCCGCGCCCATCCGCACCATCCTGCTGCTGTTTGCGCTGATCAGCCTTATGGGCTGGCCCTACATGGTGCTCATGCCAGTTTTTGCCAAAGAGGTACTTCACGGCGGTCCGCACACGCTTGGCTTCCTGATGGGCGCGGCCGGTGTGGGCTCGCTGACCTCGGCGCTGGCTCTCGTCCTGCGCCGCTCGGTACGCGGGCTTACCCGCGTGATTCCCATCGCGTCGGCAATCTTTGGTGCAGGACTCATCTGCTTTGGTCTGTCCAGGGTTCTATGGCTCTCGATGTTGCTGATGCTGGTGACCGGCTTTGGCATGATGCAGGGAGTCACGGCGAGCAACACGATTCTGCAAACTCTAGTCGACGAGAAGATGCGCGGCCGCGTCATGAGCTACTACACCATGGCGTTTGTCGGCATGGCGCCGTTCGGCAGTTTGCTGGCCGGCACGCTGGCCAGCGTCATTGGCGCGCCGCACACCGTCATGGTCAGTGGTGTCGCATGCATTCTAGGCTCGCTGTGGTTCTGGACTCAGCTCAAGGGCATCCGCAAAGATATGCGCCCCATTTACGAGCGGCTAGGCATCTTGCCGCAGGTAAATCTCGTTGTGGAAGAGAGCGTTGAAGGATCATAATGAGCGAGCGGTTCCTCGAGGCAGCGTGAGGTTGAAGGAATGGGATTGGCCGAAGATTTGGAGCGCATCGCCTTGCAGGAGCGGGAGTTGCAACTGCCGTACCTCGACGCTCGCATGGCTTGGGAACTTGGATTCCGACTGCAATCCATGGCGGCAGAGCGCAAGCTTCCCGTCGTGATCGATATCCGTCGATTTGGCCAGCAGTTGTTCTATACCGCGATGGAAGGCACCAAGCCGGATAACGCAGAGTGGGTCCGCCGGAAAAGCAATGTTGTCGCCCGCTTCCACTCGAGTTCCTACGCTGTCGGACTCAAGCTCAAGCAGAAGAACGAAACGCTCACCGAGCAGCAGGGCCTGCCGCTAGCCGACTACGCCACGCACGGCGGATCGTTTCCCCTTACCGTGAAGGGCGCTGGCGTCGTGGGAAGTATCACCGTTTCCGGCCTTCCGCAGAGGGCCGACCACGAACTGGTCGTCGAAGCGATCTGCGGCTTGCTGGGCCGCGAATACAGGGAATTGAGACTGGCTGCGGAATAATTATTAAGCCGCAGTTCCTCGCATCCAATTAACCCACGGAGATTGAGATCAGGATTTCCTCAAGTCGGCTGTAGCTCATTGCCATTCCATGCTCCATTCCCGATCTTTTCGCAGTATCGCGGGCTTCCATTGATTCATAGAGCACCGTGATCGTCATGCGGGTGGACTCGTCTTCATCCACAAACACCGTTGTGTCCAGCGCTTCGCCGGCGTACCAGGATTCATCGAATCTCTCCGTGGCCACAATCCGTTCGCCGATTACGATCTCGCGGAATACACCGCCCATTCCCATCTCGTTTCCATCGGCCTCATGACGCCACACATATCGATAGGCGCCGCCAACCTTTAGATTGATTTCGCAAACGGGCATCGTCCAGCCCGGCGGCCCGAGCAGCCACCGCCGCACCAGCTCCGGTTTGGTAAATGCATCGAACACCATCTCTCGCGGTGCGTTGAACAGTCGTGTTACCCGGATTTCGCGATCGCCGGGGGCGGAAATCTCAAAACTGTCGGGATACATCATCATTGACCTCCTTTGTCCCCGGTGGCGGGGACTTAGTGCTTCTTGTGTTTCTGCTTGTGCTTCTTTTTCTTGGTTTTCTGCATGTCCTCCAGCAGCTCATCCAGCCGTGCAAACGAGCTCTTCCAGAACTTCCGGTAGTCGGCAAGCCACTCCGTCGCCTCGGCCAGCGGTTTTGCCTCAAGTCGGCTCAGCCGTCGCTGCGCATCGCGGCCGCGCGTAATCAGGCCCGCCCGCTCCAGCACCTTCAGGTGCTTTGAAATGGCCGGCTGGCTCATTGCGAAAGGCGTTGCCAGCTCATTCACAGCTGCCTCGCCCAGCGCCAGCCGTGCCAGGATCGTGCGCCGCGTCGGATCTGCGAGCGCACCGAAGGTCAAATCGAGCCGGGCGGATGTTTTATTTGCATAACCAGTTAGTTCCATAACTGAACGGTAATATTAATGAAAACGACCTGTCAACAGTTATTTTTCTCGCCGAATCCCCTACTCAGGCGTCGCGTTCAATCGTAGCAATGAAGAATCCGTCCGTATGGAAGGCTCCTGGCAATAGCTGGACTGTCCCCTCCGGCGCAACGCAGCTTAGCAAACGCTCCGCGCCGGAAGAAGTTAGGATCTCGGCCTTCAGCAGACTTTCAATCCCGGCTCGAAACGAAACCAGGTGCGCATTCGAGCGCTCGCCAAGCACCGCTGCCACCACTTGTTCGTTCTCTTCGGGTTCCAGCGAGCAGGTGGAGTAGACCACGCGACCGCCGGGACGAACGGCACGCAATGCGGCGCGTAGAATGCCGCGCTGGCGCTCGGCTTGCCGGACCAGGTCCTCCAGCCGCAGCCGATGACGGATCTCGGGATTTCGGCCCAGCGTTCCCGTGCCACTGCAGGGCACGTCGGCCAGCACCAGATCGAATGTTGACTCCTCTTCGAGAACAGTTGCGTCCGCCAAGCGGCAATCAATATGCTCCGCATGATCCGCAAGCCGTTTTCGCAGTGCATCAAGCCGCTGCGGGCTCGCTTCGCACGCGACAATGCGCGCATCGGGGTGACGCTCCGCAAGGATCAGCGTCTTCCCTCCGGGAGCCGCGCAGCAGTCAAGAATGGAGTGCACGCTCTGGCTCGCAACCCCAGCCGCAAGCTCGGCAACCAGCTGCGATCCTTCATCCTGAAACCGAATGCGTCCCTCGAGGTACGCCGTCGAACTCGTCACATCGCCGGAAATAACAGCGCGCGCAGCAGTCAGCAAATCGCCCGATTCAGCATGAATCCCCGCAGCCGTCAGTTCGGTGTCCACTGCTGCATTTTCGATGCGTACCGTAAGCGCAGGCTGGCTCTGCCCATGGCGGCAAATCGCGCGGGCTGCCTCCATGCCATAGATGCCGGCCCACCGTTCGACCATCCACGCGGGATGCCCGGTTGCCAGCGCGAGTTTCTCCGGAGTCCCTTCCGAGGGTTGAACTCGCGGCGCCGCGTTCAGTTTGCGCAGCACAGCGTTCACCATGGCAGACGCGAATCGATGCCCGGCCTGCTTGGCCAGTTCCACGCTTTCGTCGATCGCAGCGCGCGCAGGAATGCGATCCAGATGCTGCAACTGAAATGCCCCAAGGCGAAGCGCGATCAGGACTTCCGGCTCGAGCTTGGCGCCTGGATGTTTCAGCAGGGCGCGCAGTTCATGATCCAGCAGTATTTGCCAGCGCAACACACCGAGCACCAGCGTCGTGGCAAGGTTGCGGTCTGCCGACGAAAGCGCGTTTACCGCTTTGCCGCGCAGTAAATCGTCCGAGTGGGATTGGCCCTTCTCAACCGCGATGAGCACGTCAAATGCGGCTTTGCGCGCTGCCGACAGTGGCGCCTTGCGATTCTTCGGCGCGCTACTTTTCGGGCCATTCAAGAAGCGGGCTCCCCGAGCCTCGCACCTTCGACGAGGGATGTTCCGCGCAGGAATTCCGCCGCGCCCAGCCGCTTCTTGCCTTCGAGCTGGACCTCCAGCAATTCAATCCAGCTTTCCGATGCGCAAGCGGCAAACAGTCGATCCTTCTCGACGCGAACCTGCCCAGGCATCACCTTCGCTTGCTCCCCCATCTCCGCAACTTCCAACGGTCTCATGCGATGCACGATCAGTTTCTTCCCATCGAGCGTGGTAAAGGCTCCGGGCCACGGTTGAAAGCCACGCCAGCGGTTGTAGAGTTCGCGCGCGGACCGGCCGGAAAAGTCCATGCGGCCGTCCTCGCGATCCAGAAGCGGTGCAAATGTGGCAAAGGAGTGATTCTGCGGCTGCGGATGAATCGTTCCCGCAGCAAGCCCGGCCAGTGTCCCCACCACCACCGGCGCGCCTTTGTGAGCCAGCGTCTCGAACAGATCCACCGCGGTCGCGTCGGGGCCAACTTCGACAGTTTGCTGCAGCAGAATCGGTCCAGTATCCAGGCCCTCTTCCAGCAGCATCGTCGTACTTCCAGTGAAGGCGTCGCCCATGGCAATTGCCCATTGAATCGGCGCTGCGCCACGGTATTTAGGCAGCAGCGACCCGTGCAGATTGATGCAGCCAAGCCGCGGCAAAGCGAGCATCCACGATGGAATAATGCGTCCGTAGGCAACAACCACAATCGCGTCCGGAGCGATCGCTTCAAGCTGCGCGCGAAACTCGGCATTGTTCCGGATCTTTTCGGGCTGCGTAACCGGCAGCCCTATCGCAAGCGCAGACTGCTTCACCGGTGGCGCAGTCAACTGCTTCCCTCGCCCTACAGGCCTGTCCGGTTGGGAAACTACCAATGCAATTTCATGACCCGCTGCGAGCAGCGCTTCAAGAGTGGGAACAGCGAAACTGGGAGTGCCGCAAAACACGAGCTTCATCCGCACTCCTTTGCAATGGGTCAGTTAACAAGCCTGATTACCACTTGCCTTCGCGCTGCAGTTTGCGAATCTTGCGCAGGTTCAGGTCGCGCTTCAGTCCGCTCATTCTGAAGATGAACAGCATTCCGTCCAGGTGGTCGATTTCATGCTGCATGCACCGCGACAGCAATTCTTCCCCATCCATCTCAAACCACTTGCCGAACTCGTCCTGCGCGCGAATGCGAACCTTCGCCGCGCGCACCACCTTTTCGCGGATATCGGGAAAGCTAAGGCAGCCTTCTTCTTCGTAGAGCCTGCCGTCCTGAGAAATGATCTCGGGATTGATCAGCACAAGCCTTTCATCCGGGTTCTTGCCCATGCTCAGGTCGATGACCGTGAGGCGTTTCGAGACGCCAACCTGCGGCGCGGCCAGCCCGATGCCCTGCGAAGCATAGGTGGTCTCAAACATGTCCGCAACCAGCTCGCGCAACTCGTCGTTGAAATCAGTAACCGGCTCGCCGGGTTGCGAAAGAACCGGCTCGGGATATTTAACAATCTTGAGAATCATTTCCGTCTGTCTACTGCTCCGTTTCTGCTTGGATCTTTCGTCTTTTCGTAACTGCGGAACTTTAAAAACGCCCTATTTGTTCGATGTATCCGTCGAAATTTCGCTTCATCTCCAGCACGGAGTCGCCACCGAACTTCTGCTGCGCCAGGTCGGCAACGGTCAGGGCCACCATTGCTTCCGCGGCCACACCCGCCGCGGGCACTACGCAAATGTCAGATCGCTCATAGCTTGCGCTGGTTGCTTCTCGGGTGTCAAAACGAACGGACTCAAGGGGTCGCCGCAACGTCGAAATCGGCTTCAGATAGCCGCGCACTACAATATCTTCGCCGTTCGAAACTCCGCCTTCGATTCCGCCGGCATTGTTCTGCGGACGGGTGAACCGCGTTGGCTGGCCGTTGGGCTCGCTGGCGTAGTGAATGGGATCGTGCACTTTGGAGCCAAATGACTCAGCGCCCGTAACGCCGCGCCCAATCTCCACCGCCTTCACCGCCTGCAGGCTCATTACCGACCAGGCCAGCAGCCCGTCCAGCCGCTCGTCCCAATTAGCGTAAGTGCCCAGGCCGGCCGGAGCGCCATGCACCACAACTTCAAAAACCCCGCCCACCGTATCGCCGGTCCGCGAAACCTCTTCCACTTCCTCTTTCATCCGCGCTTCGGTGGCCGCATCCACACAACTGAGCATGACCTCGTCCTTTGCTCCGACCGCGACAATCTCGTCCCATGCGGCCGCTCGGTCGAGCTCAACCCGCCCCACGCGGATCACGTGACTGGCAACCTCGATTCCCAGAGTCCGCAGCAGCAGCTTAGCAAAGGCTCCGGCCGCCACACGCCCCGTGGATTCGCGCGCCGATGCCCGCTCCAACACATAGCGTGCATCGGGAAAGTTGTATTTCAGTGCGCCGGCAAGATCCGCATGCCCGGGCCGCGGAGAAGCAACCGCCTGGTGCTTGGCCGGATCGCCCACCCCTACCGGCAGCTTTTCTTCCCAGTTCTTCCAATCGCGATTCACAATTTCAATCGCAATCGGCGACCCGATCGTCTTGCCGTGCCGCACGCCGGACAGAACGTGCGCCTTGTCGGTCTCAATCTTCATGCGCCCGCCGCGCCCATAACCTTGCTGGCGCCGCCATAGGTCGCGGTTCACAAATTCCAGGTCGACAGGAATCCCGGCAGGAAGCCCGGAGATGAGGGCAACAAGTGCCTCCCCATGCGATTCTCCGGCAGTTGAAAAACGGATCATATTCTATTGATTGTAACGGAGTAGGGATTGTGTGGGTTAGCTAGTCAAATACGCGACCTGCCGACCGCTTTCAACCACACCGGCCTCGACGCCAACTGCGGCGTAAAGTATCCCGGCTTCTTGCCAGAGCTTCGCCGCCTCCTCTTTGTCACCAGTGCTGGCTTTCAAAAGCGCGCAGCCTCGAATGGCGTTGGCCAGGTCAAGCGGGGGCGTGTCGTCCCGTCCGCGGTAGATCGCAAGCGCTTCGCTGAAGCACGGCGACGCCATTTCCAGTTTCCCCTGGTTTCGAAGGATGTCTCCCACATGTCGCACCGTGTGAGCCAGAACGAGTGGATCGTCCAACGTGCGATAAATGGCGACCGCATCCTCGTAATGCCCGAGCGCAGCGCTGGTTTCCTTGAGGTCTCGTTCAATCTGTCCCAGTCCCGTCAGAGCCTGCGCCAGCATGGCCTTGTCGTCGACTGCCCTGCAAAGATCGATCGCCTCTGTGAAGCAGACCCTGGCCTCTGTCAGCCGGCCTTCCCTTCGCGCCTGATAACCCTGTTGCAGTAGTTGTTCCGGATTGCATCCCATCATGCCGACAGCGTATCACAGGGCGATTGTGGGCTTCCCACCTGCACACGCTCTCGCATACTATGGAGCGCATGAGCTTCTTCCTCTTCAAAACTGAGCCCGACGTCTACTCCTTCGACGACTTCCTGCGCGATAAAGAAACCATCTGGGACGGAGTCACCAACCCCACTGCCGTCAAGCACCTGCGCGAGATGAAGGCCGGGACCAAGTGGATTTTCTATCACACAGGAGAGGACCGAACCGCCGTGGGTACCGGAACCGTGATCAGTGTGGACCCAACCGACCCCAAGGTTCCCATCGTCAAGGTTAAGGCGGGCAAGCGCTTGAAACACCCTAGAACGCTGGCGGAAATCAAGGCGGAGCCGATCTTCGCAGGCTCGCCTTTGGTTGTAATAGGTCGCCTGTCCGTGGTTCCGCTCACTGAGGAACAGTGGGACTGGTTTGTGAAATAAGGCAGGCTGCTTCCCGCCTGTTCGCGACGCACTATTCCTTGTCGCTCCCCAGCCACCGCTTGGTATTCAGCAACTGCCGCTGATCCAGCGCCCAGACCTTTCCCGTCAACTCGTCCGGCCCCTTGCCCTCACGAATGCACTTATCGAATTCGCCCTGCACAGCCTGCATCTTGGCATCCAGATCGTCCAGGAAATTCAACACCAGCGCCTCAGGAATCATGGGCAACTTCGGCGAGCCAAACTCCAGCTTTCCGTGATGGCTCAGAATGATGTGCAGCACCAACGTCTTGAGCTTTGGCGGGAAATTCGGCAGGCTGTCGATGGTCTTTTCCGCCAGCGCAACGCCCATCTGGATGTGCCCCAGCAGCGTGCCTTCCACTGTGTACTCAAAACCGATCTCCCAGCTCAACTCCCGCACCTTGCCAATGTCATGAAGAATTACGCCGGTAAGCACCAGATCGCGATCGACCAGCGGGTAGTGTGGAACCACACGGTCTGCAAGGGTACACAGACTTACCACGTGTTCCAACAAACCGCCAAGCCACGCATGGTGCAGTTGTTTCGCTGCGGGAGCTTCCCGGTACGCCTGCGCCAGGACCGGGTCCCCGAGCACGGCAATGAGGAGGCGCTTCAAGTCAGGATTGTTAAGGCTTTCAACGAACCCAAGCAGCTGAGCCCAAAGCGTTGCGACATCATAAGTGGTGGAAGGCAGAAGGTCGGTCTTGTCTGCTTCACCGGGTAAAGCCAGCCGAAGCTGGTCAACCTTCATCTGCAACCGGTCGTCAAACTTTGATGCACTGCCCCGTGCCTTCACAATGTCGCCCCGCTCAAACTCCTTCGCTATGCGCGGGTCGTTGGGATCCCAAATGCGGCCTTCAATCTGTCCTGTCTTATCGCCGAGAATCAGGTTCAGGTACGGCTTGTTGGTCTTGGTGGTCCGCTGCTGCTTCATCAGGACAAGAAAGAAGCTGTCGAAGGGCTTGCCCTCGTCGAAGTTTGCCAGATCGGCGATATAGATATCTTTCATAGAGGTATGCGCGGACACCCGGCCGCCTGCTGCTCGCGATGCGGGTCAAGAATACCACGGCCCTGGGCTCCGTCTAATCGCGAAGGCGTCAACATCAGCCCATGTTTTGTTCTTTAAGCCGAAGGATCGTAGTTCAGGTTGGGACCGAGCCACCGCTCAACCTCTGCCACACTCATCCCCTTGCGCTCGGCGTAGTCCGTAACCTGGTCGCGTTCAATCTTTCCGAGCGAGAAGTATTTTGACTCCGGATGCGCAAAGTAGAGACCGCTCACGCTCGATCCCGGCCACATCGCAAACGATTCGGTAATCAGCATGCCCGTGTTCGCCTCGACGTTCAGCAGCCGCCACAGCGTGCCCTTCTCGGTATGATCCGGGCAGGCGGGATAGCCTGCGGCTGGCCGGATGCCTCGATATTTTTCGTGGATCAGATCGTCGACGCTGAGCGCTTCGGCGCGGCCATATCCCCATTCGTCGCGGACTTGCTTGTGCAAACATTCGGCAAACGCTTCCGCCAACCGGTCGGCGATCGCCTCCGCCATAATCGCGTTATAGTCGTCATGCTTCGCTCTGAATCCGTCGCACAACTCTTTCAGCCCGATGCCGCTTGTCACCGCAAACGCGCCGATATGGTCACCATGCCCTGTGTCCTTCGGCGCAATAAAGTCGGAAAGCGACCGGCACGGCTGGGTGCTTTCAGTGCTCGCCTGCTGGCGCAAAAAGTGGAAGCGCTCCAGCACCTTCACGCGCGTGCCATCTGTATACAGGACTACATCGTCGCCCACCGCATTTGACGGAAACAGACCATAGACGCCCCGCGCCTTGATCAGTTTCTTTTCTATGATCGTATCCAGCAGCGCGTTTGCTTCGTCGAACAACTGCAGAGCCTGCGCGCCTTGCTCCGGATGCTCGAAGATGCGCGGATACACACCCTTCAATTCCCATGTGTGGAAAAACGGCGTCCAGTCAATGAACGTTCGCAGCGTCTCCAGCGGAAAATCGTCCAGCACGCGCACGCCGGTAAATTCGGGGACAGGCAGATCTTCCGCGCGCCACTCAATCGGCGTGCGTCTCGCCCGCGCGGCTTCAAGGGAGACAAGCTTTTGACGCGGCGCGGCATGCTGCTTGCGGAGCCTCTCGTAGTCGGCCCGATGCAGCGCCACAAACTCCGCCTTGCCGTCGTCACTCAACAGGCTGGTAGTCACAGGCACGGCGCGGCTGGCATCCAGCACATGCACCACCGGCTCGCTGTAATGCGGCGCAATCTTCACCGCGGTATGAGCGCGGCTCGTGGTCGCTCCGCCAATCAGCAATGGCAGCTTGAATCCTTGCCGCTCCATCTCGCGCGCTACGTGCACCATCTCATCGAGCGACGGCGTAATCAGTCCACTCAAACCGATCAGGTCCGCGTTCTCGGCTTTGGCGCGTTCCAGAATTTTTTCCGACGAGACCATCACTCCCAGGTCGATAACCTCGTAGTTATTGCAGGCCAGGACCACGCCCACAATGTTCTTGCCGATGTCGTGCACATCGCCCTTCACGGTTGCGAGCACAATCTTCCCTTGTGCCTTCACCGCCTGTCCGGCCGCGACCATCGCGAGCTTTTCCGTCTCCATGAATGGCGTCAGGTGCGCCACTGCCTTCTTCATGACGCGGGCCGACTTGACCACCTGCGGCAGAAACATTTTACCCGCACCGAACAGGTCACCGACAACGCTCATCCCCGCCATCAGCGGGCCTTCAATGACCAGCAGAGGACGCCCCAGTTTCACGCGCGCTTCCTCGGCGTCGATCTCGATGTACGCGTCGATCCCTTTTACCAGCGCGTGCGAGAGCCGCTCCTCCACCGTGCCGTTCCGCCATTCCTCGGCCTTCTTCTCGCTGACGACTACGCCGCCGGCGCTCTTCAAGGCCTCGCCGAAATCAACTAGGCGCTCGGTCGAATCCGCGCGGCGGTTCAGGAGGACGTCCTCCACCAGTTCTTTCAGCTCCGGATCAATCTCCTCGTAGACCTCGAGCATGCCGGCGTTCACAATGCCCATGTCCATGCCGGCCGCGATCGCGTGATAAAGAAATGCCGAGTGCATGGCTTCGCGAACCTTGTTGTTGCCGCGGAAGCTGAAGGAAATATTGGAGACGCCGCCGCTTACCTTCGCGTGCGGCAAGTTGGCCTTGATCCAACGCGTTGCACGAATGAAGTCAACCGCGTAGTTATTGTGCTCCTCCATGCCCGTAGCCACGGTAAGAATATTTGGATCAAAAATGATGTCTTCGGGCGGGAACCCAACCTCGTCCACCAGGATGCGATAGGCTCGCTCGCAGATGCGGATCTTCTCTTCGTAGCTGGCCGCCTGGCCCTGTTCGTCAAATGCCATTACCACCACGGCCGCGCCATATTTCAGTACGGTCGCCGCGTTCTTGCGAAACTTGTCCTCGCCTTCCTTCAGCGAGATCGAGTTCACAATCCCCTTGCCCTGCAGGCACTTCAGCCCCGCCTCAATCACTTCCCATTTCGATGAGTCCACCATGAAAGGAACCTTGGCAACTTCAGGCTCGCTGGCCAGCAACTGCAGAAAGCGCGACATCGCCGCCACGCCGTCGATCATCCCCTCGTCCATGCAGATGTCGATGACGTTTGCGCCGTTCTCCACCTGCTGCCTGGCGACGCTGACCGCTTCCTCGAACTTGCCTTCCTTCACCAGCCGGGCGAACTTCGGCGACCCGGCCACATTCGTTCGCTCGCCAATCATGATGTAGACACCGGGCTGTTGCGTAAATGGTTGCGAACCCGACAACCGAAGCGGCTTGATTTCCTCTATCACGCTTGCATCTGAACTCACGCTGCCGCCTCGCTGGGACCAAGCCTGCGCGGAGCTTTGCCTTCAAGCGCTTTCGCAATGGCCGCGATGTGCTCTGGTGTATTGCCGCAGCACCCTCCCGCAATATTGATCAATCCCCCCCGAGCAAATTCGCCCAGGTAGCGCGCCATATCCGAAGGCCCCAGGTCAAAACCTGTTTCCGACAATGGATTCGGCAGCCCCGCGTTCGGGTAGCAGGAAATCGCCACGTCCGCCTTCTCTGAAAGCTCGCTCAAAAACGGATACATTAGATCCGGACCAAGAGAGCAGTTCAGCCCGATTGACAGCGGCTTCACATGCTTCACCGCGTTCCAGAACGCCTCAATGGTCTGCGCGGAAATCATCGTCTCCCCGCCGCGTCCCACCGCTGCTGAAATCATCACCGGTAATTCCTTGTGCCTCGCCGCTAGCCCGTCTTCATCGAACACATCGCGAATGGCCACCAGCGCCGCCTTGGCGTTGAGTGAATCGAAGATCGTCTCGACCAGCAGCAGATCCACGCCGCCCGCAATCAGCGCCCGCACCTCCTGCGCGTAAGCAGTCTTGACCTGGTCAAACGTCACCACGCGGAACCCCGCGTCGTCGGCATCCGGCGAGTTCGACAGCGAAACCGTCAGCGGCCCGATTGCTCCCGCCACAAACCGCTGCCTTCCAGTCGCATTCGCCACGCGGTCCGCCCACTCCCGGCACTGCCGCGCGGACTGCTCGTTTATCTCCCACGCAAGGTCGCCCAGAAACTTGTCGTCGATGATCTTCTGGTAAAACTCAGGATCTTTCCGGCCACCACGTTCACGCGGATCGTCCACAAAGAACTCACTCTGCGTAATGCTCGTCGCACCAAACGTGTTCGTCTCAATAATGTCCGCGCCCGCCTCAAGAAACCGGCGATGGATGTCGCAGATCATCTGCGGCTGCGTCAGGGAGAATAGGTCGCCGTTGTTCTTCAGATCCTTTTTCGAGTCCTTGAACCGCTCCCCGCGGATATCCGCTTCCGTCATCCCGTAGGTGCGGATCGTGGTGCCCATCGCTCCATCAATGATGGCGATGCGACTCTCAAGTACCCTCTCAAGAGGGTGTTGGTGGGCCTTTGTCATGTCTCTTTAATCGCCTTATGGGGTCAGCGCCGGATAAGCCGGACATCACCCGGAGTTTTGGTTTCCTGACTTAATCGCAGTCGCCAGGCACGGGGAAAGCAACTCAATGGGCTGGGTTTCACCCGCATTCAGCGCCGATGCACTCTCTCCTTATTATAGCCAGACGGGGATTTCCACTCTTTGGATGGCCTTGCGCCTTCTGAAGTGTCTGCAGCGACGCACAAAAAAGCTGACCGGACCCGGGTTCCATCTCCCAGGTCCGGCGCCACAAATCGTCAGCCCGTTAGCCAGCTTTACTGTTGCGGTGCGGGAGTCGGGGCAGAAGGAGCAGGAGGCGCCGGAGCCGGAGCACCGGGAACCGTCGGCGCGGGAGTTATTTCCGGAGCCGGGGCCGGCGTCTTCTTTTTCTGAGTCAGCCGCGTCTTGTCGCCGGAAGTCGCATTGTCTTTCTTCTTTTTCTTGGCCGCTGTATCGCCGGCCAGGCCCAGCGGAGCAGACTGGGTCTGCCGATCTGCAACCTCTGCTGAATCAGCGGCGGCAGGCGCCAGGGGGTCCACCTTAGCTCCGGGAGCGGCCTTGGGTTGCTTCACGGTCTTCGCACGCGCACTGAAGCGGGTCTTCTCCGTCGGCTTCTCCTTGGCCTCCAGTGGATTTGGCGGAGTATCCGCACTCGCAGTTTGGTCACCTCCACCCGCGTCCTCCACCTTGGTCCCCGCGGCAGTGGGGAGCGTCTTCGAAGGCGCCTGGCCGAACCGAATCTTCTCTTTTTTGCCCGGCTTCTGTGAGGTCAAAGACGCATTCTTTTTGGTCGCAGGAGTTGCTACCGGGGCCGGCGCGGCAGCCTGCGTACTCTTCTGCCGAAAGGTCCGCGTTGTCTCGCGGAAGCGCGTCCGCTCCACCTTCTTCTTCTTCTTGACTACCGGAGGCGTGTAGGCACTATAGGTCAGCTTGGTCTCTTTTGTACTCGCGCCCGTATCAACATAGCCCGGTTTGATGTCGATTGCTGCTTCTTCGCGCATCTGCGTCAGATACTGGCGAATCGCCGGCATCATCCGCGTCTCGTAAAAGTTCTGCTCCACGTCCTGCTCGACGTCCTTGAACTCCGGAACACCGCCTGGAGCGTGTTGGGTAACCTTGAAAATCACAAGCCCCTGCTTGGTCAGGATCGGGTCCGTGTACTGCCCGGTCTTCAGCGCGAAGGTGTCGTCTTCAAGCGCCTTGTTAAGCTCTCCGCGCTTGTATTGGCCCAGATTGCCGCCCTCGCCAGCCGTCGAACCGTCACTGAATGACTTCGCAAGCTGGGTAAAATCCCCGCCCTGGTGCAGTTTCGCCTCAATATCAGCGGCCTTCGCCTTGGCCGCGGCCTGCTTCGCGTCGTCGTCCGATGGGCTGCTTGCAATCAGAATCTCGCTCAGCCGCACGCTCTCCGGCTGCGCATAATCCTGCTTGTGCTCGTCAAAGTAGCGTTGCACCTCGCCCGGCGTGAACTGAATCTTGCGGCCAACTTCGTCGCGCATCACTTGCTGGGTAATAATCTGGTTGCGAATATTCGCCTTGAAGTCCTCATACGAGACTCCCTGTTCCTTGGCGGCCTTTTCCAGGTCTTCTATCGTTTCCAGGTTGTATTGCTTGCGGTACTCGTTCAGCCGCTGAATCAGCTCAGTCTCGCCGTTGATCCCCAGTTCCTTACCCTTGGAGAGCCAAAGCTGCTGGTCGATCAGCCCGCGAAGCAGGTCCTTGTGCCCCTCCGAAATCTGCTGCATCGTCGCCCCGTGCTGCCGCGCTTCGTCGTCCATCTCTTTCATGGCGCGGTCGTAGTCGGAGCGCGTAATGATCTGATCGTTGATGCGCGCGACAATCTCCTCCACCACCACGCCGCCGTAGGCGCTCTCCGGCGCCGCCGGCTTGTTTTGGGCAAAAGAGGAACTTGCAAGCAGCATCGAGCCGAACACGATCGCCGCGGGAATGCGAATTGGTTTCAGAGTCATAGGATTGGGCACGCCAGGCAGCAAATTCGTTTCTACCTGAGGTATAGACGTCATTGTAAATGGCTGGGCAGCGGCGAGAACAGCGAGAGCGCGATTTCCGGATACAAACCGGGCCTTCGCGGGAAGACCGAGCGGAAACGAACGAGCCCACAGCAGGAGCGCCCCTTTCAAAAAGGGGGTTGCCAGTGAGGCCTCAGCAACCGAATCCCCGCGCCCGCCGTCAAACACTCCAGTGATATACTTGTCGCTAAGACCGCTCTGCACAGGACGATCGAGCGGTTTCCCAGGTCCACGAACCTTGCCGGAACCGGATGCGGTTCACAGGCAAGGTTAAGTTTTTCTCGGGGAAGCGGTCCGCATCAAGCCGCCGGACTACCCCGCGACGCCTTGGGAGATCGCAGTTTTTCGCTTCTGCCGCAGCCGCCGTCCGGAGGTTCTCCCAGCTTATGACTCCCCGCGCACGCCGCGCAGCATTTTTCATCGTAATCTTCTTTGCCGTCATGGCCATGGTGGGCAGCGTCCTGCAGCGCAAAGTGGGGGCGCAGTCGTCCGCCGACGAAAGCCAGCTCCGCGACAACCTCAAATCCTTCGCCAATGTCTATGCGGTGGTGGAGCAGAACTACGCCGAGCCCATTGACGGCGACAAGGCCGACGCCGCCATCTACGACGGCGCAATTCCCGGCATGTTGCGCGGCCTCGATCCCCACTCCAATTTCTATGATCCCAAAGCCTACGCCAAAATGCGTGAGGAGCAGCACGGCCGCTACTACGGCGTCGGCATGGTCATCCAGCAGCAGAATAATAAGGTGTACGTGATTGCGCCGCGCGAAAACACCCCTTCATTCCGCGCGGGCATTCATCCCGGCGACATCATCGCCTCGGTCGATGGTAAAAGCACTGACGGCTGGACATCCGACCAGGTAGCCAAGGGCCTCAAGGGACCCAAGGGCACTCACGTCCAACTCACCACCATCCGCGAAGGCCAGTCCAAGCCGCTCTCCTTTGACCTGGTACGCGACGAAATTCCGAATCCCTCCGTCGACATCGCTTACGAAATCCGTCCCGGCATCGGCTATGTCCACCTCGTCATGTTCCAGGAAACCACCGCCCAGGAAGTGATTGAGGCGGTCGACGGCTTCCAGAACCTTAAGGGTCTGGTACTCGACTTGCGCAATAACCCCGGCGGTCTTCTCAGCCAGGCAGTCGATGTTTGCGACCACTTGCTGGCCAAGGGACAGACGATCGTTTCGCAGCGCGGCCGCGCCTATCCTGACCAGGTCTACACCGCTACGCGCGGCAACGACGGCAAAACCTTCCCCATCGTGGTGCTCGTCAACCGCAATACTGCTTCAGCCGCGGAGATCGTCTCCGGCGCATTGCAGGACCATGATCGCGCCCTGATTGTGGGCGAAACCACCTTCGGCAAGGGCCTTGTGCAGACCGTCTATAACCTCAGCGAGAACACCGGCCTCGCCCTCACTACCTACCACTACTACACGCCATCCGGTCGTCTCATCCAGCGCAATTACACCGGCGTTTCGCTCTACGACTATTACTACAACCACGCTGGCGCGCTCGCCGCTAACTCCACCAACCAGGAAGTCAAGCTCACCGACTCCGGCCGCACCGTCTATGGTGGCGGCGGCATTACGCCCGATGAAAAAATCGAAACGCCCAAGAGCAACCACTTCCAGGATACGCTGATTGAGAAGGATGTATTCTTCCACTTCGCGCCGGTCTACATCGCCAATCACCAGGTCGACAACAACTTCCAGATAGATGATGCTGTCATGGGCGACTTTAAGAAGTACCTCACCAGCCAGAATGTCGACTACAGCGATAACGATCTAAACGGCGTGAAGGACTGGCTGAAGGCGCGCATTAAAGAGAAGATCGTCACCATCCAGTTCGGCCAGTTGCAGGGACTGCACACTCTCGCCGACTGGGATCCGATGATCGCCAAAGCCCTGACCTTCATCCCAGAAGCGCAGGCCCTCGAAGACAACGCACACAAGGTCCAGACCGAAAAAGCGCAGGCGCGCAATTCCGGAGCCGAGTCCGTCGGCGTTCCCGTCCAGCAGTAGTCTCGACCGACTGGTGTGTCTTTCATGTCAGAAGGCCATCCGTTAGGGATGGCCTTCTGGCGTTACTGGGCCAAAAACTGCAAAACTGTCATACACTCGTTCCCATGCCCTTTTCAGACCTCACCCTCTCAAGACGCCTTGAGCGTGCGGAAGGCTTTGCCTGCTGCCAATACGCCGAGACCCGCATCCGCCAGTTCCCTGACAGCGGCGCCGCATGGATCGAGTGCGGCGGTACAGTCGCAGTCTTCGACGGCGTCGATTCCCCCTGCACACAGACCTTCGGCCTCGGCATCTTTGAAGAGCTCACCGAGTCCACCCTCGATACCATCGAAGGTTTCTTTCGCGACCACAAAGCTCCCATCCATCACGAAGTCAGCCCCTTCGCCGGCGTCGACGCGCTGCGCCTGTTGTGCAAACGCGGCTATGCGCCCATCGAATTAAGCAACGTCCTCTATCGCGCCGTCGAACCGCCTGCCCGCGCCGCAACCCTCGCAGGCGGCAGCGTCTCAGTCCGTATCACCGGCCCTGAAGAAGCCAACCTCTGGAGCCGGATCAGCGCCAAAGGCTGGTCCCACGACCATCCGGAGCTGCTGGACTTCCTGCTCAACTTCGGCGCAGTCACCGCCTCCCGTGAACAAACTGTCTGCTTTTTAGCGGAAGCCGACGGCTATCCCGGCGCAGCGGGCGTTCTCTGCATTCACGATGGCGTCGCGCTTTTCGGCGGCTCGTCCACCGTTCCTGAAATGCGCCGACGCGGCATGCAGTCAGCGCTGCTTGAAGCACGCATGCGCTACGCCTTCGAAATCGGCTGCGACCTGGCCATGATGGTAGCGTGGCCCGGCACCAACTCCCAGCGCAACGCCGAGCGCAAAGGCTTCCACATCGCCTACACCCGCACCAAATGGCAGTTGCCGGTTTAGCGTGCACGGGCGGTTCCATCCGCACACAGATGAACCGCCCGTTCAGCGCTACCACGCCGGCACAGTCCAAATAATCAGAGCGTTCATGCTGACTTCCGGCAAGAGTCGGACGCGGACTAGCACCAAAAGTATCCTTCTCGACACTCGGAGATGTCTCCGGATTGTCACTCCATTGTCAGAACATCTCGGCTCAAGGGGAAGGCCATCCTGCGTTCCAGGAAGGCTCCAACAATCCCCGCGGACAAGAAGCTAAGCAAGGTCCTTGCCCGTTGTCATTGAAACGGAAACAATCCTATCGCGAACAAGGACCAACTATATGTCTACTGCTCATCCTTATATATGTGCACTTCCAGTTTGCCGCCCTCCGCAATGCGCGCCCGAAACATCCCCGGCGTGTTAAAGCTGAACGCGGTCTGCCCATCGGGCGTGATCGCAATCACGCCCCCATCGCCATGCAGCGCCTCTAGCTCCTTGTGAATCACCTCATCGGCGGCCTGCTGCAGTGCCATCCCTTTAAACGCAACCAGGTTGCATATCTCGCGCGCCACGCCCAGCCGGATAAAGTACTCGCCCGTCCCCGTCGCAGAAACGGCGCAAGACTGATTCGATGCATAGGTCCCCGCACCAATAATCGGCGAGTCGCCCACGCGCCCAGGCATCTTCCCTTGCAATCCGCCTGTCGATGTCCCAGCGGCAATGTTGCCCGTGCGATCCAGCGCCACCACACCCGTAGTCCCGTGGCTATGCGAATCGGCGCCCTCATCGTAGTACGCCACCGGGACGCCTTCACTCGGCGGCGGCGCACCCGCAGGCCTTGGGGGAACCGGCTTGCCTTCCTTCTGCAGTTGCTTCACCAAGCCCTGCCACCGAGCTTCTGTGAAAAAGAAACTTGGGTCCACCTGCTCCAGGCCCACCCTCGCACCGAATGCATCTGCGCCCTGGCCAATCATCATTACGTAGGGCGATTTCTCCATCACCGCACGCGCCAGGCTGATGGGATGCCGCGTGTGCGTAACACCAGCCACCGCGCCCGCCTTCAGATTCGACCCATCCATGATCGACGAGTCCAGTTCGTTCTTGCCCTCTGAAGTAAACACCGCCCCGTGTCCCGCGTTGAACAGCGGATCGTCTTCGAGAATATTCAGCACCGCTTCCACCGCATCCAGCGCCGACCCTCCTCGGTCCAGCACCTTGGCACCCGCTTCCGTCGCCGTCTTCAACGAAGCCCGATAAGCCGCATCGCCCTCGGGTCCCAACGCTGCCTTTTCAATCACCCCCGCGCCCCCATGCACCACCAGGCTCCAATGGTGTTGCGCAGGCTGCTGCGCCTTGGCCATCAAACTCAATCCAGCAGCCACGCCGGCCAGCATGCAACAAACTCGCCACACTCGTCTCATCTCTGATCCTCCCGCAGATCCTTCCCGTAACTCCGCTAACACACGCGTAGCGCGGCTAACCCCGCTAACTCCGCTATCCCACTCACTTCCTCGGAATCGTCAACGCTGCCCCTTCACCGACTTTATATGTCTCAGCAAAGTCCCTCTGATTAATCCCCAGTGACAGCCGTCCCCGAGAGTCGATATAGAACAACTCCTTGCCCACCGGAACATCGCTGAACGTCTTCACAAATGGGAATGAATATTTCTTCCCGTCGAGCGTAACCGGAACCTGGTCCCCAATCGTGTAGCCAAGCTGCATGAAAATCTCCCGCGGCACGTTCAGCACCAGATTCCCATACGGCCCATCGGTCCCAATCACTTCGCCATGCAGCCCCGCCGCGTCCAGCGTCGCGGTTTTCAAATCCACCCGCACCAACTTCGTCACATCGACCGCCGGCCCCGCCGTTTTCCAATCATCGCCTCGAGCAAGGTGCGCGCCCGCCGGAGAAAAAATGTCGCGACCATGAAATGTCGAGGAGATGCCCGACCCAATCATCCATGTCGGGTTGGTAATCTCGTGCGCCTCCACAATCCCGTCGCGATCCTGCACCAGCGTCAACAGCCCATTGTCCGGCAGCACAAAGAACTGCCCCACCCGTGACTTGGCAATAATCGCCTTGCGCTTCGATCCCACGCCCGGATCGATAACCACCACAAACACAGCATCTTTGGGAAAGTACTGTGCGGACCCCGCAAGAAACCGCGCTCCCATGGCAATGTTGTACGGCTCCGACTGATGCGTGATGTCGATGATGCGTACTCCCGGCGCAACTCCATCCATCACCGCCTTGCAAATTCCTACCGCATCGTCCTTCACGTCGAAGTCCGTCATGAACCCGATCACCTTCGTCGGTGCAGCTTGCTGTGCAGACGCAACTGTCACCATCGCAACAACCAAAGCCGCCCAAACCAAAATCCTTTTCTTCATCTCTTTCTTCACGACCCCCGATTTCTCCCATGGTATAACCCGCTCACGGTCTAATCCCT
>JBEKRU010000059.1:0-33960 GCA_049518435.1 Occallatibacter sp. | reverse complement strand
CGCTCCAGAAAATGCTGAATGAGCACTGGGATGTCTTCCTTACGGGCGCGCAGAGCAGGTAGCATCATTGTGAAAACGTTCAATCGATAATAGAGATCAGCACGAAATTTCTTGTCGTTTACCATCTCCTGTAAATGAAGGTTGGTTGCGGCAACGATGCGAACATCCACGTGCATGGAGCGTGTGCTTCCAAGGCGTTCAAACTGTTGTTCCTGGAGAACTCGGAGCAGCTTTGGCTGCAGTTCCAGAGGTAAATCTCCAATCTCGTCGAGGAACAAGGTCCCTCCATTCGCGGCGTGAAACCGCCCAACGGTCTGATTGATGGCTCCCGTGAATGCCCCTTTCTCATGCCCAAACAGCTCGCTTTCGAGCAATGATGCCGGAATTGCCGCACAATTGATTGCGACAAAGGGCCGATTCCTGCGTGGCCCATTTTCGTGAATCGCTCGAGCGAC
This sequence comes from Occallatibacter sp., assembly GCA_049518435.1. Taxonomy (GTDB): domain Bacteria; phylum Acidobacteriota; class Terriglobia; order Terriglobales; family Acidobacteriaceae; genus Telmatobacter. Next base: position 33,505 of record JBEKRU010000059.1, on the reverse strand, counting down.
AACTTCTTTGCCCGTACCTGTTTCACCCTGAATGAGAACTGCGCAATCGAGTGGAGCAATAATTTGGATGTCGTCCAGAACGTTGCGGAATGCTTTGCTTGAGCCAATAAGGCAATCGAGATTCACGAGATTGACCTCCCAACGGTGAATTGCAGTTTCTGAAAAGATTGTTTCCAAAACAACAAACTGCTGGTGTGGAGATTCTCTTGCCAGGATCATGCTTGACGAAAGGGGTCGTAAAGCTGATTTCTTCTGGCTTCCAATGTGCGACCCAAATATGTTGAGTAGTGCCAGACACCGTGCTAATTGGAGTCATCGTAACTAGCGGTCGTATCCACGCCAATTATCTTTTTGTATGTACTGAGTCATTGGCCTGCTTATACAAAGAGATGACTGTGATCCATATTCAGATTTCTTAAACTCACTCTCGCTCGGGAATATGAGCCTCGACGCTTATCGCGTGCGACGGTTCCAGAGATGCGAGGATCATTATGTGGATTGTCAGGCTCGCGCTCAACAGACCCTACACATTTGCTGTGCTGGCTCTTTTGTTATTCCTGATGGCACCAATTATGTTGCTACGCACTCCGGTTGACATTTTCCCCGAAATTAAGATACCGGTCGTTAGCATTATTTGGACTTACTCGGGACTTGTACCGCGAGAGATGGAAAGCCGCATCACGTCCATCTACGAACGTGCTCTCACGACAACAGTCGGCGACATCGGCCATATTGAATCGCAGTCCTACTATGGCGTATCTGTCATCAAGGTTTATCTGCAACCGCAGGCAAATGTTGAGGGAGCTATTGCAGAAGTGAACGCCGAGGCAGAGGCGACGATCGTCAAGCTGCCGCACGGAGTTACACCACCTCTTGTGATTCGCTATAGCGCATCGACTGTTCCAATCCTGCAACTCGGATTGAGCGGTGCAGGACTCTCTGAACAGCAATTGAACGACTACGGCACCTTTTTTATTCGTCCACAGCTCGCCACGGTTCCAGGCGCCGCAGTTCCTCTGCCGTATGGCGGCAAGGTTCGGCAGGTCATGGTGGACATCGACCCCTCCCAGTTGAAGCAGGAAGGATTGTCGCCGCTGGATGTAGTGAACGCTGTGAACGCTCAAAACGTCGTCCTTCCCACAGGCACGGCCAAAATCGGCAAGACTGAATACAACGTCGGATTGAATGGGCAACCCTTCACAGTGCAGGAGTTGAACGGCCTTCCGATAAAGACCGTCAACGGTGGCACCATCTTCATTCGCGATGTCGCCCATGTACGAGATGGCTTCGCTGTTCAGACGAATATCGTGCGTCAGGACGGACAGCGTGGAGCGTTGCTAACCGTCGAGAAATCAGGCAATGCGTCGACACTTGCCATTGTCGCCGGCATTCGTGCTGCATTGCCGGCTATCGCGGCCACGTTGCCTCCACAACTGGTCATTCGCCCTCTTGCCGATCAGTCTGTCTTTGTTCGCGGCGCTTTGAATGGCGTCGTGCGCGAAGGTCTCATTGCGGCCTCCCTCACGTCGATCATGATCCTGGTGTTCATTGGCAGTTGGCGCAGCACTCTCATCATTTGCATATCCATTCCACTCTCTATTCTCACTTCCCTGATCCTGCTCAGTGTGCTGGGGGAGAGCATAAACATTATGACGCTCGGTGGCCTGGCACTCGCCGTCGGGGTTCTGGTCGACGATGCGACCGTTGAGATCGAGAATATGCAGCGCAACGTGGCTATGGGTAAAGAACTGCGACAAGCTATTCTCGACGGCGCGGAGGAGATTGCGGTGCCGGCGTTTGTCTCCACCGTTTGCATCAGCATCGTGTTCGTACCAATGTTTTTTCTCTCAGGGGTTCCTCGATATCTCTTTGTCCCGCTCGCGGAAGCGGTCGTCTTCGCGCTCTTTGCGTCTTACTTCTTTTCGCGTACGATCATTCCAACTCTCGTCATGTTCCTTCTGCCAAGGGAAGTCGAGGATCACCGGCATCCGACACCCGGACATGCAGAAGGGTGGTTTGCCCGACTTCACCACAGGTTTGAGGTTGCTTTTGAGTCATTGCGGACAAAATACACCGCTTTGCTCAGTGAGTGTCTGAATAAGCGCAGGGCGTTCATGAGCGTCTTTCTGGTCTTCTGCCTGTCGAGTCTTCTGTTGGTCGCGTGGATGGGGCAGGACTTCTTTCCTGCAGTTGATGCGGGGCAGTTCCTCCTACACGTTCGAGCCAAGACCGGAACGCGAATTGAAGAAACAGCCCGCCTGGTCGACGAGGTCGACCGATACATCAGGACCCAGATTCCTCCGAATGAGCTCGCTGGCATCCTTGACAACATAGGACTAGCTACCAGCGGTATCAATCTCTCCTATGACAACAGTGGGACGATCGGCAACGCTGACGCCAACATTATGGGGTCGCTTGCGCCGAACCATCATCCCACTGCAGACTATGTGGCTCACCTTCGAGAAGAACTGCCAAAGCGCTTTCCCGGCACGCAGTTCAACTTCGAACCCGCCGATATCGTCGCGCAGACGCTCAACTTCGGAATTCCGGCACCTCTCGATGTTCAAGTCGTAGGAGCGGACGTTCCGGATAACTTCGCGATTGCCTCGCAAATTGCCGAGAGAATGCGCGCCGTTCCCGGCGCCGTCGATGTGCATATACAGCAGCAACTGGATCATCCGCGCCTCCAGTACAACATTGACCGGGTACGAATTCAGCAAATCGGGCTGACGGAGCGGGACGTAGCCGGCAATGTGCTTATTGCCTTGAGTTCCAGTTTCCAAACCCAACCCAACTTCTGGCTCGATTATAAGAATGGCGTATCTTACGACATTGCGACGCAGACACCGCAATATCAAATCAACTCGATCGATGCGGTGAACAACATACCGGTCAATTCTCCTTCGGCGCCATCCCCTCAACTTTTCGAGAACCTTGCCAGCATGACCCCGGAGAGCGAGCCATCTATCGTTAGCCACTATGATATTCGGCCGGTGATCGACATCTTTGGGAGTGTTCAAGGTAGAGACCTGGGAGGAGTCGCGGCCGACATTCAGCGAATCACGGACGATGCCCAAAAGCATCTGCCTCGCGGAAGCACGCTTGTCACCCGCGGCCAGGTCACAACCATGCATTCCTCATTCGTTGGACTGTTCGGAGGGCTCGCATTTGCAATCGCTCTTGTCTATCTGCTGCTCGTCGTCAATTTCCAGTCATGGACTGAGGCGTTCATCATTGTTACCGCATTGCCCGGGGCCCTGGCGGGTATTTGCTGGATGCTCTTTCTCACGAGAACCACTCTCAATGTCCCGGCATTGATGGGAACCATCATGTGCATTGGAGTGGCTACCTCGAACAGCGTGCTGGTCATTACATTTGCAAATGAACACTTCGCTCAGAGCAAGGATTCGTTCAAAGCTGCCATCGAAGCCGGCGCAACGCGCCTACGGCCAGTGATGATGACCGCCCTGGCGATGATCATCGGAATGGTTCCGATGGCCCTCGGACTTGGCGATGGTGGAGAACAAAATGCTCCGCTGGGGCGTGCCGTCATTGGCGGGCTGCTGTTTGCCACTGTCTCCACACTGTTTTTCGTTCCTATTGTCTTCGCCGTAATTCAGCGTAACAGCACACTGCCCAACTCCAACACAGAGCCGACCACCCACATATGAGGCGCCTATGACGGACCCGACTAAACTTTCACAACCGCTCCCCTCCCGCCCCACACCCAGCAGGATCAAATGGTTTCTCCTGATTCCGGTGGTACTTTGCCTATCCGGCTCAGTCGTGTTCTACTCGCGAGCTCAACGGGAAAAAGCCCTTATCCACGCTACGCAAAAACTGGACATTGAGCCGGTCACGGTGGTCTACCCTCAAAAGGGCGCTCCGGATAGCGATCTCTCGCTACCGGCGACACTCCAGGCCTATTCCGATTCTCCGATCTTTGCGCGCGTTGATGGCTACGTCAGTCACTGGTATACAGACATTGGCTCCCACGCACGACAAGGGCAGTTACTGGCGTTGATAGACTCCCCTACAGTTGATCAGGAGTTGAACCAAGCTCGGGCCATGCTTTCTCAAGCGGGCGCCAATCTTACGCTGGCCAGGATTACAGCGGAGCGATACCGGGAACTCATCAAGACAGACGCTGTATCTCAGCAGGACGTCGACCAGGCTAACCAGAACTTAGATGCCCAATCTGCGAATGTTCAGGCCGCAAGTGCAAATGTGAATCGCCTGGAGCAGTTGCAAGGTTTTGAAAAGGTGGTTGCCCCATTTGATGGCATCATCACCCAGCGTCGCACGGACATTGGTCACCTGATCAATGCAGGCAACGGCGGCGCGGACTCTGAATTATTCCGCATGTCGAAATTCGATGTCGTTCGCGTATTTGTGACAGTTCCAGAAGCATACAGCGAAGGAATTGTTGACGGCCTGAAGGCGACACTGGACCTCACTGAGTTACCCAACCACAGCTTCAGTGGAGCGGTAGTCCGTAGCACTCATGCCATTACGTCGGATTCTCACACACTCGAAGTTGAGATTGACGTTCCAAATCCGACTGGCAAGTTAATGCCTGGTGCGTATGCGCAGGTTCATATTCACCTTCCAGTAGCGATGCCGCCCTTGTTAGTTCCATCTGAGGCGGTGCTGTACCAGGAAGCCGGCCCGCAGGTTGCAGTTGTAACGCAAAGCAATCAGGTTGAGCTTCACAAGGTCTCCCTGGGGAGGGATTTTGGCAACACAATCGAGATCACTGGAGGAATCGATGAACATAATTCCATTATTGCTTCTCCGCCCGACTACCTGGTCAACGGAATGAAGGTCTCCATCCAGTCACCCAGCGAATCGAAGACCTAGGAGGTAACCATGTCGAGCAATGGATCCGGCCTGTCTCAACGCTTGCACGCTGGCTCATGGGTAATCCTCGGGGTCGTCGCTCTGGCTTTTTCCGGATGCATGGTGGGGCCGAACTACCATCCACCATCGGCGCCTCTGGCTCCGGCTTTTACGGAACCAGTACCCGCAGTTGCTGAGTCGGCCGGCCCAAGCGCAATCGCTTACCGCGACTGGTGGAAGATCTATCAAGACCCAAAGCTTGACCACTTGGAGGACCAGGCCGATGCCGCAAACCGCGACATCAAGATCGCCATCACGCATGTGGATGAGGCTGCAGCCGCAACCAAGGTTGCGCGTTCGTATTTGCTGCCCACGGTGAGTGGCCAGCCAGGCATCTCTCGCAATCGCGAGGCGCAAGACCGCCCGAATAATGGCACAACCAATGAACACGCAGCAACCTACAACGATATACAGCTGCCTCTCGTGGCTGGCTATGAGGCCGACGCCTGGGGACGTGTACGGCGCTCCCTCGAATCAGCACGCGCAACCCAGCAGGCGACGCAGGCCGATCTCAGATTCGTGCGTTTGTCGATCGAAGCAACCGTTGCAATCGACTACTTCGATCTTCGGGAGAGCGACCAGGAACTTGGCATCCTTGAGGTAATGATCGCCGACTTCACCAAGAGTCTCGCCTTGATCGATAGCCGTTTTCGTCACGGCTTGAACAGCGATCTCGACGTTGAACAGGCCAGGACGATACTCGATGAAACAAAGGCGCAGAAACAAGCACTTCAGATTCAGCGCGAACAACTTGAGCATGCAATTGCGGTGTTGTTGGGCCGGACCGTTGAAGGCTTCTCCATGCCAAGCCAACCGTCCAACCCGCTACCGCCAGATATTCCCACAGGACTGCCATCGGATTTGCTCGAGAGAAGGCCCGATATCGCTGAAGCGGATCGGTACGTCGCCGCCGCAACCGCCCAGATCGGCATCGCGAAGGCCGCCTATTTCCCACAGATTTCTCTAACTGGCGTTGCAGGATACGAGAGCACCAATGCTGTAACTCTTCTGAACTGGCAAAACACCCTTGCTACCCTGGGCGCTTCAGCCGTAGCGCCAATCTTTACTGGAGGAAGATTACGGGCTGGGGTCGAACAGGCGCAAGCCATCTATCGCGAGTCTCTCGCGCAATACGAGAAGACCGTCCTTGTCGCGTACCAGGAGGTAGAGGATCAACTTGCAGCACAGCATTACCTGGATATTGAGACCCAAGCCGAAACGCGCGCGGTGTCAGATGCGAGTCGAACGGAAGAGATTGCCCTTCAGCGTTACAAGGTTGGCCTGGTCGGCTATCTGGATGTTGTTTACGCGCAGCAAGCCGTCCTTACGAACAAACAGAGAGCAGCACAAATAAGCGGCCAAAGGCTCGTGGCGTCAGTGGCACTTATCAAGGCTCTCGGCGGCGGATGGAATGGAAAAGACACTCCGTGAAGTCATTTCAAGGCCTCGCGATCATCGGAGGATGTCAATGAAGACTGTGCAACATTGCCAACAAGTGACCGTAAGGTCGCCTGGAGTTTTTACCCAGGTCAAGAGCTTCGTGTGATGCACTGCGGCATTCTAATTTCTCTTCTGCTCTCCCTTCTGATTGCTCAAAATCCCAACCTCGTGGCAGATCTCATTTACGGAACACCTGTAGCCAATCAACCCCGGGCTCACTCCCCTTTTATACTTCGACCTGGAACCTATCCAGGGACATGCAAATCGGCATTCTCATTTGCCGGACGGGTCGACCAGCTAAAAACACGCCATATCGCATCCGCGATCATCAGAGATAGCCCTGTCTCTGAAGCCAGGATTGAAACATTCCGGGCCAGTCACTTTCCTCCGGTACACCTTCTGCCAATCCGGCGCCATGCACTCCGTGGTGGAAAAGATGGACCTCTGCGGAGATATGCTCTTGCCGCAATGCCTGCTCGAACAGAATGCTGTTCTGCGAACTAATCCGTTCATCGTCCAAACTCTCGAATAGGAAAACGGGTGGCATGCGGGGAGTCACTCTCTCCTGTCCGGAGAGGTAATGTTCAAGGCGATCCAGCTCACGTCCACTATAGCCATAGAGCAGATGACCAAGGGAATTCGTGGAGGCAAACTGATCGGGAATCATCGAGACAACGGGATACCCAAGTGCAAGAAAATCCGGACGAGACCCAACATCGTCAACGGAATCATGCCGTGGCAGATCGAAATCCGTTGCAGAGTGTTCCGTGACTGAAATGGCAAGATGACCGCCGGCCGAGAATCCGAAAAGCCCAATACGATTCGGGGAGATTCCAAACTGGGCAGCGCGAGATCGCACAAGTTTCAGTGCCCTTTGCCCATCCCACATTGGAACGGGATAGCGGTAGCTTCCATCTGCTTGCACCAGCCGGTAGTAGAGGACGAACGTCGTTACTCGGAGTTGAGATGAGAAGAACTCGCCAACCGGCCCTTGTTCCTTCCGGTCAGAGAGGCGGTCGTAGCCCCCGCCGGGCATCACGATAATCGCGGTACGGGTAACAGACGAACCTGCACCCCTCGGGGCGTACAGCTTGAGGTAAGGGATATCGCGGCATGGATCATCCCCGATAGCTCCGGGCGCACGCCCCTCCCATAGACGAATCTCGCTGGGTTCGGACGAGTCGAAGCAGTTTTCCCGCGTTCCCTCGGAAGAGTCGTGTCTCCCGTGGTGGTGACGTTGGCCGATTGCGCTGGCTGTTACGCCCACCAGCAGGATGCAAAGAGCGAAGGTAAATCGGATGGTTTGTCGCATCATTCGTGTTCCTCGGCGTATTGATCTTCGCCGTCGGCGATGGACGATCGTATACCATCCGGGTTCGCACCCATGTCGGCAGTTGAATTCAATTCCGCTCAGTTTGTGTAGGTCTGTTCCAGGTGGTAAGCTTGCTCGACTTTGGGTTGACGAATTACCGTCAGTCCGTCTGAACCAAGCAGGTACGTGGTGCCAGTGTCCGGATTCGTCAATCTTTTCTCGACTCTTGCCACCGTGAGAAGAAGCTGTGGAGCGCGCGGGTCCGCCGCATCAACAACCTGATAATCCCTCTGCAACAACACCGCATCCAATCGGGGTGCGTTGTTTGTTAGGAGTCCCGTATCACCAATCGATTCGACGCGGTCCGCGTGCTGCAGAGAATTCGCAAGGATCAGGGTCGGTACTTTGGGGTTTCGCAGATCAACCACTGCAGCTCCCTTATCACCTCGAAAGCTGACAAGCACAGCGGAATCACCAAGCGACCTGGAGAAGTCGAAAATCCCGGGCACCTCGATCCTTACAGAGCCAACACTCTTAATGTGTCCTGGATCCGTAACGTCAAGAATCACCAACCGGCTGAACTGCTGCTGTTCCAGGTAGAGATAGGTTTGACCGTTGCCGAGAGAATGGAGTTCCATCGCCTGTCCAGGAGACTGGGCCAACTCCGGGAGATCAATCGGTTGTTCGACAACAATGTCTTTTGAGCGAGATGTGATTTGAGAGTTGGCAGCACTGAATGTGAGCATCAGAGAGACTATCGCTACCGCACGTTTCATATGTCCTCCACTGAGCCCGATTTCTTGGGGCCCGACGCCAGCGCAGAACCCTGCTGACGCTTGTATTCGCTACAGTTCGAACCCTGGGAAGAATGGCTCACCTGACAAAGAGTCGAAGTCCATGACCACAGCCTCGCTTCGACTTTGGTGAAGCTTGACTTTGTCGAAATAAGGGAGCTCTTCCGATTTCCTTGCTGAGAGACGTCGATGCGACTAGAGACCAAGTTCCGACAGACCTGGATGATCATCGGGTCGCCTTCCCAGCGGCCAGAAAAACTTGCGATCGGACTCTTTGATCGGCAAGTCATTAATACATGCATAGCGGTGGGCGTTGAGGCCGTGTTCATTGAACAACCAGTTTTCATTGCCGTAAGAGCGGAACCAGTTCCCAGAGTCGTCGTGGCACTCGTAAGCGAACCTCACTGCGATGCGGTTGCCGTCGTAGGCCCACAGTTCTTTGATCAGCCGGTACTCCAATTCGCGACTCCACTTGCGCTTAAGAAACTGGACGATCTCCGCCCGGCCAGTGACGAATTCAGCTCTGTTCCTCCAAATGCTGTCGAGCGAATATCCGAGAGCCGCCCTCTCGGGATCACGCGAATTCCAACCATCCTCGGCCTTGCGGACTTTCAGCGCCGCGGTCTCACGTGTAAAGGGCGGTATTAGACTTTGTGGTTCAGCCATGTGAGTCATCTCCTCTTGAGCGGTTTCGTTTGCGGGATAGGCTCCTGCTCAGTCGCCTTCAACTGGGCAGATGATCGCCTTCTCATCGCAAATGTCTTCAGCACCCGAGAGTGTTGATGCAATCTCTTGGCCAAATGTGTGAACTGAGGCTTTCCTCAGGCCGACGGCGTATCTCCATTGACGTTGGGCAAAATGCACAGGAAATACAAGCCATTTCAGGAAGCCGGGGATGCGGCCCCTCGGCGGGACCTCAAGCTCCAATGCCAACCAGCGGCAAGAGGTGCCGAAATATCGACAACGGTTGTCTGAGGAGCGTCAGAGAATTTGAGTAGTTCCGGCGGCTGCGATGGTGGGAAAAGATTGCGCGCGCTAATTCGCCGATGGTTTACCTATCCGACCATATTCGGCTTTCGCCTCCTTGAGTACCGGACTATCTGCATCGGCGTCCTTCCATAGCGTCAGGAAGTCTTCATAGGATTTTCTCGCGGCAGGTTCATCGCCCATCATCGCCTGGGCACGAGCAAGCTGCAAGCGTGCAAGTGCTCCAATGACGGCCCCTTGGACGATGGCCGGATGATCGAGGACTTTCTTGAATTCGAGCTCAGCGAGAGTTCCTTTCTTCAATTGGAGATACGCGAGCCCGCGGAGATAGGCTGGATAGGCATTGTCGAAACCACTGTTGGCCTCCGCCAGATCATAGGACGCCACAGGCTCAAGAATCGTAATCGCGGCCGCAGGATCATTCTCGTTAAGCTTTATTGCCGCGTCAATGGTAGGCAGGGAGAAACTCTGCAGAAGAAACTCCAGTGGGAAGCGATGATTTAGGTCGTTCGCCAGTTTCTGCGCTCGTTCAAGATTTCCGATGCGTGCGGATGCCAGGGATGCAAAGAGCAGGGTGGTTTCGTCCTGACTCATTTTCAGTGCGTTCGCCACCAACCTCTGGCTTTCGACCGAATCGCCCACTTCGGCCTCCAGGAGTCCTCCGCTGGCGTTGAGATGGCCTGCGCCATTTGGGTTTTGCATCTTCAGCGCGACGGCGATAAGTTCCTCTCTCAGGTGGTGTGACTCTCGAGACCGCCCATGGTAAGCCGCACGTTTCTCTTGCAGATACACCAGGTTTCCCCCAATGCCCGGGTGTTGTGCCGCCCATGTCCACTCCTGCTGCATGGCCGATTGATCTTCTTGCAGAAAAGCCAGAAGTGCGTGATAAAAGTGCGTTTCGGGATTGTCGAATTTCCGTTCTGTAATCTGCTTGTAGGTCTCCCTGGCCTCGTCCAGACGCTCTGCAAAGATTGCATATTCGAACAAGCGTTGAAAGGTTTGACCGCTAGGAAGCAGCCGTGCCGCTTCGCGTGCCTGAATCAGCGCATCTTCGTGACGCCCCAAGCCGTGCAAGGCAACGCTCAAGTTGATCCGGGCGATTACATCATGGGGGAAGATCCGCACCCATCGTTGAGCAATCGGAAGGAATTCATCCAATTGTCCCGTTCCGAATGCATCGAAGTAATTCGTTTCCACCTGGAATTCGTTGGGAGCTGTCAATCGATCTCGCAAGTCGAAAGCTTTTTGCCGATCCCGGATTGCGGTGCCAGCGTCACCCACCCACACGCTCGCGCTTCCCTCTCCCATGTAGGCTAACGCCAAATTCGGATCCTTCTCGATTGCCTGGTGATAATATCCGAGAGCACTGTGGAAGTCATTGGCGAGATGGCTCTTGTATGCCAACGCCAAAAAATGGAGGGCATCCGGCGACGAGCTTGTTGCTATCTCGAGCGGTTTATTGAACTCAGCCAGCGAGCTTTTCGGCTCGCCCAACTTTGCTCGAAGCTGAACAGCAGACACGCCGAGTGTGCGAACAACGTCATCGCGGCTATTCGCGTCATTGGCTACATGGACCAGTGTTCTTCCAGTGGTGCAGTCTATTGCACCAAGCTCGATGTGGAAGCGGTTCCCTTCATCGGCGATGGAACTAGTCACCACCAGGCGGCTTCCAGTGCGCTTGCAAATCCGGCGTGCAATGTCTGCAGTCAGCTTTGTATCTACTGGAAGATTGAGTGAAGCCAGCGTTTCACGGACTTTATCCCGACTCAAAATATTCAGGTACGGGGTCTGGTCCAGCGCGATCTCCAAGGCCTGCTTCAGTCCATCAGTGAAAGCGGTATCCCCGGTCTGATTGTCAAAGTCGGCCCGGACGATCGTGTCATTAGGAGAGAGAGCCACGCGGTTACGAAGGTAGAGCCAGCATGCGGCAACAGACGCAAGGACCAGCGCGGCTGCTAGGGACCACCGAAGTGCCCTTCGCGGCGGACGTATCTCTTTCCGGACCTTCAGCAAATCCTGGCGCATCTCCGCCGCAGACTGGTATCTCTTTGTCCGGTCTTTTTCAATCGCTTTTGAGATGATGGCATCCACACGGCGGGGGAGCGAGGGGTTTAAGTCGCGGGCTGGGGAGGGCGTCTGGTGAAGGATTGCATCGTGAGCGATCGCGGCGGTATCGCCGGCAAAGGCGCGGCTTCCGGTCGCCATCTCATAGAGAACCAGCCCAAAGGAAAACAGGTCGGTGCGTCCATCGAGCTTTTCTTTTCGGATCTGCTCGGGAGACATATAGCCCGTGGTCCCAAGCGCAATTCCGGTGACGGTCAAATCCCAGCGTTTGTCCTCCGAATCTTGCCCGGTTTCCGGTTGTTGCTTCGATTCCTGAGGGAGCTGTAACTTGTCTTCGACCAAGTTCTCAGGCCCTTCCTCCGCGGCGGCCAACTTTGCCAGCCCAAAATCCAGAATCTTCACAGGACCTTCATTGGTGAGGAAGATGTTGCCCGGCTTGATATCCCGGTGAATGATGCCTTTGCCATGCGCGGCCTGCAAGCCATCGCAGATTTGCACGGCGACATCTAAAAGAGTGTCGAGCGAGAACGGCCTGGAATGCAACTTCACGATGCGCTGGGAAAGTGAGTCGCCTTCCAACAACTCCATTACGATGAAGGGCTTTCCTTCGTGCTCTTCGATTCCGTAGATGGTGCAGATATTCGGATGGTTAAGTGCCGAAGCGGTTTGCGCCTCCCGTTCGAAGCGCCGCAGAGCGGCGGGGTCTTCCCCCAGTTCTTCCGGCAGGAATTTCAGTGCCACACGGCGCCCCAGCTTAAGATCCTCCGCCTTATAGACCATTCCCATTCCGCCCGCACCCAGAACTTCCATGACACGATATCGGGCGACCTTCTTACCGATAAGACCGCCTGCCTGGGCGGATAATGGACCCGGTGTTGGTGTCTGCGCCCCCGCGGCATTGCCAGGGCTCTGAGCCTCATCAGCGTTTTGTTGCCACTTCACAGGCGGCAGCAACCGGTACCCCCGACGAGGTAGTGTCTCGATATACCGGGGAGTTTCCGCGGAATCGCCAAGCACGCGACGCAGCATTGCCATCGCCACGTTGATGCTCCGATCGAAATCCACAACCGTGTCATTGGGCCAGAGCTTCTTCTGTATCTCTTCGCGGGATACGAGCTTGCCCCCGCTGTCAATCAGCATCTTGAGTATCTGGAATGGCTGCTCCCGCAACAGAGTCTTTTCCGGTTGTGCTGTGTCGCTTGCGGACACAAATTGCCAGAGCTCGCCCGTTCGGACATTGAGCTCAAAAACACCGAATCGCGCGCACTCTGGTATTCGCTCAGGCATATCGGGTCGCGGGATGGAATCTCTTTCTCTGGTTCGCCTGCGTGACTCGAGGGGAGCAGGCGTGCCATTTTGCATTTCAAACCGATAGTTAAACCGCGATCTGTCACGCAAATAATACGAAAATAACGTCGAGATGCATATGAAAAAACGTGCACTGCGCCTAAAATCGCGCGAGTGAGGTGAGGTCGAAGTCATTGAGAAGGTGCAGCCCTCTACGGTGCTCGCGCAGCGGTCGTTCAACGCCCCGCAGGTTTCATTTCCCTACAGGAAATTGCTTTGGGATACATCAGTCCATCCCCGAGCAGGGTCATGCGCTTTGAAGAAGCAACTGCACCATTTTCCATTGCACATCGAAAAGAAAACTCGAGCGCCTCAAGTACACAAATAAGCTGGAAATGACTTCGAGAGGCATACGGAGAATGGCCAAAGTCGCTTAAGTTTGCACTACGCGGCGTTCCCACGTCAGGAATGTTGCCGGGCCGTCTATCGCAACAAGAAAGCCCCGAAAGATTTGATGCGTCCCGTGCCACATTTCCACTGCCGCGTGCGGAGGGGTCTACGTGATGAGCACCAATGGGACCATTTTTCTCGCTGATGATGATTTAAACGTTCTCCACACTCTCGAACGTCTCCTTATGGCCGTCGGGTACCAGGTTAGACCCTTCGACGCTGCGGAGTTGTTCCAGGCGCGCCCGAAGGCCGAGCCACCCTGCTGCGTCATTCTCGATTTAAACCTCTGCCCATCCAGCTGGTTAGATTTGCAGTGCCAGCTCAGCCGCGAGGTGCCAATGCCTGTCATCTTCCTCACGGATTGCAGCGACGTTCGTCAGTCAGTGCAAGCGATGAAGGCGGGTGCCTGCGATTTTCTGATGAAACCTGTACAGAAGGATGAACTTCTCTCCGCTGTCCGATTTGCGCTTCGGCAGTCCAAATTGCAATGGGAAGAAATCAGAACGCGATGCGAAATTCGTAACCGCTATCGCACGCTCACACCGCGTGAGCAGGATGTGCTGCCCTTTATAGTTCGCGGCTTCTTGAACAAGCAGACGGCGTACGAACTGGGTACCGCGGAAATCACGATCCGCATTCATCGCGGCAATATCATGAAGAAGATGAAGGCCGATTCATTGGCTGACCTCATAAGATTCGCTGACCGGCTTGGAATTCCGCAAGGCCTATCACGACACACCATGGCTTTTGCAGAGTACGCGGGTGTCTAATAGGAAGCAGCCGCAGCCGTCAGTCACAACTTTCCTCCCATGGCCACGCATTGGTCCAGGTGCAGAGTCTCGGACAACAACTGCAAACGCATCACGAACTGGCGATTCGGGCAACACATTTTTCCTGTCTTCTAATCCCTGTCGCTGTGTCGACTTGAGATGCCGACATTCCGCCAGTCCTGAAACTTGTTATCCGGTAACCTCAATGAACTCAATATCGGATCGATGCCACATTTTGGCCGGGGTATTGCTTCTCGTTCATCGGGAGGACATACCTCATGAATTGGATCTTCAGACTGTTCGCACTCGGATCGTTGGCCGCATCAACCTTAACGCTCTTCGCCGCACAAATCACAACGGACTATGATCACCAGGCAAACTTCGCACAATACAAAACATATAACTGGCTTAAAGTGCAGGCCGGCGATCAGTTGTGGGAAGATCGCATCCAACGCGATATCGACTCGGAACTTGCGGCCAAAGGCTGGACAAAGGTCGATTCTGGTGGTTCAGCCTCGGTCAGTGCGTTTGAATCAACAAAAGACCAGGACACTCTCGAAACTTTCTACGATGGTCTCGGTGGAGGAGGTTGGGGATGGCGGGGATTCCGAGGGGGATTCGGCGGAACCGGGTTGTCCACAACCACGACGGAAGTCACGCGCGTTGGGACCCTTGTTGTCGACATCTTTGATAGTCAGGACCACAAACTTTTATGGCGGGGAAAACAGAGCGATGCGCTTTCCAGCAATCCAGGCAAGAATGAAAAGAAGCTTGCTAGCGACCTGAAGAGGATGTTTCGGAATTTTCCACCACACAGTTGAAGAAGTCATTGCTCCGTCACCAAAACGCCTTTCACATTCGACGTCGAGCAATTCCTCCACAAGCGCGGAGCCATCCATGGTTCAGAGGGCTGTTGGTCAGAAAGGCCAGAGAGTTTTTGTCTCTTGACGCCTGAAAAGAATCAACATGGCAGCGGCTCCGCATACAAAACGATAATTGTGGCAATCCAACGCCAGTTCTATTCTCAGGGCATGTTGAATCGACTAGTTCGCAGGGTTTGAGAACCTGCCTTATGTAGTCGAAAAGGAAGGGCTCCGTGCAGGTACTGTTGCCGCTCGCAGTTCATCTTGCTGGCCAAATCGCCAGCACTGTCCTGATATGTTGCCTGCGGGCATGGGACTTTAATCGCAAGATCGTTGCATGCTATCCGGAATCAGAATCCCACTAACCCGGAAGGAAATTACGATGCTCTCCCCAATAACTGGATTGCACCATGTCACGGCAATCGCGTCGAACCCGCAGCGGAATTTGAACTTCTGCACCGAAGTGATGGGGCTGCGGTTTGTAAAGCGAACCGTTAACTTCGACGACCCGGGAAGTTATCACTTCTATTTTGGAGACGATACCGGGTCACCCGGCACGATTATGACATTCTTCGCTTGGCCAGGAGCATCCCGTGGTCACGTCGGAATTGGCGAAGTATCTCGCACCAGCTTCAACATTCCGCTTTCATCACTCGAATTCTGGGAGCAGCAATTACAAACGCACAGGATAGCCGTGGAGCACGCCGGTGAGCGATTCGACGAGGATGTGCTGACATTCTCTGACCCCGACGGTATGAGGATTGAGCTCGTTGCCACTGTTGATGCAAGGCCGGTAGACGCCCCGCGATTCGCCGCCGTCCCGCCTGAACATGCCATCCGCGGCTTCGCCGGTGTGACAATTCTCGTGAATCGTCCTGAACCTACTGCGAAGATCCTAAACGTAATGGGATTCCACAAAGTATCTGAAGACCACGGAAGGATCAGGTTCGCCCCTGAGGGAAATGCACCTGGTGGCCACATCGACTTGCTCGTGGATGTAGAAGAGCGATACCGAAACCTGGGTGCAGGGTCAGTGCATCACATTGCGTTCCGTGCAAAGGATGACGCGGCTCAGTTGGCATGGAAAGCTGAAATTGAGAAGCATCTGAATGTCACCGAGGTTCTGGATAGAACGTATTTCCACTCCATCTACTTTCGCGAACCCGGCGGCGTTCTCTTCGAGTTAGCCACAGATCCCCCGGGCTTTTCAATCGACGAACCGCTCGAATCTCTTGGAGAGGAACTGCGCATACCCGCGTGGCTTAAACCGCATCAGGAACGGATTGAGGACCGTCTGCCGGCAATCACGCTTCACAAGCCGTTGCCTCCAATGGAGCTTCATTCTTCGAGAGGGGGATCGATTTGACGATCGACCCGCATCGTAATCAGCCGCTGTTTCGCTTTGGCAGAGTGTTGGAAGAAGCCGACGCAGTGATGATCCTACTCCATGGCCGAGGCGGATTTGCTCAGGAGATGTTTTCGCTCGGTGATGCTCTCGGCGGATCTGGCTTCGCATATCTGGCCCCTCAGGCAGCAGATTACACCTGGTATCCAGCATCGTTTCTTGCGCCCCTCGAAGAGAATGAGCCGTACCTGTCGTCTGCGCTCAAGAAGGTCGAATCGATAGTGCAACTTGCGATCGCAGCAGCAATGTCCCCGGAGACAATCGTGATCGTCGGTTTCTCACAGGGTGCGTGTCTGGCAACGGAATTCGTTGCCAGACATCCTCGCAAATACGCGGGACTCGTTGCACTTTCTGGTGGATTGATTGGACCTCCTGGCGCTGATTTGTCTCATCCGGGAAGTCTGGCCCGCACACCTGCATTCTTCGGCTCCGCCGACCCAGATCAGCATGTTCCCTGGCGACGCGTTCAGCATTCCGCGGAAATCCTCAGAGAGATGGGCGCCGACGTGGAATTACAGCGCTACCCCGGAATGCCTCATTCCATCTTCCAAGGGGAAGTTGAGTCGGCTCGCGAGCACTTGCTAAACCTCTCGCCTCTATTGAGGATGTCGAATTGAATCCCAACCCATTCCCACAAGCTAGATGCCGCATCAGTTGAATTCGAACATATCAGGGTCCTTTTTCTAAGCACCGATGAACGCTTGGACCATCGAGGCACGGTCGGGGATTCCAAGGCGTTCTGCAAACCAAACGAGTTCTGCAAGAGACGCGGCTTTCATCTTTCTCATGATTTGCCCCCGGTGAATTCGGATTGTAATTTCGCTTGTGCCCAACTCATACGCCGTTTGCTTGTTGAGGAACCCTCGCACAATGTACGGCAACACCTCGCGTTCCCGCGGCGTGAGACTGAGATAGCATTTTCGGATCCGCCATACAAGTTGTCCATCAGCCCATTGCGCATCTGCTTGCTTCAGGGCAGCGCGTACTGCAGAAAGAAGATATTCTTCGTCGAACGGTTTGAGTAGAAACTCGCTCGCACCCGCACGCATTGCCTCGACAGTGGTTCGAACATCGACGGCTTCGGAGACGAAGATGACTGGCATTGCCCCGTTTCCAGAGAGCCTTCTCGGCACCGCAAGCCTGCCGCAATCCCCCGGTTTTAGGTCAAGAATAAGACAGGCGGGAACGCTCGGTTTTTCCAGCGAAAGAAAGTCATCGACGAATGCGAAGGTTCTAACGCTGAAGCCTTGCGATGTGAGCAAAGCATCAAGCCCATCGAGACTTCGCGCGTCGTCGTCAACCACATACACCAATGATGCCTGTCCCATAAGACCTCCAGCGGCTTTACTTTGGAATGCCTCGAGGAAAAGCATCCCCTTTAAGAAATTCATCTCGCTCGCTGCTCGAACCGCCTCGATTGTCGAACTGAATCGATTTCCGCTCTGACTCACCTTTTTTTGCGTTTCGTTCGTCAAGATCTCTTACCGCGATCCAAAGCCGCTTGAATCGATTTAAGCAATTGCTCATCGCCAAATGGCTTTCCGAGAAATGCGACGGCACCCCCTTGCATGGCTCGCCGTCGCGTCTCCCTGTCGCGATATGCAGTAATGAAGATAATCGGGATGCAATAACCCGTTGCAGCCAGCTTGCTCTGAAGCTCCAATCCATTGATTCCCTGCATTTGCACATCCGCGATCAGACAAGAGGTTTCGGTGAGGTGGGGACTTTTTAGGAAACCTTCGGCAGAGTCAAACGCTTCTGCTCGGAATCCAAAGGATCTTAGAAGCCTCACCATGGTTCTTCGGAGCGACTCATCGTCGTCGACAACTGAAAGAAGAATGTTCGTCATTGAAGCTCCAACCACGGCTCATGAATACACACTACCGTCAGGCAGAGCGGAAGGCTATTGGATGTTAGTGCTTATGGGTTATCTAAAAGTCGATGCGCGTACACTTTCGTTTAGGCGTCTCTCTCAGAGGAGTCTCTGAGCTTATCGAGCATCCTTGTCAGATCGGCGATGGATGGGGCTTGCATCTTCTCAATTGCCTTGCTGCGCTGAACCTTAATGGTGCTCTCAGTAACCCCCAGTTGATCGGCAATCTGCTTGTTGAGCATGCCTACGACGACCATTGAGATTACCTGCCGCTCGCGAGACGTCAACGAGTCGAAACGCTGACGGAGCAGTGACACTTCCCTCTCCTGCTCGCGTCGGGCTCGATCCCGATCCAATGCGATGCGAACTGCATCCAACAAATCCTGATCACGAAAAGGCTTCGTCAGAAATTCAACCGCACCAGCCTTCATTGCACGGACGGTCATCGGGATGTCACCGTGGCCCGTGAGAAAGACAATGGGGATCCGAATCTTCTTCGCGATCAGCTCAGCCTGGATATCGAGTCCGCTCAGTCCGCGCAATCTGACGTCCAGAATCAGGCAGCAGGGAACCTCCGTCGGTTTCCTTTGCAGGAACGCCTCCGCGGATTCAAAGCACTCTGCAGTGATCCCCACGGTACTCAGAAGAAACTTCAGCGAGGAACGCACGGAAGGATCGTCGTCGACAACAAAGACCGCGGGGACTGAGTTCATCGGTCGCTTCGACCTGCGCCGGGCAATGTGAAGGAAAAGATGGCGCCATGGGGAGAGTTGGGCGCAGCCCACAAGCACCCGCCATGGTCTTCGATGATGGACCGGCTGATTGCCAGACCCATTCCCATTCCATTCGCCTTGGTTGTGAAGAACGGAACAAAGATTCGATCCGCTTCTGAACTAAGGCCCACACCCGAATCACTTACGGAAACCAGAAGCTCACCGGATTGAATGATTCGCGACTCGACGCGTAGCACGCGACGCTGATCCGGGCTCTCAATCATCGCCTCGATGCCGTTCATAATCAGGTTCAGAAGGACTTGTTGCAGTTGAACCCGGTCGACCTGCGCGCGAAGCGGCGTTCCGGCCAATTCACATTCCAGAACAACACTGTTCTTCTGAAACTCGCGGCCAATTAGCTCGAGCACTTCCTGGATTACTGGGTTCACATCCAACTCATTTGTCTCAGTGGGCGTCTTCATGATGAATGCCCGAATTCTGGCTATCACGGCACTTGCTCGTGTAGCGTCCGCAACAATTTCCTCAAGAGCCTCGCGCATCACTTCCGGTTCAAGATTGTGCTTTGCGAGCAGTCGCAGGCAGGCGTGCCCATTGTTTGTTACGGCCGTCAGGGGCTGGTTGACTTCGTGCGCGATTGAAGCAGTCAACACTCCGAGGCTTGTAACTCGCGATACGCTCGCCAGGTCAGACCGTGCTGTGGCTAAGGCTGCCTCGGCCAACTGACGTCGCGTAACATCCTGGGCCGCGCCGATATATTCCAGGCAACCCTGTTTGTCCGGTGTCCCATGCGCGATCACGTGAAGGTACTTGACTGAGTTGTCTGGCATCCGCAGGCGAAACCCGAAGTCGAAGTCGCCGGCAGCGCTACGCGCGCTCGCAATCATGCTGTTGAATATTACGATGTCTTCCGGGTGAACGCGGGTTTCTATCTGATTGAGCGTCACATGCAGGTCGCCATCGAACTCGAAAATGCGATATAGCTGCTCCGACCACACAATCTCACCCGTTGCGACGCGCCAGGAAAAACTTCCGGTCAAGCTGAGACGTTGAGCTTCGGCGAGAATGCTTCACTGCGCCGTAGTTCCTCCGCCGATCGAAGATCCTTGGCTGCCTCCGCCTGCTTGCGCTCGGTAATGTCCTGGAAGGTCACCAGTATTCTACGTTCAGAGTGGCCCGGCAAAGAAACAGGATACGCATCGACAATGAGCGTTCGTTGGCCCTTGGCTGTAACAACGCCTTCAACTTCAACGGGCCTGAAGGTCTGTCCACCGACGAACACCTCCCCGAGTTGTTGACGAAGCTGCGCAACTTCAAATGCGCCATTTCCAATCTCGTGAAGCGGAACTCCTTGTGCCTGCTCGCAAGTGACCTCGAACATTGTGTAGAAAGCGCGATTGCCTGACAGTACTCGCTGATCGGCACTCAGCACGACGAGGGGACTGGCAACGGTATTGACGATCGCTTTGGTGAATTCGCGCTCGTAGATTGCCTGGTTAACGCTTGCGCGGAAGGCGGTTACATTTGTGAACGTAAGCACGGCGCCGATAACCTGGTGCCCGTCTGGTACATAAGGTGATATCCGAACGACGAACCACTTTTTCCCATTGTGAAAATCGACTCGTGCTTCTATTCCACTTGTGCAATGCTGTTCCAGGCGGGGCAAGTTGGCAAGCGCTGGGACATCCCGGGGCATCTGGCCGATATCCGCTGGCGAAAAGCCGAGCACATCAGCCGCCGCCTTGTTGAACCAGGCAACAGCAAGGTCACGCCGCATGGCAACGATGGGAGCTTCAATGACATCGAGTATGCCAATCGGATCGACTCCAGCCGAGACCTCCCGAGCAATGTCATGCAAGTCGTTGTTGCTCCCATTGAATGTTGCCTGGTGCATTGTCATCAGGCGGCTCCGGCAGCCGCGTAAAGGGTGCGGCTCCGCTGCAGGACGGGATCGGCAACCGTCGGAAACGCTTGACGCAATGCCAAAAGCAACGCCTGGGCGCGCGGCGTCTCGAGCGGCCGTCGATATTCGGAGAGCAACCGGCTTTCGAGCACATGGGCTTCGTCGGATCCGACTGTCTCCCGAAGCGCATCGGCTACGGCGTGTTCTAATCTCGCGTAGTCCTCTACTGGGATAAGGTGAGAGTGATTCGTCCCTAGCCTGGGCAGCATGCGCGCGTGAACTTCACCTTCAAAATTATCCATCAGGAACGAGCAGAAGATCGCGATATCCTGCTTATGGGCGAGCTGGTCGAATTGATCTTCAAGATTCATGCTGGCTGCGACGTCTCCGCGCTCCCACAATACATTGACCATTTCTCCCCACCAACGCACTCTCTGGTAACGCCCTCCTGCGCGCGCCTGTCCGATAACGTCGGCAGCGAGGCCAAGGAATATCGACGAATCGGGCATTGCGTTCCGCATAAAGCGGGGCAAGCACTCATCGGCGTCAACTACAGTCAACTGTCCCCGTTCTCGTGCTGCCTTTACGTCCACGCCCTCGGCCTCCAGACGCGGGCGAATCGCATTCCAATGGGTGAGCGTTGGCACCAGGATAATGCCTTCCCCGTTTGCGAGAGCACCGCCGGCGAACCGGCAGACAGCGCGGCTGAGAAAATCCTCGTCCTGGTAAAGCTGCACAATGTGATCGCAGGGGGCAGCGGCTGTAACCACTTGATCCCATGGTTGATGTTTGTCCATGTTCCCTCCGTCAATGAATATTGCTTAGCGGGAGTCGTTCAACAATTTGCAAGTTACAATTCGACTATGAGCGCAGGGGCCAACCCATTGGACGAGTGCTGACATTTCCCACGGTAATGGGAATTCGTACGACATGTAACATTGCGCCAACAGGCGATTGGAGATTATGGGGGAAGCAACAAAGGTGCAGACGTTGCACACCTGTCCGATGCGGGTTGAGTTCCTCCATCTCGCCCTCCATCGGAAAGAGAGCCTATTGGATCGAGATGTAGGAATACTATTACGAGCCAGATCAATGATGTCAACCCAAATCATCTTAAGAAATTGCCGATTTGCCGATGACAGTTGCGACGGCTGAGCGTTTGAACTGCCCACAATGAACGTCGGTCTCGAAGTCGTTGTCGCGCGAAAACGAGCCACTCGAGATGACGCTGGCAGCGGCGTTGTGGGCGCGAGGCATTGTACGGTTCACACTTGCACTTCGAGATCGTCAAACCGCTGCCACTTGTAGAACGCAATCGATAATATCCAACTCAAGACAAAGAACCCGATAATTACATACCCCAGGGTTCCGAAGTTACTGTTGAGCTTGCGCACTGAGTCCCAGAAAACTCCACCAAAGTGGAACTGACCGGCGAATAGACCCAGAGCCTCAATGCCCCCGACAACCACCGCGACAACTACCGAGACAAGCGTAATGGTCATGTTGTAGTAGAGCTTTCGGACAGGCTTAACAAATGCCCATCCATAGGCCCCGAGCATGAGTACGTTGTCCGTTGTATCCACAAGCGACATGCCTGCGGCGAAAAGGGCCGGGAAAACCAGGATGGACAAAACGGGCAATCCCTTCGAGGCTTCCGTCGCCGAAATGCTCAAAAGCCCGACCTCCGTCGCTGTATCAAACCCAAGCCCAAAAAGAAGGCCGAGCGGGTACATATGCCAACTCTGCTGGATCATGGCGAACATCGGCCGGAAGACCCAGGCAAGCAGTCCACGATCCGCCAGAAGAAGATCCAAGTCTTCCTCAACATAAGGTGCGCCATTGCGGACACGCGTAAAAACACGATAGACCGATCGCAAGACTGTCAGATTGACAAACGCGATACCAAACAGAAAGACCGTGGATACCAGGGTGCCGATTATTCCACCGACGCTGCGAAGGGCATCCACCCTTTGCTGCAGCACCGACGCTGCGGAGGCAATCGCGATCGACCCAATGAACACAATTGTTGAATGGCCAAGCGAAAACATGAACCCG
Source organism: Occallatibacter sp. (assembly GCA_049518435.1). Taxonomy (GTDB): domain Bacteria; phylum Acidobacteriota; class Terriglobia; order Terriglobales; family Acidobacteriaceae; genus Telmatobacter. Next base: position 10,672 of record JBEKRU010000059.1, on the reverse strand, counting down.
ACTGCTACGGGGCGCCTGCCTTGCTGCATCAGCTTGCGAGTCACGTTATCGATTGCCGCAATGTGGTCTGCATCCACCGCATGACGCAGCCCAAAGCTATAAGCAAGAAATGATGTCCCGAGCAAAACAGGATAATGACGAAAAGCAATAATCGCCCAGAGCCACACCCCTGCATTGAAGACCAGCAGGACGCCATAGATGCTGAATACTCTAGCGCGGACACCGTTCGAAATATCGTTGAGTAGTCGGCGCATTTCAGCTCTGGTAGTGAATCCGTAAGCGAACAAAATGGTCGTCGACTGGGCCCGGTCTGAGCCCAGTCGGTTGGATTGTTAGACTGCGGCCGGAACGTAGGGAAACGTCTTCGACGGCTTTGAGGTAACCGACTCCTTACCAATCCCCAGGCTGATTGGAGTGTTGGCCGCAGTGGAGAACATGACATTGGGTGCGTTGTCCGTGAGGGAGCGACCGTTCCACTCAGTGAAACCGAGTGATGCCTGCGTGCCAACCTGGTAGGGGAGCATGTTGGGGAACAACCGATGCGCGATCTTCTCCCCGTAGGCACTGGGGTCTTCAGCCGTGCCATACGCGGCAACTACGGCTGCCATCTTCTTGGCAAGTGCGTCTCCCCACGTCGCGAAGTCATCGGATGGGCGCCCGGCGTTGAGGTTATTGCCGAGATCTTCGTTGTACTGCGCAAACAGCGGCGGCAGCATCGGAAGACCAATGCGGTTGATTGAGCGCCAACCCCCTGCATCCGTCGCCAACGTGGACACCGCCCACACGCCAATCTTTCGATTGTCGCCCGCGCCCTCCAGCAACTCGCTGTCCGGCAACTCCAACACAATCGCATAAACCGTTTGCCCGGCAAACAGATTCTTCGCCTGGCTCGGTTCCCAGCCAGCCAGATTCACAACAGTCCCGTCCTGGAATGCGTGACCCACCGCGTGCAATACAGTTGGCTCAATCCAGAATGGATCGCCTGCGTGTCCTGCCCAAACACGCACACCAGATGGCGTGCTGACAGTTTCGTCGGTTGCCCCCTTTGCAATAACTGTCCCATTCGCGTGTGGGTCCACGGCTTCCGCGCCACGGATGCGCCTCACGGTATAGCGTTGCTTCCCGCTTTCGTCCCGTTCATCGAATGTGAGTCGGTAGGTGACCTCCTCAACAGCATCACCGTTGAGATCGACCTTGAATTCGTACATGCCTTCAGGATGGTAGCCGGGAACCGATGGCTTCCCGAGAGAATGGCAGACATTGATCACGAATGCTGTGCCGGTCTCGCCGCGGAATACGTAGAGATCGGTGATGTCAAGGCGAACGTCCTGCCGCGCAATGGGTGAGTCGAGATGGTGAGACATGCTTTCTCCCTTTTTGATTTCGGAATCCGTTGAGAACGATAGCGCCGATGCGGCCCGGGGTAGACCCATTCCTGCCGCAATGATCGCGCCCCCGATGAGAACTCGCCGACGCGATGTGTCTGCGATCTCGTTTGCCTTGGCTTCAGAAGCGTTCACTCTTTTGATTAATCGCATTGGATACATGACCTCTTCACTTGACCTGGATCAGCTGGCAGGCGAAACGCAATTGGTCTTCGTCGATCCGTGTACCAAGCTGGTTGGATAGTAGGAGGAGGCGAAAAATCTGTCCATCATACATTCGTTTAGGTTCGGACACTCCGCTTAGTTCCCTGCTGCGTAAACAAACGTATAGTGGTTAACTTTTCACTCGATGTTTAGCATCGACGTGGCACGATCGCTTTTGCGAATCACTAGAGACGAACCCTTCGAAATTGCTCACCGCATCACGTCGGACTTCCAATATGTCCAGCCGTTTATCTCGCATTCTTTTAGTGCTTTCGGCGCTCGTGTCATGCTGTCCTTGCGTGACATGTCAAACCAGCGCGCCGCAACCACTGAGCGGCTCCAACAGGCTTGAACTGGAGCCCTGGAAACAAGGTCACCTGTTTGGGGATTGGGGCGGCGAGCGCTCCCGACTGGAAGGGCGCGGGGTTACGTTCGACGTTCAATACGTCGGTGACCATTTATGGAACATCAAGAGCCCGCAACCGGAGAGGCTTGCCAGTTGGAACCGGGTCAGAGGAACGGTTGATCTTGATCTTGGTGACGTCGCGCACTGGAAGGGAACATACTTTCATGCCACCGCTTTGTGGCAAACAGGTGGAAATCTAGGCGCGTATCTCGGCTTGTTAACCGGGCCCAGCGGCATGGCCAGTGGCAATGCCTTCCGCCTCGATTCTTGGTGGCTCGAGAAACGTCTGCGGGATGATCGCCTTGCGATGAGGCTTGGTCAGTTTGCCGCTCAGGACTTTTATGGCGTCGAGCACTACGGGGCATCCTTCATCTTTGAACCCATGGGATATGCGCTTGGCAATCTCTTTACGACCTATGAGTCCTTCGATCCGCCCTCCACCCCAGCCATGGAACTGCGTGTGTTGCCATTCACTCGCTTTTATGCCAAATCCATTGTGTTTGCTGCAGATCGATATCCATACTCCCATAACTTCATCGGATTGGTGCCTCAGTTTCGCGGCGCGGTTATGAATGTCTCCGAGATCGGATTCTCGCCAGGCCTCAAGTCAACCGCAGTCCGCGGCTTCGACAATGTCGGCACTCGAAATGGATACTCAGGGCTCTACAAATTCGGAGGGGCCTATAACCCCGGTAAGTTTGCCATCCCTGATCAGTCCACCCCTCGTGCCGGAAACTACCTGTTGTATTGGATGGCGAACCAGGCCATCTGGCGACGCGACAAGACGGAGTCAAAAGGAATCGACGCCACTATCTCTTACGACTGGAGTCCAGCTAATGTGAACCGCAACGATAGGGAGTTCAACGCTGGACTTCGCTACAACGAGCCATTTCCCTTCCGGTGTCACAATACAATTTCCCTCGGCTACGCAGGAAACCATCTTAGTTCTGCATTCCGCTTGCCGGGCTCACGGCCGTTCAAAGTGGAACACGCGTTGGAGTTGAACAGCATGCTCCATGTCACTCCATCCATGCTCGCGCAGCCGGTATTCCAGTATTACCTCAATGCTGGCGGCGGCACACATCGCGTTGTTGTCGTCGGGCTAAGAACAAAACTCGATTTTTAATGTTTGGCGTCTCTATGCATCTCCGCGAATGTTTCAGTGCGCTGCTTTCGCTTTCCCTGGTACTTGCGTTGAGACATACAAAACGATAATTGGCAACGTCCGGGGTCATCGATACGCTCGAAATACGTTCTGGTGGTTGCGAGAGCGCTGATCAACGTTCCTCATCAAGCGAGATCCTGCCACGCCTCTGGTTTTTCTCCATGGGCTTGCTCGAAAGGCGGTCTTCCATGTTCCAACGCGCGATACTTCCGATTCACCGGGCAGAGCAGCCCTTCGTCCCATGCGGCGAAACATTCCTCTGCGGAGCCGAGAGGGAGATGGCAGCGTTCGTCGCTGCGGCCGAAGAACTCCATGGCTCCGAGTCAGGTCAGCTTGCAGGTGAATGCTGGCTCGAGCAACTGAACAAAACAACTGGGTCAAACAGATGGGATGCCACTTTGCGTCAAGTCACCATTGCAGCCGCATTTCAAATGGCGAAGAGTACCGCCGAGGATGCTTCGAAACCTTCAAGACCTATCATTGACAACCACAGCTCCAAGACGGGGAGGACGCTGCCCACTTCGGGCGACCCATTAAATCGCTCGTTCTCCCAGGACGCGCTTCACACCATTGGCCGCGCTCGAAATGTTGCGGCGGACAATCGTCCGCCCACGAATCGATCGCCAAGTCCCCACCTCGTTAGCAAGCACAGTCCGAAGGCACAGGAATACCCGGCAAGCACATTGAGAGAAGAACCTGTGCGGCTCGGCGATGACCTTATTACTCCAGAACCTCCGGCGATTTCACAATACATGTCATGCTCCCTATCCCACGATATTCGTAATCATCTGTGCGCGGTCTATGCAAGTGTGGAGCTGATGACCTATTCGACAGAGAGTCAAACGGAACGCGAGGAACTTCTCCAAGATATCCAGGCAACGATTCGTTCAGCAATCGACATACTTGACAGCCCTCTGTCCAACTCCCAGCCTGACCACGCTTTAAGTTTCCATCCGCACCCGCTCAACCAGTTAATCGCTCAAGTCTTGAAGACAGTGCGAATGCATCCCGACGCGCGGTACGTGAAGCTGTCTGTCGCCGAGTATCCGGTTCTCAATGCTTGCATTGACCGCACGGAACTAGGCAGAGCCATCTATAACCTCCTGCTCAACGCTTGCCAGGCTTCAAACCAAGCTTCAGCGCCGGGACACGTTTACATCGGGCTTCGCGAAGGTCGGAGTTCCATTCAGATTCGAGTAACGGACAATGGTCTGGGCGTGCCCGAACAGATCCGTAAGGCCATTCGCCATCCATCCTCAAGGACGGATAGCAACTCGACCATAGGTCTCGGCCTCACCATTGCACAGTGCGCGGCGCGTGAGCACGGGGGATTTGTGGAACTCGAAGAATCAACGTTGGGAAACACTGTCTTTGTGCTGCACATTCCGAAGGCCCGGAATCTGCATACCTGATTGACGCGCCGGCCTCGATATTTCAACTTCGATAACAGATATGACAATCGGCCGAAATTGAGGCCGAACGCAATCGAAACATCGCCACGCTTGTGTACCTTTCAACACCAATTCATTTACAAAACACGAGGTTACGATAATGAGCGATCACATGAGAGAAAGATCAATGCTGGAACACCCCACCCGGCGAAACTTCCTGAGCCTCAGCTCGGCGGCCCTCGCCACTGCTGCTATCACCGGACTTGCTGCGAACGCGCAGGAAAGGTCCAGCACGCAAAAAGCGGAACACGACCATTCTTCAAGCGATCCAGGGCAGGAAAACAAGTCGCTTCTTGCACAGAATCCTAACTCAAATAACCCTCCCCCAACTGACCATGGTGATTTGGTGCCGCTCTGGTATTCATTCGACTTAGTGAAGAAGCGTGTTGAGGAGGGCGGCTGGACGCACGAAATCACGCAGCGCGAACTCCCATCGTCGAAAGACATCGCCGGCGTAAACATGCGCTTGACTGCGGGGAGTTATCGCGAACTTCACTGGCACACCGCGGACGAATGGGCTTATGTTCTTTATGGCAAGGCACGCGTCACCGTCATGAATCCAGACGGCACCATGTTTATCGGCGACGTCGAGGAGGGCGATCTGTGGATCTTCCCGGCCGGCTTCCCTCACTCCATCCAGGGACTCGGCCCCGACGGCACTGAGTTTCTCCTCGTCTTTAACCAAGGTCAGTTTTCCGAGGATGGCACTATGCTTCTTTCGGAATGGATTGCGCATACGCCGCCCGAGATTCTGGCGAAGAATACTGGCCTCGATGCAAGTGCCTTCTCCAAAGGACCTGGCGCTCCCCTCTACATTTTCCCGGGCACCGAACCTGGCTCGCTGGAACAGGACCAGGCGGAAATTGGTGGCGAACAGGTGGCATCGCCGTATCAGTACACCTTCCACTTGAAATCCATGGAGCCCACGAAGACTAGCAAAGGCGGGTCTATCCGTATTGTTGACTCACGCAATTTCCCAGTATCAAAGCACATCGCGGCAGCACTGGTCACGGTAAAGCCTGGGGGATTGCGCGAACTCCACTGGCATCCGAATGCGTCAGAATGGCAGTTTTACATCGCTGGCAAGGGACGTATGACCGTCTTCTTTCCCGTCGACAATGCACGCACCATGGATTTCAATGCAAACGATATCGGTTACATTCCTTCCAACGCGCCACACTATATCGAGAACACCGGAGACACAGATCTGGTCTTCCTCGAGACGTTCGCTTCCGAAGAGTTCATGGACGTGTCTCTGAATCAATGGCTGCGGCGTGTGCCCAGCGAGATGCTCAAGGCGCACTTGAACATTGACAAGCAACAAGCTCTCACTATCCCTTCAGAGAAGTTGCAGGTTATCTAGCGCTAACGGCGCCTTGTAATCGGATCCGACAAGGCAGGCGTGAATCGGGAACCAACCGGTTCACGCCAACAGTCCGCGATTTCTTCAACGGAACAACAGCTTCATTTGGAGGAGAGAGATGGGAGAACTGTTGACGCCAACACACTTGATGGTCGTTGCAGCCGTTGTAATTATCTTCTTCGGCGGCAAGAAAATCTCTGAGTTGGGTAAAGGACTGGGCGAAGGTCTTCGGGGATTCCGGGACGGAATGAAGGGCATGACCAAAGATCTGAATGACCACGAGACCGTACCGGCGTCAGCAATTAATCCGGAACCTCCAACAATTTAAGGCAATTCCGGCGGATTCTCTCCGACACAATTTAACTGGGAGCAATCATTCGAGAAAGGCAATACGTGGGGGGAAGATGAAACGAATGAATGATGTCGTGCGCGCAACGATGCTGGCTATCGGCCTGTGTGCCCTGGCCATACTCTGGGCTATCCGGCTGAACGGGATCGAACCTCCTGGGCCTCATCCGCCGTCAATCCATCCAACACAACAAGGCCATATGCCAATCGACTTCGAGCAGGAAGTTGCACGGGTGAGCGCAGAGATGGATCGGATCGAGGAGGACACACTGCGGCGAATGAATGAGACCATGCTGGATCGGGAGGGGCAAATCCGCACCCTTGGCAAGCTGCTTCTGTTTGATAAGCATCTCTCGGTCAATCAGAACGAGGCATGCAGCTTCTGTCATACGCCGGAGACCGGTTTCACAGGCCCTATACAATCCCTCAATCTGTCTTCTGTTTCCTATCCGGGTTCTGTCAGGACTCGATTCAGCCAGAGAAAGCCGCAGAGTTATATGTATGCTGCTTTTGCCCCGGTTCTGCACTACAACTCGCTCCAGGGTGATTTGGTCGGCGGGAATTTCTGGGACATGCGTGCCAGCGGCTATCGCTTGCAGAGTCCGAGCGCCGAGCAGGCACAGGGACCACCGACGAACCCAGTTGAAATGGGATTGCCCGATTCGGCATGCCTGGCTTACCGGATTTCTAAGGCTCCTTACCGCAAACTGTTCGAGCAGGTTTGGGGCACTGACTCGTTCACCATTGCGTGGCCAGCTAACGTGGAACACGTCTGCTCTACCCCCGGGCCACCCGCGGACAGCGACCTATATCCTGTGCATTTGAGCGCGGCAGACCGTGAACGCACAGACCATGTTTACGACGGCTTTGGACTTTCCGTAGCAGCGTATGAAGCTTCACCGGAAATAAGCCCATTTAGCTCGAAGTTCGACTTTGTGCAAGCGGGAAAAGCAGCCTTCACAGCAGAGGAGGAACTAGGATATGCACTGTTTCGGGGCAAGGCGCGCTGCAACGAATGCCATCGCGATGGCGGCCCAGGCGAAGAGCCGCTTTTCACGGACTTCACGGCCAGCAATATAGGCGTGCCACGAAATTCTGCAGTTCAATTCTTTTTCGAAGGGCCGCCCGACAATACCGGCTACAGTCCCAATCCTGAAGGGTCATCGTACACCGATGAAGGAGTTGGATACTTCCTCCGCAAGATGAAAAGCCTGAGTGGTCAACTGAACCCGAATTCCAATTGGATTCCGCTCGCGCCGGGATTTGACGGGAAATTCCAGGTGCCAACCCTGCGCAACGTTGACATGCGGCCAAGTTCACAATTCGTTAAGGCTTACATGCACAATGGCTATTTCAAAAGTCTTAAGGAAGTCGTTCACTTTTACAACACGCGCGATGTTCTCCGGATCTGCACGCCAGGCGATCCCGGCGAGAAAGTCACTTGCTGGCCAGCCGCCGAATATCCGACCAACGTCAACAAGAGGCAACTGGGCGACCTGAAACTTTCGGAGCAAGATGAAGAAGACTTGGTTGCTTTCCTCAAAACGCTAACTGACAACTACAGTGGCAACTACCAGTGGCAATGGAGCAAGAGCCATTAAGTGCAGATCCCAATGAGTTCAAGAGAATGAAGGGCTGGTGCTCAACGTAGTCCTGCACGCGTTTCGGTAGTCTTGTGCCTCCGAAGCGCGTCAATCAGCTTCAGCTGTAGCACGTATTTCGCAGACGTAATACCATTGAGGACACATCGGGGCCGTGCTTCAGAACCCTTTTTTGTCGTCGAGTAGCGCGCTTTTTTGTTCTTTAGTACCTACGAATCCTGACGATCTCTGACGAACTGACTTGAGCTGTATTCATCAATGCCTGGTGATTTGTGAGACTGACTACGTTAGGAAGGCAGAGACCTATGAGAGTCATTTGGAAGATTGGAATTGCAGCGGGCGCACTGTTTGTTCTCGCGCAACTGGTTCGGCCCACCATTCCAGCGAAGCCCGCAACAGCCGAGATACAGGCTCCGCCCGCAGTAGAGCAAATTCTAAACAAGAGCTGTTATAGCTGCCACTCCGACGAGCGACGGCTTGCCTGGTTCGATCAGATCGAGCCTGCGTACCTGATTGGGCGGCATGACATCCTGATTGCTCGCTCGCACCTTAACTTTTCTACACTCGGCTCCGCTTCCTCGTCAGTACAGCGGGCAAAGCTCTTTGAAGCCGTGAACATGATCCAGCTTGGTGCAATGCCGCTTCCGCAATTTGTTGCACTGCATCCCGATGCGCGAGTATCACCCGAGGAGTTAGCGGAGCTGAAAGCCTATCTGGCGCCATGGGAAAACATACCCAGCTTACCCATCGATGATCGGAAAGTCGGTTCGGCAACAACGCGGGTCCCATTGTCTGAGGTGCGGCCCGAACCAAATGGGTTAGCATTCGATCCCTCGTTCGGAGGCTGGAAGTTGATCAGCACCACCGATCGAGGCGACAACAACACGTTCCGATTCATTTTGGGGAATGACGTAGCCGTTAAGGCTGCGCAATCCGGGGACATTTCGCCATGGCCTGATGGAGCACGGTTTGCTAAAGTCGCCTGGCAGCAACAACTCGGTGACGATGGGCTCATCCATCCGGGCAACTTCGTTCAAGTTGAGCTGATGTTCAAGGATGCTCGCCAATATAAGGACACGGATGGGTGGGGTTGGGGCCGCTGGCGTGGCCTCGATTTGAAGCCCTACGGGGAGGGTGTACATTTCGTTACCGAATGCACAGGCTGCCATTTGCCGGTGCGTGGCAGTGACTACGTCTACACGCTGCCCATCACGAACGCTCACGCAAATCGCGAAGAAGTCGTGAACAATGCTGCTGCTTCGTTGCCCACAAGTTTGCCTTGGCAGCCGCTAGGCTGGCGGCCGATCACAATGTATGTCGACCCCAAAACACTCTCGACCGCGACGCTTTTCGGCGATGACACGGCAATGCATGCCCTCGAACGTGAGGGCACACCTGGTTTCACTTATTCATCTGGCAGCGTGCTGGCGCTGGTCACCTGGGCACAGCGAGACGATCCACACTGGTTCGGCGGACGTATCCCGAATACTCCGCGGAGGGTTGAGTTTGTGCAGATATCTTCCAGCGGAAGCACGGATGTCTATCGCGTGTTCGAAGGGGGGATGCTCGGCGAAACACACCCGAGTGCTGGAGATCGAGTGCGGAGAACAAATTTCATCCTGAATCTCAAGTCGGCTTCCTTGCCGTAGCCGCGCAGGGAAATCAAGAAAAGGAGAACATCAATGAGGCAGATTCTGGTAGTCGAGCCGCGCCCGCGAGACGGTTAAACAGATTCGCCTCATGCTGATCTCCAACCGTGATCAGGTGGGGTTGATCTCGGTATTGGAGATCGGAGGACTGCAAATCGAGGCTCAACAAAGGTGGCCATGATCTCAAGGACGCTCATCAGGGCTGGCGGCCATGAAATTCGAAGAGGAAGAACCAGGGAAACTCAGGGTTGGGACATCTTTCGTTTGACGTAGGCTGGCATTACTAATGATGAAGTCCAGCAGGACGACTGCCGGGATCTACTCCCGCGACTGGCGGAAGCCCTATTCAATTTGATGGTTGTCGGGCGGTTCAGCCGGGGAAAAATCTAGCTGCACAACTGGACCCTGTTTTGGCCACCCCCTCTGACGTGTCCGAGTGTGATCCCATTCCCAGTGAATCGGTTGCGCTTCATCGCTTAGCAACCCAATTTCAAACGATGGATGATGATCAAATGCACAAGCACAGAATCTGTGTTGCTGAATCTCCATCGCCCCGCTCCTGCTAAGGAATATTGCCAAAATGGAGGCTCCCGCAGCATCTACTGCAATTTGGGTATTGAGGCTGGCTCAGTTCCATTCCATAGACCCGAATTATCAGAGCGGAATGTGCTCCGCCCGGCTCACGTTAAGGGGAGCGGACGTTCTAGGGAGCGTTCGCGGTACCGCTTATGGGCAGGATCGAACGCGCCGATTCCAGGCTGGCGTTACAACTAAGTGATCTTCATTCTTGGGATATCGATTTGGGTATCGGACTTTTTATGTTCTGCAAACCATTGATTATAAAAATCAATTGGCTCCTCAGGTAGGACTCGAACCTACAACCCTTCGGTTAACAGCAAGCAGCCCGGCTCGTGCCGGGGCAATGCCGTAAGGAACTTGGCTCGAGCGGCGTGTTCGGCGACATGCTTTATAAAATGGAGAAGATCGTCAGGGCGGCAAGCTATAAGCCGTCCTATGAATGGTGTTCGGTTGAACCCGTTTAACAGCATGGCTCCAGGTTCCGTGCGCAAGCCACTGGTGACGCTGTTCCAGCGATCCCG
>JBEKRU010000058.1:0-37819 GCA_049518435.1 Occallatibacter sp. | reverse complement strand
ACGCCGGAGCCTGGGGGTTCCGGCACCAGGAAGCGGAGAGAACCAGTGGAATTGTTTCGCGGCGTAAATGTGGACTGGCTGAAGCTGAAGTGGTATTTCCTCGGCTTTTCATTGATCTTCAGTGTGGCCGGTGTGGTAAAGATGGGCATGAACTGGGCAAACCCGGTGGGCGGGATGCGCAGCCCGGTGCCGTTGAGCGTCGACTTTCGCGGCGGCACAGACGTGCAGCTTCGGTTTGCCAAAACCCCGGACGTAGAACAGATTCGAAAGGCTATCCAGGCAGCCGGCATCAAGGATGCCCAAATCCAGCCCATTCGCGACGTAGGTACGGCATCAAGCAACGACGTCGTGATCAGCCTTCCGGAGCAACACGATGAAACCTCGCTCGACGTAGGCCAAGGGCTCATCCAGGACGCACTGAAGTCGCACTACGACAATGCGTTCACTGTGCAGAATATCTCGGTTGTAGGACCCACAGTCGGCAAGCAGTTGGAGAAGCAAGCTCTTCTGGCCACCCTCTATTCAATGGCCGGAATGCTCATCTACCTTTGGTTCCGCTTCCAGCTGATTTACGGGGTGGCCGCGGTGGTCGCTTGCTTCCACGACACGCTCATCACGCTGGGCGCTTTCGCCCTTACCGGCCAGGAAATCAGCCTGACCGTCATTGCCGCTATTCTCACGCTGGTGGGCTACTCCATGAACGATACGATCGTCGTATTCGATCGTATCCGCGAAAACCTCCGCCTCAGCCGTCGCGAATCATTGCCGGATGTCGTGAACCGCAGCATCAATCAGACACTGAGCAGGACCGTTCTCACCTCGGGCCTGACGTTTCTGACGGTGCTGTCTCTTTATATTTTTGGCGGACCGGTGCTCCGGGGTTTCAGTTTCGCACTTGTGGTTGGTATCCTTATCGGCACGTATTCTTCCATCGCCGTGGCGGCGCCAATGCTGGTGTCGTGGCAGGAATGGCGGAGCGGAAAAGACAAACCTGTGGTTCTGCCGGCGGCGAAGCGGGCGCGGGCGTAAGGCGGTCTTGCGGCCTCGAGTTGCACTGGTTTTGCAGCAGGTTTTGCATGTGACGGGTTGTTCTGATAGAAGTGGAGCACGCTCCTGTGGTACCGTTTTGATGCTCGGGAACATTCCATGTTTCCGCGGTGTCTAAACAGAAGTAACCGACACCCGATTCGAGGCTGGCCATGTTTGAAGATTCCACGTTTGAATCCGCAGGCAGGATCAAGAGCAAAAGCAAGTACTGGATGATGGCGACGTTTATCACCAACGGCTCCATTCTTGTGCTGCTCATTTTGATTCCGCTGATCTATCCTGAAGCGCTGCCCAAGGCCGCGATGCAGACGCTGCTGGTAGCGCCGCCGCCACCCCCGCCCCCTCCGCCACCTCCGCCACCTGAGGTCGTGCATGTGGTCCATGTGCAGTCGGAGATGATGAACAACCAGCTGATTGCGCCTACCAAGATCCCGAAAGACATCAAGAATGTTGCCGAGAAGGAAGCGCCCCCTTCGCAGAGTTTCGGCGTGGCTGGCATGGAAGGCCTCGGCGGCAGTGCGGGCGGCGTGATGGGAGGCATTTTCTCCGGTACGCCGGCGCCCAAAGTCAAGGCCGATGCGCCTAAGAAGGTGAACATCTCCGGCGGCGTTGCAGCCGGTATGTTGCTGCAGAAAACGATTCCCCTGTATCCGCCGATTGCCAAGGCTGCCCGCGTCTCCGGGACGGTCGTCCTGCAGGCGACGATTTCGAAAACGGGGACCATCGAAAATCTGCGTGTCATTAGCGGCCCCGCGATGTTGCAGCAATCCGCAATGGACGCAGTGAAGTCCTGGCGGTACCGGCCTTACTTGTTGAACAACGATCCGGTCGAGGTAGAAACTACGGTCAACGTGGTATTTAGCCTCGGCGGATAACGAACATCTTGGCTCCTTCCTGCATCTAGGGAAGGAGCTTCGCTTTTTACTCGAATGCGCAATTGAAGTTTCGGCATTCCTTAGCAACCGCACCGCAGTCGCAATTCACAAGAAACTCCTTAGGAGGAACGATTCAGTGATTCTCGCTCAGCTAACACATTTCGCTTCGCACACGGTCAGCAGCCTTGCCCTCTTCCAGGAAGGGGAGCAGACGGTAAGCTTCAGCCCCATGGGGCTGTGGGAACACATGGGATGGCTGGCACGCTGCGTTGCCATTCTTCTCTTCATCGAGTCGATCTGGTCCTTGGCAGTGATGATCGATCGCTACCTGTACTTCACGGCAGCCCGGAAGCAGTCTCGCGAGTTTGCCCCCAAGGTTGCCGGCGCGCTGAAGGACAGCAAGCTGGAAGAAGCAATCAAGATCGCCGATCGCAACAAGAAGTCGCATCTGGCCGAGGTTGTCACCGCCGGCCTGCAAGAGTTCCGCGCCTCCGCCGGCCAGCCGACCGAAGAGACGATTGAGAGCTCGGGTCGCGCATTGGAGCGGGCGGAAGCCATCGTCCACGCCAAGCTGAAGAGAGGCCTGAGTGTTCTGGCCACCATCGGCGCAACAGCGCCCTTCGTCGGCCTGTTCGGGACCGTCGTCGGCATTCTGAACGCCTTCCAGCAGATCGCCACCCAGAAGACCTCCGGTATCGGTGCAGTCGCCGGCGGTATTTCGGAAGCTCTGGTCACGACCGCGTTTGGCCTGCTCGTGGCCATCCCTGCCGTCATGGCGTTCAACTATTTCACAGGGCGTGTCGAAGCGTTCGACGTGGAGATGGATAACTCCTCCAGCGAACTGATCGATTACTTCATCAAGCAGAGCCACAAGCGCTAAGCGAAGCGGCTGTCGGCCTGAGCGAAAAGCTGCGAGGGCGGGGGACCATCGAATCTCCCGCCCACGTTTTCAACTTCGCACCGGGCGGATGGTTGCTCCGCGTTGCCGGAAGCGGCCAGAACAAAAATTCTTGCAGTACGGAGCCTAAACAATGGCACAGGCGGTTCGCAAAGAAGGCAGCAAAATCTCTGCCAACATCAACGTCACCCCCATGGTGGACGTCATGCTGGTTCTCTTGATCATCTTCATGGTCATCACCCCGATGCTCCAGAACAAAGTCTCCGTCGATATGGCCAAGGTGGACAATCCGGAGTCGATGCCGGACGCTGACAAGGAAGATGCAATCGTTGTGGCGATCACTCGCGATGGTGGCGTGTTCCTCGGCCAGGACAAGATTGCCGTCGACGAGCTTGGGGCCAAGGTTCGCGACAAACTGGCTGACAAGCCAGGCAAGACGATCTTCATTCGCGCCGATGCGCGCGCGCAGTACCGGGCCGTGGAAGATGCGGTGTCAGTTTAACGATTTTCTGAAGCGAGGAGTTTGAAGCCATGGCAATGTCAATGGGAGGCGGAGGAGGCTATTCTTCCGACATCAACGTAACGCCCATGATCGACGTTCTTCTGGTGCTGCTGATCATCTTCATGGTGATTGTGCCGGTAACGCCCAAGGGTCTTGATGCACTGGTGCCCCAGCCGCCCAAAAACCCGCAACAGCAACAGCAGAACGATCGCACAATTGTGGTGCAGATCATTCATGTTCCAGCCGGACCACCGCAATACAAAATCAATGAAACCCCGGTGAACAAAGTCGACCTGCTGGGGAAGTTGACTGAGATCTACGCCAACCGTGCCGAACGCATCATGTTCGTCCGGGGAGATGACGATCTCAACTTTGCCTATGTCGCCGAAGTCATTGATATCGGCCGCGCGGCCAACGTGGATCACATCGGGTTAATGACTCCGAAGATCCTCGCCGGCCAATAGGCAGTTAGGACGATTGGGACGCCCCTGCCGGTCGTTGATTTGCGGCCTCACCTAAGGTGGCGAATCCGGTGAGCGGCAGGCGTAAACTTTCCATCCTGGTTACGGAAACTCCCGCCCGTAACCAGTTGCTAAGAGTTGCAGGCGCGCGATCGATAAACACTCGCCTGAAGGAGAAGGACACGAAATGAATGGACCCGCACGCAATACGGCGCTCGCGGTTGTGTTGGCCGGCATGGTGCTTTCCATGAGCGGGTGCAACCGACTTGCAGCCCGTGACCAGTTGAATAAGGGAGTGGATGCTTACAAGAGCGCCAAATACGAAGAGGCGATCGACCACTTTCAGAAGGCAACGCAACTTGACCCGAGCCTTCCAATGGCCAAGAGCTATCTGGCCACCGCTCTGGCCCAGAATGTGGTTCCCGGCTCGGATACACCGGACAACCTGAAGACCGCGCAGCAGGCGATCGGCATGTTCCAGGAGGTTCTGGACAAGGATCCGACTGACGTGAACAGCCTGAAGCAGATTGCGGCCATCTATTTCAGTATTGCCAGTCCCAGCAATCCCAAGCAGCAGAGAGTCAATCTCGAGAATGCCAAAACATGGCAGAAGAAAGTTCTCGCCGTGGATCCGAAGGATCCTGAAGCCGCCTACACAATCGGCGTGATCGACTGGACCGAGGCGCATCAGAACCTGCTTTCAGCCCTTGCTCCGGCAGGAATCAACGATGACGGCGAAGGCAACCCGAAGGCTCCCAAGAAGATCATGGAGCCCCTCAAGGAGCAGAACGGTCCGCTGATCGAGGAAGCGCTTCAATATCTGACCCAGGCCGTGGCCAACCGGGCCAATTACGACGACGCCATGGTCTATCTGAACCTGGTATACCGCAGCAAAGCGGACCAGGATTGGGGAGATGTAGGCGCTCAAAAGGCGGATATGGCGAAGTCCGACGAGTGGCGTACCAAGGCGATGGGAACGCGCAAGGCCAACGAAGAGAAGAAGGACAAGGGCCCAGGCGGCATCACCATGGACTCGAACGGCAACATGAAGTAGCCAGCGCTTGATTCACAAAACGGCCTCCGCCTTGCGCTGGGGCCGTTTTACTTTGTGCTGACCGGAGGTTTCAATCCGCACAAGAGATCCCGGCGAAGAACGCCGACGGGCAACCCGCTCCGAAACCCATGAATCATTCTGGCTCGCTGTAATCCGTCTCAATCGCTTGACGGCTTCAGACCAAGATCCCCACAAAGGGGCCAACATCCCGCCCAGACGCGCACACAACCAACCAGAACCGACCCATCCACGATCAAGCGCGGTTTACTTGGCGCCATCCTTGAGGATCCGGTCGGCCAGGTAGTTATGCACCTTGGCGTCGTCGCGCAGAGCCTCATAATACGCGTCTTTCAGCAACTGGGCCCGCACCTCTCGCAGACCGGAACGGATAAGCTGCTGCACGCTGGGGTCATTCAATTCGCGCTGACCAGCCACTTCCTTCGAAACCAGCCTGTAAATCGCGTAGCCGACCGTTCGGTGCGACTGAGGGTCGACAAAGGGAACTACATCGGTATACTGGCCGGGCTTGAGCTTGGTGATGGCATCGTAAGCTGCAGGCTGGCTATGCAGATCTGAATCGGCGATGAAGCCCGTATCGCCGCCACTCGCCGCAGTGGACTTGTCCTCGGAATAGTTCACGGCTATGTTGCCGAAGTCCTCGCCGTTGTCGAGCTTAGTGTGCAGAACCTGAATTTTCTTTCTCGCGTCCGCGTCGCTGGAGGCCTTGTTGTTCTGCAGGTTCCCAGGCTGCTGCGATGGGGCGCTGGTCACCAGGATCTGAGCCAGGTGGTATTTCGGTTCAATATAATTGAATTCGGCTTTGTGCGCGTTGTAATAGGCGCTGATTTCAGCGTCCGTGATGTTGATTTTCGACTCGATCTCCTTGTTGAGAAGCTTGGTGGTCGTCAACTGGCGTCGGACTTCACGCTTCAGGTCGTCCAGGGTCTGGTTGTGCTGCTGGAGCGAGCGGTCGAACTCATCCTGCGTGTAAGGCGCTTTCATCTCCGTGATCTTGGCGTTGACGTCCTCGTCGGAGGCTGTGAGATTGAATTGCGCGGCCCGCTGCTGCAGAATTTCGTCCTGAATCAAGCCTTGGAGGATGTTGAGGCGCAGTATTCCAGCCTGTTCCGGGGAAGGCTGCTGCGGGACGCCTTCCAGTCTCGCCTTGTAATACTTCTCAAGATCGGCGCCCAGGATTTCCTTGTTGTTGACGGTCGCCACCACGTCAGGAGAGAGGGTGTGGTGACAGCCTGCGACAGAGATGAGAACGGCGGCGCTCAATACAATGAAGACGACCCAGCGGGCACGCACCGGAAAAGCGGATTCGACTTGCAACCTGTGTCTCCTATGGGGCCGCGTCGGTCCCAGCTATCAAGGATAAATCCACAAGCCGGTGTGACGAAAGCTCGGCGAAATTCTAATCGCCGGTTCCGCCGGGCTTCGCGGGGCTGGAGGGCTGCGCCGGCGTGGAAGTAGGAGCTGGAGGCGTGACGCCGGCAGCGCGCAGAGCCCGGTCGATGACCAGCCATAACTGTTCTTCAGGAACTGCGCCGTCGACACGCTCTCCATCGACGAAAACCGCAGGTGCAGACTCAATCCGCATCGCCTCCGCCTGCTTAGACGAAGCCTGGACCGCGGAGTCATCCTGCTTGTTAATGCAGGCATCCAGCTTTCCTGAGTCCAACTTGGCAAGCGTCCCTTCCTGGCGTGCAATGCGATCGAGTGCGGCAAAGCTCCTGGGTAGATTGCGGTCTGGTCCGGTGACTTCGTCGGCGTGGGCATGCAGATAGTCCACGTAGGTCCAGTAGACATCGCCCTTCAGCGCGGCAAGGCAGTTCGCATCCACCGCGGCGTGCACCGCCCAGGGGTGCATCTCCGGTGGCAGGGGATTGTCCCTGTAGATGAAGCGAACCGTGTCTTTGTAGTGCTCAATGGTCGCGGGAAAGAGCGTCTGGTGCAACCGCGCGCAGTAGGGGCACTCGAGATCGTCGAAGTTGACAACGGTGACCTTGGCGTTGGGATTTCCGCGGATGGGGCGGCCGGAAACATCAATGGAAAAAACCGGGTCGGCGGCGAGGTCGAATTTCTCGAGCCGCGCTAGGGTCTTACTGTCCGTGGAGATAAGGAAATTGACCACCGTACTTTTGGCGCCGCGCGAGAGTGTGATGGGCAGCGCATCGTATCCGGTGATAGGGCTCGGGCTTCGGTCACCGATGGTGACAACGTAATCCTCCGGAACGTTGTACTGGGAACGAACCATAACCTCGATGTGCCGTGCCACGGTCGCAGCATCCAGCGCATGTTGCGGAGCCGCCTGGGAGGGGGCGGTTTGAGCTTTGCAGCCTGCGGTCAGGCAAAAAGCCAGCAGGGCGGCCAATAATTGAGTACGCGACAAATTCAAATCCTCTCAGGAAAGAATACTCCAATCGGGCAATGGAGCCGTGGGAGCAAAGGCCGAAGGCCGACAGAGAGTGGACGCAGGCAGAACGGAAAAGCAATCAGCAGCGAGGATTTCGCGGTTTGAGCAGAAGCAGGCGCGCGCGCCTCAGTAGAGTGGAGGAAGAGTTGGATCGCGGAAAACCGAGTTGGAGCGGCGAATGTCGCCAACATTGCCGAAGTTGGCGATGGTGAAGCTGTAAAGGTACTGCGTTTCGTTGCGGCTGGTGGTGCCGACGGTGCCCAATTGAAAACGCCGGTACCCCACCGTCAGGCCGCAGCAATCCCAGTTGTAAACGGCCTGCATCCCGGCATACTGAATGGAGTTTCGGACGAAATCATAGCCGCCGTTGGCAGCAAAGTTGAAACCGCTGCCCGTCTGCTTGCCGATCGTAATGAAGGGCTGCACCTGCTGGCTTTGCAGCATACCCGAGGCCGAAGTACTCGTCTTTTCGTCCACTGCGTTCAGCATGGCATGCCCAACGCCAATGGTAGTGTTTCCCACGCCATATCCGGCAAAGAGGTTGTCTGAATCCATACGTCCGGTCTTGGGGTCAAAGTCCACCTCCCAATCAAGCCGCATATGATCGATAGCCTCGAAACGCGCGCGCGAAATTATCGGCGAAAGATTGCGCGGACCGGTGAGGAAAGCGACTGGAGTCAGTCCGAGAGTTGAGTCGAAGATGTTGCGGCGGCCGGGGATGACAGCCCCCCCGAAGTAGGGGTCGATGAAGAGCTTCTGTGCGAGCTGCCAACTGGCCCACTCGCGGGGATGATCCGGGCAGCCGCCGGAAGCGAGCACTTCCTCCGGCTTGCAGGGCCGCGGAGTTACAGGACGAAGATAAAAGCGTTGTGTGATCGAGTACCCCACTTCGTTTGTATTGGTGGCAATGTCCGTGGTGTCGATCAGGAGCACATTTTGGGCCTGTTCGCCAATGCCGCCGACGAAGTGGTACCACAACTCCGGCTCGATTACGTGGCGCAATTCGCGGTTCCACGCGGAAAGCAGGAAATCGCGTTCAAGGGCAGGAGGCCGGATGTCGACCGATGCTTCAACATCGGTGCGATTCAGGGCCGCGTGGGAGACCGTAGGTGTGGCGTCGCCCCCACCGCTCAGGTTGGGAATCTGGCTGCCGGAGTAGAACGTGTCGCGCACGGCAGCTTCCGGGACGATGCTCCATCCAGCCAGGGAAAACGGCAGCGAAAGATGCGGATAGAAGTCGATTCGACCGATATTGCGGGCGTGGAATTCGGGCTCCGAGCGGGATATGTAGCTGAGCGAAGAGGTAAGTCCCCAGTAAAGCGGGGAGGCGCTGAGCGGACGGTCCAAAACATCGTAGTGCAGATTGGGGAGATGGATGATGCGGGCCTCGTCGCCATTGATAGCGCTGGCAAATGTCTGGAAGCGCTCCAGCGAAACGGAAGGGATGAAGCCATTGTGCTGGTGACTGACGGCGACCACGCTGGATACCTGCGAGCTGACGGCCTGGGAATAGTTGTCGTCGAATACCAGGCGGTAGACGTAACTGGATAGAAACTCGGCGATGCCCACAACGCTCGTTTGGGATGTAATATCCTTGCGGCCCACGGCGCCGATATCCACGCCTCCCTGGTTGACGTACTCGTAGCCAACGGGACCGGGCAGCAGATCCGAGGGGCGATCGCCCGCGGCTCTCGCGGAGGACGTGGTAGCGCCGACTTCTTCTTCAAAGCCGCGATCGAGCAGAGCATTCCAGCGAATGGTCAGGTGATCGATTCCGGGGCCCTTGTAGCGGAAGTCGCCGTTCGGCGCGAAGCCTCGCCTGCTGTAGTATTCGGCGCCAAGAATCATGTCCATGCTGCGGTTGATGGCCCAGTAATATTGCTCGCCCAGGGTGTAACCCCGGATCGAGGAGTAGTTGCTTGGAAAGACGGGAATCAGAAAACCGCTTTCCCGGCCCGTCACGTCCGTGGGATGGCGCAGGTAGGGCAGCCAGAAAAGCGGCACGCCGAGGAATTTGAAGATGGCGTTTTTAGTGGAAGCCTTGTTGTCCTCCAGAGTCATGGCTCGGGAGATCAACTGCCAATCGGGATGGGGCAAACGGCAGTTGGTCATGGTCCCGTCAACAATTCTGTAATTGCCCTCGCCGTTCTGGATCAGAACTCGTCCCGAAAAGTAGAAGGGATTAGCAGTGCTGAAAACCACTGTATGCGATCCAGCGCGGACTCCCATGGTGCCTCTGACATGGTAAAACCTGGCGGTGTGCATGTTGAGGCGCATGTCGCCATGATCGGCGTTGATCAGCACATCGTCCGGCCCACCGGCAACCTGGACATGGCCCTCTGCCTCCAGTTCGGTGGTGGCGCGGTTGTAGGTCACCTTGTCAGCCCGCAACACATAGTCGCGGTAAAAAAGCTCGACACCGCCAACGGCGGTCCAGATATCCCCGGCTAATGACTGGCGGCCGCCAGGTTCGGTCGTAATTTTGACGGGTACGCCGGTTGAGGGTTCGGGCTCGGGCTGTGCAATGGGCAGCAGTTGCTGGCTGGGATCATCGGGCAAAGTCGAGTCGGAGGGCACAGAAGATGCTGGGGGCAATGCAGGGGTGGGAACGGGCGCATCGGTCGGCGTCTGCCCACCAAGGGACAGACTTGAGAGAGCAAACAGCGCGATCAAGACCAGCTTACGAAGATGCATCCCAGGACCAAGGCTCAGCATAGCAAAAGCGGGTACCTGTACATTGGACGCGGACCGCATGAAGCGGGCGCAAAAGTGTGCGCGGCATGCGCTGTCGTGCCAGTTCGCTCCAGTCGCCATTCGTGGCCCTGTTTTGAAAGGGCACGATTTTAATCGTGCCATCAACGCTCTAAAATGAGCGCCGGCTTTAGCCCCCGAGGGATGTCTTCCACAAAGTACGACGAACGGAGACTTTTCCGCAGCCCGTTTAGCCCGAGGGATCCATCTGCAATTCCGCCCATGAAGTTCGACTTTTTCACCACGCTCTGAATCCATGCCTGTGTATTCTCACGATACCCCCTTGTTGATTTCCGACGCGATGTTGATGAAGCCGCGGTTACGATGGGGACATGCGGGCCGCACACGCGGCAAGTCAGTGCAAGCGGCCCCTAGAGTCGCGCAGAAGGGACTTTCCGAGCCTTGAGCACATCCCCAGGCCAAGCCAGCCTTGCACCCACGTGGAAACAGGAAGTGAATCGGCGCATTGCCGCGCACAAAATCCAAAAGAACATGCCTGCGGGACCCGCGCCGGCGCAGGTGACAGTGCCGGGAACCGCGGCCAGCCGTGCGGCCCAGGCGGCTGCGCGTGTTGCCGCCCGCTATGCCGCGGCGCCCAGTTTCAGCGAGATGCTGGCTGAGGAGGCCCGTGGCGCAGTGCGCGCAGCCGAAGCCGCCTCGCGTGCAGCCCTGGAGGCACAGGCAGCGGCGGAATCCGTGCTGGCGGAGTTGGAAGCGGCGTCGGCCAGCGAGGACCTCTGGGGCGATTCGAGTTTTACCACTGTGCCCGATCACGGGCTTGAACTGGCATGGAAGGCGCCGATTGCGCCGGTCGAGACCATTGCACCAGTGGATGCCGCGGCCCTTGATTTGGAATCGGGCACCGATTGGGAATCTCTTAATCGGCAGCCCGTGGGAATTCGCTGGGATGCGGATCTGCCCGTGCGTCCAACAGAGCCTGTCGAAACCCGTGCGACGCGCGGGCCGGTTGCTTATGAAAGCTCCGCTGAAGAGACCTGGATACCGGATGTGTTTGCCCAGGAGGCACTTGTTGGCGAAGGCTATCATGTGGTGGAACCCGCTCCGCCCAGCCATGCCAACCTGATTGAGTTTCCGCGCGAACTCGTTGCCACGCGCAAAGTCCGCCCGCGGCGCGCCGAAGGGCAATGCGCAGTGGCCGCGCCTTCAGGGCAGTTGAGCATTTTCGAAGTGGATCCCGGAAGCATTTCAACAGAACCGGAAGCGCCTGCTGTTGTGAGCGCAGCCATTGCCCCTGCATGGCACGGGCCCGAGTGGTCGGGGATTGAGCTCGATGCCGAACCCGTGACCGAGCGGGTGACGGAAACCGCAGTAGCTGCGGAAGCGCCGTATTTGGAGTTGGCGCCCTTTGGTGTACGGTCCATGGCCGCGGTCGTGGATGGCGCACTCATTGTGAGCGCGTTCCTGGCCGCGGCTGCCGCGGTGTCCGGGCACGTCAAGGCCATGCCCCCGATGAAGGAAGTGGAACTGATTTCGGCGTTGGCGCTCGCCGCGATCGCCATTCTTTACCATGCGCTGTTCTTCACTCTCGCCGAAGGCACGCCGGGGATGAAGTACGCGGGCGTCTCACTTTGCACCTTTGACGACGAATCGCCGTCGCGTGCTCAGATGCGCAGCCGTCTGGCAGGACTGTTGCTGTCTCTGCTGCCAGTGGGTCTCGGTGTCGCCTGGGCCATCTTCGACGAGGAACATCTGACCTGGCACGACCGACTGTCACGCACTTACCTGCGCAGATGCTAGGGCCTGTGGAGACCCGCTCAAGTTGCTGAAACGCATCTGCTGGACGTATATGTGCGAAGGGGTACGACTTCAGTCGCGCCAAAAGTCACCTCTAAAGAGAGATCGGGCTTTACAGGCTGCGGAAAAACTCGATCAAGGCGGCATTCATGGCGCTGTTTTGAAAGGGCACGATTTTAATCGTGCCATAAACGGCCTGAAATGAGCGTCGGCTTCAGCCACTGAGGGATGTCTCTCGCAGAATCAGAGCAAACGCAGAGTTTTCCAGCAGCCTGTTTAGCCCCCCGCACCCTTACTCCTCCCGCAACAGCATCAACGGGTTGACCGACAGCGCCCTCTGGGCCGGAATCCACGTGGCCAGCAATCCCAGCAACAGCATGGCCAGCACAACGCCCGCCAGCACCAGCGGATCGCGCGGCGAAGCCTCATAGACGATATAGGCGAGCACGCGCCCCGCAAGAATTCCGAGAATTAGTCCTGCCGCAGAACCAATCCCGAGCAATTTCAATGGCCTTCCCAGAGCTGCACGCAACACCTCCTTTCGCTGCGCGCCAAGGGCAATGCGGATCCCCAACTCCCGCAGCCGCTTGCTGACCGAATACGCTGCGAGCCCAAAAATGCCGGTAACCGAGAGCATTGCGCCCATCAAGCCGAGCACGCCAAGCGAAATGGTCGCCATGCGCGGCCCAAACAGCATTACGGCCATCGGTCCTTCACGCGGTTCAATCAGCACCGGCAGTCCCGAATCCAGTTCCCGCAAAGCGCCTCGCATCGCAGGCCCCAACAGCTGCGGATCGCGCGTTGACCGCACCACAAGCTGCGTCGAAGGCGCGGGCGATTGCAGAACAGGCAGAAACAGCGCCGGCGTCGGTTCCTCCGTCAGACTCCCATACTTCCCGTCTTCCGCAATACCCACTACCTGGATGCGCCTTCCATCCTTCATCTTGAAGAAGCGCCCAATTGCCGCGCCCTCCAATTCCGATCCAAAGAGCTTGTGTGCAAACACCGCGTTCACCACACCGACACGCGGTGCATCCTTGTCGTCCTGCCACGTAAACGCCCTGCCAGCCAGCAGTGTGGTGCCGGCGGCCCGGAAGTAGTCCGGAGAAACGCTGTACTCTGAAGCGTTCGTTACCGCGTTGGCTGGCCTCAGATCGGTGGTGTTGTCGGCAAAAACTTCGGGGCTCCCACCACCATCCCCCATCGGCAAACCATCCGCAAACCCCACCGCCTCAACTCCAGGAAGGGCCTCGAGCGCTTCAACCATCCGCTTTTGCATCGCGGGCACCCGGTCCGGACTATAGCCCGCCATGCCCAGGTCCGTCTCCGCCAGCAAAATGTTCTCGGTATCGAATCCGAAGTTGGCATGCAACCCCCGCACCAGACCACGCACCGCAACCATCGACGAAGTAACCAAAACCGCGCAGATGGAAATCTGCACCACCAGCAGCACATCGCCCACGGTAAAGCGCCTTCCCGCTCTGCTGTTCGAACCAGCCTTCACCACCTCGTATGGATTGGTGCCCAGCACCTGCCTTACTGGAACCGCGCCAAACAGAAGACCGCTCACCAGCGCCAGCAGCACGGCCACCGCGTACACATTTGCGTCGGGGTTCACGCCGATATGAATCGGCCACCGTGGAAAGGGGCGCCAAACGCTCAGCGCGCGCAGCAGCACCACGCTGCCAGCCAACCCCAATGCACCCCCCGTCACCGAAATCAGCATGGCCTCGGTGAACAGTCCACGCAAGATCCGCTTGCGGCTCGATCCCAGCGCCAGCCGCAATGCAACCTCGCGCGATCGGTCAGCGGCCCGCGCCGCAAACAGGCTGCCCAGGTTGGCGCATGCGGCCAGCAGAATCAGCCCCGCCAACAGCATCAGCGCTGTCATGAATGCCTTCACCGGACGACCCAGATAGTCTCCGTAAAGATTGGGCCTCGCCAGCACAAATGTCATCTTCCGCTCATCCTTGGGGTAGGCCTTTTCCAGTTGCGCTCCAATAGAATTCAGGTCCGCAATGGCCATCGCCGGCGTCACCCCCGGCTTCAGATGCCCCATCAACTCAAACACCCAATGAGCTGAGCGCGTGTTCAGTTCTTCCCCGCCAATCAGCGGATGTTCCACGATCGGAATAAATATCTCCGGATTGAAAAACAGCAGCGTTCCGTTGTATCCCTTCGGCCCCACGCCAAGGATCGTGAAGGGATGCTTGTTGAGCCGCACCACGCGCCCCACCACCCCAGGGTCGTCCTGGAAATGCGTATGCCAATAGTCGTACGTCAACACGATATAAGGAGCGCTGTTGGGCCCGTGCTCATCCGTGGAGTGGAAGAATCGTCCCAGGTAAGGCTTGAGTCCCAGCGTGTCGAAGTAGTTCCCGCTGGCCTCCAGTACCCACACGCTGCTTGGATCCCTGCCGTCATCCAGTCCCAACTGATTCGCGTTATATGCAAGCAGCGACTC
This sequence comes from Occallatibacter sp., assembly GCA_049518435.1. Classification (GTDB taxonomy): domain Bacteria; phylum Acidobacteriota; class Terriglobia; order Terriglobales; family Acidobacteriaceae; genus Telmatobacter. Next base: position 23,593 of record JBEKRU010000058.1, on the reverse strand, counting down.
GAAGCTGTGGTTGTGATCGCGCAGATCCAAATAATCGGCATACGACTCGTACCCCGAGGACTCATTCCCATGCTGCAGTGCATACAGGCTATCCGCATGCGGCACATCCAGCGGGCGAATGACAAAGGCATTCATCACGCTGAATACCACCGCGTTCGCGCCAATTGCCAGCGCAAGGGTGAGGACTGAAGCGGTCAGAAATCCCGGAGACTTGCGCAAAACCCGCACGCTGTAGCGCAGATCCTGCAAAACAACCTCGAAGAAATGGCTCCCGGCCGCCCGGTGTATTTCTTCCTTGTATTTTTCGCGGGCGCCGAACTCAATGCGTGCGCGGCGATCTGCTTCTTCGCGGCTCAGGCCCGAGCGTTCCAGATCGTCCGCGCGGTGCGAAATGTGCGAGCGGAGTTCCTCTTCCATTTCGTCGCGCAGGTAAGCCGGTGGAAAGAAAGCGGAGAAGCGGATTCGAAGCGAGTCGAGGATTTTCATAATTCCTCCAATTGTCGAAAGACCGAGGATGCTCTCTGGATCAAGCCCCATTTACTCTTCGCGCAGCAGGATCAACGGATCCACGGACAACGCGCGCTGCGCTGGAATCCAGGTGGCGATGAGCCCGAGCAAGGCCATCGCCAGAATCACCCCGGCCAGCACCAGCGGATCGCGGGGAGTGGCTGTGTATACGATGTGAGCCAGTACGCGTGTAGCCAGAATTCCAAGCAGCAATCCTGCCGCGGAACCAACGCCCAGCAGCTTCAAAGGGCGCCCCAAAGCCGCCTGTAATATTTCATTGCGCTGCGCGCCCAGCGCCATGCGAATGCCCAACTCGCGAATCCGCTTGCTTACTGAGTACGCGGCCAGCCCAAATATGCCAGTGATCGAAAGCATGGCCCCCATTGCACCCAGCACACCCAACGACACTGTCGCCATATGCGCGGGGAATAAGGCGATGTCCAGTCCCTCAGTCCAGGTTTGGATGTTCAACGGCAGGCTGGAATCAAGGGCCCGCACCCGGGTCCGGATTTCTGGCGCCAACTGTTGCGGATCCCGCTCTGAACGCACCACCAGGCACATCATGGTGCTGGGCGACTGCAGGAAAGGCAGAAACATCGCCGCCTTTGGATCTTCGGTAAACTGATAGTACTTTCCGTCTTCCGCGATGCCCACTACCTGAACGCGCGTTCCATCCTCAGTCTTGTAATAACTGCCCAGCGCCTTCGATTCGGAGCCGAAGATCTTGCGAGCAAACAACGTGTTCACCACGGCCACACGCGGCGAGTTCATGTCGTCTTGCCATGAGAAGGCACGGCCTGCCACCAGGGATGTGCCCGCTGCATGGAAGTATTCGGGAGAGATCTTGAACACCTGGACTCTGGCGGAGGCATTCGATGTTCTCAAGTCCGCGGTTTGGCCGGTGAAGACATCCTGGGATTCACCGCCGCCTCCGAGAGGGATCGTACTGACGAGTCCTACAGACTTTACTCCGGGAATCGCCTCCAGCGCTTCAATCATGCGCCTTTGCATCGCCAGCGCCCTGTCTCCGCTGTAACCGGACATGCGGAGAGCGGTATCCACCAGAATTGCGTTCCGCGAATCAAATCCAAAATTGCTGTGCATGGAGCGCACCAACCCCCGCACGGCAACCAGCGAGGACGTCACAAGCACACCACAAATGGCAATTTGCGCCACAAGCAAAAAGTCCCGGAGCGTAATTCGCCGTCCGGCATTCCCCGCGATGATGCCGGTCGATCCCGCCTTTACCACCTCGTATGGATTGGTGCGCAGTATCTGTCTCACCGGGACCGCGCCAAAGAGAAATCCACTGGCAAGCGCCAACATGAACGCGACCAGGTAGACCTTTGCATCCGGATTCACTGGCACATAAATGGGAAATTGTGGAACTGGATGCCACATGCTCAACTGGCGCAAGAGCACGATGCTGCCCAGCAGACCCACAGCACCTCCGACGAGTGAAATCAGCACGGCCTCGGTAAACACTCCGCGCAGAATGCGTTTGCGGTTCGAACCCAGCGCGAGGCGCAGAGCCACTTCCCTGGAACGATCGGCAGCGCGCGCGGCAAACAAGCTCCCCAGGTTGGCGCAAGCGGCCAGCAAAATCAGACCCGACAGCAGCATCATCCCCGCCATGAAACCCGTCACCCCGGGCCCCAGCAGGTCGCCGGCAAGGCCTGGCCGCGCCAGCGAAAAGGTCATATCCGCGTCGTCTTTGGGATATGTCTTCTCGAGGTAAGAGCCAACAGAGTTCAGATCGGCGATAGCCTGCGCCGGAGTCACCCCTGCCTTCATATGCCCCAACACCATGTAGATATCCTGTTGCCCGCGATCGTTCAGCACTTTCAGCCCCTGCAACTGTTCTTGCTCAACCATCGGAGCCCAGAAATCCGGAAAGAAGAAAACCAATGTCCCGCTGAACTCAGGCGGCGCTACACCGAGGATCGTGAAAGGATGCTTGTTCACCTGCACAACGCGTCCCACCACGCTGCGATCGTCCTGAAAATTGCTGTGCCAATACGCATAGCTGATGACCAGATAGGGTGCGCTGTTGGGGCCATGCTCATCGGCCGAGTGGAAAAAGCGGCCGAGATACGGATGAATACCCAATGCGTCGAAGTAGTTCCCCGTCACCTCGTAGGCCCAGGCCTGCGATGGATTCCCGCCCGTATCGAACCCCACCGGAAGCATGATGTAGCCGGCCAAATCTTCAAAGCTGTGGTTGCGCTCGCGCAGGTCGAGATAGTCGGGGTACGAAGTACTCTGGTCCTTATGACCGTGCTCAAGTGTGTAGAGGCTTTCAGAGTGGGGTACATTCAGAGGGCGCAGGATGAGTGCGTTCAACACGGCAAAGACCACAGCATTTGCGCCGATGGCCAGGGCCAGCGTCAAAACAGCAGCCACGGTGAACCCCGGTGACTTGCGCAAAACGCGCACGCTGTAGCTCAAATCCTGCACTAGCGTCTCGAAAAAATGGCTGCCCGCCGCCCGATGAATCTCTTCCTTGTATTTCTCCCGTGCGCCAAACTCAATCCGTGCGCGCCGTTCCGCTTCAGGGCGATCAAGCCCCGAGCGTTCAAGATCGTCGGCGCGGTGCTCAATGTGCGACCGAAGCTCCTCTTCCATCTCCGCCCGCGGTTCGTCGGACCGGAATAAAGACACGATGCGTATACGAAGCGAATCAAGGATGTTCATAGTTCCTCCGAGAGTCGGGAGTGTAGAAGGTTCAAAGCCAGATCACTCCTCGCGCAGCAGCACCAGGGGATTCACCGAAATCGCACGTCGCGCCGGAATCCATGTGGCAACCAATCCCAGCAGCGACATAGCCACTACAACTCCACCCAAAACCAGCGGATCACGCGGAGTAGCCTGATACACGATCGAAGACAGCACCCGGGTAGCCAGCAGTCCGAGGAGCAAACCCGATGCAGAACCAAATGCCAGCAACCTCAACGGCCGACCCAGAGCCGCCTGCAACACTTCCTTACGCTTGGCGCCGAGAGCAATGCGAATTCCCAGCTCCTTGAGCCGCTTGCTCACCGAGTACGCGGCCATTCCGAATATGCCTGTGATCGACAGCATCCCTCCCATCAGGCCCAGCACACCCAGTGACACTGTCGCCATGCGCGAGGGGAACAACGTTCCGCCCAGTTCTGTGCTCCACGGGCGAATCGCCAGAACCATCCCAGGGTCGATGTCCCGCAGCACGCCTCTCATCGCCGCGGCAAGTTCCTGCGGGTCGCGGCTCAAATCGCGCGTTGACCGCACCACCAGCCATGTCCAACTAGCCGGCGACTGCAGCAGGGGAAAGAACATCGCGGGCTTCTGGCCTTCGGTGAGGTTCGCGTATTTTCCGTCCTCAACCAGACCCACCACCCGCACGCGCGTGCCGTCTTGCAGCTTGAAATACCGCCCGACAGCGTCCGGTACGGAGCCCAGTATCTTGCTTGCGAACTCCCGGTTCACGACTGCTACGCGCGGGGCGTTTGTGTCGTCATGCCATGTAAAGGTTCTGCCCGCCAATAAAGATGTCCCGGATGCGCGGAAGTAGTCTGGAGATACGTTGAACATATTGGGGTCGGCCGCGGCATTCGATGCGCTCAGATCCTCGGTTGTGTCGGTATAGACAAGCCCTTGCCAGGTCCCCGGAGGTTCCAGCGGCGGATAATTCACCGATCCTACGGAATCTACGCCAGGAATCGCTCGCAGGGCATCGATCATGCGCCGTTGCATTGCGGGGACTCTTTCGCCGCTGTAGCCCGCTGTCGTCAGATCTGTATCCACCAACATCGCGTTCCGCGGCTCAAAACCGAAGTTGCTGTGCATGGAGCGCATGAGCCCACGCACGGCAACCATCGACGAAGTCACCAGCACACCACAGATCGCAATTTGGACGACAAGCAATACGTCTCGCACCATAATTCGGCGTCCGAACGCGCCTGTCGATCCCGCTTTGACAATCTCATACGGATTGGCCCGGAGCACCTGTCGAACAGGAACAATTCCGAACAGAACTCCGCTGACCAACGCCAAAACCAAAGCAACAAGATAAACGTTGGCATCCGGACTCACCGGCACATGCAGAGGGAATCGCGGAAATGGCTGCCACACGCTCAACCGGCGCAAAAGCAGAATGCTCGCCGCAAGTCCCGCTACGCCTCCAGCAAGCGAAAGCAGCACGGACTCGGTGAACAGTTGGCGCAAAATGCGATTGCGGCTCGAACCAAGAGCCAGGCGCAAGGCCACTTCGCGAGAACGGTCCGCGGCCCGCGCCGCAAACAGGCTGCCCAGGTTGGCACACGCCGCCAACAGTATCAAACCCGAAAGAAGCATCAACCCGGTGAGAAAAGCCCGCGTTGGCCCGTTCAAATAGTCGCCATGAAGACCAGGCCGCGCAAGCGTGTAAGACCCATTACCTTCTTCTTTGGGATAGCTCTTTTTCAGATACGAATCTACGGAGTTCAAATCGGCAGTGGCCTGCGCCGCAGTGACTCCCGGCTTCAAACGTCCCACCATCTCAAACATCCAATGGTTCCCGCGCGCATTCAAAATCATCTTGTCGCCGGATAATTGCTCATGGTTTACGATGGGCACGAAGATATCCGAAGCGAAAAACAAGACCGTCCCCTGGAACCCTTCAGGCGCCACGCCAAGAATCGTGAATGGATGCCTGTTAAGCCGAACAACGCGGCCCACCACACCGCGATCGTCCTGAAAATGCGTGTGCCAATATGCGTAGGAGAGCACTACATACGGCGCACTGTTTGGGCCGTGCTCATCGGAAGCGTGGAAGAATCGCCCAAGGTACGGTTGAATGCGTAATGTGTCGAAGTAGTTTCCGCTGGTTTCGTATTCCCACACATTCGATGGATCTTTGCCCGCATCCAGCCCTGATTGCGAGATGGCAAAAACAGCCACATCGTTGAAGCTGCGATTGCGCTGGCGAAGATCGAGATAATCGGGATAGGAGTGGGACGCGACGTCGCTCCCATGTTGCAATACGAAAAGGCTCTCTGCCTGAGGCACATTCAGCGGACGCAGGATGAGCGCATTCAATACGCCAAACACGACTGCGTTTGCGCCGATGGCCAGCGTCAGTGTCAAAACGGCTGTGATAGTGAAGCCGGGAGACTTGCGCAGCACGCGCAGGCTATAGCGCAGATCCTGGAGAACCGTGCCGAGGAGGTTGCCGCCAGCCGCTTGGTGGATCTCTTCTTTGAACTTTTCGCGTGCGCCGAATTCGATGCGAGCGCGGCGACCTGCTTCTTCGCGTTTCAGGCCCGAGCGTTCCAGATCGTCGGCCCGGTGGGCAATATGCGAGCGGAGTTCCTCCTCCATTTCGGCCCGCAAATCCTCCGGCCGGAACAAAGGCACAATGCGTTGGCGGAGCGCGTCAAGGATTCTCATGCTTCCTCCGGCTGTTGAGAGAGCGCCGCGGCGATGGCCGTGGCAAGACGATTCCAGCTTGCGGTCTCTTCGCTCAGGCGCTTCCGGCCCGCGGAGGTGAGCTCATAAAACTTGGCCCGCCGATTATTCTCCGACGTGCCCCAACTGGCCTTCAGCAGACCCTGGCGAACCAGGCGGAAAAGTCCGGGATAAAGTGCGCCTTGTTCAATCAGCAGCGCATTGTCGGAGATCTGCCCGATGCGAAGAAGAATTCCGTAGCCATGCAGAGGCCCAAGCGACACAGCCCTGAGAATCAGCAGATCGAGAGTGCCGGGAAGCAGTTGAGCCTGGTCAGTCACAAAACACCCCTAAGATGATTAGGAAGCTACGCCCTCTCTCCTAAGCTGTCAAGGGGAAAAATCAAAGCGGAAATCCGGCAAACGAAAACAGGCTCCCCCGGGTTTTGGAAACCGAGACAGCCTGCTGATGATTGCCGGAGGGAGCAGGCGGTTTCAACCCCCTGAAAACAAGGCCCCAAACCGCAAGGCCTTCAGGCCCGGAGACGGCAGCCTTACTCGATGATCACCACGTTCATGCTCCAAGGGCTGAGAGTCAAAGTCAGCGGCAGCGTTTGCGCGCCCATATTCGTCGTCGTAGGCAGCGCCCATGTGCTGGTGCCCGATGGATCAGCCGGCGTCCCCGTTGGCGAACCCGACAAGTCATAAATCGCCTTGTCGTACGTGGTCACATTCACGCTCGATGACGAAGTCTTCCCCGTCAGTGTCACCTCAACTGCCTGCGCCGTTGTTTCGTTCAGGTTGAACAACACCAGCGCCGTGCCATTCGGGTTGGTTGCCGCATAGGCCCGCACATCGGTCGTATCTCCACCGACAGTAGCCGTCAGCACGTTTTGCCCCGTGATGGCCACGTTGCTGAACAACTGAAACGCCCGCGCCGTTGGAGACATGGTCCCGATCGGACCGGCGTCCGGGCAGGTGCCATCCGCAGGTCCATCCGAGAAGACGTTGTACGCTCCGAAATTCTGCCAGCCATACAGCGACGAGCTATCGTTGCCAGCCTGCCCGTTGCAGTTCCCAAATCCGATCCACCATGTAAGGCGTGAGACACCGTCGTTCATCATTTCGCCCAACACCTGCCCCGCATACAAGCCCTGCGTAATCGACCAGCTCTGCTTCCCGGGATTGTTGTAAGGCCCGCCAATCTCGCCCACATAGATAGGCGTATCGGCCACTCCCCACTTAGCCAACTCCGTCTTGATTGTGTTGATGTTCGTGGTCAGTTCCTGTGCCGCCTGCTGGGTTATGAATGTGTCGCTCTCCGCTCCCGGAGTTTCCGGATAGTAGTGGTATTCCACGAAATCATACGGAGCGCCGGACATCACATCCTGATCCCACGGAGCATAGTCGGGTTCCACATCCACACCAACCAGGGTATTCGGGGAGGCGGTCTTGATGAGCTGATAGTAGCCGCTGGATCCGGCTACAGCGGCGGCATAGGTCGCTCCATTGTGGGGCGTGGAATGGTTGTCAGTCTCCCAGGTCCCATATTCTTCGTTGCCAACCGTCATATGGCTCACTGTGATGCCGAGCGTCAACGCATCGTTCGCCCATGAGGCAGCTTCAGTCGGGTCGCCATATCCGGTGCAATTCTTGCCCGTGCCATAGTCCGCCGTGAGCGCAAGATCGAGCCCCGCTGGAACCACCAGCTTGTTGACTACATCCTTGAAATCGTCATCCGAGTTCGCGGTATTGCCGCACTCGGTATTAGTTTCGTAGTTGTAGTCGTCGGACCAGGATCCTCCCGGCCAGCGCATAGCCTTGATGCCCGCCTCCTGGAACGCCGACTGAATCACAGGTTCATCGGTGCTGTCGGTCACGTCGTACCAGGCGGCCATGTTCATTCCAAGAAGTTGATCCGTAACCGGAATGCCGGGGCTCGCAAGATTCACTGTGACCGTGCTGGCAACGACAGCATTCACGGTGATCGTCGCGTTCGCCGTGATCGCCGTGCCACTCGCTGGCGTCACCGTCAGCGTATACGTCGTCGTAGCCGTCGGCGTCACTGTCACCGCGGTCCCGCTCGTCGCGGCAATATTCCCCGGCGTAATCACGCCCGTGCCGTTGGCAAACACTCCCGTCAGCGTCGCGCTCTGTCCCGCCGTGATCGTCCCCGGGCTGGCCACAAAACTGGTGATGGTCGGCGCCGGGTTCACCGTGATGCTGACCGTCGCAGTCACGGCTGATCCACTCGTCGGAGTCACTGTGAGCGTATAGGTCGTCGTCGCCGTCGGCGTTACCGTCACGGCAGTCCCACTTGTCGCCGCAATGTTGCCCGGCGTAATCACGCCCGTGCCATTGGCGAATACCCCCGTCAGCGTCGCGCTTTGTCCGGCCGTGATGGTGGCTGAGCTTGCAGTGAAGCTGGTGATCGAGGCCGCTGGCGGTGGAGGCGTAGAGTTCGATGAACCACCACCGCAGCCAATGAAACCTGCCAGACCAACGCCAAGAGCCACAATCCACTTTGCGGACACAAACGACCGTTTCATAATTTTTCCCGTGACAAAGAGATTTGTTATTTTTCCCGCCGGCAATATTACGACTTTGTTGCAGTTTGGTAAATCGATTTCATCACGCTTCCAAAATCTCTTCCGCGCGCAGCCACAGATCAGCCATCGCCAGTCTCTATTCGTAATGATTTGCGGATTCTGCCGAAGGGCCGACGCACGCGACGCGACTCAGCTTATCGCAAGTCGCAGCAACGGGCGAAGTGCGTGGCAGGTCGCTTACGACGCCAGCGCGCGCACGGCCGAGACCCCCGCCCCCAGCAGCGCAGTCGCATCGTCCGGTTCCAGCACTTCCAGCGAGAAGCTCTGCAGCGAGCTCATCTTCACCATCGACTCAAGATGCGCGCGCAACACCGGGATCTCAAGGAAATGAGCATTGTGCCCGGTAAAGTAAAACCGCCCCGGCCCCGCCAGGTGGATGAACGAAGCAGTCGCCGCAGCCAGCGCGCGATGCCACAAATCGACAAACTCGCGGCACCGTTGATCGCCCTGTTTGGCGTGAGCAAACACTTCCTCCGGTTCAAGATCCAGAAAGCGCATGCGCATCGCGCGGTAACCCATAATGCCTTCCAGGTGCCCCACGCCGCCGCATCCGCAGTAGCGCTCCTTGGGATCCAGGCTCACCGTCACGTGCCCGCCCTCCCAGATGCCATCTACGTACGGCCAGCGCCCATAGCCGATCCCGTTACCGAGCGTCCACACGCGCGTAAGCTTGTTCAACTGGCCCCGCGTTGCGGCCACGCCCGCGGCAATCGCGTCCGCGTCGTTCGCAATGTGAACCGGGGCCTGAATGCCGCGCGCGCCCAGCGCCCTGGTCAGCTCTTCCGCCAGCCGCATTCCCTTAATCTGCGTAAGATTGGGTGAGTCTTCCACGATGCCATAGCGGATAATCCCGGGAACAGCGACCCCCACCGCATCTACCGCGCCCTGACCATTGCCCGCCAGCGTGGCGATCTCGCTCGCCAGGAGTTCGACCAGCTCACCGCCCGGCATCGCAATCAGCGAGTCCAATTCATGTTTGTCGGTCGGGTAGCGAAGCAGTTCGCCGGTTAGCCGCTGGTCTTCAAGCCTGCCAGCCACAATGTGTTCGGTCATCACAACGCCGATAGCGGTGGTCATTTGCGCCCTCCTTGGGGCCGCCCGGAAACTCAGTCATGCGGGGAGTAGTCACCCCGTTACCCAAATCCCCGAAAAGCATAACTCAGGGCCCAAAGCCCCGTCGATTCGCCTACCCCTCAACCCGTCTGGTAGCGGTTAAGCCGCCCCACTCCATTGAATGCGGCCACCTTGTAGCACTCGGCCAGCGTCGGGTAGTTAAAGACGGCATCAATGAAGTAGTCCACCGTCCCCCCCAGCACCATCACCGCCTGCCCAATATGCACCAGCTCCGCCGCGCCCTCGCCAATAATGTGCACGCCCAGCACTTTGCGCGTATCCCGGTGGAAGATCAGCTTGAGCCGCCCCGTCGTATCCCCGCGAATCTGCCCTCGCGCCGTCTCACGGTAATAGGCCATGCCCACTTCGTAAGGAACATCCTCATCCGTCAACTGTTCCTCGGTCTTGCCAATAAAGCTGATCTCCGGAATGGTGTAAATCCCATAAGGATAGAAGCTCGGATTGGAGCTCGTCGCCGTGTCGTCGAACGCGCGCGCAGCGGCAATCCGTCCCTGTTCCATGCTGACCGAGGCGAGCGAAGGGAACCCCACCACGTCTCCAACCGCGAAGATGTGTGGCACCTTCGTCTGGTAATGCTCGTCCACGGGAATGCGGCCGCGATTATCCGCCTCAAGCCCCGCCGCCGCCAGGTCCAGGTCATCCACCGCGCCCTGGCGCCCAATCGCATACAACAGCGCATCTCCTGACACCCGCTTCTTGCTCTCAAGATTAGCCACCACCGTAGCGTCCGGCAGCTCCTCCACGCTCTCCACTTCTTCGCCCAGCCGCAGCGTCACGCGGGCGTCGCGCAAGTGATAGCTGAGCGCTTCAATAATCTCGCGGTCCGCGAATTCCAGCAGCCGGTCGCGCTTCTCAATCAGCGTCACCCGCACGCCAAGCACAGCGAACATGCAGGCGTATTCCACGCCAATCACGCCGCCGCCCACCACGATGAGGGTGCGCGGAAGCGTAGGCAAGTCCAGCACCTGGTCGCTGTTGATAATCGTGCGGCCGTTGATGGGTACCCGGGCGGACGCGGCGGGCTTGGTGCCCACGGCGATGATGATGCGCTCGGCCTCAATGGTGGCATCGTTCTGCGGGCCCTCGACGCGTACCTGGTGCGCATCGACGAACCGGGCAATCCCGTGGAACACATCAATGCCGTTGCGCGATAGTTGTGCTTCGGTAACGTCCACCTCGGTCTTGATCACTCCCTGAACGCGGAAGGCGAGGTCGGCCATCGTGATCTTTTCCTTCACCCGGTAGTTCATGCCGTACACCGTGCGGTAGTTGTAACCGGAGAGGTGCATCACGGCTTCGCGCATGGTTTTTGAGGGGATGGTTCCGGTATTCACGCAGACCCCGCCGACGACTGAGCGGGCCTCAATGACCGCGACGCGCTTCTTATTTTTGGAGGCCGCAACAGCAGCCCGCTGCCCGGAGGGGCCGGAACCAATAACGGCCAGGTCATACTTGACGGCGCTCATTCTGAGTGTCTCTCCCTCAACCGGAGGCTACCATACGGCAGGGCGGGGAAGTCGAGACACGTTCTGTGAATTCTGCGCCCTCGGACGGGCTTGCCGCCAGTGCTAAGGCTCCCCACAGCAATGCCTATTTCATGAATGTGCGGAAGTAATCGACCGAACCCTTGATCTGTGCATCGGTCAAGTCCCCTTTATAGGCCTGCATCTTGCCCGCCCCAACGCGGACCTTTTGAATCATCTCCGCCTCATTGAGGTTCATCACCTCGGCGTCGGTCACCGGCTTTACCTTCATGATCTTGCCCACTCCAGAGTTGGCAAGACCGTTTGCGCCATGACAGTTGAGACACTTTTGTTTGTAGATGGCTTCCCCGGACGACTGGGCGAAGACGGCCGCGCATGCAAATGAGGCGGCCACAGCAAAGATGGTGAACGATCGAATCGAATTGTTCATTCAGGGACTCCTGTAGGATTTTTCAAAAACTGAACCACAGTCCTTTGCAACATCGCAGCCCGAAACCTCACGCTCTATAAGTGCGCAGGCCTCATGGCAGCAATGAGCGACGGCTGACTCTTGCCGGCAAAGGCGCCTCCCGGCTGGCCGTCTTCGTCAAGGCGGAACTGGCGGATCATCCCATCGAGCTCGCTGGCCAGCGAGGCCAGGTTCTTGAGAGCTTCCACTGCCTCTTCCGCGCCTTGCGCATTTTCAACAGACAACTGCGAGATCTGACCGGCTGATTCCGCAATCTCGCTCGATGCGGAGGTCTGCTCCGTGGCCGCGGTCGCGATCATATGAATCTGGTGCTCCACTTGTTTTGAGGAACCGATGATCGCTTCCAGACTTTGCCGCGCATTGGCGGTTTCTCCCATGCCGGCTTCCACCGCGGTGCGGCTCTCCTGCATCACCTGCAGCGTCGCCCGCGTCTCTTCCTGGATGCTGCTGATGGTCCCGGCTATCTCCTCAGTCGCTCCCTTGGTCCGTTCGGCCAATCGGCGAACCTCGCCGGCGACCACCGCAAATCCCCGGCCGTGCTCGCCCGCGCGCGCCGCTTCGATGGCGGCGTTCAGAGCCAGCAGGTTGGTCTGCTCGCTGATCTCCTGAATCACATTCACCACCTTGCCGATCTCTTCGGAGCGATGAGAAAGAGACGTCATCCTTTCGGAGACGGTGCTCGTGGCATGGGCAATTTTCTCCATCGTCTTGGTTGCGGCCTGCATCACTGCGCCGCCCTGCTCGGCGGTCTCGGCCGACTCGCGGCTGGAACCGGCAGCGCTCTCGGCGTTATGGCTGATCTCCCCAATCGTCGCCGTCATCTCCTGCGCCGCCGCGGCAATCTGGTTGGTTTTATTCGACTGGGTGTTGGCATTACCCGCGCTCTGCACGGCGCGCGCACTGATCTCCGTGGTCGCGGCCGAAAGTGTCTCCGCGGCCTTGGCCACCGATTGAAGAACAGATCGCATGGACGCAGCGGTCGCATTGAACGCCTCGCCCAGCCGCCCCAGCTCATCGGTGCCAGTCACTCGAACGTTCGCCGTCATATCCTTGGCCGCCATCGCTTCCACACAGGTCTTCAGCCGGGCGATTCGCGGTGCAATCTCTCGCGTAAGAACAATGCCGATGATTCCGCAAAGAACAACAATCACCAGCGTCACCCCGATGCTCACCCAAATCGCCCGGCCGCTGGCTGCGGAGGTCTCCTGCGCATTTGCCGTGCCGCTCTTGGCAATTTCATCAATCGCCTGGTAGGCATCTGTAACCGCCCGGTTCATCGTGTCCAACGTCTCCTGAGACTGGAGAATATCGATCGCATCTCCGGTCTTGCCGGAGGTGGCAAGTCCGATGGCGCGATCGCTGATTTCTGTGGACTTCGAGAAGGAGTCCGTCATGTCCTTGAATGCCGCGCGTTCCTGCGGAGTGCTGATCAGCGGCTCGTACGCCGCAATCCCCTCTTTGTACGAAGCGGTTGCTTGATTGAGCTTCGCAATGTGCGCGGAAAGACACTCCGGCGTCGGGCACAGAAGAACGTTCAGGTCCTCACGGCGGAATTGGAGCATCGAACTGCGAATCTCGCCCAGATGCACCAGCGCGGGAAAGTCTTTTCCACTCACATCTGTGCTCTTCTCCGCGATGCTCCGAAAGGTGAGAAACGTGTAAATGCCCAGTGCTACACAAAGGCAGCAAACGATGCCGAAAGCAAATGTGAACTTGCGGGCGATCGGGAGGTTTCGAACCATTGACATGCTGGCAGCCCCTTCTGAAATGACTCTTGATCCCTCATCGGCTGGTATCGGGCTGCACTTGAATCCGCTTCGGATTTGGCGCCCCGAGGAAACCGTGTGCCCCTTTCATCGCGGCACTTTCGCGATGAGCACGCACAATCAATGGCTTAAGCGCATAAACAGAGCAGAATCAGCGCATTTTCCCCGACCACCTGGAATTGGGAGCAAACCAACACCCGGAAAATGGATAGTTCCATGCGGAAAAAACATCACCGCACTCACCTTTTGAGGTTTGTATTTCAAGGATATCTAACCTCAAAGGGGTATGTTCGCCCGCTTTTGCAACCTTATAGGGTGACTTTTGGCCTATTTTTTCACCCTCGAAGCAGACTTTTACGCGATAAATCTCACCCTCCAATTGAACCTGAACCCTGCCACGGCCTGGGCAACCCGAAAATGCCGCGCATCGGAAACCTTCGCAGCCGGCGCCGCGTCCCATTGGCAATGCCCCCGATGAGTCCCTTTCGAAACGAGGTTACCCATGCATGATTTGCGGCAAGTCCCCCGCCGGCCGCGCGCAACGATCCCCCTTGCTTTTCTTATCTCCATTGTTATGTGCAACACACAGGCGCAAACAACGCCCGCTCCCGCTCCGGTGCATTTGACTGCCGAGCAGGATCACAAGCGCATGATGGATCTGCTTGGCATCAAAGAACTTCGCCCGGGCACGGAGAAGGACGCCAACTGGGACGAGGCGAAAGCCAATGTGTATCCGAAGCTCCCCGATCCGCTTGTGGAGAAAAGCGGAAAGCCGGTGACGACGGCGAACGAGTGGTGGAACGTGCGTCGACCGGAGATTGTTGAAGACTACGACCGCGAGGTCCTCGGGCGCACTCCGGCAAATCTGCCCAGGGTTACATGGGAAGTGGTAAGCACGACGCCGGAAAAAATGGGCGGCGTTGCAGTAGTAACCAAGCGACTGGCAGGCCATGTGGACAACAGTATCTACCCACAGATCGCCGTCACCATTGATGCGACGCTGACTACACCGGCGGAGGCCCGTGGGCCAGTTCCCGTGATCATGGAACTGGCTTTTGCCGGCGAATTCAAGGCTTCGCTGGTCAGGCCTGTGTCGGACACGACTTCGGGTGCGCTCGGGGACTATGGACAGACATGGGAGCATCAGGTGCTTGCGAAGGATTGGGGATTCGCGGTGCTCTCTCCGACGAGCTACCAGGCCGACGACGCAACGGGGATGACTGAGGGCATTATCGGGCTGGTGAACAAGGGGCAACCCCGAGGAGTAGAGGACTGGGGCGGGTTGAAAGCCTGGGCCTGGGGTGCGAGCCGGTTGTTGGACTACCTGCAGACCGACAAAAGCGTGGATGGAAGCCGAGTGGGCATTGAAGGACATTCGCGCATGGGCAAGGCGGCGCTGGTCGCGATGGCCTACGATCCTCGGTTTGCGGTGTTGTATTCGAGCTCATCGGGTGAAGGCGGGGCGAAGCTCTATCGGCACATCTATGGGGAGCCGCTCAGTCATATCGAGTCGAACTACTACTATTGGATGGGCGGAAACCTGATGAAATATGCCGGGCCGATGACCCCTGGGGATCTTCCGGTGGATAATCACGAATTGATCGCGTTGTGCGCCCCGCGGCCGGTGTTCATTGGTGCGGGACTAAGCACGCGAAACGAAACAGGCAAGCCCGGCGACGGATGGGCGGACGCGCAAGGGATGTTTCTTGCGGAGGTGGCGGCGGGGCCGGTTTACAAATTGCTTGGCAAGAAGGATCTTGGGACGGCGGAATTTCCGGCGATGGAGACGGCAGTAATCGAGGGGGATCTCGGATTTCGGCAGCATGGCGGAGGACATACCCCGGCGCCGAACTGGCCGACGTTCTTGAACTTTGCGAATAAGTACCTACATTGAGAAGACGTCAGCCAAGCCGCTCAGGATACGTGGCTTAACGGGAAATAAGACGGAATCAGAGTGTTGTCGATAGGCCGGCGCAAACCCATTTGAGGCCTTGCTGGACCGGATTCGGAAGGTGGCTCCATGGTTGATTCAGATCGGCAAGAGATACTGAGCCGCCTGCAAGCGGGGAGCGATGCACTGAAGAATGGATTGAGTGGCCTGGATGAATCTGCAGCCATGCGCAAGCCGACGCCGGAGTGTTGGTCGGTCGTTGAGTGTGTCGAGCATATGATCGCGTCGGAAACTCTGCTTCTCTGCAGGCTCAGGGAGGCAACGCCGCAAGATCAATCGCACGAGGATCGGGCGAGGGAGGAAAAGCTTCAGGGTCTTGCCTTGAATCGTCTGCGCAGGATTGAGGCGCCCGAGCCTGTGTTGCCGGCAGGGAAGTACGGGAGCCTGGAGCAGGCGATGGAAGGGTTCGATTCAGTGCGCCGCGAGACGATGCGATTTGTGGAAGAGTTCGGCGGCGACTTTCGGAGCTGGCTGACGATTCACCCCATGATTACGCGACCGTTGAACTGCTATGAGATGTTGCTCCTTATCGCCTTGCATCCGATGCGACATTCAATTCAGATCGCGGAAATCCGAGCCGGCCTCCTTCCGCACATTGACGCGCGGAGGACCGCGCCGTAGGCTCAAATTATGGAATTCAAGGTTATTGAACTGGAGCGGGAACCGATCGACTTTGACCTGGAACTCGAGCCGGGAGCGGTTGATCTGGGCGAAGAAGCGGAGCAGGTGGGGCAACTGGCCACAGCAGGACAGGCCGAGGTACTGCACGAACATCGCGGACCGAAGGATATTGTTGCCGATATCCGGCTGAGGGGAAAGTTTGCCGGCAAGTTTCAAATCCCGTGTGCGCGATGCGTGGAACCGGTCGAGGTTCCGCTGGGCGCGGAGTTCGATCTGATCTTCCGCCCGGCGGAAGCGGATGCCGAGGCGCCGGAGCGTTCAATTACTGCGCCGGAAACAGAAATCGGGTATTATCAAGGAGACAGTCTGTTGCTTGAAGATGTGCTGCGGGAACAGGTGCTTTTGTCTCTGCCCGTCAGAACCCTGTGCAAGCCGGATTGCAAAGGACTTTGCCCGCGCTGCGGCCAGAACCGCAACAGTCAACCGTGCCACTGCGATGAGGGTCCAGGCGACCCCCGCTGGGAAGCGCTGGCTGGGCTCCGTGGCAAGGTGAAGTCCTAAACATAACCCCAAGAGATTGAGGGTGTTCCGCCTGACCCAAAGGCCAGCTCCGTGTGGACTGGAAAGCGGGCGAGGACACGAAAGGAATTGCACCATGCCAAATCCGAAAAGGCGCCACTCGACGCGCCGTACCGCACTCCGCCGCTCACACGATTTTCTGACTGCTGTGGGCCTCTCCGAGTGCCCCAACTGCCACGAGAAGAAGCTTCCGCATCGCGCCTGCCCCAAATGCGGCGTCTATAAGAAACAGCAGGTTCTGGACGTCAAGGAAGCAGCGAAGTAACGAGCCTGTGCAGTTGTAGACTGGTCCGGCCATGCTCATCGATATAGCGCTTGACGCCGTAGGTTCCGACAAAGCTCCTGAGCCTGAGATCCGGGGGGCGATTCTCGCCTGCCAGACTCTGCCTGTCCGTGTGCATCTGATTGGACCGGAGGCGGAGCTGCGCGATCTTCTGGACGAGCAACTTGAAAATGAAGACCTGCCCATCGTGATCCACAATGCCACCCAACGGATCGGCATGGAGGAAAAGGCTGCGCAGGCGTACCGGACCAAAAAAGACAGCTCCATGCGCGTGGGGCTGAAGCTGGTGCATGAACGCAAAGTGGCGGGTTTCGTGACGGCCGGAAACACGGGCGCAGCGATGGCGACGGCCAAAGGCGTGCTGGGCACGATGCCCGGAGTGGATCGGCCTGCCCTGGCGACGCCTATGCCGAGTTCCACCGGAAACCCATGCGTGCTGCTTGACGTCGGCGCCAACGTGGACTGCAAACCGAAAAACCTGGAGCAGTTTGCCGTAATGGGCGAAATTTATGCTCGCACCGTACTCAAGATCAAGGAGCCCCGCGTTGGACTTCTCTCTATTGGAGAGGAAGAGAGCAAGGGCAATGACCTTACTCACGAGGCGTTCCCGCTGCTCAAGGCGCTTCCGATCAAGTTTATCGGCAACGTGGAGGGTCGCGACATTTTCAGCGGGCTCGCCGACGTGATTGTCTGCGACGGCTTTGTGGGCAACGTGGCGCTGAAGACCAGCGAGGGCGTGGGGAGGTTTGTCCGCGAAGTTCTGCGGGAGTCTCTGACGCGCACGGTGACGGCGCAGGTCGGGGCTTTATTGTCACGCAAGGCGTTCAACGAATTCCGTCATCGCCTCGACTATAGAGAATACGGGGGTGCGCCGCTGCTGGGAGTGCGAGGCGTGTGCATCATCGGTCACGGCTCGTCGAACGACCGGGCCATCTTCAACGGCATTCGCGTGGCTTATGAGTTTGCCGTGGCGGAGACCAATGCGCGCATCGAGCAGGAGTTCGCCGGCGTTGCGAAACGTGTGCGCCCCGTACCACCACCCAATCCAGGTCCTTCTGCCGATTCCGGCGCCAATCCCGACGCCACCGTGCAATAGCGATGCCTGAGAAACCAAGCCGGCATGTTCCGTTCGATTCCGCGCTGTTCGACCTGCTCGCTTGCCCAGCTTGCCAGGGTTCGCTTTCCGTGGATGAACACCGGCTCGTGTGCGCTGAATGCGGGCGCGGCTATCCGATTGTGGATGGGATTCCGGTGCTGATTGCGGAGCGGGCTGAGCAACCGGGTTCCATAGGCGCTTAATTCTTCGCAGCGCTTTCCTTCTGGTGCGTTCGACCCGGTATTCCATAGCCCGCCAGAAGTACCAAAACTATATAGACAGACTGCATCGCGGTGCGCGGAACGACTCCGGGCATGGGTAGGCCGGCTATGTTCCTTCCAGCCACGTAGATGTTTGCCGGAACAATTGCGACCATCATCATGGCAATGCAGAGCGCCGCTGCCCGCCGGAATCGCGGGAAGAAAAGGCCAATGGCGCCAGCAATTTCAAAAACACCGGTGATGACGGCGAGGAGCAGCGGAGCAGGGAAGATGGGCGGAATGATGCTGGCAACCATGGCCGCGCGCAGGAAATGCAGAAAAACCCCGGAGACCAGCAGAGGAAGCGCCGCGATAACGCGAAGAACGGTCTGGAGGGTCCCAAAATCTGCATAGCGCCCACGAGCGATGCCGAAGAAGGCAGCGATAGTAAGCACCAGCAGCAGAATCGGGATCGCGTAGTTCATGGGTTCATTTGAACAGGTCCATTAGCTCAGACATGTAGAACGTGTCTTCGTTGAAGGTGAAGGTTCCGTGATCGGCAACTTCACGGGCAGCGCGGTAGAATGCGGTGAGAGCCGCGCGGCAGAAGCCTGATCCGAGGCTGATACGTCGGACCCCCAGTGCGCCCAACTCCTTCACGGTGAGCTGCGGCGCTCCCTTGATGCCCATAAGTGTGTTGACGGGCTTGCTGACTGAGACACAGACGGTGCGGATGTCTTCCGGCTGCGTGATTCCGGGAGCATAGAGAACGCTTGCGCCGGCGGCTTCATAGGCCTGCAGACGGCGGATGGTGTCATCCAGGTCGCGACGACCGTGCAGGTAGTTTTCCGCGCGGGCAACAAGCATGAAGGGGAAGTGCAGGGCTTGCGCAGCTTCGACAGCGGCAGCTATGCGTTCAACGGAATGATCGAAGTCGTAGATCGGCTTGTCGGGGTTGCCCGAGGCGTCTTCGATGGATCCGCCGACCAGGCCGGCCGTTTCCGCCGCGAGGCGGATGGTTGCGGCCGCGTCTTCCGGAGCGTGCCCGTAGCCATTTTCAAGATCCGCAGCAACAGGGAGCGTGGTCGCCTCGACAATCAACCGCGCATTCGCCAAAGCCTCGTCGCGGCTAATAGCCGCTGTGCCATCGCGGCGGCCGAGAGTGAAAGCCAGCCCGGCGCTGGTGGTGGAGAGTGCTGAGAATCCAAGGCCGGCAAGAATGCGCGCGGTCCCTGCATCCCAGGGATTACCGATGACGAAAGGCTCGGGGCGCTCGTGGAGATCCTGGAAGACGGCGGCTTTTTCTGCTTGGGTAGGCATGGGACAGCTCCGCTTAGCGAATGCACTTGATTTTACGACCTGCTCTCTCACCCCGCTCCTAATGCCGGTGATGGAAAGGGATCACGATCATGAGGGCGACACTGATGGCGGCGACGAGAGCAAGGGCGATGAGGCTGTAGAAGAGGGTCAGGTTGGGACCGGTGTCCTTCGGGGGGGACGGTTCAGTTTCAGGGCGGACGGGATCACTCATACTTGAGCGCCTCGACAGGGTCGAGTTGAGCGGCGCGTGTGGCGGGGACGGTGCCAAAGATGATTCCAACCACCGTCGCAGCAACCAAGGCCACAAAGATGGACAAACCAGAGATGGGGAAATCATAATCCGTGAAGAAGTCGACAGCGAGTGGCGGAGTTAGTCCCACGACGATTCCCACAATCCCGCCAGTGAGCGAGATAATCACCGCCTCGGCCAGAAATTGGAGCCTGATTTCTCGTCGGGTCGCCCCCAGTGCCTTGCGGATGCCGATTTCGCGGACACGCGCTCGAACGTTGGCCAGCATGATGTTCATGATGCCTACCCCTCCGACTGCCAGCGTGACGCAAGCCACGGCAATCAGGAGATACGTAAGGTAGTTGGAAATCGTGGCGGCGACTTCAAGGTATTCCGTCATGGTCTGTGTGTTGTAAATTGAGTCGGTCCGATGCCTGTCCTGGACGATGCGCTTGATCTCCTTCGCGGCGTCAGGGACCTCTTCCATAGAACGCATGGAGAAGTAAATCTGCTTTACGGTTTCTGTGCCGGCAATGAGGCGGCCTGCGGAATAAGGAATGAGGATGGTCTGATCGGCGATTTCTGAGTTGCCGAAGTCGGGCACTGCCTCCTTGAAGACGCCAATGATGGTGAATGGAATTCGGTCGATCTCGAAGGTCTGCCCCACGGCGGCGTCGGCGCTTCCGAACCGGGCCCGGGCAAACGGCTCGGTGACCACGGCGCACTCCATGTGGGCCGTGTCGTCCTGGTCGTCAATGAAACGGCCTACGAGGACCAGCAGGTTGCGGATCTGCTGGTATTCGGGGCTCACCCCCAGAACCAGCGTATCCTTCACGACGCCTCCGCCAAAGTTGATGCGGTCGTGCATCTCGAGTATGGGCGAAGCGTACATCACTCCCGGTAACTGCGCCTTGACTGCTTTCTCGTCGTCCAGCGTGAGGGGGTCGTTGTAGAGTATGCGCTCAGCAGCGGTTGAGCCGCCGCCCGCGTATTCCAGCTCAACAGAGTTGGTCTCGATCTTCTGCAGTTCCTGAAGGATGAACTGCTTGCCGGTGAGGCCAATGGTCACTACCAGAATGACGGAAGCGGTGCCAATGACCATGCCGAGAGCAGTGAGCGCGAAGCGCATTTTTGCGCTTTGAAAGCTCTCTATGGCGAGCTTGAGTATCTCGCTCACCATCATGGTCCTGCGGGCGCTGAGCAGCGTCTGCTGAAAGTTTCTTTCCCGCGCCTGATCGATAGGGTTCATGCCGTCCTCTTACAAGATGCGCCAACACAGTTGCCGGCTCCTCTAATCCTCTCAGATTCGAGGGGGTTGGGGGCAGTAAGGACGAATTTTGAGGACAGGCAAGCTGGTTCCGTGTTGATTGAGCCGCGGGCAGCGAGGTGCGGAGAAGATGAGTGGCGGCGCGCACGAGGGCGTACCATTGGCTGCGATACACTTCAATGCGTGGAAAGTCGGGTTTCGGATATGCGCAGATTCGTTTGCGGCGTATTGATCGCCGTGTCGGTTGTCCCCATTGACTGCCGTTTGTACGGCCAGCAGCCGGCCCCGGCAAAGCCTCAACCTGGCATGGGCGGAGGCATTGCCGGAGGGCTTGGCGCCAAGCCGGTCTACGACGAGCAGAAGCGGCCGATTACCGCAGGCGGCTTTGTGGATCAGGGGCCGGTGGTGTTTGAAGACATTACCGAAAAGGCGGGGCTTTCCGGCTGGATTCACAAGATGGGCGTCCCCCAGAAAAACTTTATAGTCGAGACCAACGGCTCGGGCGTCGCCCTGATTGACTACGACAACGACGGCTGGCTCGACATTTATCTTGTCAACGGATCCACCTTCGACGCCCTCGACGGCAAGGAGACGCCGCCGCATGCAGCGCTCTTCCACAACAACCACGATGGCACGTTCACCGATGTGGCGGCCAAGGCGGGCGTTACCAACGACCGTTGGGGCTATGGCGTCAGCGTTGCCGACTTCGACAACGATGGCTGGCCCGATATCTACGTAGGCAACTACGGCAAGAATCGTCTCTACCACAATAACCACGACGGCACGTTTACCGATGTAGCGGAGAAAGCTGGCGTGGCGCTGGGAAACTGGTCCCCCGGCTCTACCTGGGGCGATTATGACGGGGACGGTCTGCTCGATCTCTACGTCACCGGCTACGTGCACTTTGACCGTGACAACCTCCCGATTGCCGGCAGCAAAGCGGTGGGCTATGCAAATTGCCAGTATCGCGGAGCCTCAGTAAATTGCGGCCCGCGCGGGCTGGTTGGAGAGCCGGATCACCTCTTCCACAACAACGGCGACGGAACGTTCACCGACGTGACAGTGAAGGCTGGCGTGGAAGACAAGGAAAAGTACTATGGGTTTTCGACAATTTTTGTCAGCCTGAAGGCGAATGGAAAGCCCGACCTGGTGGTGGGCAACGACTCGGAACCGAATTTTCTATACATCAACAAGGGTGATGGCACCTTCGACGATCAGAGCTATGAGTCGGGATTTGCGCTGAACAAGGACGGGCGTGAAATTGCGTCGATGGGTATTGCCGCCGGAGACTACGAGAACAACGGGCTGGTCGACTTTTTTGTAACCGACTTTGGCGATGATTACAAGGTGCTTTACCACAACGATGGAGACGCAAGCTTCAGCGATTTGAGTTATAAGGCAGGCGTGGCGCAGACGACGATCCCCTTTGTGGGCTGGGGTGATGGCTTTCTGGATTACGACAACGACGGCTGGCTCGATCTCTTCATGGTGAATGGGCATGTATATCCCGAAGTGGACCAGCACGACTGGGGAACTACGTTTGCCGAGCGGCCCTTGCTGTTCCGCAATGTGCCCGCGGCAACCGGGCCCAAAGCAACTGGAAACGACCGGCGGTTTGAATACATTCCGCCCGTCAAGGGGACCGGACTGGCGGTCGTAATTCCGGGGCGCGGCATGGCGTACGGCGACCTGTTCAACGATGGAAAGATCGATGCGATTATCAATCCAGTGGACGGGCCACCAGTGCTGCTGCGGAATGTGAACCCGGACAAGCATCACTGGGTGGAAATGAAGCTGGTGGGGACGGGCAAGAGCCCGCGCGATGCAACCTGCGCCACGGTGTTCCTCAACGCCAACGGTATGCGCATGCGCCAGGATGTGCTGAGTAGCGGAAGCTACATCTCCGCCAATGACCGCCGCCCGCATTTCGGATTAGGCGACGCGACGGACGCCGGGACGGCAGAGATTCATTGGCCGGATGGGACCACAGAAAAGGTGAAGCTGCCCGCGGTGGATCGGATTTATACGTTGACCGAGGGGAAGGGGATTACCGGGGCGCTCTGCGGCGGGAAAGACTGCGATGGGAAAGCGCCAGCGAAGGCCTCGAAGAAAGAATAGGCCGATGGCTGCACAACGGCGAATCGATGCAGGCTTTGGGTTCTTGATCGCCTTGCAATGGTTTCTGCTCGGTGCATTCCCATTGGTGCGGCACCCGCACTGGCGAAGATGGTGGGGCGAACCGGGTACATTCATCACTGTCTGCGCCGTGCTGGGCGGTTTGCTCGCGCTGATTCCAGGGGTTGATACGATTGCGCGGTTGCCCGCTTTGGTGGCGATGCTGGCCTGGTTCTGGTGGCTCGGGCTGCTGGCGTGGACGTTAGTCCGCGCTGCTTGGCGGTTGGTTGTGCGTAGACCGGCTGCGGCGGGCTGAACTGGGTGGTCAACGGTCCGGGCTTTGCGGCGTCTAATGGATTGAAAGTGTGAACGAAACCACGATGATGCGAAATCAATCCCTGATTAGTCTTTCCTTCAGCTTGCTTGCGCTCTCATGCCTCCCTTGGACAAGCGGAGCACAACAGTCAGCCGCCCAACAGCCCGCCAGCGACAAGCCCGCCGCGACCTTGAAAATTCAGGCGCGGGAAGTGGTACTGCCGGTGACCGTCCGCGACAAAAAAG
>JBEKRU010000057.1:0-34956 GCA_049518435.1 Occallatibacter sp. | reverse complement strand
CATATTGCGATCAAGGCCAATGCGGAGGCGCAGGCTTGGTTTGACCAGGGATTGAGCTTGCTGCATGACTTCTGGGATTACGAGTCGGCGAAGGCGTTTGAGCAGGCGATCCGCGTGGATCCGAACTGCGCGATGTGTTATTGGGGGCTGGCGCAGGCGGTGGGGATGCGCGGGGACGAGTCGAGTGCTCCGTACGAAAAAAAGGCACTGGCGCGGGCTGTGGAGTTGAAGGGCAAAGCGGGCGCGGAGGGGAAGCTTTATATTGAGGCGGCGGTGGTGAGGCCGGAAGGGAAGGGCGGAGACCGCGAGAAGAAGATTGCGATCCTGCGGACGCTGGTGAAGAAGAATCCGAAGGATATTGAGGCGCGGATATTTCTGGCCGGGGCGCTGGGGGATGGGTTCGACGACAAGGGCGAGCCGAAGGCGGGAACGAAGGAGAAGATTGCGATTCTGGAGAGCGTGATTCGCGATGCGCCGATGGACTCGGCCGCGCACCACTACTGGATTCATGCACAGGAGCCGGGGAATCATCCTGAGAACGCGTTGAAGAGCGCGGCGCTGCTGGCGAGTTTGGCACCGAACTCGGGACATATGGTGCATATGCCGGGACATATCTTCTACCGGACGGGGAATTATGCGGAGGCGGAGAAGTGGTTTGCGGCATCGACGGAGGCGGATGAACGGTACATGCGCGAGCAGCATGTTGGGCCGGACGATGATTGGAATTATGTACACAACATGATGTATGGGATTGCGAATTTGATGGAAGAGGGGAAGCTGAGCGAGGCGAATGCGTTGAGCGATCACCTGAGCGCGGCGCGGGGGAAGTTGTCGGCGACGTTGTATATCTGGTCGGCGCGGGACCAGATGGCGCGGATCAGTTTGCGGCTGCCGGTGGCGTTGCGGGTAGGGGATTGGGATGCGGTGCTGACGATGCTGGGGCAGGCGAATCTGGGAGAGGGTGCGAAGACGGAGAATTTGAGGTTTCTGGCGGCGGAGTTGAGCGACTATGCGCGGGGGATGAAGGCGCTGGACGCTGGGGATTTGGAGGGAGCGCAGAGGGCGAGCGCGGCGATGGATGCGGGGCTGTGGCGAACGGAAAAGGATGCTGCGGCGAAGAGCAAGGACAAGAAGGACGATGGCAAGAAGGACGATGCCAAAAAAGATGAGACGCCGATGACGCCGGTTATGCCGGATGCGAGTGCGGAGCCGCTGATGAAGTGTTTGAGTATTGCATCACTGGAACTGCGGGCGGGAGTGCTGGTGGGGCAGGGCAAGCTGGATGCGGCGAAGAAACTGTATGCGACGGCGACGGAAGAAGACAAGGAGGCGGGGTATCATGAGCCTCCGTTTTATTTCAGGCCGGTGGGAGAGAATGAGGCGGCTGCGCTGATCAGGGCGAAGGATTATGCGGGGGCGAAGGCGGCGTACGAAGAGGCGCTCAAGGATCGGCCGAATTCGGGATTTGGGTTGTATGGGCTGGCGCGAGTTGCGGAGTTGCAAGGGGATGCGGCGGGAGCGCGGGCGGGGTATGCGGCGTTTCTGAAGGAGTGGGCGGCGGCGGATGCGGGACTGCCGGAGTTGGCGCATGCGCGGAGTGTGGTGGGGGTGGTGGCTGGTGGGACGCGGTGAGGATAGTGGGGGCATGTTGGTGCTCTGGAAGCAGAGGTAAAAGTAAAGATTGTAAATGCATAAAGAGCCATAGATAGATGGAACTATCCCACCTTAACCGCGATAGTGCCGCGGCGAAGGTGGGGCACCCGCTTCTATCTGCTTAGGAAGGTGGCAGGCATGTTGAAGTTCAGTTGAGATGATGACAGCTATCATTTAGTGCAGTCTTGAAAAGGAGGAGGGTGTGATGAGCAGAGTGCGGGTGCTGGTGGGGACGAAGAAGGGAGCGTTCATTCTTGAGTCGGATGGGGCGCGGAAGGACTGGAAGGTGAGCGGGCCGTTTTTCGCGGGGTGGGAGGTGTACCACGTCAAGGGGTCACCGATGGACCCGAATCGGATTTATGCGTCGCAGTCGAGTTCGTGGTCGGGGCAGGTGATGCAGCGGTCGGAGGATGGCGGGGCGACTTGGGCGGCGGTGGGGAACAAGTTTATGTATGAGGGCGTGCCGGGGACGCATCAGTGGTACGACGGGACGCCGCATCCGTGGGAGTTTAAGCGGGTGTGGCACCTGGAGCCGAGCCTGACGGACGCGGACACTGTGTACGCGGGCGTGGAGGATGCGGCGCTGTTCAAGTCGACGGATGGAGGGGCGAACTGGGAGGAGCTGGCGGGGCTGCGCGGATATGGGGCGAGGCAGGACACTCATGCGCCGGCCTGGCAGCCTGGGGCGGGGGGGATGTGTTTGCACACGATCATTCTGGATCCGAGCAATGCGGAGCGGATGTATATCGCGATTTCGGCGGCGGGGGCGTTCCGCACGGACGACGGCGGGAAGAACTGGAAGCCGATCAACAAGGGGCTGGTCTCTCCGTTCATGCCAAATCCAAAAGCGGAGGTGGGGCACTGCGTACACCACGTGGCCATGCATGGATCGCGGCCGGAGGTGCTGTTTATGCAGAAGCACTGGGACGTGATGCGGAGCGACAATGCTGGCGATACGTGGCACGAGGTGAGTGGGAATCTGCCGACGGATTTCGGGTTTGCGATTGATGTGCATGCACATGAGCCGGAGACGATTTATGTTGCGCCGATCAAGAGCGACTCGGAGCATTTTCCGCTGGATGGGAAGCTGCAGGTATGGCGGAGCAAGACGGGCGGAAATGAGTGGGAGGCGCTGACCAAGGGGCTGCCACAGCAGGACTGCTATGTAAATGTGCTGCGCGATGCGATGGCGGTGGACAAACTGGACACATGCGGAGTGTATTTCGGGACGACGGGCGGACAGGTGTACGCGTCAGCGGATGCGGGGGAGAACTGGGCTCCGATTGTGCGGGATTTGCCGGCGGTGCTGTCGGTCGAGGTACAAACGCTGTAGGAGCCGTGGACGGGGAACGGGGACCGAGGGACCAGGGACCAGGGGGCCTAGGGAACAGGGACCGAGGGACCAGGGGACCAAGGGACTTAGGGACCAGGGGGCCTAGGGAACAGGGACCGAGGGACCAGGGGACCAAGGGACTTAGGGACCAGGGGGCCGTGATGATTCGTGTGGTTTTGCCGCAGCATTTGCGGACGCTGGCTGGGGTGAATGCGGAGGTGTTGCTGGAGGTGGATGCGCCGGTGACGGCGGGGCGGGTGCTGGATGCGCTGGAGGCACGGTTTCCAATGCTCAAAGGGACGATCCGGGAGTACGGGACGGGACATAGGCGGGCGTATATGAGGTTCTTTGCGTGCGAGGAGGATTGGTCGCATGCGGGAATGGAGGCGGAGTTGCCAGCGTCTGTCGCGGAGGGGAAAGAACCGTTGTTGATCATCGGGGCGATCGCGGGAGGGTGAGAAGCAAGAAAGATCTTTCGCCTCGCTTTGCTCGGGGTGAGGGATATTTTTAAAATGCTGTAGTTGTAAAGGGCTCTAAGATGCAGGTCCTTCAACTCACCACCCCCAACCTCTACCCCACAGACGAAGACCTGTCTGTGGGAACCCCAGAACTGAAAAGCGTTTGGGGTCCCTCTCGCTCAGGATGACAGGTTTTTGTAAAGAACAAAAGAGAGCCATAAGAAGCAGGTCCTTCGACTCGCTGCGCTCGCTCAGATGACAGATGTAAATAAGAAGCTGTACGAATAAAAAGCTATATGAACAAGAGCTAAATAAATAGAAAGCTGCAGAACCGCAGGAAAATGCAGGTGGGCGTTATTGCTCAGACTGCTTTGGCTCGGCGGACTAGGGTCTAAGACGGTGGGGTGGGAAGGGAACAGCGCCGACCTCAGCGAGGAGAACTTATGCGTGGTTTCAAGGTTGTAATGTTAGCGGCGGTTGCTGGACTTATGTTTACGGCAACTCCACCCAAGGCGGTGGCCCAGGTCAGCGTGGAAGTTGGAGTGGCTCCGGATTGTCCCTATGGCTATTACGATTACGCGCCTTATAGCTGCGTGCCGGACGGTTACTATGGACCAGAGTGGTTTACTGGCGGCGTGTTTGTGGGCGTAGGTCCGTGGTTTCATGGTCCTAAGGAATTCAGGGGCCAGGTGGATAACTCATTCGACCCTCAACACGGGTACAACGGCAAGGGGCCGGAGCGTGGCGAGAAGGCTGCGGCTGTGCGCAGAGATCCAGCACAGTTCAAGGGGAATGAGACACGCGACGGGCGCGGACATACGGGTGGAACCAAGCAGTAAGTTAGAAGTTCTTAGTTCTAAGTTCGAAGTCAGTTGAGTATGGGCGCGGCATCCTTTGGGTGCCGCGCTTTAGTTTTTGGGTGACAACCATAAATAAAGAGCTGTAAGAAGCAGATCCTTCGACTCACCACCCCCAACCTCCACCCCACAGACGAAGACCTGTCTGTGGGAACCCCAGAACTGAAAAGCGTTTGGGGCCCGATTCTCCATCCCGGCGACGAAGACCTGTTGCCGGGGTCCCCGGTTCGTTCAGGATGGCAGGTCATTTTATGTTATGGACTTTAGAGACAGGACACTAGGTGAGGTACTTTTTTAGCGGGTCCCAGTAGTGGCTGTGCCAGCCGAAGTCGAGGTGGTCGTATTCGCCGGCGGGGAAGCCGGTGTGGTCGAAGATGAGCGTGGTCTGGTCGGCGCGGGATTTGAATTCGAAGTGGACGATGGAATAGATGCCGGGATCCCAGTGGCCTGGGCGCCAGGCCTGGACGATTCTCGGATTGGGTCGGCTATCGGGGATGAGTTCGATGTTGCGGCCGGTGACGAGGCCGCCGAACATCCACAACGAGCCGCCGGGCGTTGGCTCGATGGTGGCCCCCAGGCCGGTGAAAGCGGCGAACTGCTTCTGGTCGAGAATGGCTTCATAAAGGCGCTGCGGACTGGGATGGAATTCGATCTCGTAGTGAATTGAGGTGCGGGCCGCGTTGGCGCTGGTCGAGGGCTTCTGCTCCATCTGCGCTTGCTGAGCATGCAAGGGGGTGAAGGGGGCGGCGACGATGGACGCGGCAATTCCAGCGAGGACGCGGCGGCGTGCAAGATTTGACGCGGATGGGGTGGGGTTCATCAGGACCTCCGAGATTCCTTCAATTGAGCTTCGAGCCATCGGAACACGACGGATGAATATGTTCAAGATCATATTTTGATTGGCAGGTAGAGTGGATTGATCGCATAATGCTGCGTGACCGTGTTCTTTGCGGATATGAAGGGGGACGAATGGCTTACCCGGCGGGTCATCGCGACGCGGTGAAGGGCAAGATTGTTCAGAGTGCGCGAAGGTTGTTTAACCGGCACGGTTTCGACAATGTTTCAGTGGACCAGATTATGGCGGGAGCGGGGCTGACGCGGGGCGGATTCTACAGCTACTTTGAAAGCAAGAGCGATTTGTATGCCGAGGTGCTGGGGTGTTTCTTCACCGATCCCGAATGGAAGAGCTGCTGGGAGGGCGTGGAGGTGGACCTTGCAGCTCAGGACGTGGGACCGCAGGTGGTGCGGGCGTACCTGTCGCGGCAGCACTATGAAGACGTGGAGAATTCATGCCCGATGGTGGCGCTGCCAAGTGATGTGACGCGGTGCGGGAAGGCACCGAAGCGAGCGTTCGAGACGGTGTTTCAGGCGATGGTGAGCGTGCTGGAACGAAGTGTGGAGAACCCAGGCACGGGGAATGGGCGCGGACGCCGCACGGTTGCGCAGGCTACGGCTGCCTTATGTGTTGGAGGGATGGTGGTTGCGCGGGCGATGGAGAACCGGACACTGGCCGATGAGTTGCGTGGAGCGTGCATGGCTGTGGCATTCGAGCTCGGGGGATGGAAGGGATGGAACAAAACGGAACGCGAAAGACGGAAGGCAGTTTGAATTGCCGTCAAGGAAGCTGTGCGACGGTCTCGTTGGTGGGCGCCTTCGAGTCGAGGACGTTGATGAGGGGCCAGGGAGTGCCGGCAAGATTGTAGTGAAACTCGCCTTGCTTATCGATGACGAGCTTGCTGGCGGGGAAGAGGAAGCCGGTGTTTTTGGATGCATCGGTGTCATTGATGTCGAATTGGCCGACGGCAAGGTCATAGGGCGGAGACATGGAATCTTCTTGAGCTTCGCCGAGTTGCAACGGGCGGTTGGTGACGAACGTGATTATGCGGCCGGTGGGTGTGACCACTGTCTGGATGAAGGCGATGTCGTAACCGAGGGCTCCTGCGATGGAGCAATGGCCGACGGCCCTGGTTTTGGAGAGCGCGGTGACGAGGGCCTGGTCGTGTCCATCCTGAAACGCACGGGAAAGAGCTTCGAGGTCTGAGGGAGTGGAATATGTGTCGATGGTGAGCGTGATGCTGACCACGTTGCCGGCCTGGGTGTAGGTGGCCTGGATGGTTTCAGGAGTGGGGCTGGGGGCGAGGCCATGGGCGGCTCCGAGCGTGAGGGTGCTGCCGAGGAGCAGGTTGGAGATTCCGGCGTTGCGGACGGTTCGGATCGCGGCGGTCAGGATTCCCATTTTGTGATTCTCCAGAGGACGCGCAATGGTTCGAAGCAGTCCGCTCGGCGGAGTTGCGGTTAAGCTGCGTGAATGGCAACGCTGGAGGTGGGGCGGATGAGCTCATCGAAGACGGCGCGGTACTGGATCATCGCGGTGCGGAGCTCTTCCGTGGTGGCATCGATGCGGCCGGGGCGGACGGCGACAGCGTGGGCGAGCCGATAGTTTTCCATGACCAGCGGATAGGTAACGGAGACATCGGCGGCGCGCTGCTCAAAACCATTCTGGGGGCCGTCCTGGGGATAGCCGCGGGCAAGCAGGAGAGCGTTGACGAGGTCGTCGGCTTCAGTGACGGCGGCTTTGGGGTGGTCGACGAAGCGGGATTGGACGCCGGTCCACTGGTCCAGGAAGCGCTCGCGCTCAGCGGGGCCGAGTTCGCGGATTTTCAGGGCTTCCACACGATTTTCGCGGGCGGCCAGTTTTGACTCGGCCTGTCTTGAGGAGCCGTGGGTGACGACGGCGCGGTCATATTCCGATCCGAAACGGTACTTGAAAGCCGCGGTCCTGCTTTTGCGATGACGCGAGTACGCGACCAGGACAACGATGAGGATGACCGCGAGAATGACAGCGGCAATGGTGAACTGCATGTTGGTGAAGGGTAAATTCATTGCAATCTCCTATGCGGGGCATCCCGCGATGGTATCGAGCGGAAGGTGAAGGCTTCCTGGGGAAGGGCCTATGCAATTGATGATGGGCGCTCGAATGGAGGGACGCTGACCTGTATTGCTCGCGGGCAAGGAAAGATTACAGATGGCAGATTGCAGATGGCAGATTGCAGATTACAGATTACAGATTACAGATTACAGATGACAGATTACAGATGACAGTTCTGAGTTCAGAGTTCGGAGTTCACAGTTAGAGACTGCGCTGGGGATGTTTTGGCGTCCCCGCTACGCCAGTCTCGCGGCTGGGGCTGCCCTATG
The DNA here is from genome assembly GCA_049518435.1 of Occallatibacter sp. Lineage (GTDB taxonomy): Bacteria > Acidobacteriota > Terriglobia > Terriglobales > Acidobacteriaceae > Telmatobacter. The sequence continues at coordinate 27,457 of JBEKRU010000057.1, read as the reverse complement.
CCGCCCGCTTCCGCGGGCTGAAGGCGATTCGATGCCTTTTATACTCAGGCTCGCCGAACAGTTTCGTAACAGCCCGCAAATGCGTGGTTTTTGCTGCTCATGGAACTAATGAACAAACAAGCGGCGGCCACTGACTGCCATCTGTAACCTGTCATCTGCTTCAACTTATTCGTGATCCTGGCGGGAGGCGCTGAGTCCTGCGCGGCGTTCTTTGGCGCTGAAACTGCGGATGCGGATGGGCGTGAATTGGGGGTGATTCCCGGAGAATGTCTCGTCTTCGTCGAAAGAGTTGGATGAGAGGAAGTCGCGCTCGAAGCCGGAACAGAAGTAGTTTTTGAATTCGGCGGCTCGTTTGCGGCGATTGCCGAGCACCAGTCCGATAGCGAGAGCGACGGCGAGGAAGAGGACAAAACCACCAATGAGGAAGGGGAAATTCACTGGATGGACCATTGGGATCTCCTTTGCACGGGGGATGGGCCGCGGCTGAGGCCTCGAAGAGTTGTAATGCATTTTGATGGACGCGGGGAAAAGAAAGTTGGTCAAAATTGAACAGGCGGTGAAGAAAATTAATCGACTAGACGATTGCGGAAGACGCCGCTCAGGGGCTAAACGGGCTGCGGAAAAAGGAATGATTCTGGGAGAAGACAACCCGCAGGGCTAAAGCCCAGCATATTTATTGGGCATTATTGGCACGACTGAAGTCGTGCCCCTTCGCACATCTAATTCAGGTGGAGTCATTCACCAGGCTGTGATGTCGAGCCTCATCAAAACTGGATGGATTCTAGTGTTCGTCTTTGCCGGGGCGGAGCATGAGGTCTTTGATGGCTTCGCGGGGGTCTTTGCCCTGGTTGAGGATGAGCTGCATTTGCTCGGTGATGGGCATTTCGATGTTGTGACGGCGGGCGAGTCCGAGGGCGGCGCGGGTGGTGAAAACGCCTTCGGCGACTTTTCCGCCGAGGCTTTCGAGAACCTGAGGGAGGCTGTGGCCCTGACCGAGTGCCTGGCCGACGGTGCGGTTGCGGGAGAGCGAGCCGGTGCAGGTGAGGACGAGGTCGCCGACGCCGGAGAGGCCGGCGAGGGTTTCGCGGCGTCCGCCGCAGGCGACGGCGAGGCGGGTGATTTCCGCAATGCCGCGGGTGATGAGGGCGGCGGAGGAGTTGTGTCCAAGGCCGACACCGACGGCGACACCGGCGGCGATGGCGATGACGTTTTTGAGTGCTCCGCCGAGTTCGACACCGGTGACGTCAGTGGAGGTGTAGAGGCGGAGGGTTTCGGAGGAGAAGTCCTGCTGGACGCGAGCGGCGATTTCCGGGTCGGCAAAGGCGACGGTGACGGCGGTGGGTTGGCCCTGGGCTACTTCAAGCGCGAAGCTGGGGCCGCTGAAGGCGCCGATGGGAAGGAAGAGGTCGTCGGCGGAGTCGGGAGCGGGGGCGATGCCGGAAGAACTGACCTGGGGTGCGTCGTCTTCGGTAAAGACTTCGAGGCTGGTGTCGGAGTTTGGAGCAGTGACGGCGGGAACTGCGGTGGCTTGTACTTCGTCTTGCGGCGCGGATTGGGCGAGGCAGGCGGCGATGGCCTGGGTCATGCGCAGGAAGGTGTTGTTCTCGACGCCTTTGGTCGCGCTGACGATGATTTGTCCGTCGTGGAGGTAAGGGCGGATGCGGGCGATGGTGGGGCGGAGGAATTCAGAAGGGATGACGGAGACGACGATTTCCGCATCGGTGACGGCGGCAGTATCGGCAGTGACGGTGACTTGAGACGGCAGGGGGAAGCCGGGGAGGAAGAGGATGTTTTCTTCGGCGGCGATGATCTGACGGGCTTCGTCAACGCTGTGCGACCAGAGGGTAACTTGATGGCCACCGCGGCGGTGAAGCGAGAGGGCGATGGCTGTTCCCCATGCGCCGCAACCAAGGACAACGATACGGCTCATGCGGGTCTTCTTTCTTGTGAACTTGATCCGAAGCGGGATTCCTGGCCGGCGAGTAACCGGCGGATGTTCTGGTGGTGCTTGGCAATGATGAGAAAGGCGACGATGAATTGGACTGCGATGAAAAAGGGCGGGCGGTCGCCGTGAACGAGCAGCCAGGCGAAGAAAGGAAAGCTGCCTGCGCCGAGGATGGAGGCGAGCGAAACATAGCGGGTGATGGCGGTGACCAGGAAGAAGACGGTGATGGCGGCGAGTGCGCCTAACGGCGCAGCGATGAGGAAGACGCCGAAGCCGGTGGCGACGCCTTTGCCTCCGCGAAAACGGAGCCAGATGGGGAACATGTGGCCGAGGACGGCGAAGAGGGCGGCGAGGGCCTGCATATCGCGGAGGTGGGCGGAAGGAACGAGGTGGGTGCCGACGACGCCGCCGAGGTAGACGGCGGAGGAGCCTTTAATCACGTCAATCAAGAAGGTGAGCGCGCCGAGGCCTTTGCCGCCGGCGCGGATGACGTTGGTTGCGCCGATGTTGCCGCTGCCTACGGTGCGGATATCCTCGTGGCGAAAGAGATGGATCAGCAGGTAGCCGGTGGGGATAGACCCGAAGAGATAGGCGGCTACCGCGATCAGGATGATGGCAAAGAGCATGACGATTGAAAGTTTAACAGGTACGCCTACGCTGGGCTGACGGTCCCCGCGATTGGGCAGACGCCGCGGACCATGAGGGGGGAGAGAGTCATTTACGAATCCGCAGGGCTAATCTTCTTCACCGAGAAGATTGCTGATCCGCACGATGGTATCGACCTGCTCCTTTGTGAGTCGCGACAGCAGATTTCGCCGAACTGAGGCTGCGTGTACCGGGCGAGCCGCGTCCAGTTTTTCTTTGCCGAGTTTAGTCAGGGCGACGAGGACGGTTTTCTCTTCGGTGCGCCGGCGCTCGATGAATCCTCGCTCCTGCATGCGCGTGAGCTGATGAGAGAGGCGACTTTTGTCCCATTCCATCACGCGGGCCAGTGCTTGCTGCCGCATTTCCCCTTTGCCAATCGCGGCCAGGCGAGACAAGACACCAAACTCAGGACCTGAAAGCCCGGTCGCCTGTGCGATGTCCCGACCAACGCGGCCCAGCACGTCGTCGTGCATGAGCATGAAGGCATGCCAGACACGAAGTTCGTGTGGAGATAGCGGCTTGGTCGTCATGTCTGTTGGAAGGGTAACAATTCCAGGTTGACATGACAACCTAAAATCGTTACTGTGGTTGACATGACAACCATAGGATGCGCGGAACTGCGCGAGAATGAAATCGAATGCGACCAGGATCGGTATGCTGTTCTGGGCAGCCTGGAGGGCAATTCGTCGCTCTTAGAGCCGGGGCACCTGCGCGAACGCCTGATCGCACTGGACGACCTGGATGCGGAGTGGGGAGATATCGATTCCAAGGCGTGCGGGGATTTACGGAGTTATGAGCGCGTACAAGCGCTGCGGACACGGTTTGAAGCTGCCAATGCAGAACTCTACGAGACGATGCGCCTGGAAATTGTTGGCGGCGGTCGACCGCGTGCACTTTGTCAGTGGCTGCAGGGTTCAGAGATTCAGGATGAATCGCAAATCTCATTGCGCGGCCTGGGCTTCGATTGGCGCGACGAGTTGTTGAGCGGAGTCCTTCAGCTTCGTGAACCGGATGAACCAGATATTCAGTTACTGCCGGAGATGGTTCCCTATCAGCCGACGCCGGTGCGGCACATGCTCGACCTGTTAACGGCCACAGCGCTCTCAGAAGAGGACGTTTTTGTCGATCTCGGATCGGGGATGGGGCATGTGCCTCTCTTGATCTCGATGGTCACAGGTGCGCGGTGCCTGGGGATCGAGGTGCAGGCAGCTTGCGTGGCCAGTGCGCGGGAATGCGCTGAGAGCCTTCAGCTCAGGGAGGTCCGGTTTATTGCTCAGAACGCGCGCGCGGCGGACTTCTCGAGCGGCACCGTGTTCTATCTGTACTCGCCGTTCAGGGGTTCGATGTTGACGGGCGTGCTGAGTTTGCTGCGGAGGGAGAGTCTGGGTAGAGCAATCAAGGTTTGTTCCCTCGGCCCGTGCACGCGGATCATTGCGAACGAGCGATGGCTGACGCCGAGAGCACAGCCTGATGCGGGGCGTGTTACTGTCTTTGACTCTCGGCGTCCGGATTAGAGCAATTGTGGGTCAGGCGTGACGGTTAATAAAGCTCGTCGGCGGAGGGGCCGTAGAGGGCGGGGACTTTGGACTCGGTGAGGCGCAGGTAGATGGTGAGCTGGCCGCGGTGATGGGCGAGATGGCTGAAGACTGCGTCGGAAATCATGATGTGGCGCGGCTGCTGCTGAACGATACGGCCGTTCATCTTGAAGGCCCATGGGGTGGATAGGTGCTGGTCGTTGGTGGCCGTGAGAGAGCGGCGCGCATTGGCCAGGCCGGTATCGACGATGGAAAGCAACTCGGCTTTGGTGGAGACGGCGCGGGTGCGAAAACCTTCACTGGCCGGGTCGTCGATATCGAGTTCGTCGCGCTCGACCATGAGGGTAACCCAGCCGAGAATGCCGGCTACCAGGGAGGCGAGGTAGCCGAGAGACATGGAGCGGTCGTGGGGCTTGAAGTCGTTGTGTCCTTCGGGCAGGCGTTCGATTGCTTTGCGGACAAGGACGGCTTCGCGGTCGAGTTTGTCGAGGAAGAACTGGCGGAGAGAGAAGGACGGTGCGGTGGGGGCTGCACTGGGCTGGTTTTCGATTGCGAGGGCTTCGGGCATGGGGTAGACCTCCTTGGATTGATGGGTCGCTGTTCAACATTTCCAGAGTAAGAGGGCATATATGACAACAGCTGTCATAATTAATTTGAAAGAATGAAAAATGTTGGACAGGAAGGCTGGATGAGGCAGTGAAGTCAGATCGTCTGCTATCGGCGTTGATGCTTCTGCAGGCCAAGGGGCGAGTGACGGAGCGCGAGCTGGCGGAACGGCTGGAGGTTTCGCAGCGGACGGTGCATCGGGATATGGAGGCGCTGAGCGCGGCGCGGGTTCCGATTTCGGCGGTGCGTGGAGCGCAGGGGGGATGGGAGCTGGAAAAAGGGTGGCGGACGCAGGTACCGGGGCTGGACGAGGGGGAGTTGCATGCGCTGCTGATGGCGCAGCCTCGGGCGATTGGGCATCCGCGGCTGATGGCGGCTGCGGAGGGTGCGCTGAACAAGCTGATGGCGTCATTGCCAGGTCCGTTGAAGTTGCAGGCTGCGGCGATGCGGGAGAGGCTGCACGTTGATCCGACGGGATGGAGCGGAACGGGCGAGGACCTGTCGATGCTGGAGGTTGTTCAGAAGGCGGTTGCGGAGGAGCGAAAGCTGGTTTTTGACTATACGCGGGCCGATGGGCAGAAGGCGCCGAGGACTGTTGAGCCGTTGGGTTTGGTGGCCAAGGGGCTGAGCTGGTACCTGGTGGCGCGGGAAGCGAAAGGGATGCGCACGTACCGGGTTTCAAGAATGGAGGGGGTGACACCGCTGGCGAGCAAATTTGAGCGGCCGGTGCAGTTTGATCTGGCGGCGTATTGGAAGGAGTCGACTACGCAGTTTGAGGGGCAGCGGGCAAAATTCGCGGCGAAGTTGCGCGTGAGGCCGGGATTGGAGCGAACCTTGTCGATGTGGTGTACGCGATGGATGGCGTTGGATGAACGCGAAGAAGTTGGGGACGGGCCTGAAGGATGGATGACGGTGCGGGCGGATTTTGAGAGCGAGGGGCACGCGCGGTTTGCGGTGCTGGGGATGGCATCGCGAGTGCGGGTGATTGAGCCGGCGGAGTTGGCGCGGAGCGTGGCTGCGGAGATTGAGGCGGTTGTGGCAGGTTGCGGAGTTGGATCGGCAGCCGCGCTTGAGGGAAAGGAGAGTAAATAAGCTCGCGGAAAGTCCAGCTCTTTTCGGTAAGGAAAGTCGTGCGCAGCGATGGGAATGTTATTCTACGCAACTACCCATGCTACGAAACCATAGGATTACGATGTTCTGGAAACCTGCATCTTTCCCGCTGAGAATTGTCTTGATCCTGTTCTTCATCGCAGGTCCGTTGCATTTGCATGCGGATTCGATTTTCGGGACCATTGCGGATCCGTCGGGAGCTCTGATTGCCGGGGCGCGGATTGAGATTACGGGCGGGGACCTTGCCCAGCCGCTCGTTCTTTCAACGGACACCGTGGGCAGGTTTTCTTCTCCGGATTTAACGCCGGGAACCTATAACTTGCGGGTAACTCGGGATGGCTTTGAGCCCCTGGTGAAAACTGTGGAGTTAAAGGGTGGGGTGAAGCTGCAACTAAGTCTCGCCATCGCCCGGCAGCGAGTGGAGGTGAACGTTTCGGGCAAGAGTGCTGTTTATGGCAACTCCGACCCGGTTTACAGGAAGCTTCGCGATTTGGGTCTGGGGAGCACGTTTCATTTCGATAAAGTCACACTCCCGCTGGATGCGGCAACGTTTGAGTTTCAACAGGGCACGCTGACATTTCTGAGCCCGGTGAATGGGATGGTGACGGGCGCTATCTTTATTGGGGAAGGGCACCTGAATTTGAAGCCGGTGACTGCCCTGGATACACAGGAATTGAAACGGCGGGTTGGTACGCCCGAATTTGACGAGGACTTCACCGAGATCGTGCTGCGATTTACGGGGAAGGAGCATGGGATTTTTCTTCGCAACGTGGGAGAGACGGCGGCGACTCCGATACAAGCGGAAACGGCGTACGGAAACTGGAAACAAAGGATGCGCCAGCGTCGAGAAGTGCCTTTGGGCTTCACCGAAGAGTTGTTGCACGGCGAGGATATGGACAATGTCGATGCCGATCTACTGGCGGCTGTATACAATCCGGCGCATCCCCCGTTTGTGAATGCGTACATTCGAGGAAAGAAACATAAGGACCTTCGCTATTTCATAAGGACCCGCGTGGGAGCGCTTCCGCAGCTCGATTCTCCGGAAGAGGTTGCGCTTATCAACTACGATCCGGAGGGAATGGACGATGGTATCTGGTACCTGGATCATTTGAAGGTTGAGTACCAGAACCGCACTGCTAGTTCGCAGGAGGACCGTCGGATTTTTGCAACGAGGTCTTACAAGATTGAAACGGTCATCTCGAAAAACACCCATCTGTTCAGTACGGCGACCATCACGTTCCAGCCGCTGATCGAGGGGGAGAGAGTCTTGAAATTCGGGTTGTTGCCGAACCTGCGCGTCACGCGGGTGTCCGATGAACAGGGACAGGACCTCTACTTCATTCAGGAGAGCAGGAAGGACGATGGCTCGTTTTACGCCATTCTGCCCAAGGCTCCTGAAGCGGGAAAAGACTCTTCGATTACGGTGCAGTATGAAGGCGACAAGGTGCTGGAACACGCGGGAGAGGGAAGCTTCTATGTGCGCGCCCGGAGTTCGTGGTATCCGAATCTGAATGGTTTTGGCGAACGGGCTCTGTATGACCTGACTTACAAGGTTCCACGGCGGTATACGGTTATCAGCGTTGGTAAGTTACAGGGGCAGTCAATTGAGCAGGAGTACGCGGTCAGCCATTGGATAACTCCGACGCCGGTTGCGGTTGCGGGGTTCAATTATGGCGATTACACGAAGATTGATCTGACGGATACTATCACCGGTTACAAGATATCCGGATATTATTTGACGGAGTTACCGGATAATCTGCGGAGATACTCGGCCTTGCAGTCCATGGCGCCCAAGAACATGACCAAATTCGCGCTGGATCAGACGCGCGCGCAATTGCAGCTTTGCACTTATTACTTCGGCAAGATTCCTTACGATGAGATCGACGTCACGGAGCAACCTGATTTCAACTTTGGGCAGTCGTGGCCTAACCTGGTGTATCTCCCGATCTCGGCGTATACAGACTCAACGCAGCGATGGATGTTGTTTGGAAACATCGATTCGAAATTCACCGGATTTGTTCAGGAGGTAACGCCGCACGAAGTTGCTCATCAGTGGTGGGGACACGCGGTGGGCTGGGCGTCCTACCATGATCAATGGCTCTCGGAGGGGTTCGCTGAGTTCTCCGCCGGGCTGTTCCTGCAGCAGGCCGTGGCGGGAGACTGGCGGAAGGATTACATCCAGTTCTGGGACAGGCTGCAGAAGCGGATCCTGGAGAAGAATAACTTCAATGTAGCTCCGAACGACGCTGGGCCGTTGTGGATGGGGACTCGGCTTATCTCTCCTCGATCGGAGAGCGCTTATCAGAATGTTACTTACGCCAAAGGTGCGTATGTGCTGGAGATGCTGCGCTCGATTATGTACAGCGGCCAGGATCAGGACAAAGCTTTCATCGCGATGATGCATGACTTTGTGGAGAGCAGTCGTGAGAAGCCGGCTTCCACGGAAAGCTTCAAAGCAATCGCGGAGAAGCATATTGCCAAGGGCTGGGATCTTACGGGAAACGGAAAGCTCGATTGGTTTTTCGATGAATGGGTATATGGGACGCAGGTGCCGAAATATCACTTCGAATACCAGTTGATTCCGGCGGAAGAAGGCAAGGTAAAGCTGCACATGACGCTTACGCAAAGCGAAGTGGATGAGCGTTTCGCGATGCTGGTTCCGGTGTTTGCCGATTTTGGCAAGGGCATGGTGCGCATTGGACAGATGGGGATTGCCGGTAACTCAACCAAGAGCAGCGATGTCTTGCTCCCGGCCAAGCCTAAGTCGGTTGCTCTGAACGCGTACAAAGATATTCTGGAACGCTGAGGGCCATCGCGCCGAATAGGCGATGTGTTGGCGGGCCTTGACATTCGATAGTCGATTGTCTACCATCAACGCCAGGTTGAGGGTAGAATGTCTTCCATGGCAAAACAAGCGCCTCCGCGGATCGGATTACTCCAGGGAACCCTGGACATGCTCATATTGCGGACCCTTCTGTACGGTCCTGCGCACGGTCATCAGATCGGCAAGCATATTCAAAGAACCACCAACGAATTTCTGCAGATGCAGCATGGGTCACTGTATCCGGCGTTGCATCGGCTGGAGGAAAGAGGGTGGGTGAGCGCGAAATGGGAGATGGCTCCGGACCGAAACCGGGAATTCAAATACTACCGTTTAACGGATAAGGGCAAGAAGCAACTTGTGGTTGAAGAGTCGCAATGGAAGCAGATGGCGGAAGCAGTGGCGCGCGTGATGTGGCCCGCAGCCGAGGAGAGCTGATATGCGATTTTGGCAACTGAAAAAACGCGACGCGGATTTGGAGCGTGAACTGCGCTCCGACCTGGAGTTGGAAGAGGAAGAGCAGCGGGAGCGCGGGCTTTCGGCGGAGGATGCGCGCTATGCGGCGCGGCGCGCATTCGGCAACACGGCTCTGATTCGAGAACAAACCCATGAAACGTGGGGCTGGGCGCCTGTCGAACGACTGCTACAGGATGTTCGCTTTGCATTGCGACAGTTGGCGAGAGCGCCAGGGTTTGCCATCTCCACCGTGCTGATTCTTGCGCTCGGCATCGGCGCGACTACAGCGATTTTTGGACTGGTGAATACGGTTCTGCTGAGGCCTTTACCGTTCCCCGAGCAGGACAAATTGATGTGGCTGTCTCAGCAGGATCATTCGCTGCCAGGCGTAGTGCCGGAGTCACTGAGCTATCCCGATTATTTTGATTGGCGCGCACGGAACCACACGTTGAGCGGAATAGCTTCCTATACCAATGGCGGGGTCACGCTGGAATTGCAGGGAGGGTCGCAGCGAATCGATACGCAAATCGTCTCAGCGAACTTCTTTCAGGTGCTGGGCATTGCTCCCATGCTGGGAAGGGATTTTCGTTGGAACGATGAGAAACCGGGCAATCGTGCCGTGATGTTGAGCTACTCGCTGTGGCAATCGAGCTTCGGGTCGGCTAGGAATGTGGTGGGCAGCACCATCACGATGGACGGGCTCAGCTACGTGGTCGCGGGGGTTATGCCCAGAGGTTTTCAATTTCCTTTGGATAATCCGGCGCCGGCCTTATGGGCTTCGCTCGCCGTGGATGCGGAAGGAAAAGATGCGAAGACGAACCAACGCGGTTTCGATGTTCTTGAAGTAATTGGACGGCTGAAAACCGGGACCACAATCGATCAGGCCAAAGCGGATCTGAGCGTGATTGCCGGCAACCTGGCACGGCAATATCCCGACAACAACAAGCAGTACACGTCAGCTCTTGTTGAGCCGGAGCTCGAACACATAACCGGCGATACCAGGCCTGCGTTGCGGATTTTGTTTGGCGCGGTCACGCTGGTGCTGTTGATTGTCTGCGCCAATGTGGCAGGCTTGTTGCTGGCACGCGGTTCACGACGCAGCGCCGAGTTCGCGTTGCGCTCGGCCATTGGGGCAAGCCGTGCGGCCATTCTGCGGCAGTTGCTGGTGGAGTCACTGATTTTGTCGCTCTGTGGCGGAGTTGCCGGAATAGCGCTGGCCTATGCGCTGGTGCATGCAAGCGTGAGCCTGATGCCGCTTGACATTCCGCGCGTGCAGGATGCATCGATTGATGGGACGGTCCTGCTGTTTGACTTGGTGTTGTCACTGGCAACAGGACTTCTGTTCGGAGTGTTGCCAGCGTGGCGTATGTCGCGGTCAGCTCCGTCTCAGGCTTTGCGCGATGGCTCTCGCGGCGTGGCGGGTGGTCGCGGACAAAATCGGATTCACAGCGGACTGGTGATTGCGCAAACAGCTATCGGCCTGGTGCTGCTGGTAAGTTCCGGACTACTGATACGAAGCTTCGTTCGCATTCTGAACGTTGATCCTGGTTTCGATCCCAGGCACGTGCTGACGGCAAGGATCGGCCTCGCGTCGGAGAAATACGGCCACGATCAACATGTCCAGTTTTACCAGCGGGTGATTGCGCGCATCTCCTCAATGCCGGGCGTGCTGTCGGCGTCGGCGGGATGGCCGGTGCCGCTGGGACACGGCAACGCTACCGTCTCGTTCTCGATTGAAGGCCGGCCCATCGCCTCAGGGGACGAGCCCAGTGAGTCGCTGGGTGTGGCGATGCCTGGGTACTTTGAAACCATGCGCATACCGCTCATTGCGGGGCGGACGTTTGGTGAACAGGATGGTCTCAAGGGATCACCAACGATCATCATCAATCGCGCATTTGCGGAGAAGTATTTTCCGCGGGAAAACCCGCTTGGGAAGGGTATTCAGCCGGGACTGGGCGACGACGTGTTTGAGCATCCGGTGCGTAAAATTGTGGGAGTGGTCGGGGATATCAAACACAAGGGACTCACAACCAGCGCGGATCCTCAGTTCTATGTGCCATACGCGCAGGCGGTGGTCACAAACCCATATATTGTCATTCGCACCAGCGGAGATCCGGCTCCTATGGAAAGCGCGCTGCGTGATGCTGTTCGCGAGATGGACAAGAGTGTGCCTGTGTACCAGGTCTCAACTCTCGAGGAGTACGTTTCGAAATCTGCGGCGCGGCCACGCTTTCAGATGTTTTTGCTCACAGGTTTCGCGGGCATTGCACTTTTCCTTGCGGCCATCGGGCTCTATGGTTTGCTCTCCTACATGGTGGTGCAGCGCACGCTCGAGATCGGATTGCGCATGGCGCTGGGGGCGCAACGAGCCGATGTTCTGGGCATGATTGTTCGGCGCGGTTTGACGCTGGCGCTGATTGGTGTGGGTGCGGGCGTGGGCATATCGGCCATCATCACGCGGCTCTTGTCGGGGTTGCTCTACGGCATCCGGCCTACCGATCCGATTACTTTCGCCGCCACCGCGGGCCTGTTGCTACTGGTCAGCGTTGCGGCAAGCTCTGTGCCGGCATTTCGCGCGGCACGGATGGATCCGATGAGAACGCTGCGAGAGCAGTAGACGTGGAACCCGTTGAGAAAAAGCCACTTGGCGGTTGCAGTTTCGTTTGCCTGACTGGGAAATTGCTGTTGCTGCCGGAATTCAGGGGAGAGGTGCGAAGGGCAACAACTTGAATTCACGGACGGGTGGTTGACTCATCAGGCCGGGGAGTAATAGGCTCGCGCAGGGGTCGAAACTCCGACCGGGAATTTGCAGATGAAATCCAGCATGGTTGAAATTGCGGTACAAGCGGGTTCAGCGGCCGAACTTCGCAGGCATCTCTTCTACGAAACCTCTCATTCACCGGCGATCACCGACCTGGTGGGATACGAAAAAGCGAAAGAGATTGTCGATTTCTGTTTTATCGCCAATCCCTACTACCCCACGGCCGAGATGCTTGAGGATTTGCAGCGCAGTCTCCCCAACCTGATCAAGTCGTACCCTTCGAGCAACCCGCAGATGAGCCAGAATCATCTGGCGGCGGTGCTGGGTGTTGATCCGGAGCGGCTGATCATCGGCAATGGCGCGACGGAGTTGATCTCGCTGATCGACATGACGTTGATTGACCGCATCGCTGTGCCCATTCCGACCTTCGGCGAGTACATCGAGAAGATGAAGGATTTGCGGAATGCGGAGCTTTATCAGCTCAATCCGGATGACCGCTATCAACTGCGTCTCGACGACTATTTAGGCTGGGTGCATCAGCGCAAGCTCGAGTCGCTGCTGGTGATCAATCCCGGCAACCCTACGGGGCAGTTTATTCCGCTGGACGAGATGCTGGACTTCATGCATCGGGCGCGCGATTTGCAGTTGGTGATCGTGGATGAGTCGTTCATCGATTTTTCAGGAGAAACGGTTCCGAGCCTGCTGCCGCTTGCCGACCAGTTTACGAATCTGCTGATTGTGCGGAGCATGAGCAAACACTGCGGTGTGCCTGGATTGCGGCTGGGCTATTGCTACAGCGCGAATCTTTACATCCTGAATCGTCTGCGACGCTTTGTGCCGACGTGGAATCTGAATACGCTGGCGCAGTATTTTCTTTCTCAACTGCCGGCCAATGATGCGGCGTATCACCAGGGGCGCAAGCGGTTGATTGAGGATGTGCGCCATTTGCAGGCGAATTTGGAGACCGTGCCTCGCATTGAGGTATATCCGACGGGCGCGAACTTTGTGCTGTTCAAGATTCAAAACGGGATGAACGCGACAGAGCTGCAGACCAGGCTGCTGGATGAGCATGGCATGTACGTGCGCGATTGCTCGAACAAACTCGGCATGGACGCATTCCATATTCGAGTAGCTTCACAGGGACGCGAGAAGGATGCGCGGCTGGTGCAGGCGCTGAGGACATTGGTTTAATGAATCGGCCTGTGGTCCTTGTGGTCGCCAACCGGGAGACCCGAAAAAACAAACTCATTGATTACGTGGGCGAGTTTCATCTCGAACTACTGATTCAATGCGGCGCGTTGCCGGTGATTGTGCCGCTGGTAGACGGGACGCTGACCTGTCTGCCGCAGTATAAGGAGCGCATGGATGGGCTTCTTCTGGTAGAGGGAGATGACGTCTCACCGAAACGATATGCAGCCCGCAAGGCTAACTTCAAATACGTTGAGAAGACGCTGCCGCTGAAAGACGAGATCGAGATTCGGCTGTTGCGTGAGGCGTTTCGACGCGAGATTCCGATCATGGGAATCTGCCGCGGGTCGCAACTGCTGAACGTGGTTTGCGGCGGAACGCTTTATGGGGATGTGCGAAAAGAGAAAGGCACGGATCGCGCTCATATTGACTATGAGAACTATGACACGTACCGGCATCCGGTGGAGGTTGTTGCAGGGACGCCGCTGGCGCGCTGGTATCGGCGTAAGGCGCTGAAGGTGAATAGCTATCATCACCAGGGAATTCGTGAACTGGCGGATCGCTTTCGGCCGATGGCGCATGCGGACGATGGTTTGATTGAGGCCTACTATGATCCCAATGCGGCGTTCGTGGTGGGACTACAGTTTCATCCGGAGCGGATGTTGAAGGATTACGCCGGGAATCTGAAGGTGTGGGAGGCTTTTACGGGAGCGATGCAGGGGGAGCGGCGAGGTTAGGGACGCCCGGAGGAGTGAAGTGCGGCTTGCGTTGTTGGTGTTGATGGGTTTCATGCGTCTTTAGAATCCAGTGCACAATTCTGGCCAGATCGTGTCATCCTTGGGAAAGACCATGGAGCGATCGAAATCACTCGACGATTGGCGACCGATGGCGTGGAAGACCGCTCCCCGGTGGTCTGTCGCCGTTTTTCTCCTTTCCGCTTTTTTTATTTTTGCCAGTTTCGGATTCGTGTTCGACGGTATGGACATGGGACGGCAGTCCGCCCTGTGTCTGGCTTTCTCCGTAGTGATCATCGCGTTGTTCGCCATGTCGTACGCCATCGCGGGCATCACGCTTCGACAGCGGTTCTGGATTCCGTCAGTGCCGCTCCTTATTCTCGAAAACATTTGCATGGCGCTGCTGCACAACTGGCTGCCCGAGGGACCATCGCTTACCCAACTTGATGCGGTCCAACTCACCGCCCTTCACAACCGGCTTGTCTTTAATGGCGTGGCAATTTGCATTTCAGTCGCGCTGGGCTATTCCGGTTTTGTCATCGTGTCCGTTACGGAGTCGCGTCGCCACGTCCGGCTGGAGCGGGATAAAGCTGCGCTGGACTCTGAATTGGCTGCCGCGCGGGAAATACAGCGGCTCATGGTGCCCGAAGAGCTGCCCCCGACTGCGGGTTACGCAATCGATAGCGTCTACCGTCCAGCGGCACAGGTCGGCGGAGATTTCTTTCAGGTTATCCCGCTTGGCGGGGGACAAACTCTGGTGGTGGTTGGCGACGTGAGCGGCAAAGGGATCAGCGCTGCCATGATTGTCTCCATGCTGATTGGGATGCTGCACACGATCAGCAGAGTCAGCGAGGATCCAGCACAGATTCTGGCCGAGCTGAACAACAGGCTTTACGAGCGCAGGCATGGGGGCTTCGTGACTTGCCTGGCGGTGCGGCTCGGTGCCTCGGGGCACGTGGTGCTGGCGAACGCGGGTCATTTGCCGCCATGGCTCAACGGCTGTGAAGTCGCATTGGCCGGGTCGCTGCCACTGAGCATGGTTGCAGGCGCTGTCCCGGAGCAGGTGACGGTTGAAATGGGAGCTGGTGACCGGCTCACCCTAACTACCGATGGCGTGGTGGAGGCGCGGGATAAGCAGGGAGTCTTGTTCGGGTTCGATCGGACGCAGGCGCTGTTGCGCCAGGGAGCATCCCCGCTGGTGCTCGCTGAAGCCGCAATTCAACACGGGCAGGACGACGATCTGACCGTGATCTCCATTTTCCGCACAGCCTGAGGGACAGGCGATTCAGACAGGTGCGCCGGATTCTGTCAGGGACTGCCGGTCTGGTCGTTGGTTCATGCTGTTCTTGACGGGACGCATGAAACTGCGCTAATCGGCGACCATGGTGTCGCCGGGGAGGATGGGGCGGGTGCGGTGGAGTTTGCCGAGGGAGGCTAGCCACGCCATGAAGAGCAGGACGGCGATGTAGACGGCGAGCTTGATCCAGTTGGCGGTGGCTGCGGGAACGGAGGTGTGGGGGAGGGTTTTCCAGAAGATGAGGAGGACGGTTTGGGCGACGGTGACGGCCCAGACGGTGCCGTAGAAGTAGCGGCGCTCATGGCCTTCTCCCCTGGTGGAATAACCGACGCGGGGAAGCCAGCCGCATGCGCCGAGGAAGAGGATGACGGCGCAGAGGGGGAAGTAGACGAAGCCGTAAATCTGCTTCATGTACCAGACGCCGGTGAGGGCGGCGAGGACGAGGCCGGCGAGGTTGAGCAAGGCGAAGTTGAGGGCGGCGTTCCAGGCGAAGGTGTAGCAGACGCGGCGGTAGAGAGGGTTGGGGCGGTCCTCGTCGAAGCGGAGGATGTAGGGGGCGGGCTCAGCGCCGGGCAAGTGTCCGCGCAGGCCGGCGATGCCGGTGCCGACGAGGACGATGGCCATCCATGTCCAGTTAGCCCAGTGAAAGCCGCCGGAAAACAAGGAGAATGTGAGGGGGCCGGGGGTGAGGAAGAAGACCCAAATCCAGATGGGCCAGTGACATAGGCGGTAGATGGGGGTGTTGCGGTCGCGGAGCTTGCGCTCCCGGGCATATTCCACTTTTCCGCGATATTGCATTGACAGATTATAGGTTACGAAGAACAGTTCACAGTTCGTAGTTCAGAGTTCAAGGAGTTAGCGCTGGAGGATGGCGTTTCTTGCGGAGCGGACCTCGGCGGCGAGGACCTGGAGGACTTTGAGGGCCATGAGGGGATCGTTCTGCATGAGGGCGTTGAAGTCTTCGCGGGTGATGAAGCTGAGACGCGCGCCGGATTGGGCGATAGCCGTGAGGGTGTAGGGCTGGTTCCCGACCAGGGCAGGAAGACCAAGCAGGGAAGCGGGGGCGACGCGAACGGAGACGATGGGCACAGCGTTCTCAGAATTCATGGTGAGGGTAACAACGCCGCTGTCGAGGATGTAGAGGCCGACCGAGGGGTCCCCTTGTAGGAACAGGACGCGGCTTTCGGCACAAAAAACTGGGACGGAGCTCTTTTTAAGTGCCTGGATCAGGTCAGGGTCGGCGACGAATGTGGATGCATCCAGCTTCAATTGCGGATCTCCGAGTTCTTGTGTGGGCAAGGATGGCTTCCTTCGCGATTCAGGCTATGGTTACATTCTTCGATGTCGAGAAGTGTGATGGAGATCACCTATTGATGGTCAGTCCGGAACAGTTTGTGACGGATCTAGAATGATTTACATGGAAAAAATGCTCTCCTGGGCGATTGCCTGTCTTGTTTTGGCGACGAATTCAGTGATGGGTGCCGGCGGTCCGAAGAGCGAGGACCTTCCGTGGGTGCAGATGAAGAACGGGCACCTTGTCTACGGGGAAGATCCCGCGCACAACAGGATACCGGATTTCTCGACCGTGGGGTACATGGAGGGGGAGACGGCGATTCCGGATGTGCCGATAAAGGTGCGGGTGGATGCGCCTCCGGGCGGGATTGCGGGGCAGGATGCGACAGAAGTTATTCAAAGCGCGATTGAAGGGATGAGCAAGCTGCCGGTGGACGCAAACGGGATGCGCGGGGCGGTGCTGCTGGGGCCGGGGGTGTTCCGAATCGCGGGGACCATAAAACTTGATGTCAGCGGGGTGGTGTTGCGGGGAAGCGGGATGGACGCGCAAGGCACGACGCTGGTGGCGGAGGGTTTGCCGCACGCGATTCTGCGCATTGGCGGGGCGGGTGCGTGGAAAGAGGTGCGCAGCCGGAGGCCGATTGTGGACGAGTTTGTGCCCCTGGGCGCAGAGGCGGTGACGGTGGATGCGCCGGATGGCTTCTTCGCGGTGGGGGATCGGGTGATTGTGCAGTGGAACATGACCGAGGGTTTCATTCACAACCTGGGCATGGACCGGATTCCTGCGCGGCGCGACGGCAGCAATATAGAGCAATGGAAAACGGACATGGCTCTGCGCTTTGACCGGCGGGTGGTGGCGATGGCGAAGACAGACAAGGGATATCTGCTGAAGTTAGACGCGCCGCTAACTCAACCGATGAACAAGGTGGACGGCGCGTCGGTGTGGAAGTATGAGTTTCCGGAGCGGGTAACTCAGGTTGGAGTGGAGAATTTACGCAGCGATGGCGCGGCTTTCAAGAGGGCGCCCAACTATAACACTCCGGGCGCGGTGCCGAGCACGGAGGGGAGCTTTTTCGACTCGCTCTTTTCAAAGTTCGAATCCGTGGAAGACGCATGGATGCGGAATGTGCACGTGGAGAACTACGCCAACATTGTCTATGTTCTTCAACATGGGCGGGGGATCACGGTTCAGGACGTGGAAGGGGACCACATTGATACGCCAATCAAGGAGGGGAGTGCTGCGCCGTTTGCCTTTAACGTGGATGGGCAACAGGTTTTGATGCAGCGATGCAACGTGACAGGGCGGCTAAATCACGTGTGGACAACGCAGGCGCGGGTTGCGGGACCGAACGTGTTTCGGGACTCGTGGGCCAAGGGAAGCGATCTGGATGCGGGACCGCATCACAGGTGGGCGACGGGATCGCTCTATGAGCAGTTGACTTACAAGGGAAGGTTTGAAAACTTCAATCGGCTGAACATGGGAACGGGGCATGGATGGGCGGGAGCTTATAACGTGCTTTATAACTCGACTGTGGACGAGATACAGGTGGAAAGCCCGCCGGGAGCTTATAACTGGGTGATTCATTCGAAGGGGAGACAGGATCACCCACAGGAGGGAAGGATGGGGGCGTTTTATGAGTCTGGAGATGGGCTGGAATTGCCGGAGAGTTTGTATCTGGAACAGTTGAAGGAGCGGCTGGCGAAGAAGCAGGGACCAGGGAACAGGGACTAGTCTGGATGGCTGTTAAAACTTTGAAGCAATTGCCAACACGTCGGAGATGGCTCCGAGCACTTTGTCTGCGTTCGCGATTTTGTCGGCGATGGCGTCAATCTGGGCCTTGAGCTTGGCCAACTGATCGTTGGCCTTCTTCATTTGAGGCGTAAGCGCGGTGAAGGCGGCGGTGCTGGCCTGAAGGGCAACTTCGTTTTCCTCGGTCAAGAAGTCGGATACGGCCTGCGCCGATTCGTTGAGGAGCTGCTCGGTGTCGGGGTCGGTGCAGGATTCCGCTTCGGCATTGAGGGTGTCGAGGAGGGATTGATAGGCGGCATAGACCTGGGCTTCGGTGGGGGTACCTGCGTCGGGCGCGGTGGACGAATCGGACGAGATTGGCGAACTGGGCGGATTCGGCGAGCTGGGCGGATTTGGCGAACGACTCATCAGGGTTGGGCTCCGTTGTTGCGAGGTTAATTGGCGGACAGGCCTTGATAGAAGCTGCTGAGGCTGGTACCGGCGGCTTGGAGGTCGGCGAGGCGCTGCTTTGCGGTTTCAGGGCTGTTGGCCTGCGCGGCGAGCATGAGCGCGTGATGCGCAGTGGCCAGGTGCTGGATGGCGGCGAGCAGGTTGGCCAATGAAGCGTCACTGGTCTGTTCCGCTTTCAAAATGCCGGGGAGCTTTTCGACCTCGGTGCGGAGTTCGACGGGTGAGAGCTTTGCGCGGTTCACGGTGATGAAGGTCCATTGCTGGCGGCGCAGATCTTCGCTGTCCTTTTTCGTCTGCTTCCTGATGGTGCCGATGTCATCGGTGAGGAGCTTGCAGAGGGCTTGAATCTGGGGGTCCATTTGTGCCGTGACGGCGGGCAATTCGGCGTTGACCTTATTGGCGGTGAGGTATTCGCCGAGGGCCACGGTGGCGGTGCTGACGATGTTGGCGGTTGTTGCGCTGACCCCGGTGGCTGTTGTGTCCCCTGCTTCGGTCTGGATGGCAGCGCTTACGGTTTTGAGGCTGGCGCCGGTGGACCTGGCAGCGGCGACGAGATCCTTTGAGGGGGTGGTATCGGTTACGGCTGAAAGCGACTGGGCGTAGGTTTTGAGGGCGTCGAGGACCGCGGTGCGGGCTTTGAGATCTTCAGGAGTGAGGAGTGGGACGAGGGTGGCGTAGTCCCAGGTTTCGCCGGATTCCACTTTGAGGTCGCCAGCGTAGACCTGCTCCTGGGTGTGCAGGTCGATGGCGGCGGTGTAGGCGTCTGTGGCGTTCTTGACGACGAGACTGGCGGCGGTGGCGACGGCGGCGGGCTGCTTGTCGAGCCTAGAGTATCCACATCCTGTGAAGAGAAGGGTGACGGCCATTATCGCAAGTGATGCGAGAGCGGGCGGGTCGCACTGAAGCGAGCGGCGGCCATTTGAAGCGCGAGGAGGGGAAGTGCGTGGCATTAGTGAATGGGACAACGAGCGAAGGCCTTTGTCAATAGCCACCCCAGCGACGAAGACCTGTCGCTGGGGACCCCGGCGCAGAAACCAGGGAACAGGGAATTGGGAATGGGGACCAGGGACTCAGGGACTAAGGCCTGGTGGGCTGGCTTGGTTTCTTTGTCTTGCGCGGGGGAAGGTAATGGAAGCGGATCAGGTAGATGTTGCTGCCTTTGCCGTGCTGGGCGATCTTGAGTAGATCGAGGACGCCGGTGAAGCCGGATTCGCGGGCGAGCTGGGGCGTGATGTCGGGGAAGCCAATGGGAGTGATGGAATCAATCTCAATGTGGCCCTCGCCCATTTTGTAGCGGTTGCCTGCGATGACGTGCGGGCTGGTCCAGATGCGGACGGAGCAGGTGATCTGTCCGCTGATGACTCCCTCGCGAAGGCGTTTGGCGAAGACCATGAGAGCAGATTACAGGTTACAGATGACAATTCGGAGTTCATAGTGGCTGGACGCGCATTCGACGCGGTTAGACTGTGGGCATGGATGGTATTGGCCAGGGATCGTTAAGTGTTCCCGTAATTGAGACCGCACGGCTGCGATTGCGGGGGCATGCACTTGCAGACGCGGCCAAGATGGCGGCACTGTGGAGCGATGAGGGTGTGACACAGTACATCGGCGGGAGGCCGCAGACGGCAGAGGAAAGCTGGAGCCGGCTGCTGCGGTATGCCGGCCATTGGCGGCTGCTTGGGTTCGGCTATTGGGTCCTGGAAGAGAAAGCTACGGGCGCGTATGTTGGCGAGGCGGGATTGTCGGAGTACAGGCGGGAGATTGTTCCCGCGCTTGGTTCATTCGCGGAGGCCGGATGGGTGCTTGCCGCTTCGAAACAAGGATTGGGCTATGCGACCGAGGCGGTACGAGCGGTGCTGGGTTGGGGACGGGGACATTTCGGCGCTTCACCGGTGGCCTGCATGATTCACCCGGACAATCGGGCGTCGATCCGGGTTGCGGAGAAATGCGGGTTCAGGCAAAGGGAAGTTGGGATGTATAAGGGGAAGGCTGCGTTGATCTTCGAGAGGGAATTCTAGTGTCGCGCTTCCCGGATTTCGCTGTGAATTAACCATGACTGCTTTTGTTCCGCCGCACGGAAGGGACGCGGGCATGTCTGAGGACTACCATTGGGAGGCGAAGGAAAAAGAGACAACCAATGAGCTTGAAAAGAACGGTTCTTTCGGCATTCTTGTGCGGATTGCTCGGAACTCCCCTCTTGGTATCGGCGCAGAATGCACATCGCACAGCGGTATCTCTGAACGGTCAGTGGGATGTTGAGGATAGCGTTGGCCCGGACGACATGCCGAAGTCCTACAGTCACATTGCGCCGGTTCCCGGGCTGACGCACTCGGCAATGCCGGTTTTTCAGGATGTGGATCAGTACCAGACCCGCCAGCTACTTTCCGCCCTTGCGCGCTATGGTAGATTCTCACAGGCGGACTACGACAAGCTGGGAGAAGCGCGTGGCATCTCGCACCAGGTGCGGAATTATTTCTGGTACAGAAGGATTTTTCAGGGGCCGGCGCGAGCGGTTGTTGCTTTGCTGAAAGTGAACAAGGCGCAATTCGGCGCGGTGGTCTATTTGAATGGTGCCCGGATCGGGGAACATGATCCTTGCTTTACCTCGGCAGTATTCGATGTAAGCAAGGCCATCCATTGGAACGCTCCCAATGAGCTGGTGATTCGGATCGGCGCGCATCCGGGAGTGCTTCCTGCCGACGTCTCCCAGGGGACGGATTTTGAGAAGAACCGCTGGACACCGGGCATCTACGACGATGTCAGCCTGATTGCGACCGACAACCCGGTCATCACCAATGTGCAGGCGGCACCGCAGCTTGTACACTCAAGCGTGCTGGTAGAGACAGAGCTGCATAACTATGCCGATCACGCGATAACTACGTTAGTGACACATGAAGTTACCGAGTGGAAGTCGCATGCAGCGGCCTCGGGCGCAATCGAAACGAGTGTTCATCTCGAAGCTGGTGAAACGAAAACGGTGCAGCAGACGGTGCCGATCGGCAGTGCGCATTTGTGGAGCCCGGAAGACCCTTTTCTGTACACGGTTTCTACCAGGACGCGCGGCGATAATGTGACGACACGTTTCGGCATGCGCGAATTCAGGTTCGATACAGCGACACAGCGCGCTTATCTGAATGGGCATCCCTATTTCCTGCGGGGGTCGAACATTACCTTGCATCGCTTCTTTGAGGATCCTGAGAGCGGGACATTGCCCTGGAACGAAGGGTGGCTGCATCGGCTGCTGGTCGATATTCCCAAGCAACTGCATTGGAATGCGTTTCGCTTCTGCATTGGCCCGGTGCCGGATCGCTGGCTGGAAGTAGCCGACGAAAATGGATTGCTGATTGAGAACGAATACATGGTGTGGACGGGCGCGCCGAGTTGGAGTAGCTGGCGCGCCAATTACGATACCAGCGAGATGATCACGGAGTATCGAGAATGGATGCGGGACAACTGGAACCATCCGAGCGTGGCCATCTGGGACGCGAGCAACGAGTCTGTTTTACCAGAGTTCTCATCGACGATTATCCCTGCCGTGCGCGGGTTGGATCTTTCGAATCGGCCATGGGAGAACGGATATAACGCACCGGCCGGAGGAGACGATCCGGTAGAGGATCATCAATATCTGCTGTATGGTCTGGCCGCGGAGAAGCCCAGCTATGGGTTTCACATGACTGATTTTGAATTAATGACCGGGCCGGAGCCGAATAACATCACCATGAAGACTGCCCATGCCATGATCCTGAACGAATACAGTTGGACGTGGTTGAATCGCGATGGCTCACCGACGCAGTTGACGAAGAATCTGTACTCCAGGCTGCTCGGCGATCAGGATTCAACGCAGAACCGCGTGGCTCTTGAATCGTATTTACTGGGAGGCGAAACGGAGTTTTGGCGCGCTTATCGTCATTACGCAGCCGTGCTGCAATTTGTCTACCTGACCACCAGCGATCCGCTTGCGTTTACCTCAGATCATTTTATTGATGTGAAGAATCTGAAGCTGGAGCCCCACTACGAGAACGCCATGGAGAATGCGTTCAATCCTCTGGGCGTGTATTTGAACTTCTGGCACCCATCGCTGGTTGCGGGAGAGTCGCGATCCTTCACGGTTCTGATGGTGAATGATGAAAACCGCCAAAGGAGCGGCAAGCTGAGGCTCGTGTTTACAGACGCGCTGGGCAAGGATGCGGCAATGGAAGAGACTGCCTTTTCGTTGAACCCGATGGGAGCACAGTCTTACCAACTCATGCTCACTGCTCCCGCAACTCCCGGAAGCTACACACTGCGTGCGATGGCTCAAGCGGCGGATGGCGAAGCGACACCGACGATCTCAAGCAGGAATGTTGTTTTGACGAGCGGCGCCGCTGCGAGATGACGCCCGACGCGTCGCGACGAGACCGCGATGAGAGAGGGACAGGCGCGGGGCGTGAAGAGGGACACGTTGATGCGAATGCTGTCTGCTTAAGAGTTTGCACAGGTGCGGAAGCAGGAGAAACTGATTCGGGTGAGACTGGTTGGGTGCGCGGATTGAGATGATTTCCAGGTCCCAGAATCGGAGCATGGGCGTTCTCCAGGGACCCGGCCGCGGAATGCCGATGTGATCAATTCTGAACAGATCGTGGACATCCTGTGTGAAAGCGTCTATTTTGTCTCGTTAGAAGCTTGTCGTCGTAATGAGCCGTCGCTCTTTGCAATAGCAGTTCACTCTGATTGTTGGATCGATGTTTCTGGCATAGATGAGGTCCTCGATTGCGAATTAGAAATTCACGCTCGCGGCGATCCGTCAGATCCTCCACAGGGGAAGTGATCTGTAGCTCAGCCCAGGGGCCGGTAAATTACACATTTGCGAAGATCGCGTTTGGGGCGTGGTTCCCGCTGTGCGTGGCGCTCGCGTCATGCGGCGGAGGTTCGGCTCCTGCTCCGCAGCCTCCGTTGCCGGCGGATTTTTCGCTTTCGTCGACACCAGCGACAGTTGCGCTTGTGGCCGGCGGTGCACAGCAACAGATCAGTGTTCAAGCCGATGCGGAGAATGG
This sequence comes from Occallatibacter sp., assembly GCA_049518435.1. Lineage (GTDB taxonomy): Bacteria > Acidobacteriota > Terriglobia > Terriglobales > Acidobacteriaceae > Telmatobacter. Next base: position 3,833 of record JBEKRU010000057.1, on the reverse strand, counting down.
TTTTACTGGCACGGTGATCGTCGCGATTACTGGGCTTGCTTCCGGAGTGACTGCGAACCCGGCGACGCTTACGTTGACGCCGGGCACGGCGCAGAGCGTGGCGCTGACCGCATCTTCAGCAGCGGCGGCCGGCAGTGCAACGGTAACTCTTACCGGAACTTCAGGGAGCCTCAGTCATTCGGCCACCGTTTCATTAACTGTAACGGCAGCCGCGCCGCCGCCGAACTTCTCGCTGACGGTGACACCGACTTCGCTGACTATCACGGCCGGGGCAACAGGCGCGAAGGTCAGCGTACTTGCGACGGCGGTGAATTCGTTCAGCAGCACTGTCGCTGTCGCAATCACAGGGCTTCCTTCAGGAGTGACTGCGAGTCCGGCGACGCTTGCGTTGACCCCGGGCACGGCGCAGAGCGTAACGTTAACCGCTGCTTCGACTGCGGTGGCGTCTACGCCGTCGGTTACTTTTACCGGCACCTCCGGAAGCCTGACTCAATCTGCCTCGTTGGCTCTGACGGTGCAGGCTGGCGTCGTAACGACTATTGCACCGGACGTAACCACTTATCACGATGACATCGCGCGGGACGGGCTCAATGCGCAAGAGACGATCCTGACGTTGAGTAATGTGAACTCCACCCAGTTCGGCAAGATTGGATTCGACACGGTGGACGGCTTGGTGGACGCTGAGCCGCTTTATCTGGCTAACGTGACTGCCGGCGGAAAACTGCGCAATGTTCTGTATGTGGCTACGGAACACGATAGTGTTTATGCCTTCGATGCAGACAGCGGGGCGCAGATTTGGAAGACATCGGTACTGGGCAGCGGTGAAACCACAAGCGACAACCGCGGCTGCGGGCAGGTTACGCCCGAGATAGGAATCACCTCGACGCCGGTCATCGATCGCAAGCAAGGGACAAACGGCGAGCTCTTCACGATTGGCATGACCAAGGATGCGAGCGGCAATTATCACCAGCGGCTGCATGCGCTCGATGTTACGACCGGCGCTGAGATCAGCGGCAGTCCGACTGAGATTGCGGCGAGTTATCCGGGGACGGGAGATAGCTCTTCGAATGGCAATGTTGTCTTCGAGCCGGGGCAGTATAAAGAGCGCGCTGCCCTGCTCTTATTGAGCGGTACGATCTATATTGGTTTTGCTTCGCACTGCGACATCAGGCCTTATACGGGATGGGTGATGGGGTACAGCGAGTCGACGCTGCTGCAAACGCAGTTGCTGAACGTGACGCCGAATGGAAACGAGGGTGCTATCTGGATGAGCGGCGACGGGATTGCCGCGGACGGCAGCGGAAATCTCTATTTCCTTGACGCGAACGGCACATACGACACCACCGAAACTGCAAATGGTTTCCCGACGATGAACGATTTCGGCAATGCGATGATCAAGCTCTCCACGAGCGGGAAGCTGGCCGTGGCCGATTACTTCCAGACTTATAACACGGTGACGGAATCGGACGAGGATGAAGACCTGGGATCGGGGGGCGAGGTGCTGTTGCCAGACCAGACCGATAGCGGCGGCGTTGTCCATCATCTGATTGTGGGCGCAGGCAAGGATAGTGACATCTATCTGGCCGACCGGGATAACATGGGTAAGTTCAGCGCCAATCCGCCCGTCGATAACAATATCTATCAGGTGGTAACTGGCGCACTTTCGGGCCAGGTCTTTTCCACGCCGGCATTTTTCAACGGAGTGCTCTACTACGGAGCAGTGGGAGATACTTTGAAGGCTTTCCCAATGACGAATGCGAAGCTTGCGACGACTTCGTCGAGCCAGTCGGCGGCGGCATTTGGATACCCTGGGGCGACGCCGAGTGTCTCCGCGAACGGGACGCAGAACGGAATCGTGTGGGCTTTGGAATCGAGCACAGGCGCCGCCGCGGTGCTGCACGCTTATGACGCGACAAACCTGGCGCATGAGTTATACAACAGCGGGCAGGCTGCGAACGGACGCGACAGTTTTGGAAATGGAAACAAGTACATTACTCCGCTGATTGTGAATGGGAAGGTTTATGTGGGAACCCCGACGGGCGTGGCGGTTTTTGGACCACTCCCCTAACGCTCCAGGGCGCGCGGCGTTGCGGATTGAGAAACCGATTGGCGTGAAAATAGATGCGCCGATGCGGAGGCAGACTGCATACGAGATTGCGCGGATGCGGAAGCGGGAGAAGCTGATTGATCCTCAATTCAGGAGTACATCCTGATTGGGACGGTCCAGCGAGAATGTCGGTATCTCGATATCAAACCGCTCACCGCTCTCACTCTCCATCTGGTAGGCGCCGCCCATCATGCCCGATGGGGTGTTGAGAGGCACGCCGCTTGTATATTCATGGCTCTCGCCGGGCTTGAGGACGGGTTGCTCGCCCACGACACCCGGCCCCTTGACTTCAGTCAATTCGCCACGCGCATTTGTGATCATCCAGTGCCGGCTGAGGAGTTGCACGGTTTCCTGTCCCTGATTCTCGATGATGACTCGATAAGCCCAGAAGTACTTCGAACTTTCTGGCGAGGATTGCGCCTCAAGGTAAGTGGGGAAAACGCTTACGACGATTCCTTTTGTGATTGCACTATACGGTGTTCGATCGGCCATAAGGAGAGCTTAGAGCATACGGGAGGGATGGGCTAGCGTTAGATGGGTGTTGTGTGGCGGCTGGGCGACGGCGGTTTCAGAATTGACGCACCTCATGCGAACAATAAGACGGCTAATACAACCGGAAATTGACCGCGACCGTGATCATCACCGGAACCGCCTTTCCGTCTTTGAGCGCCGGTTTGAATCGATATTTCTTCACAGCTTCCATCGCCTTTTCATCCAGGCCCATTCCCAACCGTTGAATCACCCGGGGATTCTGCGGGTAGCCGTGCGCATCCACGATTACGGCAATCATGCAGATCCCTTGATACTTGGACCTGCGCGCCTCATCGGAAAACTCCGCTTCAGGAAACACGATGGGAACCGGTTGAGTGACACCGCCCACTCCGGGTGTGTAAACCGATCCACCGTAGTTGCCATCGCGCCCCGGTCCAACTCCTGGCCCATCACCCGGGCCATCCCCACCCGTCCCATGAGAGCCGATGCCGGCGGGACCTCCCTGACCATTCGACATTATGCTCACATTGGGCGATTTCAGCGCGCCGATATTGGGGAGCGACGGGTTTTCCGGAAGCTTCACCAGCACGGCGACGGCTGGATCGACGGGGAGCCTGGGGTTATCCAGCGTCTGAACCTGCGGAGGAACGATGGGCATCAATTCCTGTTTCGGCGCTCTGCCAACCATCGGGTTTGTGAGTTCATGGTCCCCGCCACCACCACCGCCATGCGCGGGTGCGCTGGGTGGCGCAAACAGCGTGAAGTCTTTCAAGTCGATGGATTGGCCGGAAGCGGATTTCGGCAGACGGTGAATCGTTGTGCCCAACCCAAGGAACAGAAGCAGAGTAACCACCCCGCCATTCACGAGTGTTGCCGTCCCCAGAGCCCACGGGTTCGTTTTTCCCGCCATGGGGTCAGGCAGCGGAATCGGCGTCGAAGTCAGTTCCAAAGGAGGAAGCTGTGCGGGAAAGAGCGCATCGTGGAAGTTCTCCCACAGCTCCGCCCAGATGGGCTTGTCTTCAAAGCTCTGTGCGAGCAGGTGAATGACTGCATCTTCGTCCGCGTGTTGCGTCTTTTCGGCGGGCGGCGCGGCGGTGGGGCGCACAGACTGTCTCTTCATGGAACCTCATAGCTAACTCAATTTGGGCTCATTGCGAGCCCATTTCGGGCTTCGCGGCAAGACGAGTGTTTCCTGATCTGGCTGCGATGCCGGATAGACGCGGCACATGGGAAG
>JBEKRU010000056.1:0-51524 GCA_049518435.1 Occallatibacter sp. | reverse complement strand
TCCACGTCGGCCAGGATTGCTTTCTGGGCGGCGTATTCCTTGTTCACGATGCCCGCCTTCGATTGCAACATGCGCCACGCCTTACGCCGTTCGACGCAGAACATGACGAGCTGGCGAGATAGTGCGCGGTACTCGGTTTTGCCGTTTTCTTCCCAGGTGATGTACACGCCGAAATCGGGAATGAAGGCGCGGTGACCGGGGGTTAGATAGCGGCGGTAGACAACGTCCTGCTGCGTAATCCTGACCAGCATGTTATCGAGGTGAATGAGCTTGGCGGCCGCTTCGGGCTTGAGCTTGCGGAGGTGGTTGCGGAAGCGGGCTTCGGTGGTGCACCAGTGGGCTACGGTGTACCGCGCGATTTCGCCGGTGGTCTTGGACTTGGTCTCGTACCAGTCAAGATCAATCGATGGGTTGCCCTTGAGATCGAGGGCATCCTGATAGGTTTCGCCGAGCCGTGGGTTGAAGACAAACTCTGGTGCGCCGCGGCTGTCGCGAACGCGCTGTGCCTGGTGAAGGGCCATGTCGTCGGGCACGCCGTGCTCGGGCTGGCAGGTGGTGAAGCACTGCAGGAACGAAGTGCCGCGATACTCCAGACCATCCAGAATTGCCCGGTAGAGCTTGGGCGCGTTGGCCATGGAAACCTGCGCGACGAACGGCGAACCGTGGCCGGCGAGGAAGGTTTCGGCGACCGTCTTCTTCTCAGTGTTTTTGCCTTGCGTGGCTGCGCCGAAAGTGTTCATGTCGCCGCCGCCGAGCATGGGGGTTGAATCGCTGTTTTGGCCGCCGGTGTTCGAGTAGACCTGCGTATCGAGCATGAGGGCCTTGACGTTGGGCCGGTTCTGCAGGATGACCTTGGACATGTTCTGGTAGCCGATGTCGCCCATGCCGCCGTCGCCGCCCACGACCCATACCTTGGGCAGTTCGACGATTTCCTGATCTGTCATCAGAGCATCGGTGAAGTGCGTGTAGTGGTAGTAGGTTTCGTCGGTAATGGTGTTCTCGTCCTTGGTGAGGACGATGTCGGCTAGTCGCTCAGGAAGAACCGAGCGGCGTGCGTGGTCGACGATGAAGCTTTCACCCATAAGCCACCCAACGGTGATGCCGTCCTGGAAGAGCGAGTTCATCCACGGATAGGGATGTGGGTTGTTGGGCGAGGTGGAACCGTAGACCGTGTTGCAGCCGGTGTGGGCGGCCATGGCCATGACACTCATGCCATTGGCGAGGCGGCCGTCGATGGGCTGCAGCGACTTGTGGTTGAAGGCTTCAGTGAGCAGGACCGCGGCGATGGCTTCGATGAGCTGGGCATCGGTGATGGCGCCGTGCTCGGCTTCATAAGCGGCGATGCGGGTCTTGGTGTCTTTTACGTCTTCGCCGCCAAGGCCGAGGATCAGGTGCGCGATGGCCTGACGGAGGAGTGCGTATTCACCTTCGTTGCGGGCCTTGAGGGCTTCTAGACGGGCTACGCCGTTCTTCTCAAGCTCACCGGCTTTGGCGACGAAGCGGTCGCTCTTGGCGTGGTAGACGGGGCGCATGTAGGCCTCCGTCACAGCGGCGATGGAGCGGAGGACCGACTTTTCGCCGCATCCAGCGCAGGCGCCATCACCGGCTACAAGTGCGTCGTAGTTGGTGCGGACCATCAACATATTACGAAGCGTCGCGGTCTTGGAGTCAGCCGGGTTGGCCGAGTTGTAGAGGCCGAGGTACTTCTGCGAAGTGTCAGGCAGCAGATTGAGGAAGCCGGTGCCGGTTTCGTGTTCGGCGTTGACTTCTTCCGTTTCGGCAACCATGCGGAGAGCCTGGTGATCGCCGCAGGCAGTGACGCAGGCAGCGCAGCCTTTGCACAGGTCCGATACGAAGATGCTGAAGATGCCGCCGGAGCCTGGCGCTTTGCGCTCCGGTGAGGAGAAGATCGCGTTGACCTTCTGATAGGCCATCGGCACCTTGGCAATGATGTCAAAGAATTGCTGCTTGGACTGCTGCGAGAAACCTTCGATGCTGTCGGTTACATCGCGGAGGATGGTGGGCAGCGGGGTTCCGGTCTTGATTTCGGCGACCATGCGCTGACGGGTCTGCTTCTCAATTTCAGGCAGGGCGCGGAGGAGCGTGTTGCGATCGGCGGGATCGGCTATGTAGTAGCTGACCGCCGTGGTGAGCAGCGTGCCGAGGTCCTGCGAGGTGTTGGGCAGGGCGGTGTCTGGGCAGACGCTGATGCACTCCATGCACTGGGTGCAATTTTCGGGAATGTAGAGCGGGGTTTCGCGGCGTGCTACATATTTGGAGGCCGTGTCGCCGGTGGCGGCGGCGATGACGCCCATGGCCGAGAGCGGCGTGGCGGGCTGGTCGTAACCGTAGCTCGAACGGAACTCGGCGTCAAAGGCGGCGATGGAGTCGATGGGCGGGCGCGCGGCCTGGCCTGCGGGCAGCGGCGTGGAACGGCAACCGGTGCTGCATCCGCCGGCGGTGGCGAGTTCAAGAATGGGCAGCAAGGCCTGGCCGCGAAGGGTAGAACGGTCGGCCGCGGTAAGGACGCCGATCTTGATTTCCTTCACCTGCTCGAAGCCCTGAATCATGACTTCCATGTTGGAGGCGACTACAGCGTCACCAAGCTTGCCGAACTTCTTCACGTACTGCTTGTGAACAACGTCGCGGTACTGCTCCTGCGTGATGCCAAACTCTTCAAGGAGGCTGGAAACGGCGAAGAATCCGCCGAGGAAAGCGTTGCCCTGCATGCGGAGCTGGAGGTCGCCGCGGTCGGTAGCCTTCTTGGCGATGTTGAAGCCGGGAAGAGTGAAGACGCGGATGTTGTTATCGATGATTTGCTTGCGTGCCCAGAGGGGCAGCCGCTCCCAGGCCTGCTCGCCTTCCTCGTCGGACTCCCAGATGAGCGCGCCGCCGGGAGCCATGCCGTCAAGCGGGTTGCAGTGGGTAAACGCCTTGGGATCGCAGCAGAGGACCACGGTTACATGGCGGAGATCGCAGTTGACGCGGATGCGGTCTTTGGCGGCGACCATGAAGGAGCTGGTGGGCGAACCCTTTTTCTCAGAACCGTACTTGGGATTGGCACTGACGTGGATGACTTCCTTGGGATTGCCGAAGTCGTCTTTGAGGCCGTCGCGCTCGTAGAGGAGGTCATTGAGATCGCCGATGATGGCGCCGAGGTTTTTGCCGGTGGTGATTGCGCCCCAGCCGCCGATGGAGTGGAAACGGACGGCGACTGCGCCCTCGGGGAGGAGGGAGGGGGTTTCGTGGCCGACGACGGAGTAGGGATGGTCGATTCCGAGGACGAAGAAGCTGACGCCGTCGGCCGCGGTCTTGCCGTCTTTGCGGGCAAGGTTGGCGGTTGCGAAATCGTAGGCGCCGATGATGTGCTCGGGGCGGAAGTCGCGGGAGCCGAGGCCGTAGGTTCCGGCGAAGATGCGGGGCACATCGCTGAGCGAGAGGGTGGGCAGGCCTTCCTGCGCGGGGCGGCCTTCGGTCTGGATGGCCTTGGAGATGGCGGTGCGGATGTCTTTGCCGAGTGGGTTGTCGGGGGACAGGGCTTCGTCAGTGCGCTCGAGAATGATGACGTTCTTCTTGCCCTTGAGCGCTTCAACAATGGCGGCTTCAGGGAACGGCCGAATCACGTTGACGTGGATGGAGCCGACGGCGATGCCGCGGGTTTCGCGGAGGTAGTCGACGGCAGCTTCAATGTTCTCCGCTGCAGAGCCGAGGGAGACGAAGACGGTGTCGGTGTCGTCAGTCTTGTATTTGGTGATGAGGCCGTAGTGGCGTCCGGTGAGTTCGCCGAAGTCCTTATAGGCGTCTTCCAAGAATTGCAGAATGGGCTCGGCGAAGTTGTTGCGGCGCGCCACGATGCCCTGCATGTAGTGTTCCTGGTTCTGGACGGGGCCGAGGAGGATGGGGTTGGCGAGGTCCATCATTTTGGGGACGCGGCGGCGGGTGGGTCCGAAGAGGGTGCGCTGGGCGGGGGTGGGACAGTCGATGATGTCTTCGGGGGAGCCGAGGTATTCGCGGATCAGTTCCGACTCGTGCTTGTAGAAGGTGCGCTCGAGGTGGGTGGTGAGGAACCCATCCATGATGTTCATGCCAGGGGTGAGCGAAAGCTCGGTAACACGGCGCAGGATGAGGGCCTGGTCGGCGGCCTGCTGGGCGTCCTTGCCCATGATCATGATCCAGCCGGTGTCGAGCGCGCCATATATATCGTCATGGCCGCAGTGGACGTTGAGCGCGTGCTTGGTCAGCGCGCGGGCGCCGACTTCGAGCACCATGGTGCTGCCCTTGCCGGGCGCGTGGTAATACTGCTCCACGCCGTAGACAACGCCCTGGCCGGAGGTGAAATTGACCACGCGCTTGCCGCAGACGGAGTGGGCAATGGCGCCGCCCTGGGCCGCGTGTTCGCCTTCGGTCTCAATGGCGATCGTATTGTGGCCAAAGACGTTGAGATGGCCCTCGGCATAGGCCTGCTGGAAGAGCTCGCCACCCTCAGTGGAGGGGGTGATGGGATAAAAAACGCCAGCGTCGGCGATACGCGTCTCGGTGTGGTAGGAGACAAGCTGATTTCCGTTTGCTGTGATGCGAATGCCGGGATAGCGAGCAGCTTCTGTCATAAAAACCCTCTCTGATTCAACCAGTTCGTGCGCAGTTCGTGCGACCAATTCCTCTTGCGCGGGCGGAAGATCATTCTAAGCCGCGCGAAACCTGCCTCGCAATGTGGAGGCGGGTTGCAAAAATCGTGCGCGATCCGAATCGGGACTTTGCCGGATTCGAAAGCGCGATCTGTTCATTCGATTGGCGATGGGTCCGACAAGTTTGAGCGGAACCTTGATCGCAATGCCCCTTATATTGATAGGCCGAGGCGAAATACGGGCACCCAAGGGGAGGGTTTCCGGGGAAAAGCGGCCTATGCACCAGTATGCACCTCTTTATGGGGGACGGTGTTCCATAATGCGGTAAATGAGCCGACGCCATCCCGGATGCCGGATGGCCGGCCAAGGCAGGAGGACCAGGCGATTATGACGGGAGGTAATTCGGGAACGGATAGATCTCCATCATGCCGGCGATGAGGGCGGTCGCTTCCTCCTCGCTGATGCCAACGAAGAAGCTGCGGGTGCTGTAGTCCTGATCGATCTGGATTTCGTTTTGGTGGTCTTCGTTTTTGATGAGCCTCTTCCTGGAGTTGGCGACGAATCGCAGATTAGTTAGCGTGGCGAGTGCATACTCGCGCTTGGTTCGAACGACTCCAAAGAGGCTCCGGACTTTGATCGTCAGCCCAGTGGGATCAAGGAAGAGCGCTTTGCGGGTGGTGGCTGTATCGAGGCATCTGAAAACCAGAATCAAAGTTCCAAGCCCGAGAAACTCACCCCAGGTCGGTATGGTTGAGTGCGGACGATGGTCGATGTGATTGAAGAAGTACTGGAGGAAGGCGAAATACAGAGAAAGGAAGTAAGCTCTGAGGGCAAAGGTTTTGACCAATTCCTTATTCAGTGGCGGCGACATCTCGGCGCGGATTCCTGATGGAGTCCGTTCCCACTTGAGTCTTCCGGCAAAAGCTTCGAGCATCGTGTCTTCTCTGCAAATGAGTGTAGCGCAGGTTTCGGCGAGTGAAAGTTATGGGGACCTTGCTGCATGAGTTGTATCGTGGCCCATGTGCAACTGAGTCCGGTCAGGTGCGATTCACCGCGCGATTGCCTGCGCCAATTCGATGAGGGGACTCTTGGCCCAATCGTCTCTCGGCTGGGCCGCGGCGCGAGCGAAGGTCCACAGTAGAACCCGTTCCGGATCGAGACCGGCGAGTTCAGCGAATCTCCGGATTGTTCCGCATGGGTCCGCACCCACCTTCGCGCGGTTAATGAGGTGCTGGGTCGCATCGTATGCGGGATCCCCGATGTATGGCCTGGGATCGATGACGAGCCAGGGTTCGCGCTGCGCATGGAGGACGTTTCCGGCGTGCAGATCGGTGGCCAACAAGGTCTGGTCTGCCGTGGACTCGCTCAGCTCGGTAAACAGCCGCAGACCTTCATTGACCAGTCTCTCGTCAGGCCATTCCGCTTTGTGGGCCAGAGCCCGATTCCTCCAGACCGCCAGCATGGTGGAAAGATGCCGGAACGGGTGCGGCTCTGGAGGCATTCGCCCCAATCCTTTCAGAATTCCGGCAAGGACAGTATCCTGCTCAGACTTCGGACGCTTCCACAAGCCCTCCCCCGGCTCGCATCGCTCCAACAGCATTGCTGCCAAACCTCTGTCTGCTTGCAGGACCCGCACCGTAGGGCTGCCCTGCCAGAATTGCAGGCCGTCGATTTCATGATCGCCTTCGACGTGCGGCATGGCGAGCTTGAGGACTGCGGCCGTTCCATCCGTCAACTTCGCAGGCGCGACCCAGGCGGCACTTGCATTTTCGAATGGAGCTTCGAGCACGAGGGACCATCGCTCCGCGAGCAGATGGATGGTCGCGGGCAATTGCGCGAGCCAGGCTTCGCGTTGCGGTTTGTTGTGGCACGCGGAAATGAGCGGCTGGGGAATGATCAAGGTCGCGTTCCCGGCAAAAGATGCGGCGGTTGTGAACTAAATCAGGATGGAGCCGATGTTGGCGGGGAATCCGGGGCGGACTTCGGCGGTGACGAATCCGGCGCCGACGACGGCGGAGTGGACGATGGGGGAGATGAAGGAGGCGTCGATGAAGGTGGCGTGGACGAAGGTGGCGCTGAATCCGGCGCGGACGAACCTGTGGGCGCCGACGAGGGTGGTGTGGAGGACGGCGGGGTCGAAGACGGTCGCGTGGACGAAGGTGGCGTGGACGAAGGTGGCGTGGACGAAGGTGGTGCTGAATCCGGCGCAGACGAAGCTGTGGGCGCCGCCGAGGGTGGAGTGGATGACGGGGGCGTCGAAGACGGTGGCGTCGATGAAGGGAGCGTGGATGAAGGTGGCGCTGAATCCGTTGCGGATGCACCTGTTGAGCTCGAAGACGGCGGAATGGACGAGGCGGCAGGCAGGGGCGATGAGGACGGTGTGGAAGCTGCGGCAGGTGCGGGCGAAGACGGCGCGGCAGCCTGCGGCGATGAACTGGTGCTGGATGCTGTTTGCGCGGCTCCCGCACTGCCTGCATTTGAGGGAGCCGGCGCCGAATAGCCCCCACTCGCACGAGAAGGAGACGACTGCTGAAGCGATTGGCGCTCGGACATAGGAAATGCGGGAGCTGACGATTCCTGGCCCTCAGGAGCGGAAGAACCCCCGCCTGAGACCAGACGCCGAGACCGGGCATGAATATGTAAACGGCCATTGATCAAGTGGGCCGCGGTTTGATCGACGATCTCCTCATCGGAAAGGTTGAAAATCTCCGTTGCATTTCTTTCCTGAACCAACACCGCCTGCAGGGCCTGCATCTTCACGACGTCTGTTTTAAGCTTGCGAAGTTGTTGACTGAGGAAAAAGCGATCCTCACGACCAAAGTCCGGGCTTTGATCTCTGCATTCGTGCTTTCGGCAAAGCTCCCAGTCGTCTGGCCAAATCATCTTGACCGCCTTTGCAGCATTATATCCAGTCCAAAAATACGCGCGTCACGGTAAGGATTCCTCGCATGTCCGATGCGAAGGCGTGCAACTGTCCGGTCGTGCGTGACGCGGGAGGAGGTCGGGGCGGGGCCGAAGTGAAACTGCCTGCTTTCGTAACCGGCTCCCGCCAACATTTCCGAGCCGGGGGCGCTGGAGAGCCCAACCGGTTTGCCATCAAGATACACTGAACGCTGGATGAAGCGATTTGCATCCCTGCTCTTTCTGATGGCATTCCCGCTGCTGAGCCAAAGCAACAGCGGCGAACTGCGTCTCAAGGTCGCAGACCCCTCGGGTCTTGGCGTAAGGGCAACTGTACAGATCGTCAGCAACGCCAATCAGTATCGCCGGACCCTGGTAACCAACGATCAGGGAACCCTCGACATTGAGCGCCTTCCGTACGGCATTTATCAGCTTGAAATCGAGCGGCCCGGTTTTGCCCCACAAGCCATATCGATTGAGATCCGCACCTCGCTTCCCACCGAATGCACTATCCGGCTGACGCTGCCCACGGTGAACCAATCCGTGACGGTGACCGCGGCGAATACTCTGATTGATCCCGACCATGCAGGCTCGGTGAGCCAGATCGGCTCCGGCTTCATTCAGGAGAGGCTTGGCTCTGTCCCCGGGCGCGACCTGCAGGACCTGGTCAACTCGCAGCCCGGCTGGCTTTATGAAGGGAACGCCGTTCTGCATCCTCGCGGATCGGAATATCAGACGCAGTTTGTCGTCGACGGCATTCCGCTGACGGATAACCGCTCGCCGAGCTTTGGGCCGGAGATTGAAGCCGACGATGTGGAGTCCATGAGCATTTTTACCGCCGGCATCCCCGCTGAATACGGCCGCAAGATGGGCGGCGTGGTGGAGCTGAATACTTTCAAGGACGTTCAGCCGGGCTTCCACGGCGAGGTGGTTCTTTCCGGCGGCAGCTTTGACTCCGGCGGCGCATTCGCGAAAGGAGAGTACGCATGGGGCAGGAATACGCTGGGCGGCAGCGCAAGCGGCAGCAGCACGGAACATTACTTGAACCCGGTTGTCCCGCAGAACTTTTCGAACACCGGCACGGTGGGTGATTTTTCCCTGGACTATGCGCGCCAGATTACGCCGGGCGACCGGTTCAAACTCACGGTGCGCCATGAGCTCGCCCGCTACGACATTCCCAATGAGAGGTTGCAGCAGGCGGCCGGGCAACGCCAGAATGCCGACAACTTTGAAACCATGGGCACCGCCTGGTACCAGCACGTTTTTTCTCCTACCGCTACCGGGGAATTAAGCGGCATGGTTCGTGACAACTCGAACGACTTCGACTCCAACCCGGAATCTACGCCGATTGAGCTATCGCAGCACAACTCGTTTCGCGAAGGCTATTTCAAGGGTAGCGTCCTTATCGATCACGGCATCAGCGAATGGAAGGCGGGGGTTGAGTCGGACAACACGTTCCTGAACGAGATGTTGAACTACAACATCACTGACCCAACGCAGTTCGACCCGGGCTCGCCCCTGAACTTTGGCTACCAGGCAAGCCGCCCCGACCTGGAACAATCGGCATTTTTACAGGATCTGGTTCGCTTGCATAGCTGGACTATCAATGCCGGCCTGCGCTGGGACCACTATCAACTGCTGCTGAACCGGCAGGCTTTTGAGCCACGTCTCGCCATATCTCACTACTTGCAGAAGTCGGACGCAGTCATTCACTTCTCCTACGATCGCGTCTTTCAGACCCCGTCTTTTGAGAACATCCTGCTGTCCAGTTCGCCGAATGTCGCTTCCATCGATCCCAATGGATTTCTCCGTTTACCCGTGCAGCCATCGCAGGGGGATTACTACGAGGCCGGCCTGACTAAAGTCTTCCTGGGCCACGCGAAGTTGGGTAGCAACTACTTCCGGAGGGTGGTTTCAAACTACGCCGACGACAGCCAGATCGAGAACACCACCGTCAGCTTCCCCATCGCCTTTCGCAAGGCCATTCTCTATGGCGTTGAGGGCAAGCTGGAGATTCCCGAGTGGCATCGTTTCTCCGGCTTTGGCACCTACTCCTACATTGTCGGCAATGCCTGGTTCCCAGTGACCGGCGGACTGTTTTTCGGCTCAGGCGCAAGCCAGGCCGCTTCCCAGTTGGCCGGCCATGTTCCTGACTCGCAGGATCAGCGCAACACCGTGCGCGGCCGTGTTCGTTACCAGGCATCGCGGCGCATGTGGGCGGCTTTTGGTGTTCAGTTCGATTCGGGTCTGCCTTTTGATTTTGACGGCGACCCCACAACCGTGCTGGCAGAATACGGTCAGCAGGTTCTCAATCGCATCAACTTCAATCGCGGCCGCATTTATCCGGCGTTTCAGGCCAATGCTTCGGCGGGCGCCGATATTTATAAATCGGATCGGGTGAAGGTGCGCTTCCAGGCGGATGGCCAGAATTTGAACAACATCCTCAACGTGATTGATTTCGGAGGACTGTTCTCCGGCAATGCGATCGGACCATCGAGAGGTTTCTCGTTGCGATTGGCGACGGAGTTCTGACGATCGAGTGCATTGCGCAGCTTCCGCGAATGAAACAGGGTCCTGACTAGCTTGCTGTGCTCTGGAACTCCAGAAGCTTTCCGGAAAGGGTAGAAGCTGCGCCAGTACCGGGCTCCAACAGTGGTTGCACTTCCACGCGATCGCGGCCAAGCGCTTTGGCGCGGTAAAGGGCTTCGTCGGCACGGCACAGCAGCGACTCAAGAGGCAAATCGCGCACGGCCTGCAGCGAGGCGATGCCGATGCTGAGGCTTGATCCGCTGTGTTCTGCCTGAAAGCCGTGTCCGCTAAACAGGGCGCGCAGTTCTTCGGCCAGAGCGAATGCTTTCAGAGGAGTCATATCCGGCAGGAGCAGGGCAAATTCATCTCCACCCAGGCGGGCGCAATGACTGCCGGTGACGGTTGCGGTGAGACTCTCCAGGTCTCTGGCCAGAGCGACAAGAACCTGATCGCCATGCAGGTGGCCGTAAAGGTCGTTGGCCTGCTTGAAGTAATCGATATCCGCGACCAGGACGGAGAGATTTTCACTGCCGGCTGAGGCCTGCAGGCGGCCATAGGCCTGGGCAAGCGAGCGCCGATTGCCGATGCCGGTGAGGGGATCGCGCGTAGCCAGGCCCTCAAGCTGCTCATTGCGGCTCTCGAGAATCGCTTTGTCCTTCATCACCTGTGCCTGCAGAAGGCCAGTGCGCACCACGTAGCACAGGAGGGAAATCGAGATGGCGATGGCCGCAAGGGTCACGGATACCTGCAGCACAAAGAGGGCGAGCATCAGGTTCACGAGCGCCAGAAACGAGGGCATGAGGCTGCGGACAATGAGGCTGTGGGCGATAGGCTCAGCGTTTGCGGTGGCGCTCTCCGTCTCTGGGCCGGTAGAGAGCATGTAAATGGCGAAGCCGACAAGCACCGCGGTGCCTGGCACGTCCCAAAGGCTGCAGTAGTTGTAATGCGACCAGATGTAGGAAACCTGGTCTGACAGAAAATAACCGATCACGCGGAAGCCAAGGTACCAAGAAAGCGTTCGCAGGAAGTAAAGCTCGGCGCGCGAGGTGGCGCCCAGGCACGCAACCATGGGGACGAGAAACAGGAAGAGCGACGTGAGCTGGCTGACGAGCAGGTGGTTAGCCGTGAAGTGATCGCGCGTGAGCGGTGAGTAGACGAGGATGAAGCGAAGCAGGAAGAAGAGCAGGAATTGCAGCGTATCCACAAGGACGACGGTGCGGGAGACACCGGCAAAGAAGAGAACGGCCGCGAGCATGACCAGGGCTTCGCTGGCGTTGAAACAGGTGGTCTGAAACACTCGTTCCGGGGGCGTCTTGAAGATGAATTCGGAAAAAGACGGGAAATAGGCGACGGACTCGAGTAACGGTGCGGCGCAGAGCAGCAACCAGCGGATCTGCAGGTCACCCCTGGCTGAGCGGGCGCGGGGCCAAACGGACGTGGAGCAGGCGAACATAGCCACCGTCAGACTGAGGTAGCCGATGCCGGCTGCTGTGGTTGTGTTCTGCTGCGCGATTACCGCAAAGGCGCAGCAGACGAGGACGGCTGCGGCCACAATGAGAGTCAGGATCGTCGGCCGCGGCAACCGGAGGGTTACCCTGTGCCCGGCAGCGATAGCGGGACCCATGGTTGCGGGTTGGGTGGCGTCCGATCCGAAAAAATCTCTCATACGCTTATTTCCATGGCGGAATCGTTCAAAGCAGAGGGAGGCACAGCAAAACCCGGGGTCCTGGGGGAAGAGATCGTTAGTAGTAACTCTACCGCAAGTTACATAGAGTGAGAAGTAGCACGAATGAGGTATCACCGGGGACGATTGGTCTGCGGCGCCCGGACTGACCTATCCCCATGGTCAAGATGAGCTTCTAAGGTTCGCCGGTGTCACATGCTGGTTGGCGTGCAGGGGTTGTAACCGAGGGACTCCTGCGAAACGGGGGAAGGCGGAGTGGGCGGAGTGGACCACGGGGCCGAAGCGAAGTCAAAAAACTCAAGCAAATCGGGCTGCGCCTGGTCGCGCGGGGTGAGGTGGGCGGAGCTGCCGATGAAGCGGTTCTCGACAAACTTGATGACCGCGGTGTGATCCATGGGCGTGTGGGATACATAATGCTTCTTGGTGAATGGGGAAATGATGATGTTGGGGAGGCGGAAGCCAAGTTGCGCGGCAAATCCATCGACGGCCGGCGCGTCGGAAGAATTGGCTCCGGGATAAATCGACAGCAGATCGCAATGCAGGGTGGGCGTGCCGTTGGGTGGCAGGCAGGGATTGTAGGAATCGGGGTTCACAGCAATGGTGCCGATGTCCGGAATGGTGCCGAGGGACGCATCGGTGTTCTCATTGGAGTAGCCGGGAACGGGCGGAACGTGGTCATACGGGCCGCCGCCTTCGTCGTAGCTGAGGAAGAAGACGGAATCCGTCCAGGCCGGACTAGCCATCAGGTTATTGACGACATTCGCCACTTGCGCCTGACCCAGAAGGATGGACTGGCCGGAGCCGGGGTGCTCATCGTTGTTGCCGTAGCCTGCCTCAATGAACGCAAAGCTGGGGAGGGTGTTGTTGGTGAGATCGGTGAAGTACGTGGAAAGCGGAGCGATGTGCGCGGTATCGATGCAGAAGGAATTGGACGCGTCGCCAACGACGCTGGAGGACTGGGTGGGAGCAACACAGGCCGCGCCGCCTGGATTCTCATACAGATATTGATAGGAATACGTGAGGTTTGAGAAGTCGGTGGCTGGATACTTATCGCTGGCTGTACCATTGCAGTCGTCCTCATCCAGGCAATAGCCCTCGGTCACGGTGTAGTAGATCTTCCAGGACACATTGGCGTTGTCGAGTTCCTCAAAGATGGTTGGAATGTCGAGCTGAGAGAGGTCGTCATCGCCGCCCGGATCGCGGACCAGGCCTTGAGTTGTGCCACCGGTAAAGACGGCGATGCGATTGTCGATGCTCTTGCTGGATACGGGTGAGAACCAGCGATCTGAGAGGGCGAACTGCGATGCCATGTAGTAGTAGTAATTCAGGAAAGTTTCGTCGTAATAGCCCATCGCGCGCTGGCCTTCTGTATCAGTGAACGTGCCGGCACAGCTTCCCCCGCCATTCGCGCAGCTCTCGGCATAGCCTTCAGCATTATGCACAAAGCCGTCCATGAGGATGGGGCGGGTGTTGGCAAAGTCGTAGGTATTCGCGTCTCCGTAGCTTGCCAGCCAGTCGGAGCTCATGTCGTCAACGCAAGTGGATTTGAATTTGAAGAGCTGATAGGTGGTCCCTGAATCGCTTGTGTTGCTGATGGTGGAGAGTTTGTCGTCGATGCCGTCGACGTTGTAGGTAACACCGTTGTCACCGACATCCCAGCCGTTGGATTGGCGGTAGGGATTCAGCATGCCGAAGTAGTTGTCGAAGGTGTGGTTCTCCTGGAGCATGAAGATGACGTGGTTGATGGATTCGAGATCGGACGCTGGTTCGACGGTAACTGTGGTGTTGGTGGTGGCGACCGCATCCGACCCTTTGGCAGTGGCGGTGTATGTTGTGCTTGCCAACGGAATGACGGCCTTCGTGCCACCGGATGCGGCGAGGGTATAGATGGATCCGTTGGATCCTTTGACCGAGACCGAGGTGGCATTTGCTGCGGTGACGGTGAGGATGGTGGAGCTTCCGCGTGTGATGGTGGTGGAGTTGGCAGTAATCGTGACAGTAGGGGGCTGGGGAACTTCGACGGTCAGATCGATGAGGACATAAGTTGCGCCCCCGCAGTTGTCCCACTCTTCCACGGTGGTTTGCTGGGAGCCGGCGCTGAGCGCGATGCTGGTGTTGAGGGTGGTTGAATCCACGACGTAGGTCAGCTTGTTGTTGACGTAGATTCCCATGGAAGCCACGCCCTGGGCGCAGGTGGTGGTTGAGGCTGTGGCCTCGAACTGAACCGGCGAAGTGACGGTTGCGCCGTTGGTTGGGGTGGTGACATTCACGGTTGCAAATGCTCGGGCAACGAACACGAGGAGTACGAACAGGCTAAAAGATAAGTGCTTCATAATGCCGCCTTTGGATTGTGGCTAACGTGCGGGTCGCGCGTCGCTCCGGGGCGATTGAATCGCTTTGTGCAATCCGGCAATTGGACCGGATAGAGGGTCTGAATCATTCGGATGCAATCTGCGACTAACCGGCTGCCCGAGGGATTTGGCAGCAGCAGGTGGACGGCTGTAACGGATTCATGAACCTGAAGTTGTATAGTTGGGGCGAATGTTGTGCGCGCGCCGGACGGAACTTTGCGGTGCGGGAGGGTGCAGTTGGAGAAGGAAAACGGGCGGAAGCTCCGGTCGCAGGCATGGTTTGGCGGGAACGATAAGGACGGGTTCATTCACCGGAGCTGGATGCGGAACCAGGGGTTTCCCGGGGATGTGTTTGACGGGCGCCCCGTGATCGGGATCTGCAATACGTGGAGTGAATTGACGCCGTGCAATGCGCATTTTCGCGAGCTGGCGCAGCGGGTGAAAAACGGAGTCTGGGAAGCGGGCGGGTTTCCGCTTGAGTTCCCCGTTACTTCGATGGGCGAAACCAATATGCGCCCCACAGCAGCCATGTTCCGCAATCTTGTCAGCATGGATGTCGAGGAGTCGATCCGCGCCAATCCCATCGATGGGGTGGTGCTGATGTGCGGGTGCGACAAGACGACGCCGAGCCTGGTGATGGGCGCGGCGAGCTGCGACGTGCCGACGATTGTGCTGAGCGGCGGACCGATGTTGAACGGGCGCTATCGCGGCGAGGCGATTGGTTCTGGCACGGTCGTTTGGCAGTTCAGCGAGGCGGTTAAGGCCGGCAAAATGACGCAGCAGGAGTTTATGGACGCCGAAAGCTGCATGAGCCGCTCCGCTGGCCACTGCATGACGATGGGGACGGCCTCGACGATGGCGTGCATGGTGGAGTCCCTGGGCCTCACGCTACCCGGGAACGCCGCGATTCCCGCTGTCGACTCGCGCAGGGCAGTGCTGGCGCACGAGACAGGCCGGCGCATCGTCGGGATGGTGCACGAGGATCTGCGCATTTCCAAAATTCTGAAGCGCGAGGCGTTTCAGAATGCGATTCGGGCGAATGCGGCCGTGGGCGGATCGACCAATGCTGTGATCCATCTGCTGGCATTTGCGGGGCGCGTGGGGATTGAACTGACGCTCGACGATTGGGACAAGTATGGCCGCGATGTGCGCACGATCCTGGATATTCAGCCTTCGGGCAAGTTCCTGATGGAGGAATTCTATTACGCCGGCGGATTACCTGCGGTGCTCAGCAAGCTGGCCGACGCGGGCCAACTGGACAAAGACGCACTGACCGTGAACGGCCGGACGATGGGCGAGAACGTGAAAGGCGCGCCGGTGTGGGGCACGGAAGTGATTCGCGCCTACGATAATCCTCTGGTGGAGTCCGGCGGGATTGCCGTGCTGAAGGGGAATTTGTGTCCGGACGGCGCAGTCCTGAAGCCTTCTGCTGCGTCACCGAAGTTGATGAAGCATCGCGGTCGCGCGGTAGTGTTTGAAAGCATTGAGGAGTACAAGGCGCGGATCGAGGATCCGGCGCTCGATATCGACGAGACCAGCGTAATGGTTCTGAAGAACTGTGGGCCCAGGGGCTATCCCGGCATGGCGGAGGTGGGCAACATGGGGCTTCCGCCCAAGCTGCTGGCGCGCGGAATTATCGACATGGTGCGCATCAGCGATGCGCGGATGAGCGGGACGGCCTATGGCACCGTGGTGCTGCATGTGTGTCCCGAGGCTGCGGTTGGCGGGCCGCTGGCGTTGGTGCGCGAAGGCGACTGGATTGAGCTCGATGTCGCAGCGCGGCGGCTGCATCTGGATGTGGATGATGCGGAGTTGGCGCGGCGGCGAGCGGAGTGGGTTGCGCCGGAGCCGGCATTCAAAAGCGGCTACCAGGCCTTGTATGTGGAGCATGTGATGCAGGCGGACAAAGGCATGGATTTTGATTTTCTGCTGGGGTGTAGGGGCCATGCGGTCCCGCGGGAGTCGCACTAGCACGCTCCTGAAAAACTCGTTTCAGACATGCTTTGTAACCAGGGCACGGCTTTAGCCGGGCCGCCGATGCTAATAGAATGAGTAGGGCTTTAGCCCTTGCTGCCTGTCTTCCGGTCACAGACCTCGACCAACGCACTTTTGTCCCGAGCTGCCAGAGGACAGCAAATATGCAAAACGGCAATTCTAAATTCGCGCGGTATCCGAGCCTTGAGGGGCGGGCGGTGCTGGTTACCGGCGGGGCGACGGGGATTGGCGAGTCGATTGTGACGCACTTTGCGCGGCAGGGTGCGCGGGTGGCGTTCTTCGATGTGCAGGATGAGGCGGGACATAGGTTGGCGGAAGAGCTCGCAGTGGAAGGCTCCGTTGCGCCCCTCTATTTGCATTGTGACCTGACGGATATTCAGGCCCTGCGGCGTGGCGTGGATGAGGTGCTGGCGGCACTGGGCACCGTGGACGTGCTGGTGAATAACGCAGCCAACGATCAACGGCACACGATTGAAGAAGTAACGCCGGAATTTTGGGACCAGTCGATGGCGGTGAACCTCCGCCCGCAGTTCTTCACGATCCAGGCTGTCCTGCCGGCAATGCGCAAAGCCGGCCGCGGATCGATCATCAACATGAGCTCGATTTCATGGATGATTCCGTCGACGGGCTTGCCGCTCTACATTACGGCCAAGGCGGCGGTTGTGGGAATGACGCGGACGCTGGCGCACGAACTTGGGCCGGAGAACATTCGCGTTAATGCGGTGCTGCCGGGAGCAATTGCGACGGAAAAGCAGAAGCGCTTGGTGTACACGCCGGAATACAAGGCAAAGATCCTCGCAAGCCAGGCGCTGAAGCGCGACATTTTGCCTGAGGATGTAGCGCGGCTGGTGCTGTTTCTCGCCGCGGACGACTCGAGCGCGATAACGAACCAGAGCTACGTCGTGGATGGCGGGTGGGTGTAGGCTTCGCCAGGGAACAGGGAACAGGAATAGGGAATAATCGCGAGCCGCCCTGCCTGCCTGGGTAGGCCCTGATGGCTTAACATGCTCACGAGGCTTCTTCCGATGATTGAGGGATTGAATATGCGCTTTCGCCTTACTGCCGTCTTGATTTTGGCCGCCGCGTTTGTTTTTGCTGGTTCGACTCAGATGAAAGCTCAAACGGCGGTTGAGGCCGCCAAGCTGGCCGCCGAGGCTGCTAAAACAGCCGGCGCGCTGCCGGAAGGATCGCGTGCGGTGATTGTGCGGTTGAGCAATCTTCGTGTCCTGCCGGATGGGGTGTGGCGGATGCACTCCGGCGACCTGGCGCACGGCGAGGCTGTCAGCCTGAACGAGTCGGACTGGAAACCGATGGAGCCGCAGACCGATGCGCCCAATGACGCGGTGTGGTTCCGGCAGACCTATGAGGTCCCGGCGGATCTGTATGGGTACGACCTGACAGGCTCGCGCATCTGGTTCCAGTTTCATGCGGAAGCCAACGGGCCCATGCCTGAAATTCTCTACTTCAACGGGCGGCGCGTGGCCATGGGCGATGATTTGGAGCCGGTGGTGCTGTTTGACCAGGCCAAGCCGGGCGACAAGGTGACGGTGGCCGTGAAGCTGTTGCACACGGTGGATACGAAGCGGTTCAGGGGTGCGTCGCTGAACATCGATTTTCCTGATAGCCGGCCGAACCCGGAAGATTTGCGGGTGGAATTTATGTCGGCGGCGCTGCTTGTGCCTTCGCTTGCGCCCGGAGATGCGGGCAAGCTGGATGTGCTGCGTTCTGCGATTGAAACGGTGGATCTGAAGGCGCTGGATGCACATAACCAGGCCGGGTTCGACGCGAGTTTGAAGGCTGCGCATGCCAAGCTCGAAGCGCTGTTGCCGCTGATGCAGACGGCAACGTGGCACCTCACCGGCAACTCGCACATTGACGCGGCGTGGCTGTGGCCGTGGACGGAGACGGTGGACGTGGTGAAGCGCACGTTTGGCACGGCGCTGCAACTGATGTACGAGTATGGGCAATACACCTATACGCAGAGTGCTGCGCAATATAACGCGTGGATGGCGGAAAAGTATCCCGACATGAATGCGGAGATTGCTCAACGCATCAAAGAAGGCCGCTGGGAGGTGGTGGGCGGCATGTGGGTTGAGCCGGACCTGAACATGCCGGATGGAGAGAGCCTGGTACGGCAGTTGCTGGTGGGCAAGCGTTGGTACAAGCAGGCCTACGGCGTGGATGTGCGGATTGGTTGGAATCCGGATTCGTTTGGGTATACGTGGCAGTTGCCGCAGATCTATAAGAAGAGTGGCGTGGACTATTTTGTTACGCAGAAGATGACGTGGAACGACACCAACAAGCTGCCCTTCAAGCTGTTCTGGTGGGAGTCGCCGGATGGGTCGAAGGTGCTGGCTTATTTCCCGCACGACTACGCGAATGACAATCTGAGCCCGATACGGCTGGCCTCGGATTTGGCGACGGCGCGCAAGCAGGCAACGGGCATCACTGACATCATGGACCTCTACGGAATCGGCGACCACGGCGGTGGACCCACGCGGGCGATTCTGGACCAGGGGGTGCACTGGTCGGATCCTTCTGTGCCGCCAAAGGTGGTGCCGCAGATGCCGTTCGGGGATGCGCAGAGCTATTTCCATCAAGTAGCGGGGAAGATCGCGCCGGAGAGTCCGGAGTGGAATTACCAGTCGATTGCGAAGGGATATTCGCAGCCGCCGACTCCGGCTGTTGCGGGGGAAGTGGCGATTCCGACTTGGAAGAGCGAGCTTTATTTTGAGTATCACCGCGGCGTAATGACCACGCAGGCGAACCACAAGCGGAATATGCGCGACGCGGAAGAGCAGGTGCTGAACGCGGAGAAGTGGTCGTCTTTGGCGTGGCTCGATGGCAACGCGTATCCGGGAAATGAATTGACGGAGGATTGGAAGAAGGTGCTGTTCAACCAGTTCCACGATCTGGCTGCGGGGTCAGGGATTGGGGTGATTTATAAGGATGCGCAGAAGGATTATGACGTGGTTCGGTGGTCGACGAATGAGATCTCATCGCACGCCCAGGAGACTGTCGACGAGACCGTCAACACGCAAGGCAGTGGCATTCCAGTGATCGTCTATAATCCCCTCGGATGGAAGCGCACTTCGGAAGTGACGGTTAAGGTTCAACTGCCCGAGCCCGCATCTGGCGTCAAAATTGAAGATGCATCGGGGAAGGAAACCGGTACTCAGATTGCTTCAGCGGACGGTAAGACAGGTGAGATCGTAGCGCGGTTCTTTGCCCGTGATGTACCCGCGCTCGGCTACAAGGTCTACCGAATCTCTGCCGGGCCCGCACCAAACGGCGGGCAACTTCCCATCGGAATCCATCAGACCGGTTCCGATATCACCTTCGAAAACCGGGAGCTGCGTGTTACTGTCGACAAGCAATCCGGCTGCATCACCAGCCTCTACAACAAATCTGACAACTTCGAGACCGTTGCAGCCGGAGGCTGCGGCAACCAGCTGCAGTTTTTCAAGGACACACCGAAGGACTACGACGCGTGGAATATCGATCCGGGCACGCTGGATGCGCCACCCACGCTCATCGACCACGCCGACTCGGTGGAAGTTGTCGGAAGCGGAACGGAGCTTCCAGTTATCCGCATCACGCGCCATTTGCAGAATTCCAGGTTTGTGCAGAACGTTCGCCTTGCTCCCGGTACCGGCCAGGTCGACATCGAAAACGACATTGACTGGCATGAATCACACGTGCTGCTGAAGGCGGCATTTCCGCTGGCGGCTTCGGGGCCGTTTGCTACTTACGAGATTCCTTATGGGTCAATCGACCGGCCGACTACGCGGAACAATTCGTGGGAGAAGGCGCAGTTTGAGGTTCCGGCCATGCGCTGGGCGGACCTTGGCGGAGTTGGGCCCGATGGCAAGGTACATGGGCTGTCCGTCATCAACAACTCGAAGTACGGGTATGACGCGGCGGGGAACGTACTGCGCCTCACGCTGCTGCGGTCGCCCAAGTGGCCCGATCCCGATGCGGACATGGGCCATCATCACTTCCACTACGCGCTCTATCCGCATGTGGGCACGTCGAAGGATGCGCTTACGGTGCGGCATGGCTGGGAGTACAACTATCCGCTGACGGCGGTGGTTACCATTGCTCATGCGGGCATGCTGCCGGCCGAGCACTCCTTCGCTTCCGTCGCTCCGGAGAACGTTGTGCTGACGGCAGTGAAGAAAGCCGAAGACGCGAATGGCCTAATTTTCCGCGTCTATGAGTGGGCCGGCAAAACCTCCACGGTGGAGTTTCATGTGCCGCCTGGAGCCACAGCGGCTACGGTAACCAACCTGATGGAGACGCCGGAAGGCTCACCTCTGACGATTGCCGGGGACGTGGTGAAGGCCCCAATCAAACCCTACGAAATCCTAACCATTCGGGTCGACTACCCGGGTGGGGTTAAGCAGTAGGGTCAGCTTCATTCCCAGGTCTCAAGTTCGAGACCTGGGCCACCCAGACATTCTTGTTCAATGAGCTTTTAAGAGCCTGGCGCTAGATGCGGACTAACTCGCGCTGGATTTTGCCTGTCACCCAGGCTTTGGTTGGCGACGTCAGCATGTCGATCTCGCTGCGAACGCCGAACTCCGGGAGATAGATTCCCGGCTCAACCGAGAAGCAGGTGTTGGGCAGAATGCGCCTCTCGTCGTGAGTCTCGAGATTATCGAGATGCGCGCCCGGACCGTGAATCTCCTGTGCGATGTTGTGCCCGGTACGATGGGTGAAGTACTCCGCGAAGCCGGCATTACGGATGACAGCGCGCGACGCATCGTCAGCCTCCCAACCGCAAATCGACCGACCCTCCGCAAAGGCCTTCTCCACAAGGGCGATAGCTGCATCGCGCGCATCGCGAACGGTGGTGAAGACCAGTTGCTCGCGCTCGCTCGGTTCGCGGCCCACAACGCCGGTCCACGTAATGTCATAGAAGACGCTGCCGGGCTTCTCGAGGCGTCCCCAGATGTCGATGAGGATGAAGTCGCCTTCGCGGATAGGCGCGGATTTTTCGGCAGTGGGCTCGTAGTGGGAATCGGAGCTGTGGGCGTTGGCGCTGACGTTCGGGCCGTTCTCCCACACCAGGCCTTCGCGCCGCATCGCTTCACTGAGCCACTCAAGCATGTCGAATTCGGTGAGACCTGCAGCACTGCCGTTAGCGGGCCGCAGACGACGTCCAATCTCGAGCCAGCCTTCCGCAACAACGGCATCGATGGCCACCTGGGCGACGCCGTGGCTGGCGATTTGATCCTCAGAGAGCACCGCTTCAAAGTGGCTGACTAGATCCGCGGAGCTGACGATTTGTTTGCCAAGGCCGCGCAGGAATTCAACCGTTCCCGCATCGACCATGGAGACGTACATGATGGCGTTGTTGGGGGAGTATTGCATTGCGATGGTGCGGGCATCGAAGAGCATGGCTTCAAGGCCGCCGTGCAACTCCTGCCAACTTGAGTAGAGGGCCTTGGCGCCCGGGAGCGTGTCGAGCCGGAACTGCTCAATGCGATGGACGAGCTTGCGCGGCTCACCTCGAGCGGGGATGAAGTAGTACCAGCGGCGGGTGATGTGGGCTTTGGGGTCGAGGCCGAGGATGCCGGCGGCGATAGGGTCGCGATGATGGTGGTCGTAGAAGAGCCAGCCGTCGAAGCCGGCTTCGCGAATGCCGGCTTGAATTGCTTCGAGGTCCATGGGGAAATGATAGCGCGGGATACCTTGACTGCAAGGGAGTGAGGTTATGACTAGCTCTCGCGCAAATGAGGGAAGATGCTGGATCGCAGCACCTCCATCCTCGTCTTCAGCATCTCAATGAATTCATCACCGGGAGGGACATCAATAGGGATCAAGTCGCCAGAGGAACGCTCTACTTCTGTAGCCGCCAGCCATTCTTCGACGCCTTCGATATAGCGGAGCAGCGCGGATTGGGGACTTGGCGCCACGTCAAATTCCATGTACGCCGACGGGATATCGCCAACGACCACCCAAATCCATTCGGGTTCATGAACCCCACGAATGGTTACTCGCAGCAGGAATAATGCAACGATTCCGCCGTAACCATCGCCGAAGAAGCGGTCATGTACCTCGATGCACCAGCGGAATGATTGAACATATTGGATGGCCTTTTCAGCCATCTCTCGAAGTAAGTCCGTGTCAAAATCGTCGTCCCCCCGAATGGCTTCGAATGGGACTGCTGAAGGAAACGGCGGGATGCACCCCGATTGTGCCATTCGCCACGCAGCTTTCCATTCACCTACAGCGCCGCCAACGCCTCAGTCTGCGTGGGGAATAGGCCCGCGTACTTGGTGATGCCGACCATGGTGAAGACCTTGGTGAAATGCGCGGAGAGGCCGAATGCATAAACCTTCTGGCCGGCGTTGTTGGCTTCCATCAGGAGCTGGATGACGAGCGCAATGCCGCTCGAGTTGATGTAATCGACTTTTGTGAAATCCAGGAGGACGATCTTGACGGTGCCTTTGGGCAGCGCCTGGTAAGCGCCGAGCACGGCTTCCTTGGAGGTGCTGGCAATATCTCCTTCAAACCGGAGAACAGTTACCGGGTGCCCGGCCGGGGAAGTGAGCTGTTCAACGCGCGACTTAGTTTCGCTCTGCACGGTCAATAATCTCCATATTCTCTTTGAGGTTAGGGCCCTTTCTTGAGGGCTGCTTACGCTTCCTTGTCCAAACGGATCACGAGCCGAACATAACTAGCCTTACCATCCGCGCCGGATACCCATTCAGCCTCGTCCACGAGCGCTTGAATGAGGAACATGCCCATTCCGCGCGGATCTTCTTCGCCATGCATTTTGCGATCGATGTCGGGCTTGGCCTGCTTCTTGCTCATCCCCTTGCCATCGTCGATTACCTTCACTTCCAATGAGTCGGCGCTCGTTGAAAGGACCACGCCGACCGAGAGTTTTTCATTGAGCCGGTTCCCGTGTTCAATGGCGTTGATGCACGCCTCTGCCACCGCGGTCTTGAGATCCTCTACGCGGTCATCAGGAAAGCCCATGAGCTTGGCAACGGCCGAGGCCGTGCTCATGGCGACCTTCTCGAAGCCCATCCGCGAGGGCAACCGCACTTCCACGGTGGTCTGCTTGATTTCGCTCATGCCGGGATCTCCATCGTGCTGATCGAACTGGTAGTTCGGCACAGCGCCAGTGCGGTCATGTCGTCTCCCTGAGGGCCGCCTTCAGAAAAGTCAATGAGGGTTTTCCACAATGCATCGAGAATACCATCGGCCTTCTGCGCTGGACACCTGGAAAATTCATCTAAAAGCCTTTCTGGCCCAAATTCCTCATCACCCCTGAAGACTTCTGTAAGTCCGTCGGTATAAAAGAGCAACCGCGCTCCTGGTGTGAACCCGCATTTCTCACTGGAGTAGCGCATGCCCGGCAAAAGACCTAACGGCGTGCCGGCAGCATCGAACTGCCGGGCCTCCGCGCCGGGTGCAATGAGAAACCCTGGATTGTGGCCGGCATTGACCACTTCGACTTCTCCCGATTCGGGATGGAGCTTGAGAAAGATGGCGGTGACATAGCGCCGCCGGGCTTCTTCGCCCTCGGCCCAGTGGTGTTGATTCATGCGGGTTGCGAGCTCTGGAAGAGGCATGCCTGTGACGGCCATGGCGCGGAAGGCGGAGCGGAAACTGGACGCCATCATGGCCGAGGCAAGGCCTTTTCCGGCAACGTCGGCAACGGCGATAAGAAGGCTGCCATCGGGCTGCTCGACGATATCGAGGTAATCGCCGCCCACTTCATAACAGGTAACGGAGCGAAAGCCGACCGAGTAGCCTTCGATAGTCGGAAGTTGCTGGGGCAACAGGGAGCGCTGAATGAGGCGAGCCGCATCCAGATCCTGCTGGACCCGGGCAAACTCGACGTTCCTCTTGTGGTTGCGGGCATTTTCGAGGGCCACCGCGGCTTGCAAGGCCAGGCCTTCAATGAAGTCCGCCTCATAGATTGTGAGTTCACGTCCGTCGGGCGCCGCGACGACGAGCTCGGCCATGCGCCGGCCTTCACGGCTCTCAAGCAGATAACTGGTGAGCCCGGAAGCCGAAACCTGGGAGCCGTTGGGGTTCGAGCCCGCGGCATCGCCCTGGGAAGGCTCTGCGTCCACGACCGGGAGCTCGCCATAAGATAGCTTTGTGCCGAGAAAAGCGGCCCCGGCCATCTCCAGTTCACGCACCACGATGCGCAGCACCTGCTCAAGCACTTCGTCTTCGTGGATGGTGGAATGGACCTGGCGCGAAGCTTCCAGCAAGGCCTGCAGCCTAGCCACTTGCTGCTGCAGGTCGATGGTTTCTTCGTTTCCCGGAAGCTGGAATCCAGCCGCCATGCAGTCGTGTCCTCCGCGGAATTCCCACTCTACCACGCCCAAAGGCTTAGTGGCTAAATGTGTTGGCATGAGAGTGGTTATGCCGGCTATGCGGTGAGATAGCATGGACGCGCGGCCTCTGTAAAATGGGTGCCGAGAAGAGGATGCCCAATGCAAATAGTCATCAGCGTGTTTGCGCTTCTGCTGTTGGCCACGGCTGCGGCAACAGCAACGGCGCAGGAAGACAAGCTGCGCTCGCCGTGGGATGGCCGCAAGGTTGCGCTGACAGACGCCGCATACGAGTGCCCGGCGCCGCCGGCATTTGCGAAGACGGTGGAGATTGGGACCTATTACATCGACAGCAAAGCCTCAGTCATCGACCCGAAAAAGAAGGCGGAGTATGACAAGGCTGCGCAGGCATCCGGGGACCTGAGCCGGGCAGCGGCGCTGGCTGCGGATGCGTATCTTGCGAAAGGCAGCCGGGCGGCGGCGCTTTGCGTGTATTCGCTGCTGGATGCCGCGGCGAAGGCCGATGCATGGGACGGGAAGATGGATAACTTCTCCGGCGTCTATGTGCAGAACTGGCTGCTGAGCGGGGTGGGCATCGCGTATTTGAAGGTGCGGCCGAGCGGGCTGGCCACGGCGGCGCAGGATGCGGACATTCAGAAATGGTTCAAGCTGCTTGCCGGGCGTGTGCGGGAGTTCTTCGACGAGGAAGTTCCGCGGCTCGCTGGACCACAAAACGAAAACAACCATATCTACTGGGCTGGGTTTGCGGTTGCTGCCGAGGCCATTGCGGACAACGACCACGATGCGGGCCAATGGGCTCTCTATACCTATCGCATGGGGCTTGCGAACATTCAGCCGGACGGGACATTGAAGGCGGAGATGAATCGCGGACAGAGGGCGCTGCACTATCACCTGTATGCGCTGGCGCCGCTGATTATGCTGGCGGAGCTGGGCGAGGCGAATGATATCGACCTGTACGCGGAGAACGATGGGGCCATTCATCGGCTGGTGAAGTTTTGCGAGGCGGGTCTTGAGGATCCGACGATTCTGGAGAAGCGGACCGGCGTGGCGCAGGTGGTGGAGCTACCGTATTCCGGATCGGACATCGGCTGGGCTGTGCCGTATGTGCGGCGGTTTCCGGATGCCAAGCTTTCCGCGCTGATCGCCAAGGCGCCGTGGGTCCGGTACACGACGTGGGGCGGGGCGCCACCGGAATAAAGATGCCGCGGATGGTGGATACTCGTGGAGTGCGAAGCGCGAGGTTGATGGCGATTGCGGTGGTTCTGCTGGCAGGGGCGTGCTGTTGCCGGCCGCAACCCGCGCCGAACTGGACAGCAGCGGTTGAGAACGCGGCGTACGAAGCGCCCGATGCGCGCATAGTGGTTTTGGACATTGGTAGTGGACGCGTGCTTGCAGCAGAGCATCTTGAGCAAGCGGCGCGGACGCTGGCGGCGCCGGGTTCAACATTAAAACCATTGGTTCTGTATGGGCTGGTGGCCAAGGGCCGCTGGGACCCTGCCCGGCGCGTGGCGTGTTCGCGCAAACTACGGATTGGCGGACGATCACTGGACTGCTCCCATCCGGCCGCTGGTCCCATGGATGCGCGCCAGGCGCTGGCGTGGAGTTGCAATACGTATTTTGCGACCGTTGCCGCAACTCTGGCTCCGGGAGAACTGCGCAGTCTGCTGGCCCCGACGGGGCTGCTGGCGCAAACCGGGCTGGCGGGCGCGGTGCCGGGTATGGAGGCGATGGCCGAGTTCCGCGAGCCTGCGACCGCCGATCAGAGGAGTCTTGCTCTGCTGGGCGTGGATGGGATTCGGGTAACCCCGCTGGAACTGGCGTCCGCGTATCGCTGGCTGGCGATGCAGTTGGCGGAGCATGCGGACATCGCCGCTACCGAAGTGGTTCGCCTGGGACTGCAGGATTCGGCGAGCTTTGGCATGGCGGGGGCTGCATCTTCGGGCGGTGTGCCGATTGCGGGCAAGACCGGCACGGCGAGTGTTGGTCCAGGAACCGGTTCGCATGGATGGTTTGTGGGACTTGCTCCAGCTGAGCATCCGACGGTGGTAGTCGCAATCTACCTGCCTGCGGGACGCGGAACTGATGCTGCGCGGGTTGCAGCGCAAGTGCTGGGGCACTCGCCGCTGAAGGCGGAGCGGCGATGAAGAGTGTGTGGCGCGCTTTGGCGCTAGCGGGGATCGTTGCCGGCGTGGCGCTGGGCCTGTCGACGATGGGGATGAACGAATCGGGTCCTGCATCGACGCTGCACGATTCAACGCTTCATGGCTCAACTCCTCATGGCTCAACTCCTAGTGGCTCAACTCCTAGTGGCTCAACTCCTAGTGGCTCAACTCTAAGGGTGGGGCTGTGGACGCTTTGGCACGACCAGGAAATTACTGTTTCGGCGGATCGGGCGGCCGGGGCCACGCTGCGCCGTTGTTTGGGGTGTGCAGACAAACCGATCACCGGAGCTACGCGCATTCGAGCTATCGAGAGCAGCCTTTCTGTGAATGGAACCGGCCAGGTTTCTTTCGTCTCGATCAGCGGGCCTGTGACGATTGCAGCGCATGGCGAGACCTTGATGGTGCGCAACCCGCTGCGGATCAGCGCACGGAATGGCGTGCTGGTAATGGCGGAAACGCTGCCGGTGGAAAGCTACGTGGAGCGCGTGGTGGCGAGCGAGAGCGGCGCTGCGGATACGGGTGAGTCGCTGAAGGCGCTGGCCATCGTGGTGCGGTCGTTTGCGTTGCACCAGGCACATGGACACGCCGATTACGACCTGTGCGATTCGACGCACTGCCAATTGCTGCATTGGGGCGGGTCGCCGGAAAGGTCGGCGGCGGCCCACGCTGCTACCCTGGCCACCGCCGGCGAGACGCTGTGGTTCCATGGACAGCGAGCGGCGGCTTGGTTCCACCAGAACTGCGGCGGACGGACGGCTACGCCGGCGGAGGTATGGCCAAGCTCTGGTCCGCGTGCTCCAATGCCATGGCTTGTTTCTCAAGCGGACCCTTATTGCACGGCCAATGGGGCGCGGGAGTGGTCGGCGAATTTGTCGTTGAGCGATTTGACCACGGCGCTGGCGGCGGCTGGGCTGGCGAGGCCGGGATGGAAGAACCTGACGGTGGTGCGGCGGGGCGCGTCGGGACGGGCGGTGACGTTGCAGGTGGATGGAATGCCGATCAATGCGGAGGATTTTCGACTGGCTGTGGGCCGCGCTTTTGGATGGGGCAAGATACTCAGCAACTGGTACGAGGTTTCGCCGCAGGGAGATGCGTTTGTGTTTCATGGGCGCGGATCGGGGCATGGAGTGGGTCTTTGTCAGGCGGGAGCTGCGGCCATGAGCGCACAGGGACGCGACGCGGCGCAGATTCTGGGTCAGTATTTCCCCGGGGCCGTTGCGGCAGACGAGGCAACTCGGCTGACGTGGCAAATGCTGGCGGGCAAGGGATTCACGCTTGAGACGCAGGATCCAGCGGACGTTGCGTATTTGGCGCAGATCAGTGAGGCGCTGGGCGAAGCGGAGGCTCGGTCCGGGTTGCGCGCCAGCGGAACAATCACGGTGCGGGCGTTCCGCTCGACCCCGGCATTTCGCGATGCTACTTTGGCGCAGGGTTGGGTTGCGGCGTTTACCGAGGGGGATTGGATTGCAACTCAACCGCTCACAACGCTTGCGAGACGAAAGATGTTGCGACCGGTGTTGCGGCATGAGTTTCTGCATGCGCTGGTGGAGGGGCAGAGTGCACCCGGAACGCCGTTGTGGCTGCGCGAGGGCCTGGTCGAGGTTTGGAGCGGGGAGGCGCATGGAGCCGGTCTCGCGCCCATCCTGAAGCCTGACGAGATTGATCGGGCTCTTGCACATGCCGGAACGGAGGTGCAATCGCATGAAGCGCATTGGGCAGCGGGGTGGTATGCATCCAGGCTGCTTGCTCGCGCTGGCCGGGAACAGATGCTGGAGTGGCTCCGCCACGGACTTCCAGCCAATGCGCTTGCCGGCATCCGGTAAGCGCTGACCGGCTGCGCGGTTTATTCTTCAATCGATGCGTCAGACCCTTTCCATTGCCATGATCGCCATGAACGAGGAGGCAAATTTGCCTCGGACGCTGGAGAGCGTGCGCTGGGCAGACGAGATCGTTGTTGTGGATTCGGGATCGAAAGACCGGACGATTGAAATTGCCGAATCGTTTGGCGCCAAGACCGGCTACCACGTATTCGGCGGCCACGGCGAACAGAAGAACGTGGCGCTCGACCTTTGCACTTCAGATTGGATTTTTCTGCTGGATGCGGACGAGGTACTGACGCCGGAGTTACAGCGCGAGATTCAGAACGTGCTGTCCGGCGAGCCGGAGTTTGGCGCTTACTGGATCCCGCGGCTGAACCTCTATTTCGGGCGCTGGATCCGCCATGGAGGCTTTTATCCCGACCGCAAGCTGAGGCTCTTTCGTCGTGGCTCAGCGCGACTGAGCGAAGGCGTGGGTCCGCACTCGACGCCCCAGTTTGTGGGACCGAGAGGCAAACTGAAAGGCGACATGCTGCACTACGCCTATCCCACGATGGCGATCTATCTCGAACACATGAACCGCTACAGCGCGGAGATTGGCGGTCTGCTTGCGGCGAAGGGGCGGACCAGCAAGTCGTGGAGCGCGTTCTTGTGGAATGCGGTGGCCAACCCCGTTGCGACATTCATTTACAACTACTTTTTCAGACTCGGTTTTCTGGATGGGCGCGAGGGGTTGATTCTGCATATCAACCACTCGGTTTACATCCATTGGAAATTCATCAAGGCGTGGCGAATTGGGATGGGGAAAGAGTGAGTGGGGCGCCGGCGTTCTGCGGCTACTTTTCGTAGTAGCGCCAGATTCTAGCCAAGTCCAGATCGAATCCACTTACAGGCCCTTGTCCCTGCAGGATCTTGCCGGAAAAGATGCTTGCTTCGCGTCCTAGCTCATAGATGTGAGCATTCCGTCGATATGGGTCGATCAACCAGCCGAGTCGCGCCCCGTTAGCGATCCAGTGCTCCATCTTCTCCCGCGTTTCTGCCAGACTGTCGGATTTCGACAGCAGTTCGACGACGAAATCAGGGCATAAGGGGAAAAATATGGTTTGCTTTTCGCTGGCCATCTGTTGCTGCGTTTGCGGCGAAATGTACGCAGCGTCTGGACTCAGAATGGAGTTATCTGGAAGGTAGAACCCGCCGCTGGAGTCCGCAATCAGGCCGAGTTCATGTTTACTCCACCAGGCAAAGAGGCGGCCATTGATTTCGCTATTCGCGGAGGTTGTTTCTCTGCCTGTCGGAGGGTTCATGCGTATGGCTCCTTCGCTCGTGCGCTCCACTTGAACGCCATCATTCTGGAGGCAGAAAGCCTCGAACTCGGCGTCCGACATGGGAGGGTCGACGATGAGGCTGCGCGGTCGCATGTCCACTTCGAATCGAGGGAGCGTGCTCATGGAGTGATTCTAGAGCAATTTCAGAATGAACGTATTACGAAACCTTCATGCAAGGCCGCCCTGTTCCGGTGGCGGAATCGCTGCCCTTGCACTTTGTTCGTCCAGCGTTGGGCCGGTGAATACAGGAACAGCGACGAATGCTTCTTCCTGCGGCGGCATTTCGCGATCGAAGAGCGTTGCGACCCATGCGAGCAGAAGCACCCAGGTTCCGACGGCCAGCAGGTAGACGGCTGCCAGTTTGAGGACCACGGTCCAAACCTGCGCGGAGACCGTGCCGTGCGGCATGCCGATGAAGAACCGGCTTGGCAGCAGTACGCCAACAAGCGCTGCAAGGACAACGCCAAACCACCAGCGACCACTCAACAGAATGCGATAAATCCGGCGCACGGGCAGGCGCCAGCCCCACTGGGCAGAGGCTGCGCCGAGCACGATGAGTTTGCCGGGAAGGACGATCCAGCGGAGGATCCACTCGGCAAAGGTGAGCCAGCGAACGATGTGTGCGTAGGTGAAGACCACGGACCGCGCGTGGCTCGAAGCCTTCGAATTCAGATACCCGGCCCACTCCGGAATCTGATCGTCGCACCAGTCGAGGAGAGCCCAGAAGGCCGCGCCAATGGCGATCC
Organism: Occallatibacter sp.; assembly: GCA_049518435.1. Lineage (GTDB taxonomy): Bacteria > Acidobacteriota > Terriglobia > Terriglobales > Acidobacteriaceae > Telmatobacter. The sequence goes on along the minus strand of JBEKRU010000056.1, from coordinate 21,065 downwards.
AGACCAGCAGGGTGACTGCGCCCCAGACGAGTTTTACACGGCGGCCGTCGCTGGCGGCGAAGGCGCGCACGGTGCCGGCCTGCAACTCCAGCGCGCAGACAATGAGCAAAAGCGGAAGCAGGAGATCGAGCGCCACCTGCCAGATGTGCTTGTCGGGAAGGCGCGTCCAGGCTAAGCCGGCGAGGATAAGGATGGGCGTCAACACAAATTGGAAGACGATCCAGCGGCGAGCATGGGAAAGACTGTGGAAGAAGCTTTTGACGTTGCTCACTGTTGCACCTCCAGCGTTGCCGGATCGGATGTTGCCTGGACGTTGGATTGATACATCGGGCCGGCCTGTGCCGGGCTGATGGCGAACTTGCCGGGGTTGACGACCTTGAGTAGATACACATACTCGCGGCGGCCGCTGAAGTCGGTGTTAAAAAAAGCCGCGCGGTCGTCGTGGAACTCCTTGCGCGTAAACCAGTCGGCCCACCAATCTGGCTTGTTGTTGAGCGTGTAGAGGCCGGTGTTTGCGAGGAACTCGGTTCCTGCTGGAATGGGATCCTCGGCGAGCAGGTATTTCCAGTCTGTGCCGTTGACCGCGAGACGCACAGCGACGATGTCGCCTACATGGACCGGACCCTTGATGGGCGCGAGGTCATAGGTGATGGGATCGGTGGGGGCGGCCTGCCTCTTTTGCAGAAGATAGTAATCGCGGGTCAGATTGAGCGCGAGTTTGCCTTGCTGATAGAGCTTCTTATCGGCTGCATACCACGTGCTTTCCGCACTCCAGTACGTGATGCCATTGCCGGATTTGCGAATGGTGATCTGGCCGCCATTGGCCGACTGCGCCGGGGAAACCTTGATCTTCCATGGGAGAGCGAATGCGTCTCCAGGCGCGAAGTGTCGCTTGCCGACGCTTGTTCCGTTGACAAGCACTTCAACGTCGGAGGAATTAGCCAGTTCGCCGCTGAGGGAAAGATAGTCGGTGAGTCCTGCAATGACCATGGCAGTTTGCTTCGTGGAGTACCAGTAGTCGCCGTCGCGATGGCGCGCAAGCCACTGTGCGGCTTTGGGAAGCAGGCCACTCCCGCGATCCTGACGGATGATGAGCTTGAGGGCGAGGGCTGTGGTTTCGTTGGAAGTGTCGCCCCAGTCCTCAAGCAGCTCGTCGTAATTGCCGGACCAGTAAACATCGGCCCCGTCGGTTTTGGCTTTCTTCTCGAGGAGCTCGACTGCCTCCTTCGCTCTGCCATCGCCGGCCACATCCAAAGCAAGTCCGGCCAGCGCGAGACCCTCATCACTGAGCTTGTCGCGGCTGCCCCAGACTTTGTTCAGCGCGTCAGCCGGTGCGCCGCCGGTAGTGGCCAGTGCGTAGACGGTATAGGCGCGGAGGCCTGGAATCATGTCTGGGTGTTTGGAGATCTCCGACTGCAGCCACCCGCGGGCTTTCCCCAGCCGGTCGTCATCAATCTTGTAACCGGCGTCCTTCGCCTGACCGAGGCCGCTGATCACATAAGCAGTCATGAAGACGCGGCTTGGGTCATCGGGCCACCAGCCCCAGCCGCCATCGTCATGCTGGAAGCTGTAAAGCCGCTCAAGACCGGCATTCACCTCGTCGCGAAGCGTGGCACGGTCGATGGGCGATTTGATATTCAGCTTGTTGATGGCCTGATCGACGATCACGTCAGGCAGGAAGCTGGACATGGTTTGCTCAGTGCATCCCCACGGGTAGCCGGTCAGGTAATCGAGAGCGTCGAATACAGTTCCGGCGAGGCTGGGCGCGACGGTGAGGGTGAGCCCGCGCGAACCGGCATCGGAGGCGGGGGGATAGGTGTAGTTCCATTGCGCCTGACCGGGCCCGGAGAATACCACGCTGGATGTAGCGGCGCGCTGCTTCACGCCAAAGGCTTCGACGGGGATGGTCATCTCAAGCGCGTCGGACTCCTCGTTAGTGAGGGCTTTGGCAGTGAGAACCGCATTGCCGGTTGTTGTCGATTTTACGCGCCAATCGACGAAGCTTTCGCCCTTGGCGGGGATGTTGATCTTCTGCGTCTGGCCACCGATGACCTCAAGGCCGGTGACATCGAGGGCGAAGGTGACGTCCTTGGCGGATTCAAGGTAGTTGTGGGCGATGACCCGCAGCGTGGTCTCGTCGCCCTGCCGGAAGAAGCGGGGCGCAGCGAGCCGGACGATGAGGTTTTTGCGGACCAGGACGCGGGTGACCGCGCCGCCGGCTTTACCATCGTCGGTCATGGCGCGGATGGTGGTGCGCCATGTGGTGAGGGCGTCGGGGAATGTGAATTCAACCTTCGCGTGGCCATCGGGCCCGGTGCGTACATTGGGATTCCAGTAGGCCGTATCGGGGAATGCCTTACGGACCTTGGGTACGACGAGGTCGGAGCCGGGCTTTACCTGCGCCAGGCGTGGATGGAACATGCCGTTGGCCAGCATCGCGAGGAGCGGGCTTTTCAAGCCTGCCTCGCCTGAGAAGAAGAAGTCGAAGGACGTTTGCGGCTGCAGGTAGACAAAGCGTTTGGGATAAAAGACGTTGACGATGTTCGGGGTGTCGTCGGGGCGGACAGAGTAGAGCGCTTCGTCGACTTCGCCGAAGCTCAGGTCCGCTTCGACGGGCTTGCCCTGGGCATCCACGGCGAAAACATCGAAGCTGCCCTTTTCGCCGGGTAGATATTTCGGCTTGCTGGGCGTGGCGGTTACAGTGAGGGTGCGCTCAACGAGCGGGACCTTCAGGCTTTTTTGTGCAGTAATGACCTGGTTGTCGTGGACGATGACGACATTCACGAGCAGGTTGGGCTGGGCGAGCTTGGTGATGGGCACGTCGAACGAAAGGCTCTTGGCCGTTGCGTGGAAGAGCTTCTTCCACTGCACGGTGTCGCCCTCTGCGCTGACCACGGCCCATGAATCATCAAGGCCAGTAACAAGCAGCAGATGGGCCGTATCGCCGACCTGGTAAGACTTTTTGTCGGCCACAATCTGTGCTTGCGTGTTGGTGTTGTACCACTCGCCGGCGTTATTCCAGATCCAGACGAAAGTCCGGCCTTCCACAGTTCGATTTTCCGGAGTCTTGGCGCTGGCAACGACTTCGAAATCGCCGCTTGCGTTGCTGGAACCGGTGGGCAGGTCGACAAGCACTGTTCCGTCCGCGGCTGTCTGCGCGTCCTTGCTGCTGACTTGCGTTTCTGTTGACTCGTGAGTGACGGAATCCCACTTGCGTAGGTTCATGACGACGTGGACGGCGGTCTGGATGGGCTTGTTATCGTAGTCCTGCGCGGTGACTTTGACGCGGGGAGTCTGTCCCGGCTCGAAGACATAACTCACCGGCTCAGCGCTAACCCTGAACGATCCGTAGGTAGCAAGGACGGTGGAATGCCCAGCGACTTCGCGGTTGCCTGCGTCGGTCACGCGGGCCTCAATGCGGTAATCCTGGTCGTTGTGCTTGCCGTCGATTGCGACGGGCAGGGAGATTTTCAGCAGGCCATTGGCATCGAGCACACCGTCGTGCTCCTGCTGCTCGGTTGCGCCGTAGGTGTCGTCGGGTTCGTCGCCGCCTCCTTCACCCTCGCCTTCGCCTCCACCTTCCGCATCATTCTCGTCCGACTCATCTTCATCCCACCAGTAATGCTGCGAGGTGTGCACAACCCACTTGGCCTTCGCTCCGGCGACGGGTTCGCCGAAGAAATAGCGCGCTTCGATAGTGGCTTCGACGGTGTTGCCTTGGAGGATGCGCGCCGCGGCGGGCTTGACTGTGACCTGGTACTCGGGCTTCTTGTACTCCTCAACATAGAAGTTGCCAATGCCCGCGAACTGGCCGTTCTGCTGAAGAGCAACGCTGTAGTAACCGAGCGCCGCGTCGGCTTCGAGGTTTAAGTCAGCGGTTACAGTTCCGTGCGCGGAGACTGAGACGCTTTGCGTGAGCACAACCTTGCTGTCCGCGTCGGTCACCTTCAGATCCAGCGATTTGTCGTCGGGAAGGTCGAGCGCGTCGCCCTTTTCGCGGCGCACAACGGCCTTGATGTGCACTGTGTGCCCCGGCCTGTATACCGGGCGGTCGGTGTAGACGAAAGCACGCACATTGTTTTGCGGATTCGGGCCGAATTCGTACGACCACGGCGTTACCAACGCAACGTCTGCACCGTGTCGAGCCAGGATCCACGGGTTCTCCGGCTCCGCACCTGCCTGGACACGGGGACTGTTGAAGGTGAGCGTTGCCATGCCGTCCGCGCCAGTTTTGGAATTAGACTGCCGGGTTCCACCCACCCAGAGAACAGTTTCCGCGTTCTCCACCGGGGCGCCGGTTTTGCGGTCGGCAACATACAGGCTGGTCTGGCCGCCGATGTTCCGCTCGACGATTGCGATGCTGGTGACAATGGCCACGGTGTAGGCCTTGTAGGTTCCGTCCGTGGCTTCGATGAGGTAAACGCCCGCGCTCAGATTCTCAATCGGCAACTGCTGCGTGTCGCTCACCAGCGTCGGGGGCGTTTCCAGCTTCCAGCGCGCGACGAGCTGGCTCGAGTTGAGCAAAGGAATCTGAGCAAACTCCGCGACTGCGCCCACAACGGTGCTGCGCTTGCCGAGCTTGCCCTGGCCTTCGCGGAAAGTGTCGCGGGCGTCGTCAGTGAACTGGCTGCGGAAGAAGTGGCGCACCCGCCACCACAGGTCGGCCTTGAAGTCATGAATGCGCTCGAGCCAGGTTTTCTGGTCGATTTGTTCGGCGGGGGAATGACTCGTGACGCCGAAGCTGTGCAGGTCTTTGAGGCCCGCAAAGAATTTCTCCGCGTCGTTCACCTTGTAAACGCGGAATTCAAGCGAAGGAACGTTGCGGGCCAGGAGCTGGATCTTGACGGTTTCGCCCGGGGCAAAAGTGCGGGTCGTGGAGAGCGAGAAGGAACGCGGCGCGTCTTTGGCGGCCAACGGCAGCACAGCAGCGAGGGCAAAAAGAAGCAACCTCAAAGCGGAAAGCAGCGGCTTGCGCAGATTCATAAAGTCCCTCGCAGGATATTCCAGCGGTAAACACCGAGGAAGTTCGGATTGCCGGGAACGGGTCGCCATTGCGGCTGCGGATGATCGAGGAGCTCGGCGAGAAGAACGCGGCGAAGCTCACCCGGTTTACCGTGGTCGGGGCTCCCGCGGACAGGTCCTCGTCCGTGGGGTGAATGGTCTTCACCGGTGTCGTAGACGACGGCGGACTGGCCGGCTATGCGGGTAACGATCATGGAGTGCCACGGGGAAGACTGGCCGAACTGGCGATAGAAGAGCAGGTCGCCGGGCTGGGCCTGGCGCAGATCGCGGCTGACAAAGTAGGCATTGCGCTCCACCAGCGTTTTGGCGTCGGCAAACTGGGCGAAGGCCCCGTTGGTTGCATCGGCCGGCTCAAAGCCGCCGGGGCGGAGGATAGCGCCAGCCGCGAATTTCGCCTGGGAGCGCGGTCACCTCAATTCCCGTGGCCAGGAACCAGGTGTCGTCGTGGCGCTTGAGGGCTTCGCGGTAGGAGTAGCGCAGAAGACTGGCGCAATCGGTGATTTCCGGCGGAACATCAGCGTGGGGACGGATCGCCTGGAAGTCCGCGATGGTGGTGAACCACCGGCGGAAGGCGGCCTGGTCGGCTGGGTCGGTAAGGCGGAGAAAATCGGGTGTTCCGTCGGCGAAGCGGTCGGTCCAGGGGCGTGGCGCGGTGAAGCTGGAAGGATGAACGGTGGCTGGTTTGTTCGTTACCGATCCATGGAATTCGGAGTGCCGGTGATGGCCGTGGGAGAAGACAAACAGGCGCAGCAGGAGCAAGAGGACGAAGAGCGCGGCGATACCGGCGAGAATCAGATTCTGCTTGCGCGGCTTTGCGTGGGTGGTCATGCGGCAGGCCAGGATGAAGCGAAACCCATCTTATCGCGATTCCCGAACTCCGGGCACAAAGCAGGATGAAATGAATAGCATTGTGGATGAATGAGAACAACGCCAGACGTACGAAGGCCCTCCAATTTGCACCGGAGGGCCTTCAGCGTACAACATCCATCCTACGCCACGACAGTCCGCGTAGGCTTGGATCCCCACAGCCCGTAATAGGCGATGTAGAGGTAGCAGATCACTGGAATGATGAACGAGGTTTGAATGCTTGTCTTGTCGGCCAGCGCACCAATGAGCGGAGGAATGACGGCTCCGCCCACGACAGCGGTCATAATCAACCCCGAACCCTTGCTCGTCAGCGGTCCCAGTCCGGCGATGCCCAGCGTAAAAATGTTGGGGAACATGACCGAGTTGAAAAACCCGCAGAGGACAAGCGTCCAAATGGCAACCCAACCGCTGGTGAACATGGAAACAGCGATGAGAGCAGCCGCGGTGAATCCGAAAATTCCCAGCAGCTTCCCGGCCTTTACTTTGGTCATGATGCCTGCGCCCAGCAGGCGGCCCACCAGCGCGCCAAACCAGTAGAGCGAAAGCAGGAAAGAGGCAGTCTTGGCGGTGCTCATTCCCTGGGTATTGAAGTAGTTCACGGCGATAGAGGCCAGGCCGACCTCGACACCCACGTAGAAGAAGATTCCCAACGCGCCCCGCACTGTATGTCCGTAGCTGAAGATGCTGCGCTCAAGGACTGGGTCGCCCTCTTTGCCGGGACGGAAGGCCTGCGTCTGCTGCACATGCGGCAGGTGCATGAACGCCACAGCCAGGCCCAGCACCAGAAGTCCTGCGGCAATCAGAATGTAGGGCATGCGCACGGTATCCGCCACGGCTGCCTGTGAAGCCAGTTTGGCTGGGTCGGACAAAATGTAGGCCCCGGCAATCAGCGGCGCAATGGTGCCACCAATGGAATTGAAAGCCTGCGCCAGATTCAGGCGGATGGAGGAGCTGCCCTCTGGTCCCAGGATGGAGACGTACGGATTCGCGGAGGTCTGCAAAGCGGTAACGCCGGCGCCCACCACAAAAACCGCGGTTAGAAAGAGAGGAAAGCTCACCATTTTGGCCGCGGGCACAAACATCAGGCAGCCAACTACCTGGATAAAGAGCGAAACAACCATCGTGCGTTTGTAGCCAATGGTCTCAATCAGCTTTGAGGTCGGCGCCGAGAAAACAAGGTAGGCAAGGAAGAATGCCGACTCGGCCAGCATGGCCCACGCATAGGGCAAGGTGAAGATAGCCCGCAGATGCGGCACCAGCGCCATGTTCAAGTTGGTGATGAACCCGAAAATGAAGAAGAGCGCCGTGACGATGACGAACGGAAGGAAATACCCGGGCGATGTTAACGCCGTGGATTGTTTGGTTTCTGCTGCCATAGAAGATTGATCCCCGCTTCCTGAAATAGTCTTGCCCGGCGAGTTCTGGCGACGCGGTTTGCGTCCCAGGCTCTTTAGGGATGCCTGCCGGTTTGGTTTCGTCTCGACCGGCGTCCGGCTTTTTGCACCACACAACACTATACGGAAAACCCTCCGCTGGGGAAGTGACGAGAAAAACGATTGAGCGAAATGCCGCGGGATATGCGGCGCAGAGGCAGCTTGCAGCATCCCGCACTGCGCGCCAATCTTCATATCGAATCACTCCCGGGGCGGGCTTCAACAGCCCAGGAGCCTGCAACCAGGGGCAAAAATGCCGTATCCTCAAGAGAAAAGCAAGGAGAAACGCGTGCCCCCTGCAACAATGAGCTCCGCCAAAGTGAAGAAAATTCTGGCCGCACTGGAAGAGAACTGGCATGCCGAAGTGGAGGCTTACCACACCTACCTGGCGCTGGCCGAGCGGGATACGGAGCCCGTGCGCGCCCAGGTGCTGCGCCACCTGGCCAACGCCGAGTGGGAACATGCGGCGCTGTGGCACGGACGGATTATCGAGCTGGGCGGCAAGGAGCCCGTATACCGCGGCAAACCCGGCGGCGAGGCCGATTCGCTGGCCAACCGGGCCGGTGGCGTGCGCATGGCTCTGCGGCGGCTGGAGATTGAAGAGAGCCGCCACATTGCCACCTACGGCGAGCAGCTGAAAGCCCTCGGCGACGAAGGTTCGACCGCGATTCTTGATCACGTCATTGAGGATGAGAAGGACCACTACCGCGAACTTGGGTCGCTGTTGCGCGGCCATTATGCCCCGTCTGCCAGCGCGCCAAAAATCGATCCTCAAGCGGTGCTGGACGAGCTGCTGGCCAAGCGCGCCAAGGGACGCAAGCAGCCCGGCTCGTGGATCGGCGACGCCATCTACGGCGTCAACGACGGCCTCGGCGCCATCTTCGGGATTGTGTCCGGCGTTTCCGGAGCCACCGCCGGCGACAGCAAATATGTTCTCCTGGCCGGCCTTTCGGGCATGATTGCGTCGGCGCTCAGCATGGGCTCAGGCGCGTACCTGGCTGCTAAAAGCGAACGCGAAATCTACCAGGCGGAAGTCGAACGCGAGCGCGAGGCGATCAAGATGAACGGGCCCGAAGCGCGCGAGCTGCTCTCGCTCTACTACCAGGTCAAAGGCTTGCCGGAAGCGGACGCCATGCACATGGTGAACCACATTGCCAGCGACCCGGACCAGTTGCTGAGAGCGCTGGCGAGCGAACGGCTCGGATCATCAGAAGATGCTTTGAGCAATCCCCTGGTTTCTGCCAGCTCGGGCGCGCTCTCCACGGCCATTGGAGCGAGCATCCCGATTATTCCGTTTTTCTTCATGAGCGGCCTTAACGCGGTGATTGCGGCGGCGGTCATTTCGCTGGCCGCGCATTTTGCCGTGGGTGCCGCAAAGAGCCTGATTACGGTCCGGTCGTGGTGGTCATCGGGATTCGAGATGACTGCCGTGGGTGCAGTTGAAGGTGCGGTGACTTACGGCATCGGCATCCTGATGGGCAAGGGCGGGGTGTAAATGGGCGGGTTTATTCCGCTGGGCGATGCGTCGCGCGGGCCGAGACGACGGACTGCTGTGACAGTGCTCATTATTGTTGTGAACGTACTGCTGTTCTTCCTTGAATTGCTGGGCGGCAACGCGTTTGTCCACCACTGGTCGGCGATTCCTCTACGCATCACGCACGGACATCGCTCCATCACGCTGCTCACCGCCATGTTCATGCACGGCGGCTGGATGCACATCATCGGGAACATGATTTACCTGTGGGCGTTCGGGCCGGAGATGGAAGACGCGATGGGCTCGTTCCGGTTTCTGGTGTTTTATCTCGCAGGCGGCTTGATCGCAATGATGGCGCAGGTATTGGCTGATCCGTCTTCTTCAATCCCGGTGCTGGGAGCCAGCGGCGCGATTGCAGCGGTGATGGGAGCATTTATCGTTACGTTTCCGCGAGACCGCATCCGCACTGTGCTTTTTTTCTTCATCTTTTTTCGGGTCACCTACATTCCGGCGGTGTTGGTGATTGGTTTCTGGTTCCTGATGCAGGTGCTCAATTTCGGGTCTGTGGCCGAGGTGCAGACCGGCGGGGTGGCTTATCTCGCGCATATCGCCGGATTCCTTTTTGGTGTTGTGTTTGCGCGGATGCTGGTGGATCGGAAGCGTCTTGCTTACCGCAGCGTCACTTACAACTGACCTGCGGAAGGGCCACAGGATCACAGTCAAAAAACACGGCTATCGGCTTTTTCTGCGATCAATTTTTGCGCGGCAAGAATCGCTGCCGGGCAGCAGGCGCTGTGGTCGTTTGGCGCAATCGCTTTCAAAACGCAACGGATTTCAGTCCCCGACACCAGGCCCTGCCGGCTTTACTCTTCCCGCATCAGCCGTGACGGATCCACCCTAAGCGCCCGCAGCGCCGGAATCCACGATGCCGCCACCCCAATTACCGCCATTGTCGCCAGCACGCCGCCCAGCACCAGCGGATCCCGCGGCTCCGCCTGGTACACAATCCGTCCCATCAAAGGCTTCGCCAACACGGCCAACGTCAGCCCCACCGCCAGTCCCCCAACCAGCAGCCCGAGCGGCCTTCCCACCGCCGACTGCATCACCGGGGCACGTCCTGCACCCAGCGCCACGCGAATCCCCAGCTCCTTCATCCGCCGGCTCACGCTATAGGCCGCCATTCCGAAAATCCCTGTCACCGCCAGCATCGCCGCCATCAACCCCATCGCCGAGAGCGCCACCGCAGCCGCCCGTGCCGGAAGCAGTTCGCCCTCGATCACATCCGTCCAGCTCTGCATTCCCATCGTCACGTTCGGCGCCGCCGCACCGAGTGTATGTCTCAGCGCCGCTGTCATGTCGCTGGCCGACCGCGGGCTCCGCACAATGAAAATGGTTTCGCTGTCCTCATTCTGCGCCACCGGCAAATACGCCACAGGATACGGCGACTCTTCCAGGTCGTGGTATTTGCCGTCTTCCGCGATGCCCACCACTTCCGTCAGCTTGCCATTGACGATAAAGTGCTGGCCGATCGCCGAGGTGTTTCCCCACATCTTCCGCGCGAAAGTCTCGTTCACCAGCGCCACATAGGGAGTCGTTTGGGTGTCATTCCACATCACATCCCGCCCACTCAGCAATCGCGTCTGCGCAGCCTCCAGATATCCCGGCGAAATCGAAAACAGGTAAGGCGCCAGAACCGCATTGTTCACCTTGAAGTCGGTCGTCCCGGGCTGGAAAGCGGGAATTCCGTGGAGGCCGCCCCTCATCGGCGTGCGATTCACTGTACCCACGGCCGTCACGCCGGGAGTGTCCCGCGCCGCCTCAATCATCGCTTTCTGTTTAGCCACAAGTGCATCGTCTGTTTGCGACCAATCGTCCAAATCCATGTCGACCAGCATCGCATTCTTCGGCTGAAAACCCAGCGGTGCGTTCAGCGCCCGCTCCATGCCGCGCACAGCCACCAGCGAAGCCGTTACCAGCAATGTGCAAATCGCAATCTGCGCGCCCAGCAGCACGTCGCGCAGCGCGAACCGGCGCAGGCGCACCTGTTCCGCCCCGCCCTTCCCCCCGCCCTTCATCGCCTGTAGCGGACTGCTCTGCCACGCCTGCCGCGCCGGCAACATCCCGAAGAGCAGAGCGCTCATCAGCGTCAAAACAAGGCCAGTCCCGAACACGCGCGCATCCACGCTTGCCGCCAAATGGCTTTCCGCCGCTTGCGGCAATCGGTTCAACGCCCGCAGCAGCAGTTCCGCGAATCCCAGCCCCGCTACTCCGCCCAAAAGCGACACCAGCAGCGCTTCCGTCAGCAATTGCCTCGCCAGCCTGCCCCGGGACGATCCGAGGGCTACGCGCACCGCCAGTTCCCGGCCGCGGTCTGCCGCGCGCGCCGCGAACAGCGTCGCCAGGTTCGCGCACGCCGCCAGCAGCACCAGCAATGCCAGCGCGTTCACACTCCACAAAAACTCACGAATCACGTCGCCCGTGTCACCAATCAGCCCTGGGTGAATCAGTCGCAGCGGCTGCCCGTCGTCGCTCTGCGGATACTCTTTTTCGAGCTGAGCCGAAATCGCATTCAGGTCCTCAGTCGCCTGCTGAGCCGTCACGCCAGGTTTCAGCCGGGCAATCACCGTGACAGCAACTGAATACCGGCTTTGCAGGAAATCCCATCCCTCTACCTGTTCGCAGTTCACCATCGGCACCCAATAGTCCGGCCACGCAAACCTCTCCGTTCCGTGAAACTGCGGCGCTGCTATGCCCACCACCATGAACGGATGCTTGTTCAAATCAACCGTCGCGCCCACGATACTGGGATCCGCGCCAAACGCCCGCCTCCAAATTGCATCGCTCAGAACCACATAGGGCGCTGAATTCTGCCCGTGCTCTTCCGCTTCGTGAAAGAATCGACCCACCTCCGGCTGCACGCCCAGCAGGTCGAAGTAATTGCCCGTCACCTCGTCGCCGTAGAGGTTGTAAGACGCATTTTTCCAAACCATCACCGCATGCGAATACGCATCAATCCCCACCAGCCCGCTGAATGTTGTGTTCCGCCGCCGATAATCCTGGAGCGCTGGATACGACGAAGTCAGTAGCCGCCCCGTCGCCCACGCCTTGTGACGAAGCTGGTACAGGCTACCAGGATCGCGCACGTCGAGCGGATGCAGCAGCACCGCATTCAGAACACTGAACACAACAATGTTTGCGCCAATCCCCAGCGCCAGCGTCACCACCGCCGTCGCCGCAAATCCCGGCGACCGCCTCAGTTGCCGCAGTGCATACATCACATCCCGGCCCACGCTCTCCAGACCCAGTGCCGCATCTGCCCCAACCGACCGCTCTTTTATAACCACATGGTTACCAAACCGCACCAGTGCAGCCCGCCGCGCCTCGCCCGCACCCATTCCCTTGGCCAAATTCTCCTCAATCCGCATTTCAACATGCGAGCGAATCTCGGCCTCAATCTCGCCATCCATCCGCGAGCGTCGAAAGAGATTCGATATCCGGCGCATCAACCCCATTCCATCACTCCAGCATTCCCACTATTCGTTGCGCAGCGCCTGCATCGGGTCGATCGCAGCAGACCGCCGCGCCGGCAACCAGCAAGCAAACATAGCCGCAACAAACAGCAACGCGGCCACGGCCGCCAGGCTCCCTAAATCTGCGGCTTCGACTCCATAGAGAGTCGTATGCATAAGCCGTCCCAGCCCATAAGCCCCGGCCAGCCCAATCACGATGCCGATAAGCGCCAGCCGCATTCCGCCGCGAACCACAAGCATCACAACCTCGCCCCGACGCGCTCCAAGCGCCATCCGCACGCCAATCTCATGCGTACGCTGCGCCACAGCGAACGACATCACACCGTAGATCCCTACAGCCGCCAGCAAGAGCGCCACCGCCGCAAACCCGCCAAACAGGACCATCCCGAATCGATCATTGATCTGCTGGTCGTCAACAACATCCCGCATCATTTCAAGGTTGTCGACGAGCACTGTGGAGGATGTGGACGCGACCGTGCTGCGTAAGGCGTCCGTCACGGTTGCGGGATCCACGTTGGTGCGTACGGCAAAAACGAACGCAGGCCATCCTTTCTGCCACAGGGAAACATAAATCTGCGGCTGGACCGAGCCGGTCAGGTGCTCGTCGTTCGCTACGTCGTGAAATACACCAACCACCTGGTAGGCGACAGCTTGTGGCAGCTCGGCGTGCGGGCCGCTACCATTGGCAGCCGTCGGAATCGCAATCATCAGGTGCTGCGTAAGTGGGTCTGCGTTCGGTATGTAACGGTGGAAAAATGCCTGGTTCACCATGATCGCCATTGGTGAATTTAGCGTATCGCCTTCGTTAAGAAAACGTCCGCGGACAAGCCGGATACCCAGAGTATTGAAGTAGCTCGGCGTGACGAATTGAAGATCGGCCACCGGTGGATGGTCCTTGTCGACCGGCTGACCCGCGATAGCAAATGGAAATGCGCCATAGCCGTGCAGCGGAAGGCCGGTTGAGAGGGCAGCATCGGCCACGCCTGGCACTGTGCGAATTTTGCTAAGAAGCTGATGCTGCTCAACGACGGCTTGTTCAGGTAGAGGCAATGGTTGCGGCTGTCCTCTGCGTGCCTGAACGCGCGGGCGCAAACCTGCCACAACGACACGATCGACAGTGAAGCCAAGATCGATATGCCTCAGGTTCCAGAAACTGTGCAGCGCCATTCCAGCTCCAGATAAAAGAACCAGTGCCAGCGCAACTTCAACCACAACCAATATGGATTGAGTAGGTGTTCGTCCACCACCGCCCACCGAGCGCGCTCCCTGCTTCAGCGTGTCGCTCAGGTTTAGCTTCGAAGCCTGCATGCCAGGAGCGCATCCAAACAGCACACCGGCAGCCACCGTGGCTGCGATTGCGAAAAGAAGCACCGGCGTGTTGAGACCCACTTCCGCTTCCGCCGACATTTTCTCCAGAGGCAGAATCGACATACTCAGCTTCATAATGCTCCAGCCCATCGCGACGCCGATTGCGCCGCCGGCCAGCGCGAGTGCAAGGCTCTCCAACAGCAGTTGCACAAAGATCTGTTTGCGTGTCGCTCCAAGCGCGGCCCGCACGGCGAACTCCTGTCGACGCGATCCTCCGCGCGCTAGCAGCAGATTGGCAACATTCGCGCACGCAATCAGCAGCACCAAGCCCACGGATACCAGCAGCAGCCACAGGTTGCGTTCCAGTTTGCGGTCAAGCCAGTCATTCTTGAACTGCTCAACACTGATCGACCACAACTCCGGATTTTTTCCGCCATCCCGTGTGGGTGCGATTCTACGGTCGATTACCGCGAGTTCCGCCTGGGCTTCCGCAACCGTTGCGCCGGGCTTCAAGCGTCCAAATACGTTTCCGAAGTCGTCAGAATGTACACCGGCGGGATGAGAAATAGGCACAAGAAAGTGCGTCCCGGAGCGATCCGTCGCGATGGGCTGCAAAACACCAACCACAGTGTACGGCTCGTCATTCACGAGCAGCGTTTTTCCCAGAATGTTGGGGTCGGAATGATAACGCTCCGACCAAAGCCGGTTCGTCAGCATGACAACGTGATTGGCGCCCGGCAACCCCTCGCTTGGAAGGAAGTCACGGCCCAATGCGATTTGAACTTTAGAGTTCTGTGTATAGAAGCCGGGCGAAATCGCGCTGCCAGTGATCTCGTCCGGGGTGTGGTCTGGATTTGTTAAATGGTATGCTTCCCACGAAAGAAAATCGAGCCGCTGAAACGAGTGGCTCTGCGCAGCATATTCGGCAAAGTCATCGGCACGCGTGGGGTACCGCTCGCCTTTGTAGTGCGTCCACGCCACAACCATTCTGTCCGCTTGCGGGTAGGGCAAAGGCGCAAGAAACGTCGCCCAGATAATGCTGAAAATGGCCACCGTCGGCCCAATGCCCAACGCCAGCGTAAGAATCGCCGTCAGCGCGAACCCCGGCGACCTGCGCAACTGCCGCAGTGCGAATCGCACATTGCGCCAGACGCTCCCAAACCCCAGGCTCGCATCCGCGGCGGTTACGCGTTCTTTCATAACCACATGGTTACCAAACCGCACCAGCGCGTCCCGCCGCGCCTCTTCCACCGTCATCCCCGCAGCCACATTCTCCTCAATCCGCATCTCAACGTGCGAGCGAAGCTCAGCTTCAATCTCGCCGTCCACACGCTTTCGGCGAAAGAGATTCACGATCCTGCGAATCAGCGCCATCACTTCACCTCACGCATACCGCAGCATTGCGCGTACACCCTTCACAAGTTGTTCGAAGCCTTCCTCCGCCGCCTGAAGTTGTTTCCCCCCGGAAGCCGTCAGCTTGTAGTACTTCGCCTTTCGCCCGGTATCTGTCAGCGACCACTCCGAACGGATCCAGCCGCTCTGCTCCATCCGGTGCAGCGCCGGATAAATCGAGCCTTCTTCCACTTGAAGCAAATCATCGGAGGCCCTCTGGATATGCGCGACAATGCCGTAGCCATGCAGCCTGCCGCGCTGCGAGAGCGTCTTCAAAACCAGCAGGTCCAGGCTCCCCTGCAAATCGTTGCGCGCCATGCATGCACTCCTGTACTGCCCACCCCTATACATCTTTGTGTGGAGACATTACCCCTAGAAGTATAGGCCTGTCAAGACGCACGCGTTTTTCCCGATTCGAAAACCGGCGACTCTATCCGTCAAACCTCGTATGAACAGCTTCTAGGCAAGTTCGCCGAGCAGAAACGCAGGCGGACGCCGCGTTCTCGCCCGTTCCGCAACCATCGCGATGATGCCTGTCAGAAGCGCGCTTGAGTCGTTTCGCAGCGTTGCATCCGCGTACGAGTCCGGGTCGCTCGAAGGATCCCCAATACTCACCACCGGAACCTGGGAACCGGAGGCGCGAATCAGGTAGGTCAGCCTCTCCTTTTTCTCAAAGGGAAGAGAATCGCCCAGCAGCACCAGGTCGAAGTCGCCGCCTTTGAAGTGCCCAATGGCCTCCTGCACGGTGGCCGCGCCAATTACGAAGAGCCCCGACGATTTCCAGGTCGCGAGATGCATGTCCACCTCGAGCGAATCCAGCCCAACAGCAAGCACGACGGTTATCGGCACAAATACCTCCAGTACGGCGCGGATGCACCAACTTATGAATTGAAGACAGAGTTTTTCGCCTGGTTCTGCAAAAATACCCCGGCTTTCCCCCATGAGATGTGATTCGCGTCACTGGACTCACCAGAATCCGGAGCCCCGTGCTCCGCCGGGTACCGGGATACCCTCAGGGTCGGGGTACGCCTTGTTGCTTGCGCAAGGGTGGGAAGCAAAAAACCCATGCGAGCGAATAGCGAGCGTCTGCCGCACCGCAGGTGCCGTCCATTAAACTTGCAGCAACCATGCCCCACATCCTCGCCCAATCCGTGGAAATCCTCACCACGGTCCTCACCCTTGCCGGCATGGGCTACTTTCTCGCCGCCATCCTCGCCGCACGGGTCTTCATCGCTACCCGCCGCGCTCCGCTTCCCACCTTCACTCCCGGCGTGTCCATCCTCAAGTCCCTCAAGGGTCTCGACCCGGTGATGCTCGACGCATTCCGCAGTCACTGCCACCAGACCTACGCCGGCGACTACGAACTCCTCTTCGGCGTTTCCTCCCTCGACGACCCAGCCATCGCAGCCGTCGAAGAACTCCAACGCGAATTCCCGAACCTCCCCATTCAACTCATCCACTGCCCCGCCAACCTCGGGACCAACGGAAAAGTCAGCACCCTCATTCAGCTTGCAACCCACGCCCAACACGCCCACCTTCTCATTAACGACTCCGACATCACCGTCTCGCCTTGCTACCTGGAGCGCGTCATGGCCAACTTCGCCCCAACACCATCCGCGAAAAAGCAAGTCGGCCTTGTCACCGCCCTCTACCGCGGACGCGCCCACGGCACACTTCCCTCGCGCCTCGAATCCCTCGGCATCGCCACCGACTTCCAGGCCGGCGTTCTGCTCTCCAAAATGATCGAAGGCGGCCTGCATTACGGCCTCGGTTCCACCCTCGCCGTCAGCCGTGAAGCCCTCGACAAGATCGGCGGCCTCGCCCCCCTCGTCGACTACCTCGCCGACGACTACGAACTGGGCGCACGCATCGACCGTGCCGGCTATCGTGTCGTCCTCAGCGCCGAAGTCGTCGAGACCGCCACTCCCGCCTACGCCTGGCGTGGATTCATCGACCACCAGCTGCGCTGGGCACGCACCGTCCGCGACGCGCGCCCCGGCGGCTACATCGGACTCATCTTCACCCACGGCCTCCCCTGGGCGCTGCTCAACGTCGTCGCCAGCGGCATCAGTCCCGTCAGCTTCTGGCTACTCGGCCTCAGTTTCTTCCTCCGGCTCGCCCTCGCCATGACCGTCGGCGCACAGGTTCTCGCAGACCACCAGGTGCTGCCCAGTCTCTGGCTCCTGCCCCTCCGCGACCTGGTCGCCATGGGAGTCTGGGTCGCAGGCTTCGCCGGCAACACCATCGTTTGGCGCGGTCAACCATTCGTGCTTGAAAACGGAAAGCTCATCAAGACGGACAAATCGCAGAGTTGAACCGGGTTCCGCGGAGCCTTTTCTCAAACCGAGCGTATGATTTTGTTTGTTCTTCCATGCGGAATGAGCCTCGGCCTGGTCCAAAATCGACTCACATGACAATAAAGATTTTGAATTGGAGAACGTCCTTCGGTCGCGGCATCCTGATCGCCACGGCTACCGGAACTTTAGTCGCAGGCCCGGCAATCGCCCTCGCGCAAGCCGTCAATTCGGCTGCGCCCGCTCCGCTTCCCGGTGCCGACGGCAAGCCCCTCGCTTTCGACGTTGTGTCTATCCGTGAATACAACCCTGTGTCGACTGCGCAGACCCCTGTGCGAAACGGCCCAACGTCCGACGGCTACCATCTGAGGCGCCTGCCATTGCTTGCGGTCATTCAGATTGCATACGTCCCGTCAGAAGGAGGAATGACCTTTCGCCCGAACCAGATAACGAGCTTGCCGGAATTGGCATCCAACCCGATCCTCTACGACATTGACGCCAAGGTCTCTGAAGAAGACCTCCCCGCGTGGGAAGACCCCAACTTGCAACCCGCGATGCTCCGCGCCATGTTGCAGGCTATGTTAGCCGATCGTTTCAAACTCGTGGTCCACCGCGAAACCAAACTGGTTCCTATTTATGAGCTGACTGTCGGCGGGAAAGGCCCGAGATTCAAGCCCTCCGAGGCAACCACACTGGCGGAAATCTGGAAAAAGGATCCCAATGCCATCACGCTGAGCAGCGGTACGATTATGGCCACTGGCCCCGACCCCGGCCACCAAACGCTTTTTAACGTGACCATGCAGGATCTCGGTACGTTCCTTTCGACCATGGCTGGCCGCCCCATTCAAGACAAAACCGGTCTTAAAGGCAAGTACGACATCACCTACCAGATTGAGCTGCCATCGCCTCCGCAGGAGGGCGCAACTACGGTTATGCCACCCGACTTTTTCAGTTCGCAAATCTATAACATCGTCCGGGATCAGTTAGGCCTTCAGCTCAGGGAGGCGAAAGGACCAGTGGAGTTCCTGGTGATCGATCATGCGGAGCGCCCTTCTGAGAACTGAAGTTCACCCCTCAAAGGGATTGGGAAGATCACGCCGCCAACGCCACCCATTCCTGGATTCAGGTTATACCTTGTTTGTCGTCAATCCTGATCCTGGATTCTCCGGTCCACTGTTGGCGCTCACCCCTCCCGCAATGCTATGGTGAGTCCCAAATGCCGTTAGTCACTATCAGCGAATCCGGCGCATCCATCCAGGGCCCCACCGCCACTCTCCTTTACGACGACTGGTACCCTGCTCTGCGCACCGATAAGCTCCGCCCCGGCAAGCTCGCCACCGCCATGCTGCTGGATATCCCTCTGGTGCTGGGAAAGTTAAACAGCGGGGAGCTGTTCGCCATGCGCGACAGTTGCCCCCACCGCGGCATCCCCCTCAGCTACGGCTGGTTTGACGGCAGCCACGTCACCTGTCGCTATCACGGCTGGGAGTTCGAACCCTGCAGCGGACAGTGCGCCCTCATCCCCTCGCTCTCGAGCCATGACCACCTCGACGCCACCCGCATCTTTGCCACAGCCTTCCCCTGCAAAGAGCGCGATGGCCATGCCTGGGTGTTCATTCCCAGCCCTGGCAGCGGCAAACGTTCGCAGGGCGCGCAGCCCCGCGAAGTACCGGAGCTAGCCAAGTTCAGCCCCCGCTATCGCACCGCCCACCTCGCCGCCGACCTCCCTTGCAACGTCGATCACGGCATCATCGGCCTCATGGACCCCGCCCACGGCCCCTTTGTTCATCAAGCCTGGTGGTGGCGATCCCGCGCCAGCATCCGCGAAAAAACCAAGCGCTTCGAGCCCATCCCCGAAGGCTTCCGCATGTCCACCCACGCGCCCAGCGGCAACTCCGCGCCCTACAAGCTCCTCGGCGTCTACGGCGCGCCCATTGAAACCACCATCGACTTCACCCTGCCCAACCGCCGTACCGAGATCATTCGCGCCGGCGATAAATGGTTCTCCTCGCTCACCACCGTCACGCCCGTCACAGCATCCACCTGCCGCATCGACGTCATCGCCGCGTGGAACGTCTTCTACAACGTTCCCTTTGTCACGCCCATCGCCAAATTCTTCGGAGCAAAATTCGTCCGGCAAGACCAGGTCACCATGATCCAGCAAGCCGAAGGCCTCCGCCACAACCCCAGCCTCATGTTGATCGACGACGCCGACAAGCCCGCCAAATGGTACTTCGCCCTCAAGCAGGCCCGCCTCGAATCAACCCAATCCAGCACTCCACCGAAACACCCTATGGACGCGGCGGTAGAGCTGCACTGGCGGAGCTAGACGCATCCGCATTTGGCACAACGCGATGGCGCTTTGTAACAGGGCAGGACTTCAGTCCTGCCGAAAAAACCAATTAAACCAATGTCGGGCTTTAGCCCCTGCGGCGACCTGTTTGTGCGGAAACGAAACCATGAGATCCACGCGCATCGGCCGCCGCGAGGGCAGCCGCGCCGCCACCTTCTACATCGACTTCTGGGCCTGATTTTTAGAGCGCTCGACCCGTAGATGCCTTGAGTTGGAATTCCGGAGTCGGTGTCTCGATGTGATCGATGACCAGAACCTCAACCGGGTCGGTACCGCGGACCAGCTTCAGTCCAAGCTGCTCCTCGAGAGCCTTGAAAATCGACGGGGCTTCACCCGCGCCGCCCTGGCTGTCCGAAGCCCACTTGAGCTCATAAAAGAATGCCTTCGTCCCCAGTCCCGTCTTGTCGATAACCACACCGCCTGTCGGTCCCGCGAGCTTGTTGGCCAGGTCCTCCATCGTGCCGTAATTGTTGTACCAATCTCCAGGGCTAAAGAAAGATTCCCCCTGGTGCCGTTCAAGCTCCCTGTCCGTCAACTTCAATCCTCCATGAGCGACGACCAACTCATAAACTGGCATTTCGCGGGTTTCGTAGTGTGCTTTGAGTTGATACCGGTCGGCAAGAACCGCTTGCGTCATCAACCGCTGTTGTCTCAACTGCTCGTCCATGGGAAGCGTCTTGAACGCCTCGTACTTTTCTAGATCCATCTTGGTGTACAGGTGATACCGGTCGGTCTCGGCCCACTTCGGAAAGCCGATTACCTGGTGCATGCC
This sequence comes from Occallatibacter sp., assembly GCA_049518435.1. GTDB lineage: Bacteria > Acidobacteriota > Terriglobia > Terriglobales > Acidobacteriaceae > Telmatobacter. Next base: position 620 of record JBEKRU010000056.1, on the reverse strand, counting down.
AACGCCGTACGCGTTCGCAATCAGGTTCACCGACGATACGTTAGAAAACATCCAGTCTTTGGGGCCATTCCACCACAGGAAACCCGCGCCGTTATCCTCGGTCGTATCGGGATAGAAGCTGACCTCGTCAAAGGCCATGTGTACTGGCGCGGCCCCCTGAGTCACAGGCGCTATTGAAGGCTGCTGACAATGGGAGGAGATACCAACTGCAACTAGCCCGGTAACGACGCACAGGGCGCCGATGCAGGTAAATTGGTTGCAACGGGTAAACATGCGCATTCGGCTCACACACCTTTCTGAGTGAACGGAAAACCAACAATCGATCGAGTCATTCTGAAGCGGCCCAAATTGCACTACTTCGGCGCGTGCTCCAATATTTGCTGGATCGAAAAAACAGACGCGCCAATTGTATCGAACGTTCGAACCGCAGCAATTCATTCTTAGGCCACCTATTCATACCGCAGCGCCACCATCGGATCCACCCGCATCGCCCTTCGCGAAGGCAACCAAGCCGCCACCAGCGCAATCCCCAAGAACAAACCCGACACCCCAACAAACGAAACCCCATCCACCCGGCCCACGCCATGCAGCGCCCCGTGCAGCAGGAACGAAGCTCCCAC
>JBEKRU010000055.1:0-37396 GCA_049518435.1 Occallatibacter sp. | reverse complement strand
AAATGAGGCGAAAACACCCCCTTTTGGGTGTTTTTTAGGCGAAAAGCCGCGTTTTTTTGGGGTCTTGTTTACTAGTTGGGACACAGGGTAATTTGCCAACTTGTTTGTTTGCATAATGTTCCGAGAGGGGCGGGGTGGAGAAACCCGGAATTTAGGGGGGTGGGGGTGGGGTATTTACCTTTTGTTGGTATTGACCGGAGGATATTTCCGACATATTGAACCATGGAAATGCCCAGATCCTCATGCTCTACGGGTTTGGAATTCGTAATCACAATTCCAATTGTGCACTTCGAGGTTGAATAAATCGGCAACCTGCCTAAGTCAAAACCCGCTATCGAATGCGGCCTATTGCGCTGTCGAATCCCAAATCTTCAGCAGCGCCGGCGACACATACGCGCGCACCGGACTATAGTTCGCCTTCCGCGCCTGTTGGAAGGCAAGCAGCGCATCCTTTGACGGTCCCTGCCACTGCGCCCGAGGGGTCTGCAGAATCGACCGCTCTACCAACGCCGCGCCCAGATAGAAATCCGCAACCCCTGGGTCCTTGGCGGTCTCCGGAGACTCCAGGTAGCTCATCAGCGCTCTCCGCGCATCGTCGAATTGCGAGTTATAAAAATACCGGATTGCCGCTTTCAGTTCGCTCTTCGCCGCGGCCGGATCGCTCTTGATTGCCTGCTGGATTCTGTCTGTGCTGCTTTGCGCTTCCCCGTTCCCCGGTTGAAGTTTCAACACCTCGGCGTAAGCGGTCAACGCATCCTGCTGCCTGCCGTCTTTCTCCGCTTGCCGTGCGTCGCTCAGCAGCTTGTTCACTTTCTTCGTAAGATCCGCGCCCGAGTTCGCTGGCTGCTTGGTCGGGTTCGGCGGAGGAGCCGTCTTGGTCTGCATTGCCTGCTGCAACTGGGCAATCCTTCCCGCGGGATTTCCCGGCCCATTCGGGTTCAGATTCTTCGCCAGCGTCAGTTGCTCGATCGCTCCCTGCGGGTTGCTGGGTTCCAGCTTCTGCGCCTGTTCCATGTAACCGCGGTACATGTTCACGTTGTTTACATACTGACTAGCGGCTGCTTTCGCGTCCGGGGCAGTTATCGATTGCGACAACGAGATCACCGAATCAAAATCGCCTTTGTTCCATGCCGCCTGTACCTGGGGTAATACCTGCGCCTGAGCCTGTCCTCGTTGGTTATGGATCAGGTCCAGCAGCACCTTCACCTGTCCGGATAACTTCGCGTCGAAATTCGTTACCAGCTTCGCCTGCGCTTCCGCCCGCTCGAGGTCGTGGTTCCTGTAGGCGGAAATTGCCGAAGCCAGCATAGCCCGATCGTCCTGGAGCAGCCCTTCGCGGTAGCTCGCGCAATTGTCAGCGTATTTCTTCTCCTTGGGGTCCAACGCGGAGGCCTGGCAAAAATCCTGAACCTGTTTGACCCGATCGTTTCCTTCGGCCGCGGCCTTTGCAGCCAACTCTTTCGCCTGCTGCTTCGGCCTGTCATCGGCATGCAGCCTGGCCGCCGGCGCGGCAACAAGCAAAGTGAAGCACATGACGTAAAGGGGGCTGCGCATCCTCATTTTGCCCCTCCAATAATGCTGTCGAGCGCCGAGTCGTCCACCGGCTTCATTTCGATGCTGCATATCTGAGGCGCAGCGTCCACTGTGCATTGCTGGCTCTGCGTGTTGCCGTCCGGTCCTTTGAACACCACTGCATACTGTCCGGCGGGAATCTCATCGATGCGCAACGGCGTCCAGTGATCTCCGGCTGGCAGCGGCAGCGCTTTGCCCTTGTCGGAGGTTACGCTCACCACCTCGGCGTACGGGGTCGCGTTCAATTGCAGCACCCCGCCCGCAACTACTGGCACCGGCGCGGGACGCAACAGGAACCAGTAAACGGCGCCTCCACCCACTGCCAAAAGCAAAACCAGAATTACCACAACCACGATAAGGCCCGAATTTCCCGACTTGGCTTTCACTGGTGCAACCGGTATGGGCGGATAAGCCTGAACGGGCTGGGCCTGAACAGGCTGGAACGGCTGCGGCGATGCCACGTTTTGGAAGGGCTGGGTTGCCTGAACGTTCTGGAAGGGTTGCGCCGACTGAGCGGCCAGGAAGGACGGAGTAGCTTCAATGGTTCGAAATGCCTCCGTGCCCGAAATCCCACGGTCCTCCTGTGCCCCCTGAAAGGCCTTTTTCGCCTCCAGCGGCTGATACTGTGGAACGGCCTGGGTCGGCTGCATCGGCAACGCCGTTGTAACAGGCGGCTGGGCAGCTGGTTTGCTTTCCTGTTCTTTTGCTGCATCCAGCCTGGCTCGCAGCTCGCGCACCCGCACATGGCGCTGAACATCCTGCGGCTGGCTTTGAAGAAGTTGGATCGCCTGATCGACACTGGTCTCGCTCAAGGCCTGCGCGCGGCTCAACACTGCTTCCACGCGCCGGTTCTGTTCGGCCTGGCCGCCGGTGGCCTGGCGCAGCAACTGCTCTATCGATGCATCTCCCGTTTGCGTGGCCACCGGTTGCAGCACGGCAATCGCGGCCTCGAAATCTCCACCCGCAATCAACGGCACAGCCTGCTTGGTTGCACCCGCTACAGCCCGGCTCACATCCGCTTTCCGCTGCTGCTCGCGCGCATACTTCAGCATGGAACTAATGTCCGGATCGTCAGCGTATGTAATCGCGGTGGCCTCGAGCACGTGAACGGCCTGGTCGAACTGCTTTGCGTCGATAGCCGCCTGCGCTTGCTTGAGCGATTGAGATTTTGCTTGCTCGGCCGTTGCCTTTCTCAGTTGCTCCATCACTTTTTCCTGCAGAGCAACCAGCCGTGGCTCGCCTGGAATCTGATCCAGGGCCTGCTGCACAATCACAAGTGCTTCCTGCGGCTTGGTCAGAAACAGGTTATAGACCTCCAGCGAGGTCTTCTCCACCAGTTTCATCTCCGCTTTTTCGCGCTGCCGTGTCTCCGCGTCCACCTTCAGTTGCATCAGCACCGCTTCGCCGGGAAGCTTGTCCAGTGCCCTTTGAATCAACGCGAGCGCCCGATCGTAGTCCTCATCGGCAATCGACTCTGAAATCTCAGCAACGATCTGGTCGATAATTTTCCGGCGCCGCTGCTCTTCCTGTCGCTCTACCGCGCCCTGGTACAACTGCTGCGTCTCGGCGTCCGTCGGGTCGATCTCCAGCGCCGAGCGCAGACTCTTGATCGCGTCTGTGTACTGCCGCGCGGAGAGCTGTTGACGTGCCGCGTCGCTAAACTCCCGCCGAGCGCGCTCTCTGGTTGCCTTTTCAGCCTCCTGCACAATCCTTGCTCGCTCGTTGCGAAGATCCGTACTCCGCTCATCGAGTTGAAGCGCCTTGTCGATGAATCCGCTTGCCGCCCCAAAGTCGCTGCGTCTGCGCGCTTCGCGTGCCTGTTCCAGCAGCGATGCGACCTTGTCGGCCTTCTCTTTCAACCCGCGCACATGCTCAATTTTTTGCGTCAGCTCGGCATTTCCGCGGTCCAGCGAATCAGCCTGCTTATAGAATTCAAGCGCCTCCGCATAGCGCTGCTGCAATACCGCTTCCTCGGCGTCGCTCAGCAGTTGCCTCAGCTGTGTTGACTTCTGCTGTCGCGAAACCTTCTCCTGCACCTCGCGCAGCAGCCTCTTCACTTCCGTGTTCTGCGGATTCAGCCGCTGCAGATCCAGCAGCACGGGCCGTACGCTCGTCCACTGCTCCCGTTCCATCATCGGCTTCACGCTGGCAAGCACGTCGCCCACGTGTTCCCGCTTCAGGTCGTCGTTGATCGCCTCGAGATCGGCAGCCATCTCTTCGCCCGACTCGTACCGCTCGTCCGGGTCCTTCGCCAGGGCGCGGTCAATCACATGGTCAAGTGCAGGAGGATACCCGCTGATCATGGTCGAAAGAGCATCGTGCGGTTCGCGAATCACCCTGTGCAGCGTTGCCGGATCATCGCCCGGAAACGGCAACCGCCCGGTCAACAGCAGGTAGAGAATGCAGCCCAGTGACCAGATATCGGCGCGGCCATCGGCCTGCTTGCCCAGCAGTCTCTCCGGCGATATGTAATGGAAGGTGCCGATCACCATCCCTGTCTGCGTGTGACCGGATTGGCTCTGCAGACGGGCAACTCCGAAATCTACGATCTTCACGTTGCCATCGGGCTGAATCATCAGGTTCGCCGGCTTGATGTCCCGGTGAACCACGCCCTTTTGATGGGCGTAGCCGAGCCCGAGGCACGCCTGGCGCACCATTTCCAGCTTTTCGATCAGCGTGAATTGCTTTCCGGCGCGGAGCAGGTTTTCCAGGGAGTCTCCCTGCACATACTCCATCACGATGTAGGGATTTCCATCCTGCTCGCCGAAGTCGTAGACCGTCACGATATTCGGATGGTTCAGGACACCGGAGCGGGCTTCCAGCTGGAATCTCTGCCGCAACTCTTCCGTGCCCTCGGTCAGCGTCTTGATGGCTACCTCGCGGCCGACAGATTTGTCCATGCCACGGTAAACCACACCCATGCCGCCAACCCCCAGCACGCCAAGGACCTGGTATTTGCCGATTTGAGTGACTGGTGTACTACCCGTAGTCATGGCCGAACATCCGATTCGATAGGGAGCAAAGCCGGCGCAAACTCCTCAAACGGAATTCGCACCGGAAGATTGAGGTTCCCGCAGTTCTTATTCCCTGGTGCTCTTCGTATGCATGATCGCGATTTTCGTCTTCCCCTCGTCCTGCGCCTCGTTTTGGCTGACGGTCACCATGATGGTTTCCTTCTGTCCTTTCTGCAAGGAAAGAACAGCGCTGTTCGCGTTGTCGTAAACCGAGGATTCGCCGCCCAGCCTGGACTTGTAGAAACTCACCACCTGATCCTTCGAGTCCGTCGTCGTATAGATGGCGGTAATCACGGAACCGGTCGGCAGGCTCATGCGCATGCTGCCTTTTCCGGGTTGTGCGCCGGGATAGATGTCCGTTCCGAGGTCGGACGCGGAATAGTGCTCCGTAGAGTTGGCCGTGATTTTGCCTCCGGGCGTATCCACTGAGAAATCGCTACCCGAGCCTGAAGCATGGATCGCATGCGCCACACGCCACACCGTGAATCCAACCGCTCCTACTCCCAGAATTCCTAACCCGACGACGACGGCAACCACAATCAGGATGATTTTAAGTGCGCCCCCGGACTTGGCCGGCGGTGGAGCTACGGCACCCGGATAACTCTGCTGCGGGTAACCCGGAGGCGGAACGCTGGTGGGGACAGGGGCATATGTAGGAGGGGCATATGCGGGAGGCACCGCGGCGGCCGCCAACGGAGTGCCGCAGTTTGCGCAGAATTGCTTGTCGGATGGGACCTCGGCCCCGCACTTTCCACAGTAGACAGCCACGGTAATCTCCTTGTCTTTCGATGTGCTTCCGGAGTTTTCCTGTCCTTTTGCCGGCTACGTGCCAATATACCTCAAGATGTACACGATAGGCTCGACTTTTCAATCGCTTTCGGGACCAGGCAATTGGCCGCGGAAGAACCATCGGAGTGTGTCTGGTCTGCAACACCGGAACCGCTACTTAAGGAAACGCAACATGGGGTATTTTTCCTGCTTTTAAAACGCATTCGCGAGGGAATTCACGTTAATGGACAAAGGACGAGCTAACGGGAATCCTGCTTGACAATTGCCTGTATCCGGGGTTTCCTTAGTGCATCCTCAGCGGTTCAGAATATGCTCTCGGCCAGCCCGGCTTTCGATCCCCTCCCCGGCCTGCGCTCAGAGTCTCGATCCAGCGTCTTGATCTTGAAAGGAGCTACGGTGCCCGACGAAACCATGCAAGGCGGCCTCACAGACAATGCGGCAGGCGGACTCGCCTATGTGACCATCATCCCGGCGATCATCTTCCTCGTGGCTGCGCCCTACAATCAGAAACCCTTCATTCGTTTCCACGCGTGGCAGTCCATCTTTTTGAACATTGCCTGGTTTGCGATCAGCATGATCGCCATCATCCCGATTCTCGGTTGGCTCGTCTTCGCGCTTGGCTCCCTCATCCTTTTTGTGGCATGGATCGTAGTGCTCCTCAAGGCTCTCAAAGGTGAGCGCTACAAGCTGCCCTTTATTGGAGACATCGCTGAAAAGCAGGCAGGCTTCTAAAGATTCCTGCGTCGCACCCTCGAACAGGTGTGCCCCACTCATCGCGCAGCCTCACCACACGATGAGTGGGGTTGCGATCGACTACGCCCGTGCGCGTGAATAGCGAGTGTCTGCCGCACCGCAGGTGGCTCTAGCCCGTACACTAAATTGCACGGGACGCCGGCCGATGAGCGCAGCCATTGAATTTCGCAATGTCTCCTTTGCGGTATCGCCGCAGCGGCTTCTGCTGGGCGATATCTCTCTATCACTCGACCCAGGAACCACGACGGCTATCCTCGGCCGTAGCGGCTCCGGCAAAACCACGCTGCTTCGCACCGTCAACCGCATGCTCGAGCCGACTTCGGGCGATGTACTCGTTCACGGCAAGAGCATCCGCGACAGCGATCTCATCTCGCTGCGCCGGTCCATGGGATACGTGATCCAGGAGACAGGGCTCTTTCCCCACTTCAACGTCGAGCGCAATGTCGGCGTTGTGCTTGAGGCCCAGGGCATTCCCCGCCAGCAGCGCATCCAGCGCAGTCATGAACTTCTGTCGGCCGTCGGTCTCGATCCGCCCGAGTTTGTTCACCGCTATCCACACCAGCTTTCCGGCGGCCAGCGTCAGCGTGTCGGCTTGGCCCGCGCGCTTGCAGCCGACCCTGGAATCCTTCTGATGGACGAGCCCTTCGGCGCACTCGATCCGCTGACCCGCGCCGAGATGCAGGACATGCTCCGCGCCCTGATGGGCCGCTTCAAAAAGACCGTGCTCTTCGTCACCCACGATCTCGATGAGGCTCTCTACCTTGCGCAACGCATCGTGCTTTTGAGCAATGGCAAGCTTATCGCCAACCTCGAACCCGCCGAATTCCTGCGCTCGCGCCAACCGGAAATCGAGGCATACATCCGTGCCTTTCATCGCGGCGCGCAGCAAGCGGCAGCACCCAATGGAGGCCACGCTTGACCTCCAGCTTCTTCTCCCAATATGGAAGCGAGATCGCGACGCTTACCCTCGAGCACCTGTGGCTCACCGGCGCGGCCATGCTCTTCGCAACCGCCATCGCTGTCCCAGCCGGCATAGCCCTCACTCGCTCCCCTCAGTGGGCCAGGCCCGTTATCGCGACGGCCAACATCCTGCAGACCATCCCATCATTAGCCATGTTTGGCTTTCTCCTTCCGCTACCCTGGCTGGGCGACCGCGCCGCTCGCATTGCCATCGTAGCGCTCACCGCGTACGCACTGCTTCCCATCCTGCGCAACACCTACGCCGGCATTCGCGGCATCGACCCCGCTGTGCTTGAAGTCGCGCGCGCTCTTGGCCTCACCGGCGGCCAACGGCTCTTTATGGTGGAACTGCCACTAGCCGCGCCCTTCATCCTCGCCGGCCTTCGAACCGCAACCGTAACGTGCGTCGGCATCGCGACCATCGCAGCTGCTGTTGGCGCTGGAGGCCTCGGCGAACTCATCTTCCGCGGTGTTGCCTCAGTCGACAACCGACTCGTCCTCGCAGGCGCCATCCCCGCCGCTCTTCTCGCCCTCGTCGCCGATGCTCTTCTCGGCCTTCTCGAACAGCGCTTCAAGGTCCCCTCAAAATGAAGCGCAATCCAAGCGTTGCTGCTCTTCTCTTTGCCGCCTCCGCCATCGGTGTTTTCCTCATTGCCTGCTCGCCCCCCCGCCCCGACCATCCCGTCATCGGCGCCAAGAACTTCACCGAGCAAGTCGTCCTCGGCGAACTTCTCGCCCAGGAAATCGAAGCCAAATCCAATCTGAAAGTCGAGCGCCGCTTCTATCTCGCCGGCAGCTACATCTGTCAGCAGGCCCTTGTCTCCGGCCGTATCGATGCCTACGTCGAATACACGGGCACCGCGCTCACCGCCATTCTCAAGCAACCTGTTGATCGTGACCCGCAGCGCGTCCTCGACACCGTTCGCAATCTCTACGCCGCGCGCTACCACGTCGTCGTCGCTCCGCCGCTCGGCTTTGAAAACACCTTCGCCATGGTCATCCGCGGCGACGACGCCCGCAACCTGCATCTCACGACACTCAGCCAGGCCGCACGCTACACGCCTCAGTGGCGCCTCGGCGTTGGATATGAGTTCGAACAGCGCCCCGACGGATTGCCCGGTCTCAGCACCGCATACGGTCTCCGCTTTGCCGCCCCACCCCGCACCATGGATCTAGGTTTGCTCTATCGTGCCCTCAATGCCCACCAAGTCGACATGATCGCGGTCAACTCCACCGACGGTCCCATCCAGGCCTTCGGCCTAACCGCCCTTGAGGACGACAAACACTACTTCCCGCCCTATCAAGCCGTCCCACTGGTCCGTGCCGAGGCGCTCGAGCGGTGGCCGCAAATCCAACTCGCCCTCAACGCCCTCGCCGGCAAAATCACAGCTAACGATATGCGCGCGATGAATGAAGCCATCGACGGCCAGCATCGCGATCCAGCGGAAGTAGTAAGGGAATTTCGCAACAAAACTGGTCTTTGATAAGTCCGGAGCGCACCGTAGTCTAAGTCGAAAGGCTGGCTCCTGGTTCGATAGCGCGGAGATAAGTGAAGCCCTTCATGATCGAACCCGCAAAAGGCCTCCGCAGCATTCAGTAAGTTGTTCGTGATTCGGTAGGTTTTATCCTACGAAAACCATTGACAACCTATCAGTTATTATCTAACTTTCAATCATGCACTTACTCCTTCCCGCCAAGACCTGTTGGTCTATCAGTATTCCGATTTGCGGGAAGACCCTCTGTTGTCGCTAATCCCACAGTAATTCGAATGCTCCCTCTATATACCATCCTAAGCTCCCGCTAAGTGGTGTATCGTCGGCCTTCCTCGCGACTTCTCCTGGCTTCACAACCGCGACTATGGCGGCAACTGCCGTCTTCACTCAAGGAGTGTCATTATGCCCATTGAAACAAATAGTGCCGTACTTGCGCGCGGTTTCAGCCGTCGCGACTTTGTCCGGTTTGCGAGCATCCTCGCGGCCGGGTCCACGCTGCCCTTCACAGAGCGTGCGCTCGCACAACTCCCCACCCCCCACCGGGTTCCTCCCCCCGACGCGGTACTCCTGAACCTCAATGAGAACCCAATGGGTCCCGCGCCCGAAGCTTTAGAAGCGATTTATGCATCAAGCAAGATTGGCGGACGCTATCAGGACCGTCAACATGCGCTCCTGAAAACAACTCTGGCTACTGTGGAGGGGCTGAAACCAGAATATGTAACAGTGTTTCCCGGCTCAAGTGACGCTCTGCTTCGCGTTGTTCTGGCCTACACTTCGCCGGACAAAGCTTACGTAGCGGCGGACCCGACCTTTGAGGCCGGGGCGCGCACAGCAACTCTGAACGGCGCAAAAGTGATCAAGGTTCCTTTGACCTCTACTTATGCTCACGATGTGCGAGCCATGGTCGCCGCGGCTCCCAATGCAGGAGTGTTTTATGTGGCGACGCCAAACAATCCTACAGGGACGATAACTCCACTGGAGGACGTAAAATGGCTTCTCGCTAACAAACCCAAGGGAAGCATTGTCCTTCTCGATGAAGCCTATATTCACATTGCCAGGAACGCTGAGCCCGCTACCGCGTTGGTTGCCGCGGATCAGGATCTCATCATCCTGCGCACGTTCTCAAAAATTTATGGGATGGCGGGCTTGAGAGCTGGCGCCACGTTTGCGCGTCCAGATTTGATCGAGAGAATTGGCATCTATGGGATCGGGATCCAGCCGGCGCCTGGCATGGCCGGTGCCGCGGCGAGTCTCAACGTCAAGGGTCTTGTGGAGGAACGGCGCAAGACGATTGTCGAAATACGCGACGACACCTTTGATTTCCTGTCGAAGCACAACACGCCATTCGTCGCGTCAGAGGCAAATCACTTCATGTTCGATGTAAAGCGGCCGGGAGCTGAATTTGTTTCCGCATTACAGGACCAGAAGGTATACATCGGAAGAAGCTGGCCAATCTGGCCGACTCATGTTCGTGTAACAGTCGGCACTCGCGATGAGATGGAGAAATTCAAGACTGCGTTTCTAAAGGTGAATTCCTAAGGCCCCTCTAAAACCTGGAAGCGGTGATTCCAATATATCGCCGCTTCAGGGTTTTATAGCTATAAGTTATCTCCTCAGATACCTGAGCACAGATTGTCAAACGGATTCTCTTCCAACTTCTTTACAGCTGGCAGCGGCACCGAAAGGCGCCTCCCTTCCTTCACTGACTCCCCAACAGGTGCGACCAGCGTCGCGAATATACCTGCAACTCCGGCAACGGCAACGTAATGAGCCGGTCCCAGATGATTCACATGAACCAGCCACGCGACGAACGGCGGCGTCAATCCACCAAATACTGCATAAGCAACGTTGTAAGAGAAAGAAACTCCAGTGAAGCGGACGAGCGGCGGAAATGCGCGCACCATGACAATAGGTGTCAAAACAACGGCTCCAGTGCCAAGCCCCGCCAAGATATAGAAAGGCAGTAATAGTGAGGGAGCCTGACCCACGCCCGCGTACAGTCCGTAAGCTCCAGCTATCAAGACCAGCAGAATCGGAACTGCAACACGCCGCATGCCAAAGCGATCCGTCGCCGCACCAATCACGACTGTAGATACAGCTAACGAGGCAGTGCCGGCCAGATTGGCTAACTGTGCTGAAAAGGGATCCACGTGGAAGAGTTTCCCTAGTAGGGCGGGCGTCATTAAAATGATGACAACAATCGAGGCTGTCAAAGTCCATGTACTCACTACTGAGGCAGCAATTCCAAATGAATGCTTTCGAAGCACCAGGCGTAACGGAAGCTCACGGGCAGCGGCAGCCGTTGATCGAATCTCCTCGAAGACCGGTGTCTCGTTAAGACGCTGCCGCAAAAACAATGCACCGAAGCCGAAGATCCCGCCGATCAGGAACGGTATCCTCCAAAAGCCTGCCTCAATCTGCGTGGAGCTGAATGCAACATTCATGACAGTCGCAACCAACGAACCGAGGAAGATTCCGAGACTCAGCCCGGCGGTCAACAAACCGATTGCAAAGCCCGTTTGTCGCCTCCGAGCATGCTCTGCAACAAACACCCAGGCCCCGGGCGCTTCCCCACCGATGGCTACACCTTGCAGTATCCGCATTCCAACCAATAGAAGCGGCGCAGCTATACCGATTGACTGGTAAGTCGGGATTAATCCAATCAGCAGTGTAGGAATTGCCATCAGAAGAATGCTCAGCGTGAAAACTCGCTTCCGCCCCAGCGTGTCACCATAGTGCGCCAGCACAACACCGCCTAACGGGCGTGCGAGATAGCCAACAGAGAAGATGCCAAAGGTCTCCACCTGTCTCAACCACTCCTCCGTTCCCGCTGAAAAGAACAGCTTGGCAAGAACGGAGGTGAAAAAGACAAAGATCACAAAATCGTAAAACTCAAGAGCTCCGCCAAGGGAGGCTAGCCAAAGAGTGTGTAAGCCGGCGTCTGACTCATTCTGCTTCACTGCAATACTTCCCATGACTAACTCCTTCGTTATCCGCATTCATCCAGCAGGTTCCAATTCATTGAAAGGCTAGCTTCGCCGCGAAGGCGATGAAGACTGCACCGGTGACCCTTTGCTGCCACGCGACGGCAAGAGGGTTGGCGCGGAGCCATTCGCTCAGTTTTCCCGACGAAAGAGCTACTGAGCATAACCAAGATGTCCCAATCGCATTGAAGATGACTCCCAGCAGGAAGAACTGCTGCGGTATCTGGCCGTGCCGCGGATCGATAAACTGCGGAATGAACGCAAGGAAAAACACAGCCACCTTGGGATTCAATACATTGGTAAGCGCACCCTGAAACCAGACCGCACGATGCGTATCGTGATGCAATTGCCTTTCGCTCGCAGTTGCTCCGGGTCTTCCGAGCATTCTGATTCCCAGATAAATGAGATAGCCGGCGCCAGCGATCTTCACTGTCATAAAACCGAATGCAGATGCCATTAACAGTGCAGAGAAACCCGCAACCGAAAGTGAGATGTGGCACATTACTCCGGTGCAACTGCCCAGCGCGGCGACAAGACCCGCTAGCCTTCCCTGGCTAAGGCTGCGATTCAGCACGTAAACGGTATCGGGGCCCGGAACAAGGCTGATGCCTATCACGGGTAACAGAAATGCGAACACATGCATTGCGTCGATCATTTAATAGGCCCTCAACAAAGTCGTTCTCTGGTCTACCTCAAAAATCGTTTGGCGATTGCCCTGTTGCTGTTTGCAATAAGGGCATTGGTTTGGCTTCGTTGAACCGGTCACTTAGAACACATACTTGGCAGCAAACTGTAACTGCCGCGGGGCATAGGTGTTGGGAATGCTGCCGAAGGCATTCAGATTGGTGGGGTCAAACTTTGTGCTATTGCCGTTGGGGTTGTAGAAGTTGGGGTGGTTAGCGAGGTTGAAGCCCTCCACCCGGAATTGAAAGATTGATTCGCGATAAAACGGAATCGGGAAATCGCGCACTATGGCCGCATCGAGATCCGTATAGTGTGGACCGCGCACCGTATTTCTTCCCGATGTACCGAACGTTCCCTGAGAATTCAGCGCAAATGCCGCCGGGTTAAACCAATGAGCTGTAGTTTTGGGGGCACTGACATTCGGATTGCTCACCCAGTTCGGACGATCGTTTGACGTCGTTGAACTGGCCTCATAGGTACGGCTCTGGTTGTTTTCCGCCACGCCGCCCACAAGCGTGCTTCCATTTGTGATGGTGAACGGCGTTCCCGTTTGCGTCGAGAAGATGCCCGAGAGACGCCACCCTCCCACGATCGACGCCGCAAATCCCTGGCTAAGATACTTTTTCTCTCTGCCGAAGGGGAGATCGTAGACCGGACTTACGACAAACCGCTGCTTGATGTCAAAGTCTGACGCGCCTTTCTCTGCGGGAAGATTGTGTGAATCCTGCGGAGTTGCACTGGAGGAATCGCCGGTGCTGATGATGCCTGCCCCATCGTCGATCGCCTTTGCATAGGTATACGCGGCCGTATAGCTAAGGCCGTTGCCGTAGTCCTGCCGCACCTTCACCAACAAGGCATTATAGGAGGCCTTCAAGGACGACTCAGCCCAGCTTATCTTGCCCCACGCGGGAAGCGGTCGGGTTGCATTGGCCTGTGCATACGTGTTGGTAACACTGGGGAACGGCTGGTTCAAGTCAAGCACGTTGAGCAACTTTGTTCCCGTGGAGCCGAGATAGCTAACGTCGAGGCTCAGTCGGCGGGCAAGTGCCTGCTGCACGCCGAGACTGTACTGTTCGGTATACGGCGTTCCGAAGTGGGGGTTGAAACCGAATCCCGTTGTTTGTTTGGGAACCGAGGAATTGCTGGTTGACGCGGCCAGGTCCTTCGGATCATACGGGTCGGGTGTGGCGTGGGCCGGGCTGGCCAGCGTGAGCGGTGTTGCTTTGCTGCTGGTGTAGGAGTAACCGGCGATAGCAAATGGCGTTTGATGCTCCCAGCCGCCCAGCCCGGTCGTCAAAGTTGGCGTCGAATAGTAGTAGATTCCATATCCGCCGCGCAGCACCGTCTTGTCATTGCGAAATACGCGCCACGCAAATCCAAGACGAGGAGCGAAGTCGTCCTTAGCCTCGTTGTAAGGGTATTTGGGGTTGCCGTTCAGTCCATTGGTAACAAGGAAGCCGCCGGCAATATTGGTGGCGTTAGCGGCAAGCGACGGGCTGAAGACCGAACCGAAGCCGTCGGTCTCGTGCTCAGGTGTGGATAGCTCGTAACGCAGGCCATAGTTAAGCGTGAGATATGGAGTTAGCTTCCAGTCGTCCTGGGCATAGAAGAGGTTGTTGTTGATCTTGGGATGCGTAGTGGCCGCGGCGCTGAGAGGTGTATAGCTGGACGAATCCACGGTGCCCGTCAGCAGATCGCCAATATCGTAGCCCGTGGTGGGACCGCTGCCTGGTACAAAGCTGAGCGTAGACGATCCCTGTATGTCATGCACATACACTGCAACGTTCGCGATCAGCGTATAGCCGGCCTTGATTGTATGGTTGCCACGCAGCCATGTAACGCTGTCGCCGATCTGTTTGCCGGTATCGTAGCGATTATTGGGCACCATGCCGAAGGCGGTGCTGCCCCAGTTCGAAGTGGAAACCGCGAGGGATAACCCGGCGCCCCCTGGGTCGGGCACCAGGCCATTGTTATCGACGGCGCCGTACAGCGGACGCTGCTGGGTGTCGACGCTGCGTTTCTGATGATAGCGGTTGTAGCCGATCCGGAATTCATTGAAAAGCTGCGTGCTGAAGGTGTGCGTCTCGCCAATCGCTGCAAGCTGCGAAACCGTCGTTTGGTCGCAACCGAATCCCGGCAGGACGGAGCTTCCGCACTGGCCGGAATACGCCAGGTACGTGGGATCGTTGAATAGGTTGTAGTTCAGGAAGAGCTGGTCCTTTTCGCGAATCTTGTGGTCGATGCGCAGGCTCCCCTCATTGCCGCCCTCCCGCGAAACATCCTGATTGATATAGTTATTTGCGGGAAGGGAGCCGGAGGGCGTTGCAAAGAGTGGCTGAGGAAAGGCCCAATTAAGAAACTGCTGGCCGAGGGGGCTAAGATAGCTCGCTGGGATCACGTTCGGCGTGGGAAAGTCCGCTTTTGTGCCGGGTATGTAGACGTGCACTGGCGTCGCCAGAGTCAGCAATTGCCTGAAGTCTCCGTTGTGCATGTTA
Organism: Occallatibacter sp.; assembly: GCA_049518435.1. Lineage (GTDB taxonomy): Bacteria > Acidobacteriota > Terriglobia > Terriglobales > Acidobacteriaceae > Telmatobacter. The sequence continues at coordinate 22,652 of JBEKRU010000055.1, read as the reverse complement.
TACGCATCGATGGCTCCTGTAGGCACCGTGGTCCTGACAGCGCCCACGCCTTGGCGTAGCCGGATTCCCTCCAATCCGAAGAAGAAGAAAGTCTGGTCCTTCCACATCGGCCCGCCAACAGTGCCGCCAAACTGGTTCTGCTTGAGGGGCGTAGCTTTGCCCGTATTGTTGAAGTACGCTTTGGCATCGGTGATTTGATTGCGGAGGAACTCGAAAGTATCTCCGTGAAACTGGTTACCGCCCGACTTGGTAACAATCTCAACCTGCCCCCCGTTGCGTAGTCCATACTCCGCCGAATAAGTACCGGTCAGAATCTTGAACTCCTGGATCGTCTCCACGGATGGGATGAAGGCTGGATAGTTCGCGATCTGATCGACGTCGATGATGCCGTTCACGAAGAAGTTGTTCGCAACTTCCGGCTGGCCGGCGACATTGAAACCGCCGCGGAATCCGTTGGTCGACGTCTGCGCCGGTGGAAGCACTGCCGGCGAAAGCTGCGAAAGATTGTAGAACTTGCGCCCATTCAACGGCAGATCGTTTACCTCAGTGTTGTCAATGACGTTACTGACCTCAGAGCTCTGGCTCTCAAGCAGTTCCGGCGCGGTATTCACGTTGACTGTTTGGGATGCGCCGATCTTCAGAACAAAATCGATGCGCCCAGCCTGCGCCACATCGAGCACAACATCTATGCGTTGTTCCTGCTGGAAACCACTGGCTGTTGCGGTGATTTTGTAGTTTCCGGGTGGGAGTTCGACAAGGTTGTATTCACCATCGCTGTTGGTCACAACTTCGTGCGCTGTATCGGTGAGCGTGTTTACTGCGGTAATTGTGGCGCCGGATACGCGGGCGCCGGATGGATCTGCGACCAGGCCTGTAATCGATGCGTTTCGCGCCTGCGCGAAGGATTCCACTGGGAAATAGGAGAGCAACAGCAAAACAATGAAACTTTTCATGACAGAACCTTTCTTGTGTAATCGAAGACACTTGTGCCTGCAGCCGCGTTTTGGCATCCGGACACACGCCACTTCGTGCCCAGAGAGATACACTCTCGCGCCGAAGAGATTAGTTTTCCAGGAATGTGGAGTTATTCAGAAGCAACAACAACTTGCGCTTATGCGACTGCTCAATTGAATTGAGGCGCAAACACGCACTGAAGAGTCCGTAGAGGCGGACTCCATGACAGCCGGGTTAATAGAGCTGTTTTGATGCCGTGTGGCAGTTAGCTGGCGAGTCATTTGCAGGTTTGCTCTTTCGGGAGGAAGTCCGGAATTGCAACCTATATCATCCCTCGGATGAGATAGCTGTTTAGAGTGTACTTAGTTGCCTTGCTCTGTCCAATGCATTGTTTTCATCGGCGCCATTCATTCTACGAATGGTGCGCTCTTCACCTATCTATCATCGCTGCCCGCTGATTACGCGGCCCCTAATTGCAAGCGTGAAGAACTCAGAGTCTCGCTGTCTGAAGCGCCGCAACCCGCTGCAGTTCGCACACCATGTCCTGAATCCCTGGATGTTTCCGCAACAAGATGGTGGCGGAGTAAAGAAAAGAACGCCTTGATTGCAGGGGAGAAACACTTATCCCTGTGCCACGCAACGAGAGTGGTCATGCTTAGATCTTCTTCCGGCCAGTGCAGGGAAGCCAATCTTCCTGCCGCGATCTCGAATTCCGCGACGATCGCAGGGAGGCATGCGATCCCCATGCCCAACGCCGCACAGTGCTTGATCGTCTCCACGCTTGTGAACTCCATGACGCTTCCCGGCGTAACTTGCGCGCGATCCAGTACGCTCTCCAGCTTCGAACGGTATGCGCAGCCGATTTCTGTGAGCAGAAAGGTCTGGCCTGCGAGGTCCTGCGCAACAAGATCTGTACGCCCGAGAAGTGGATGATCCGGATGAGCAAGTAGTAGCAAGGGCTCATTGCAAAGCGCTTCTACATACAGACGAGGATGCTCAAAGACCTCACCGATTGCCAAGCCGAAGTCCAATTCTCCTCTTTCCAATTGTGGAATCAGTTCATTCATCCCATTGGCGCGAAAAATGAGATCGACTTCTGGACATTGTGAGCGGAAGGATTGCAGCACCGGGGGCAGTCGATAGGTCAGCACCGATTCCGGTGATCCGATGCAGAGTGTTCCGGACGGGGTAACTTCTCCTGCCGTGGCAACCGATGCCTCTTCAAGCAACTGCAGAATTCTCTCTGCGTATGGCAAAAGAATTCTTCCATGCGTTGTCAAACTCACGTTCTTGCCTAACCGCTCAAACAGAGGTACTCCCAACTCTTTTTCGATCTCTCGAATCTGCACAGTAACATTCGACTGCACGCAATGGGCTTTTTCCGCCGTGCGCGTGAAGTTCAGTTCATGCGCCAATATGCGGAATATCTGTAGTTGCCTGAACTCCATCGGATCGTCCCTTTCCCAGGTGGTTCCAGCAATCTCCATCGCATTCGACTTCTTCTTTTGCCTTCCGTCATGCAAGGCAGTCAGGGAATACCGTATCCTGCGGAGCCAACAACACTCTCACTCGTTCGTGCGGCGTCCGCTTCGGCGGCTCCGGTCATTTGCAACAGAAGCTACGCTCTCGATCACCCTTTAACGCGCAGCTGTTTCTGTCTCCGCCAACAATCGCTCCACAAGTGAAGTCGTCTCAGCTTTCAATTCAGTGTGGGCAGCGCCGGTCGCAGGTCCTGAGAAGCCTGCGTGAACCTCTTTCACAAGCCCGTCACGGCCAACAAAGAAAGTCGTCGGCCAGCAATTGAGATTCTTCCCTTGCGGCAGCTTCTCGTTTAACTGGCTGGGCGTGCCCGCCAGAAGCACCGTGTAAGGAATCTTGTATCGCGCAATGAATGCCTTGAGCCGATCGGGATTCTTCAGTTGGTCGTCTTCCTCAAACGAAATGTTCACGATCTCTAACCCGCGCGCATGATACCGGTTATAGAGTTCAACCAGAAATGGGGCCTCGTCGTGGCAGTTCGGGCACCAACTTCCGCCAATCGCAACAAGGACCACCTTCCCCTTGAACCTTGAGTCGGTGTTAGTGACCGTCGCGCCGGTCAGATCAGGTGCGGAGAACTCCAATGGCTTGGAAGGATCAACGACGCTGGTCTGGTCGGTAGTTTTTGTGGGCGGTGCCAAGTTCTCCTGGCGTGCGACAGAGGGGCGCCGAGCTGTCCACTCTTGGTCATCGCGTAGGAGGTTTGCAACCACCAGGGTGCCATCCCCATTCGACTTGATGGAGTAAAGCGCAGGCCCAGACGCGTTGAAGTGACTGACCCGATACGCGCCGCTTGCCTGGTCGAATGAACCGTACAATCCTCCCGTATCTCCGTCGATGCGCAGAATCACTGCCTTGATTTCCCCGGTATTGCCACCGGGCGCGATCCTCAGCGTCCATGCGGATTCACCTTTTGGCGATTTCACCGCGACCTCCCAATCGCCGCTCAACTCATTTGCAGTCGAATTCGCAATAGCTCTTGCACCGACCGCGTCCTTGATTGCCGGATGAAGTTCCAGCGCCGAGGGTGTTCCCCGGCCCCCGCCAAATGTGCCGGTAAAACCGTTCGCGGTAAAGTCGCCTTCCAGCTTGCGTGCAAAATAGTCGAAGTTCAGAACCAGGTGGTTGCCGATCAACTGGCCGCTACTGGATGAGGTTTTCTCCTCTCCATTCACCCAGCTTCCACTGATCGCTCCGTCCCCCGACTCGGGCGAAAGATCCAACTGCACAGGGACCGGCTGGCCGTGCACGGTTGCAAAGCCGCTCCAGCGTCCACCTTCAATCTTCTGTGCGTTCGCACTGCTTGCCAACGCCATGATGGCGAAAACAAACGCCAACTTACTCCAATATCTCAGCTTCATCACATTCTCCCCATAACTCTTCGCGTGGACTATATGAGCGCTCGCTCACGCCACCAATCTCCTGGAACTACTCAGGAATCGAGGTGACGGCAGGATGGTCCTTGTCGGGCGGTGGAGGCAATGGCGCCAGCGGGCCGCCAAATCCACGTTCGCCATCCTTGCCGATGACACCTGGACCAGGTCCTATGTGCGGAGCATCCACATTGTCCTCACTGCACGAATATTCCTTGAGTTCCTGGTCCGGCTTGCCCAGTAGCCAGGTTCGTTGGTAATGAATCGGTTCGGTGTAATACTTCGGGTCATAGATCACCTCTTCGAGATGCAGGTGCCCCAGGTCAGGCCGCGTCCAGTGTTCTACCAGATGCAACTGGTCGCTGTGCGGGTTCGCATTTTCGTCCGCCCACGTCCTCTGTTCTTTGAAGCCAATTGAATCGACGTTGAACGTATCCCCATCCCATGAACCAATCTCCTCACCGAAGAAAGATGGGTCCGGATCATCCGAATGCTTGCGGCCATCAAAGGGGATCAAGCGGTAGGTTGTATACCAATACAGGAACGCTGAATGATCTTTTCCCTGAACGATTTCGAACGCCAGGCCGCTCGCATTGTGCCGTGGCACGCCGCCTACGATGCAGAGCGCTTCCGGATCGACTGTGTGTTCGAGGTTATATTTCAAGGCGGCTTCGCCAGCGGGCGTAAATGGCAGCTTGTAGTCTGGGTAGTCTTTGCCAATGTTGCCACCCGGCTTGTCCTTCGACGCATGGCTTGGAATCCAATATCCCGTGAGATCGGGAATGCCGCTGGCGGTTCGTGGGGTCGGCCCCTTGGGCGGGTTGGGATCGGCGCGACGCGGTCTTGCGTCGCTTTTCGCACCTTCAGGTGAGGATGCAGGGGTGGAGGTTTGTGCCGCGAGTGAGCCAATGAACATCACTGAAACGATCGCCGGCAAGGCGCAGGCGCGCATTCTCAATTCGATTCTCAAAACAGCGTTCCTTTCAGGGAAACATGACTATGCAGGGAAGAAAGACCTAAGTTGCGAGGCGCCGGCCAAACGCGGAGTTCGCGTCTGTCCGCTCGTTGGGAAGCGCACGCAAGTACAGATCTAAATGGGTTTCATGGAAGATTTGCCGAATTGGGGAATACGATCCAGCGTTCGAGCAACACTCAGCCGAGGAGGCGAGTGCAACAACAGCGCGAACTGACGTGGATGTGGATTCTCAGCACAGGCAAAGAATTCCATAAAGCCTCTGAAGTGTCAAGCAACTATCTCCGAATTACTTTTCACTTGACCGCATGATGGAGATCACTTACAGTTCGACTTATGGATTCTGTCACCCGCATGAACTGTTGTTGTCGTCACACTCTTCACTCCTGAGTGGACGGCAATCCGCATGCGTGGACTTTTGCGTTGAAATCTCACGGCACACCAATGCCGGAAATTTGAGATCCACGATTACGCGATGAATGAGGCCTGCTCCACTCCCGGAGCGGGCTTTTTTATTTCCCAACATATCTCCTGTTTGCGAACAGAAAGGATTCTCCATGAAATCCAGAATTGCGCTGGCACTCGCACTGTGTGCCTCGATGATCGCAGTCCCAGCTGCGTATGCTCATCACTCCTTCGCCGCCGAATTCGACGGAAGCAAGCCCACCCGCCTCGTGGGAAAGATCACGCGTGTTGAGTGGACCAACCCTCACTCCTACTTCTACGTCGATGTTGTCGATCCCAAAGGGAAAGTCACGAACTGGGGATGCGAGGGTGCCGGCCCTGGCGCACTCAGCCGACGTGGATGGAGTAAGGGCGATTTAAAGATCGGCGACACGATTGTTGTGGACGGCTATCGCGCGAAGGACGGATCGAACCTGGTGGATGCTCGCCGGGTAACCCTCCCCGATGGACGCACCGTGTACGGCGGCAGCCCCGGTGATGGCGGCCCCGGCGACAACGGTACCGACCAGGGCGCTCTTCCCGGCACATCGGCCAAGTAGGCGCACCAGGAGCGGCGTTCCGTCAATGCCGCGCCGCTCAATCAAACGATTGGAATGTTCTCCATGCCCTTGCTCCAACATCTCTGCCAGCTTCTCTCCGACTCCAGCTTCGGCACCACAATCCGCGAGTCGGACTACGCCTACAGCATCATTGAATCCGTCCATGTCATCACGATCACTCTCGTGGTTGGAACCATCGCGGTGCTCGATATGCGCATGCTCGGCCTCATCCTGCGCTCCATCGCCATCACGCGGATCGCGCGCGCCGTGTTTCCTCTCACGTGGTCCGGCTTCGTCATCATGTTCATCAGCGGCTTTTTTCTTTTCTGCGCGGAGGCGGCAAAGATGTACACCAACCCGGCCTTCCGAACCAAGCTCATCCTGCTTGCTCTCGTCGGACTGAACCCTCTTATCTTTCACACCACCGTGTATCGCCGTGTCCACGAGTGGGAGACATTGCACCTCGGTCCGTGGCGGGCCCGCGCCGCGGCCATCGCATCCCTCACTCTGTGGGGAGGCATTGTCATCGCCGGCCGCGCGATTGCTTACTTCTGATACGGCCGCTTGTTCTGGAAAGGCGGATCTTCGAATGTTCCTGCATTCATGGTTTATTGCCCTGGGGCAATCCGCCCTGGGCCAACTCATGCAAACCTCGAAGTGGGGCTTTGCGCTTGTTGAAATGGCGCACCTGGTGGCGCTCGCGCTCCTTGGAGGGGCGTTGCTGATTGTGGATCTCAGGCTTCTGGGCGTGGTGCTGAAGAGCGAGTCCGCGCGCTCCATTGGCCGTGACCTGGGCCGCGTTGTGACCGCCAGCCTCATCGTCATGATCCTCACCGGAATCGCTCTTCTCTCCGAAGAGGCCGGTAAGTGCTACTTCAGTCCTGCCTTTCGCTGGAAAATGGCTCTGCTCGCTTCCGCCGTGCTGTTCTACTTCACGCTGCATCGCCGTGCGCTCTTGCGTACGGACACAGGAACGCCTGATGTATGGTCGCGCGCCGCGGCCATCGTCTCTCTCACCCTATGGCTTGGTGTTGGAGTAGCCGGCCGGGCAATCGGCCTTATTTGACCCCAGAGATGACGATCGCCCCCGATCCAGCCATGGCCAATGACAACTGCTGAACTCAACCAGAAAGCGGGAGAAATGAAAAAAGCTCAGAGCAAATTGAAAAGACGGTACAGGGTCGCCAACGGATTGATGATCTGCGCTTTCTTGAGTCTTGGTATGTATGCTAATGCGCAGCCGTCGCCATTGCCTGCGGGAGTCGATAAGGTATGCTCTATCCAATTCGACAAAGACACCAAGTACCCGGCACGTGTCGAGGACGGCGCTCTTTCGTGCTTGCAACGAGCCGCGAAGAGCTTAAAGGACAACCCGGCAAAGAAACTTGTACTCATCGGAACCGCGGATATTGTGAAGGATATTCGAGCAGTGGAGAACGGCCACATGCGCGAAACCGAAGACGCAACGGGTGCTGACGTTCGCTTTGAAGACCTGGCCGCTTATCGTGCGGTAAACACCAAGGGCTATCTCGTGCGCTGGCTGCATCTCGACCCAACCCGCATTCTGCCCACCACCAACGAATGGATAGACGGCCAATATGTAACTTTTTACCTCGTCCCTGGCGGCGCTGACTTCAACCATAACTACCTGGGAACCACGAAGACCAACGAGAATCCGTGCACGATTACGCCCTGCTATACCCCTGACGAAGAGAGTCTGCAAGTCCAGCCACGTTCGCGCATTCCGGAAGACCCGAAAAAGGAACAAGGCAACTAAGCCTTTGCGTGCAGCTTCTTCACCTGCGCTGAGTTTTCAATTCAGGTGGCGTTCGCCCAACACGATCACCGCCAGCGGTCCGGACAAAGGTTCACTCACGCCTGCCGGCTTAATTGAGGTTGATCTCAGCGGGTGTGTATAGGCCGGTGCGGGCAAACCTTCCGCGGAAACCGCGCTGCACCTGGTCCTCTATCGGCGCCGTCCGACAGCGGGCGCCATTTTGCATGTGCGGGTATCCAATAAAGGTAAGTCTTTTATAATAAAACAATTGACTCGCTGGCGGAGAGAGGGGGATTCGAACCCCCGGTACAGCTTTTGACCGTACAACGGTTTAGCAAACCGCCGCCTTCAGCCACTCGGCCATCTCTCCGTCAAGTAAATCCGCCCTGTCTGAGTCCTGGCGGATCTACGGCTTCCCCCATTGTATATGACTCTTGGGTTCCTTCAGGAATCTGGCCCCATGAATCTTTCTGACCTTCTCCCGGCCCTCGGGATGCAAGCCCTAGTACCCCGCCGGCGCCGCCACAATGGACACTTGAGTAATCGGCTCCATGCCGAGCCGTCTCCTGCACTCCTCAAGCATCGACTCCGTTCGCGTGGCGCCTACCCTGCTCACCCCGATCGCTCGCACCTCCAGCAACGCGTCCAGGTCGCGAATTCCTCCCGCCGCCTTCACCTGCACCCGCTCCGGCGAGTGTGCGCGCATCAGCTTCAGATCCGCGAGCGTTGCACCGCTTGCGGCATAGCCGGTCGACGTCTTCACCCAATCCACCTCAATCGTTCCGCAAATTTCGCAAAGCCGAATCTTCGCCGCTTCGTCAAGATAAGCATTCTCGAAAATCACTTTGATCTTCGCCCCATCGGCGTGAATTACCTCGGTTAACTCAGTCAGCTCATCCTCGATGTACCGCCAATCCTCGCTGCGCGCCTTGCTGATATTGATCACGACATCCAGTTCCTGCCCGCCGTCCTTCAAAGCCTGGCGCGCTTCGGCAACCTTGATCTCCGTTCGATGGCCGCCATGCGGAAACCCGATCGTCGTACTCGCGTGAACCGTGGTACCGGCGAGCAACTCTGCGCACTGCGCCAGATAGTAAGGCAGAATGCAAACGCTCGCCACGTCGTAGCGCGCTGCCAGCGCACATCCATCTTCCAGTTCGCGGGTTGTGAGAGAGGGATTCAACAGCGAGTGGTCGATCATCTTCGCGATGGATTCGTAATCATAGGAGTTTGTCATTGCTTGTCTCCGGATTCAGCATGAACATTGCAAACTGCCATTATTGACCCTTCCCATGGCCGAAGCAACGACGATTGAATCACTGCATCGGGCTGGCAGGCGCTTCAACACGAACCAGCGAGTACGCATGCGCCTTGGGAGCAGCCTCTTCATAAATCGAGTTCTCCAGCGAGTTCTCAAATTGGTCCATCACATCCATAGATCCCTGCGGGGAACCGACGTTCTCTTTTCGAATCAGCATTCGCAAATGAAGCGTATGCGCCTGGTCACGGTCGCGAACCATCCAGCTCACACGCTGGGCCTGGCTGCGCATGGGTGTTGCACAGTCCGCAAGGTTGATTCCCGTTGAAAGTGCTTCGCTCGGAAAAGTACCAACTATCTGGTCGTCAATCTTCAGCATGTACTGGCCGGCCTCCAGATTTGTGATCCGCAGAGTTTCCTGGTTCAGCTGCTGGTCGATGTCTGTGAGCTGCAGAAGGAGCGCCTGCATTGCGTTGCCCCTATCAAACGGCAGCGGCAGAGACCCCTCCGTTTCGCTCCAGTGCAACCCACCATTCTCGCGCGCCACAGCCTCAACCGTGGCATTCTGTGAATCCGTCAACTTCAAACGGTCCGCATCAAGAGTCACCGATGAAACAAGAGCGGGAGCGTTCCAACCCTTGAGCAAACTTTCCGCCATCACCCAGTGCGCAATCACCTCTGGATGCACTCGATCGGGCAGAATCAATTGGGCAATTTGCGGATCGTACGCTTGCGCGCGCGCCAGAAGAGCTACAACCGGCGGATTGAAATTCACAAACGAACCGTGATACTTCTCCGCCAGATGTGCGTCAAGCTCCGCATAGTGTTGCATCACCCCGTTATATCCGCCGGGAAACCGCGCGGGCCGTGTCACGTCGTCAAACGGCGATGGGCCAATCAGTGTGATGCGCGCGCCCGGCGCATGTTCCTCCACGGACTCCAGCAGATGCTCAAACCCCTTTGTGTAAACCGACTCAACGTCCTCTGCATTGGCGCGGTAGCTGCCATCATTCATGCCCAGCATTACCGTAATCACAGTCGGTTTATGCGGAAACACGTCGCGCGCAAGGCGCTCATCAATTGTCCCGCCACCGCCTCCGGTCACGCGATCTCCACCCACTCCCGCTCCATAAAAATGTACCCGCATCTTCGGAAAGCGCGTTACCGTGTAGAGTTCGACCCACTGGTCATAGAGAGTCTGTTCGGTAATGCTGTCACCATAGAAAACTACCGTGTCGCCATTCTTCAGCCAGAAGGCCGGCGTTTCTGCTGCCCTGGTCGCCCGCATGCTGCAAAAAAAAGAGAAGAGCGCCAAAGTGCAGGCAAAGAGCTTGATGTTCATTGCGGGATGCTGCCTTTCTGAGTTCTTTCGCACCACCATCCTATCTCTTCTCATCGCGCCACTTAAACATCGCATAAATCCGCAGCTTGCCGCAGGCCTGCGAACGGATCGCCTTTGGGCTCAAACTCATGCGCCACGTAGTCCTTGAAATCAAGCTCCGCAATGGCCCGCATCACACCATCCCACTGCACCTCCTGTTGATCGTTCAACTCATTTCTGCCAGGAACGCCCCCCGTATGAAAATGCCCAATCCACCGGATATTGTCGCGAATGGTCTGAATCAAATCACCTTCCATAATCTGCATGTGGTAAATGTCGTACAGCAGTTTCACATTCGGGGAGTTCACCTGCTCCATCACTTCCACGCCCCAGGCTGTGTGATCGGCCATGTAGTCAGGATGATTCTTCCGGCTGTTCAGAAGTTCCAGGTTGATCGTCACGCCGTTGTCCTCGGCAATCTTCTTCACTCGATTCAATCCTGTAACCGTATTGCGAACGCCTTCGCTGTCCGCCATGCCCCTGCGGTTGCCTGAGAAAGTAATCACGTTGGGCACATTCATCTTTGCCGCTATCGGAATGTTCTTTCGAAACGCCTCTTCGATAACCGAATGGTTTTCTATCCGGTTCATCGCGTTGCCAATCTCGCCGCCGCCCGCATAGCCCATCGTGCACACCAATCCGTATCTCTGCGGAATGCTCCACTCCTCCGGCTGAAGCAGGTCGATTCCTTTCAGTCCGATCTTTGCTGAGAAGGCGCAAAGCTCATCCAGCGCAATCGCCTGATAACACCATCGGCAAACCGACTGCCGTATCCGGCCCTTGCGCGTCACGGTTTTCTCCACGCTGGCTACCTGCGCTTCGGCTGCAACCAATCCAGGCGTCACCGCCATCGCCAGCCCGCCCCCCAGCCCTGTCCTGATCAACGCTCGGCGCGAAATCTCTGTGGTGTTCATAAGTTGTCCTTCAGGCTCCAGCCGCAATACTACTCGATACGCGGAATCTGTACCCACGCGCCTCTTCGGACTCTTTTTCCTTCCCGCATCGCCCTCAGGTTGTTAGATTCGCATAGATGCCTCTTGCACTCAGACCAGCCGCGCGCAAGATGCGCTTCCTCCCGCTCGTTGCCGCCACCTACTTCATGGTGTCGGGCGGGCCCTATGGCATTGAGGACATTCTCGGCGGCGCAGGATTCCTCGGAGCCATCCTCATCCTCCTCGTGCTGCCCTTCCTGTGGTCTCTGCCCACCGCGCTCATGATCGGCGAGCTGGCCAGCGCCATGCCTGCCGACGGTGGCTTTTACGTCTGGGTCCGTCGCGCCCTCGGGCCATTCTGGGGATATCAGGAAAGCTGGCTCTCACTCTCCGCCAGCATCTTTGATATGGCCATCTATCCGGCCATCTTCGTTCTCTACCTGGGCAAGTTCAACCCCGCGCTGACCGCCGAGTGGCGAGGTTACGCATGGTCTGTGGCCGTTGTCGTGGTTTGTTGCGCGTGGAACCTGCGTGGCGCGCCCGCCGTCGGCGATGACTCAGTCTGGATGTTCGTGTTGCTCCTGGCGCCCTTCGCGGTCCTGGTCGTGCTCGGCTTCTGGCAAGGCGTCACCCTGCATCCCGCCATCCAGTGGGGGCGATGGGGCGCCGGCCCGGCACTCTCGACAGCGGTGCTTGTGGCCATGTGGAATTACATGGGTTGGGACAATGCCTCCACGGTGGCGCAGGAGGTCGAAAACCCGCAGCGCAATTACCCCCGCGCCATGGTGGCCTCCACCTTCCTGGTCGCTCTCACCTATATTCTTCCCCTCGCCGCCGTCGCCCTCGCCGGTCTTTCCGTCGAAAGATTCTCAACCGGAGACTGGACTGGTTCTGCAAGAGCGCTCGGTGGACCTGGCCTTCTCGGTGCCGGGCTCGCCATCGCCGTTGTCGCTGGCGGAGCAATCTCCGGCATCGGCATGTTCAACGCCCTCGTCATGAGCTATTCGCGTTTGCCCACCGCCATGGCCGAGGACGGCATGCTACCGCACGTCTTTGCCCGCCGCAACCGACGCGGCGTCCCGTGGGTAAGCGTCCTCGTCTTAGGATTGGCCTGGGCCCTGGCTCTCAAGCTGCCTTTTGAGCGCCTCATCTCCATCGACCTCATCCTCTACGGATCAAGCCTCCTATTGGAGTTTGTTGCATTGGTTGTGCTGCGCATTCGCGAACCCAAGCTCGCCCGTCCCTTCCGCGCCGGTAACCTGCTCGTCGCCGGTCTTCTCGGAGTTGGACCCGCCGCGCTCATTGCTTATGCCCTCTACGCATCGCGCGACGAAAAACTCACCGGCTCCATCTCCGCCCTCGGCTTCGCGATCGTCGTTGCGCTTCTCGGCCCGGTCCTCTATTGGCTCACAGCTGTACCTTTGGCGCGCCATTATCAGCGAGGCCGTTCCACGAAAGAAAAAGGCGGCGAACCGTCGCATTGACGAGTTCACCGCCGCTGTCACTGTCAGTCCGATTTTAGACCGCGCCCACCAGGTTAACCCGCTCTGAAATCTCCGTCAGCCTCGCGTCCGCATTTGTCTCGTCCGCTTCAATCGCTTCCAGAATTGCCGCGTCGTCCTCCAGACCAAGCAACTCGGCCCAACGCCGCAGAGTTCCATACACGGCAATCTCGTGATGCTCAACCTGTTGAGCGGCCCCGATCAAGGCAATGTCGCAAACGGAGGAATCCGTTACGTCCTTGATGGTGTCCGATGCCTCGGTCGTCAACCCGCCAATCACTTTGCAGGTCTCAGTCTCGGATTCTCCCTGGTGCGCCTCCAGCAAGCCTTCCACCGCTGCGACGTGTGCCCGGGTCTGTTCCAGGTGCGTACTGAATGCATCAGTCAGTTCTGCATCCGTCGCGTGTTCAATCATGTCCGGCAGCGACTTCGTAATCTTGATCTCCATGTCGTATGCCTTCCTCAGGTTAGTCACGTACAGGGTCTCCAGATCCTTGATATCCGCTGAAAACAATTTCATAAGAAAGCTCCTCTGATTCTGTTGAATTTGATTTCTGTTGCTTCAGGCGCGCAGCCTTCCTCCGCGCGCCCCCTCAAGTCGGATTGGCGAACATTACAATCCCAGTTTTGTGCTTTGTTTTCTTTGAATTCTCCGGCATCCGGCTTGCTCGTGTGCGGGCTCTCCATGCGATGCAGTCAACCAGCCAATCGGCTTGCCGGTCCTGCCAATCAATTCCTGTTCCATTGCTGCGCCCACGTGCGCAATCCCGGCGGCCAGCATGCTAGTAAGAGCGGATTATCACCATCGAGGTTGCCCGCATTCACCCATAATCCGGCTGCCCTCACTACCCCGCAAAGGCAACTCCCGACGGCTGCCAGTCATCCTGTTATGCGTACTTGTCGAGACCCCGCTGAAAAGCGGTTTGGAGGAGGATTTTATGATGCTCCATCGAACGTTGAATCTCATTTCCATCTCTCTTCTCGCCCTTCTGCCAGCCTTCGCTCTCACGGCAAATGCGCAGACCGGCTCGTCCACGTCCGCAAGCACTGCGGACAAACATTTTGTCACTGCAGCCCTCCGGGGCGGCATGGCGGAAGTCGAGTTGGGAAAGCTGGCAGCTGAGAAGGGGGCAAGCGACGACGTCAAGCAATTCGGTCAAAAAATGGTGACCGATCACACCCAGCTCGGCGAGCAGATGAAGCAGGTTGCTCAACAAATCGGTGCGACACAGCCATCTGCTATGTCGCCGGCAGACTTGGCCCTTGAAGCAAAGCTCAAACTGCTCTCCGGCAATGCCTTCGACCGAGCCTACATCCAGGCCATGGTCAAGGACCACGAAGACGACCTTGGTGATTTCAATAAGGAGATCGCCAACGGCTCTTCAACTGCCGTCACAGACGCGGCGCGCGAAGGCGCGAAAGTCATCCAGGAGCATCTGGACATGATTAAGAAGATCGCTCAGAACAACAATCTTGCTTCAAACTAAACCGAAGTAACGCGGATCTCCAGATTCGGGCCCCCGGCAAGCCCGCGTTCGGCTTGCTGGGGTCATAGATCGGCCGTCCTGAGGGCCTCGGAGCCCTCAGGACCTTCACTCTTCAGCCTCGGCTTTTGCCCTTCACGACCACAGGCTCCGCCTTCGGGGCTTTGCTGTCTTCAAACTGTTTCACCGCTTTAATCACCTGGTCCCGCGCATACGCCGCATCGTGCCAGCCTTTTACCTCCACCCGCTTCCCCTCAAGATCCTTGTAGATCGAGAAGAAGTGCGTAATCTCCTTCAGCATGTGCGGGTAAATATCCGTGTAATTCCAAACATTCGTATAGCGCGGATTATTCTTTCCCACCGCCAGCACCTTTTCGTCCAGAACCCCTTGGTCCAACATCACCAGCAGCCCGATCGGGCGCACTTCCTGCACGCAGCCCGGAAAGCTCGGACTCGGCACCAGCACCAGCACATCCAGCGGATCGCCATCGTCACTCAGCGTCGATGGGATAAATCCGTAATCGCCGGGATAGTGAACCGGCGAATGCAGGTTGCGGTCCAGCTTGAATACGTGCAATTGCTTGTCGTATTCGAACTTGTTCGTGTTGTCTTTAGGGATTTCGATGACTGCCCGGAAAACCTCGGGCGAGCGATCTCCTATGGGCAATTCCAGATAGTTAATCATCTCTTTTATCTCTCTTTCCGTTCAGGGCTCGGGAATCATGATTGATGAATGCGAATCGAAACAGGCGCAATCGCCGGGGAATCCGGCAAACCGCCGGAGATACTATAATCACGGATGATGAAGGCACATGTCTATGTCACGCTCAAGACATCGGTCCTGGACCCCCAGGGCCAAACCATCCAGAATGCCCTGCGCAAAATCGGCTACGCGGATGTAACCGCGGTCCGACAGGGCAAATATTTCGCCTTGTCTCTCGCCGATGGGCTGACCCCCGAAGCCGCCCGCGACCAGGTCAAGCGCATCGCCGGCGAGGTCCTCACCAACCCCGTCATCGAAGAATTTACATACCGCATTGAGGAATAGCTGCGGGCTCAATTGAAGCCACGTGCTCCGCTACCATTCCCGCATCGCACCGTCTCGCCCGGTGTCGCCTAATCCCGCGGCGTAATCCGCACGGTAGCAGCGCGAGCGCGCTCTCCAATCATCGGATCGAGATAAGGACTGCCCTTGTACTTCATGCGATAGGCATCGTCGATGCGGTCGTTCAACGGCCCATCAACCGGCTCAAACGAAACCTCCTTCGTCATCCCCGCCGCAACAATCCGCCCCGCCTTCTGCCGCACCGCGGCCTGATACCACCGCGATTTCTTCCCGTTGTAGCCGCGCACATAAAGCTCGCCGTCTACCACCACCGACCAGATCCACGTCGGCGTGCCATACGTTTTGCCGTCATCCCGAAACGGCGCAATATGCAAGTCATCGGTCGCACCAATCTTGTCGAGTTCGTCCTTCCTCCATGCTGCCATTCCCGCTCCTGTTCAAACGGCCATATAAATTCTCAAACCACCCTACCGGTTCGTCATCCGCTCCAGCGCCTCCGGATACCGATCACCCTGAACAGGGATTTCCGCCGTGATGCGATCAATCTCCTGCAACTCCTGCGCAGTCAAATCCAGCGCAGCAGCCGCAATATTTTCCTCCACCCGGGTCAATTTTGTAGTCCCCGGAATCGGTAAAATCCAAGGCTTCTGCGCCAGCAGCCACGCCAGCGCAATCTGCGCGGTCGTTGCGCTTTTCTTCGCGGCCAACGCAGCAATCGCATCCACAAACACGCGATTCGCCTTGCGCGCTTCAGCAGATAAACGCGGGTACGTGCTCCGGTTATCCCCTTCCGGAAACTCCGTCTCCTCCGTAACCGACCCCGCCAGAAACCCCCGTCCCAGCGGACTGTATGAAACAAAGCCGATCCCAAGTTCCTCAAGCACCGGCAGCACCTCTTCCTCTGGCCGCCTCCACCACAAGGAGTACTCGCTCTGCACCGCTGTCACCGGCTGCACGGCATGTGCCTTGCGAATCGTCTGTGCCCCCGCCTCAGACAATCCAAAATGGTTTACCTTGCCCTCATGAATCAGATCCTTCACCGCACCCGCCACATCCTCAATCGGCACTTCGGGGTCCACGCGGTGCTGATACAGCAGGTCGATCGTCTCCACCCGCAACCTCTCCAGCGATCCCTCCACGCTCTCCTTGATGGTCGCAGGCCGGCTGTCGACACCGGCAGCACCTCTCCCGTGAGCATTCAGAGAAAATCCAAACTTCGTCGCAATCACCACCTGCTCGCGCACCGGTGCCAGGCCCTCGCCCACGAGCTCTTCATTCGCCAATGGACCGTATACCTGCGCCGTGTCGAAGAGTGTAATGCCGCGGTCCACGGCTCCCCGCATCACCGCGATCATCTCTTCCTTTGTTCCCGGCACCGGCCCATGCCCCGCGCTCATCCGCATGCAGCCCAGCCCAATGGCCGACACCTCCAGCCCACTCCTTCCCAGCTTCCGCATCTCCATCGCTTTTCCCTCAAACGAACATCTGCCCGCTATTGCCCACTAATAATGCTCCCACGTAACCGACCAATGTTCATCCGGCCGAGCGGGCCTTACAATCAAATGCCCATCGCCCGTAATGGTGTAACCAAGCAGAACGTCCTTGCCCACCAGCAGGTCCCGCGTAATCGATCCCCGCACATGATGCGTCAGCAAATGCTTCACTTCGTCAATGTCAAAATCCCCGAATGAAGCCTCATACCCGTCTTGCACGAATTCATTCGACGGAACATTCGCCGGCTTCGGATACATCAACTGCACCGAAATATGGCCATCCCGCGTGTAGATCAGGATACCTTTCGGTTGCGCCACATCAGCGGATTTTCCATCCGTTCCCGTCGCGTCGATTCGCACCAGATGCCACGCCCCAATTAGCTTGTCGCGGTCTCCGCCCGGATGCGACGCAGATTGAGCCTGAACCAATCCAGCGAACGTCACCATCGCACCCAGCACAACAGAATGCAGAACCTTCATCCCAAATCTCACTTCCGCAATTTCGCTCAGCGCCCTACCGTCTGTTGAAGCGCTGCCGGATACCGCGCCCCTTGTACCTCTACGCCCGACACTGCGCTTTCAATGTCGCGCAGGTCAGCCGCACTCAGCTCCACCTTCGCCGCGCCCAGGTTTTCTTCCAGTCGATGCAGCTTTGTCGTTCCCGGAATCGGAACAATCCACCCCTTCTGCGCAAGCAGCCACGCCAGCGCAATCTGCGCATTAGTCACGCCCTTCTGCGCTGAAATTCCGTTCAGCACATCCACCACGCTCTGGTTCGCCTTGCGATTCTCCGCGGTAAAGCGCGGAACCACATTGCGGAAGTCCGCGCTGTCGAACGTCGTGCTCTCGTTGATCGCCCCCGTCAAAAACCCCTTGCCCAGCGGGCTGAACGGAACAAAGCCAATCCCAAGCTCTTCCAGCAGCGGAAGAATTTCCTTCTCCGGCTCTCTCCACCAAAGCGAATACTCACTCTGCAAAGCCGCTACAGGCTGCACCGCATGGGCCCGGCGAATGGACTGCGCTCCAGCTTCCGACATCCCGAAATGTTTTACTTTGCCTTCCGCAATCAATTCCTTTACGGTTCCCGCAACGTCTTCAATCGGCACATTCGGATCCACACGATGTTGATACAGCAGGTCGATCACGTCCGTCCTGAGCCGCTTCAAGCCTGCCTCCGCTACCTCGCGAATGCGCTCCGGCCTGCTGTCCAACCCCAGTCCCGGCTTGCCTTCTTTGAATCCGAACTTGGTCGCAATCACAACCTTGTTGCGGAACGGTTCCACTGCTTCGCCAACAAGTTCTTCGTTCAACCACGGCCCATAGGCCTCCGCCGTGTCGAAGAATGTGACGCCGCTTTCATAAGCCGTCCTGATCAGCTTGATCCCTTGTTCCTTCTCGGTTGCCGGGCCATACCCAAAACTCAGTCCCATGCATCCAAGCCCCAGCGCCGATACTTCAAGCCCGCTCTTTCCCAATTTCCGCTTCTGCATTGTTATTCTCCTGTGTTCGTTGCGTGCCATTCTCGAGACGCCCTTACTCCGCTTTCAGCGAAGCCATGTCGATCGAGAACCGGTACTTCACATCCGACTTCAGCAGACGCTCGTAAGCCTCGTTCACCTTCTGAATCGGAATCACCTCAACGTCGGAAGTAATGTTGTGCTTGCCGCAGAAATCCAGCATTTCCTGCGTTTCGGGAATGCCGCCAATCGGCGAACCCGAAAAACTGCGCCGCCCCATAATCAGTCCAAATACCGCCAGGGACAGCGGCTTCTCCGGTGCACCCACCATCGTAATGTTGCCGTCCCTGCGCAGCAATTGGATGTACGCGTTGATGTCGTGATCCGCTGAAACCGCATCCAGAATGAAATCGAAACTCCCCGCATGTTTCGACATCTCGTCCGCATTCTTCGAAATCACAACTTCATCCGCCCCCAGCCGCAGCGCATCTTCCTTCTTGCCCGGCGACGTAGTGAACACCACCGTGTGTGCTCCGAACGCGTGCGCGAATTTCACGCCCATGTGTCCCAATCCGCCCAGGCCCACCACGCCCACCTTCTTGCCTTTGGTCACGCCCCAATGTCGCATCGGCGAATAGGTGGTAATCCCCGCGCACAGCAACGGCGCGGTTCCAGCAAGGTCCAGATTTGCCGGAACGCTCAGCGCAAACCGCTCCTTCACCACGATGCTCTCCGAGTATCCGCCGTACGTCACGCCCCCGCTCACCTTGTCGGGAAAGTTGTAAGTCAGGGTCGGGTTTGGGCAGAACTGCTCCAGCCCCGCCTGGCACTCCGGACACGTCCCATCGGTATCCACAAGGCAGCCCACCGCTGCCAGGTCGCCCGCCTTGAATCGCGTCACAGCCGAACCCACCTTCGCCACCCGCCCAACAATCTCGTGCCCCGGAACGCAAGGGTACACCGTCGGCATCACGCCGCTCCATTCATTGCGCGCCTGGTGAAGATCGGAGTGGCAGATGCCGCAGAATAAAATCTCAATCTGTACATCGTGTTCGGTGGGTTCGCGCCGCGCGATAGTTGCGGAAGTAAACGGCGATGTCGCGCTGGCGACAGAATATGCTTTTGCGTTGTACATGAATTGACCTCGATTTCCTCGGCGGCGATCGATCTGCCCGCCCGAGAATCAGACTACGAAATAAAACTCCCTAACCGGTATCCTGATCCTGCCAATCTATTGCCTAATCCTGTCGCTGCCCACATTTTTGTGCACAATTTCATGAATTCAGCGTTAACTTGGTTTCAGAGGGTCAAGCGGATGAAAGGGTCGAAACACAACGGCGCAAACCGAAATCTCAACGTGGTTGAAATGCGCCAGGAACTGGCACGCCAGATCGCCGCCCGCGCCATTTCGGAAGGGGACATGCACACTCCCATAGCGGGCCTGCGCCTTTATCGCCGCTCGGTTACCACCGCCTGCGCATCGGCTGCATACGAGCCCAGCCTGGTTGTCTTTGTGCAAGGGCAGAAGCGCATTAACGTTGGCAAGTCGACGTACATCTGCGACAATTCCAACTTCCTCCTCACCTCCGTCGATTTGCCCGTTGTCAGCCAGGTTATCGCGGCAACTCGTCAACAGCCGCTCCTCGGCTTGATCCTCAAACTTGAGATGCCGGCAGTCCGCGAAATCCTCTCCCAGCAGGAGTTTCATCTGCGCGAGGAATCCGCCGACGCCCGCGCCATGGCCGTCGGCATTACATCGGTCGAACTCATCGACGCATGCCTCCGGCTCGTGGCCCTGCTTGACGCGCCTCAGGACATTCCCTTCCTCAGCAGCCTCATCCAGCGCGAAATCGTCTTCCGCTTGCTGCGCAGCCCACAGGGAAAACATCTTCGCGCCATTGCCACCCTCGGCGAGCAAAGCCACCGCACAGCCAAGGCCGTCGAGTGGCTCCGCACCAACTACGCCAAGCCTCTTCGCGTCGATCAGCTCGCCGCCGCCGCACGCATGGGCGTATCTACCCTGCATCATCAATTCCGCTCGCTCACCGCCATGAGTCCCCTGCAATACCAGAAGCAGCTTCGCCTCCACGTCGCCCGCGAGCGCATGCTCAATGAAGGCCTCGATGCCGCCAGCGCCGCCTTCGAGGTCGGCTATGAAAGCGCCAGCCAGTTCAATCGTGAGTACAGCCGCTTCTTCGGCCAGCCTCCCATGCGCGACATCAAAGCGCGCCGCCTCGCCGACACCCCGGCACTCCCTGCCTGACCAACACTCGCGCGCACGAATTTTCCCGTCATCCATAATCACTCCCTCACGGATGCCGTGTTAGCATCCTCACGTGCAATCACACCAATAAAGGGGGTTGTTTTTATGTCTCTAGGGAAGAGAGCGTTCGCGGAGTTTATTGGAACCTTTTGGCTCGTTTTCGGCGGATGCGGCAGTGCCGTGCTGGCCGCGGCCTTCCCCGGCCTCGGCATCGGATTCGTCGGTGTGTCCCTGGCCTTTGGCCTTACCGTCCTCACCATGGCCTTTGCCATCGGTCACGTCTCGGGCTGCCACCTCAATCCCGCGGTCTCCGTAGGATTGGTCGTCGGCAAACGCTTCAAACTCTCTGAGCTTCCCGCTTACGTCATCGCGCAGGTTCTTGGAGGCATCGCTGGGTCGGCTGTCCTCTATACCATTGCTTCCGGTAAAGCCGGATTCGACCTCGCCGGCGGATTCGCCTCCAATGGCTACGCAGAGCATTCTCCCGGCGGCTACAGCCTTGTCGCTTGTCTCACCGCCGAAATCGTGCTGACCTTCATGTTCCTCATCATCATCCTCGGGTCAACCGACACCCGCGCCCCCAAGGGGTTCGCTCCCATCGCCATCGGACTCGGCCTGACACTGATTCACCTCATCGGTATTCCCATTACCAACCTATCCGTCAACCCCGCCCGCAGCACCGGTCCCGCAGTCTTCGTCGGTGGATGGGCGCTCTCGCAACTCTGGCTCTTCTGGGTCGCTCCCATCATCGGCGCGGCAATCGCCGGCGTCGTCTATTCCATCTTCGCCACGGATCCCGAACCCACGGTGCGCGACAAAATGGCAGCATAGCAAGTACGCCTTCGTGCAAACCCTGCGGTGGATCACATTCTCCAGGTCCACCGCAGGCCCACGCACAACCGCCAACTCAGCCTCTGCACAATCCTTTGCCTCCCGCCCCGTCGCATAAAATCGTCCTATGTGCGGAATCGTCGGCTATGTAGGTCCTAAAGCAGTAGTCCCCGTCATCATTGAGGGGTTGCGGCGTCTCGAATATCGCGGCTACGATTCGGCAGGCATCGCCGTCGGCAGCCCCACCCACAAAACCCTGGAAGTCCGCCGCGCTCCCGGCAAGCTCATCAATCTCGAACACGTCCTCCGCGACCATCCCCTCCACGGCACCTACGGCATCGGCCACACCCGCTGGGCCACCCACGGCCGGCCGACAGAAGAAAATGCGCACCCCCATCGCGACTGCACCGGCCGCATCGTCGTCGTCCACAACGGCATCGTCGAAAATTACCTCGAGCTGAAGCGCGAACTTACCGCCCAGGGCCACATATTCGTCACCGAAACCGACACCGAAGTCATCGCCCACTTAACCGAACAAATTCAGAAAGACGCCGAAGCCAACGGCGACCCAGTCCTTCTCGACGAAGCCCTCCGCCGTGCCGTCAAGCGTCTCACCGGCGCCTTCGCCCTCGGCGTTCTTTCAGCCTTGGAACCAGACAAAATCGTCGCCGCCCGCTCTGGCCCCCCCGTCGTCATCGGCATCGGCGAAGGCGAATCCTTCATCGCGTCCGACGTCCCCGGCATCCTCCATCACACCCGCAACATGATCCTCCTCGCCGACGGCGACATGGCCATCCTCACCCCCGCCGGCGTCGCCCTCACTGACTTCGACGGCAACCCCATCCAGCGCGCCGTCACCCGCATCACCTGGGACCCCGTCCAGGCCGAAAAGGGCGGCTACAAGCACTTCATGCTCAAGGAAATCTGGGAGCAGCCGCGCGCCATTACGGACACCACTCTCGGCCGCATCTCTCTCGACTCCGGCAAAGTCTTCCTGGGCGAAATGAAGATCGCCGACGACGAGCTCGCCTCCGCCTCCAGCATCAACATCGCCGCCTGCGGCACAAGCTGGCACGCCGCCCTCACCGGCAAGTACATGATCGAGCGCCTCGCCCGCCTGCCCGTCGATGTCGACTACGCCAGCGAGTATCGCTACCGCAATCCCATCCCCGATCGCAATGCCCTCGGCCTCCTCATCACCCAGTCCGGCGAGACCGCGGACACCCTCGCCGCTCAGCGTGAAATGATCGCCCTCGGCTCCAAAACCGTAGCCATCTGCAACGTCGTCGACGCCATGGTCGCCCGCGAAGCCCACGGCGCCATCTACACCCACGCCGGCCCTGAAATCGGCGTCGCCTCCACCAA
>JBEKRU010000054.1:0-39451 GCA_049518435.1 Occallatibacter sp. | reverse complement strand
AAACAAGTTGGCAAATTACCCTATGTCCCAACTAGTAAACAAGACCCCCAAAAAAACGCGGCTTTTAGCCTAAAAAGCACCCAAAAGGGGGTGTTTTCGCCTCATTTTTGAGGATTTTGGTTCAGAACAACGGCCGTAACGCTCACAGCGGCAAGTTATCTGGCTGATTCAGCCACAGTCTAGAAACCCTTGGGTAACTGACCGATGGCCTGACTCGCTGCTTGCTGCGCGCCTTGCGCGGCTTGTTGCGCCTGCTGTTGTGCCTGACTCGCGGCTCCCTTAACCTGGTTTGCGGCTTGCTGCACTTGTTGCTGTGCCTGCTGAGCAGCTTGTTGGGCCTGGCTTGCAGCTTGCTGGGCCTGCTGCTCGGCTTGCTGTCCGGCTTGCTTGCCTTGATTCACAGCCTGACTAGCAGCCTGTTGCGCCTGATTGGCAGCATCTTTGGCTTGGTTTGCCAATTGCTGGCCTTGCTGCACGACTTGCTGAGCTTGTTGCTGGGCTTGCTGCACCGCCTGTGTCGCGGCCTGCTTGCACTGGTTCAACTGTTGTTGGGCCTGGTTGAGCGCACCTTGGGCAGCATCTTTTCCCTGCGACACGGCATTGCCCACGGCTTGCTGTGCCTGCTGCACCGCGCTCTGCGCCTGCTGCACGGTCTGCTGCGCCTGCTGAGCAACCTGACCGACTGCCTGCTGGGCCTGCTGCTGCACCTGTTGCGCAGCCTGCGTCGCCTGGTCGGCGTATTGCTGAGCCTGCTGAGCAACTTGCTGTACTCCTTGTTGCACCTGGCCAGCCGGCCCGGCGAGCGCGCCGGCAACATTCGGTAAAGTTGGTGGTGCGATGGAAGGAGTCGCGGCCGCCAAAGTCGCGCCCGCGGCGGCCGTCACACTGGAGAGGCCGGACGCGACCAATCCTGAGACGAGGCCGCCCAGTCGCCGATGATGCAGGTGGGCGAACCCATCATGATCATTCCGCCGTGCACGGTTGGATCCATGAGGCGGGCAGCGGGAAGGAAGTTGATCATCACGCCGAGCGAGCCCATGACAATCATGTCGGGCGGCCCGACGCATACGGCCATGGTTGTTACGGTCGCGGCGGGCAGAAAGTCGATGAGCACGGTGGGGGCGCCGGGGGGCAGAATGGGGCCGCCCACATGGGGCACAATGCCGGCGACCATGGGGCATACGTGCATGTCGGTGATTCTGGCTGCAGGCGGCATCAGACACCCTCCCGATTGATATTCAGTCCCGCTCCGGGTTCGCCAGCACGCACTGGCAGGATACGCAAGCCCTTCACAAAGGCATCGTAATCGGACCGCACCGTACGAAGCTGTTCTTCCAACGTGGTCAAAGTAATGATGCCCAGCCAGAGACCTGATCGAACGTAGGTCTGGGCATGCAGGATGCTCCCAACCGAATCCGCATTGTGGCGGACGAAGAGGAGCTTGGCCTCATCGGCACCAGGAAATGCAGTGGGCTGGGGTCCCGCCAATTTGGTTTCCTTCAAGTGGCCTTCAATGAGTTTCATTTGTTTCGCGACGTATTCAGAAAGCTCAGCGTCCGAAGCCAGCGTGTCCTGTCCAATGCCAACGCTCGCCGCGACCGGGCGCGCATCCATCTGCATTTGGCGAATTCCGAAATCGGCGATAAACATCCAACCAGCCGGCATCGCGGTGACACCCCATCGCCCCACGGAGGGGAACTGTGCGGCGATTCCGGGTTGTGTCATAGTTTCGGTCAAACTTCCTCGCACTTTCCATGAAACGACTTCCGCTGATCAACCAATCGGTGAACGACAGGAGAATAACCGGTTGAAAGGATTTCGCGAGCCGGCTTCCCTTCCCCGAATTAAAAGCCCCTGCCGGCCTGGCTGATGGCCTGACTTGCCGCCTGCTGTGCACCCTGAGCGGCCTGCTGGGCTTGCTGCTGGGCCCCCGCAGCAGCACCCTTAACCTGGTTTGCGGCCTGCTGGGCCTGTTGCTGTGCTTGCTGCGCTGCTTGTTTGGCTTGATTCGCCGCTTGCTGAGCCTGCTGCTCAGCTTGCTGGGCAGCCTGCTTTCCCTGGTTGACAGCCTGCTGGGCCTGTTGCTGCGCCTGCTGGGCGGCCTGTTTGGCCTGATTCGCAGCCTGCTGCGCCTGCTGTTCAACCTGCTGGGCCTGTTGTTGGGCCTGCTGCACGGCAGAAGCAGCGGCCTGCTTGCATTGATTCAGCTGCTGCTGAGCCTGGTTGAGAGCACCCTGAGCGGCGGCGCGACCTTGGGCAACAGCGCCCTGCACGGCCTGCTCGGCTTGCTGCACAGCACCCTGCGCCTGCTGAACGGTCTGCTTGGCCTCGTTCACAACTGAATTGAAGGCCTGCTGGGCTTGCTGCTGGGCCTGTTGTGCAGCCTGCTGCGCCTGATTGGCGAATTGCTGCGCCTGATTGGCGATTTGCTGAACCTGCTGCTGCGCCTGGGCTGCAACGGCCTTGGCATCGCCCACGACTTGTTGCTCTCCCTGGACCGCAGTGGCCATTGCGCCGCCCACGGCTCCTTGCGCCGCTCCCGTGACGGAAGACAGTTGCGCGCCGCCTGCTGACGGCATTGATGCCGCAGGAATGGGCGCAGCTGGATTGAAGGCTCCTCCGCCTGAGGCGTCTGAGTATTTCGTGGGATCGGGCTTGTTGGGAGATGCAGGGGAACCGGTTTGACCGGCACTGCCCGAGCCCGCTGCTCCGCCGCTGTTGATGAGGACCATGGTTCCGGAAATAGCAACGCCGGACGGGCCGATGGTAATGAAGTTTCCGGAACAGACCAGGGAAAGCTCCACACCAGCCTGAATAACACAAGACATGCCGGCGTTGATATATACGGTGTTGCTGGCATTGAGCGAGTAGGCCGAACCGACAGAAATGCTTTGATTGGAACCGACGCTAAGGGAGTCGTTGGATCCCACCGACTCGGTACGGTTGCTTCCAATGGTGATGTCGGAGTTTGAACCGACCTGCTCAACTCGGTTTGAACCAATGTTGATGTGGTAATTGCTGCCGATCTTCTCTGTCTGATTTGTCGTGACTGTCAGTGAGTCGTTGTTTCCAACGGACGCGACACGATCGTGCTCGATGGAGATCTCCATGTCTTTTTCGGCATGGAAGCCAATCATTTCGCTTCCTGACTTGTCTTCAAACCAAAGCTCATTGGCCTTAGACGCCGAACCACCCTGGCTGCTGCGGGTAAGGATTCCGGAGCGGGTTTTGTTGTCCGGAAGAGGGTGCGGGGGCGTATTGACGCCGTTATAGACCGAGCCGGTGATGATGGGATTATCAGGGTCGCCATTGAGGAAGTTGATGACGACCTCGTCTTTGACGCGCGGCCAGAAATAGGAGCCCCATCCGTTTCCGGCCCAACCCTGAGCTACGCGGATCCAGGCGCAATCCACAGTGGAACTGTCGGAATTCAATTTGTCCCAGAAGAAGCGGACCTTGATCCGACCCTGACTGTCGATGAGGATTTCGTCGCCGCTTTCACCGACGACTACGGCTGTCTGGGGGCCGTAGATGCGGGGTTTCACAACGGTTTGCTGCGGCTTGAAGACAATGTCCGAGGAGATTGCAGTGAATTGATTGCTGTATCCATCCTTGTCGTCCGTGTCGGCGGCTAGATAGGGAGGGACCTGATCGACATGGTGGGCAACCGAGGTCAACATGTATTTCTTGTTCCAGGCTTTTTGAGGATTGCCGGTGAGCGTGAAGGTGTAGCCGGGGCAGAAAGAGCGCGCGTTGCTTTCGCCGCGAAAGATCTCCGCAACGGAATCGGCAGCGACGGCGCGGGTTTTGAGGAACAACGTTTCGAGGTCCTTGCTGACGTCTGGCGAGCCGTCCGCGTAGCCTTCGGCTCCCGAGGGGTAAAGATATTCGTCGAATGCGTTCTTGCCGTAGGGGCTGGCGCTGGATACGTCCGGCACATCTTCGCGGGCGTAGTCCTTATAGTTGTATTCCGCGGTGGAGTGCTTTCCGGAAACCATGGTGGCAGTGGCAGTAAACTCGTTGACCCAAGCGCCGTAGGAACCCTCTGCGCCTGACTTGGATAGAAGATACGGAAAGGACGCTGAGATGGGGCAATCCTGATAGGCGGTACGCGCATCGCCGAGCATGAGCTTGTTGTCCTGGTCAGTGTGCTCAAACCAGTAGAAGATGCCGCTTTCTTCGAGGATGCGGGAGACGAAATGGAAGTCTGATTCAGAATACTGGGTGCAGTAGTCAAGTTGTTTGTAGGATGCGCTGGTCTGGTCGGACAACGACAAGCCATACTCGGCGACGACGGCCTTGACGATATCGAGGACCGTCTTGTTCTGGTAGATGCGGCAGTTCGAACTCAAAGTAAGCTGCCACATGGAGGGCACGATTCGAGCTTTGTAGATGTTGAAGTCCTTGTCGCCCGCGCACTGCTCAAACGACGCAACGATGCCGTTGACCCATCGGGATCCCTGCTTGTCGTTCAGGGCGATTGCGACTGCAACCTTGGCGCCGATCATCGACTTGGGGTCGATGGTGGTTCCCGTGTCCGCGAGCAGTTCAACCTGGTATTCAAACAGGCGCGAAATTCCTTCCGCGCCATCCAGCGATTCAATCAGCAGCACGTCCTTGCCCAGGGGGCTAGAGAACTGCATCAACCGGTCTGCCTGTTTCGCGGTAGCCATGTTCATCCTGCCTGTTCCTTGCCGAGATTCTCTGGACGATGAGGGAAGTCACTGCGGAGCAGTTGCGCCGCTAGGATGTGACGTCCCATGCATAGGTGAGCGCACCGTCGGTGACGGACACGCTGACGCGGTTGGAAGATTCTCCGCCGGCGAGTTGGGTAAGAATCTGGCGCGAGAGTTCCGGCAACATGGTGTTGGAGAGAATGTTGTCGACGTTGCGGGCACCGCTTTCGACCTCAGTGCAGCGGGCGGCCACTTCATTGAGGAGAGCATCGTCGTACACAAGAGCGACCTTGTGGGTTTCCATCAAACGCCGCTGAATCTTGCCGAGCTTGAGACGGATAATCTGCTTGAGAGCTTCGTCGCGCACGGGGAAGTAGGGCACGATCATCAGGCGGCCGAGGAATGCGGGCTTGAAGACCTTGTCCAACTCGGGCTTGAGGGCCTTCACCATTCCCTCTGTGTTGGGCATGGTTTCAGGATCAGCGGTGAGCTTCATCAGCGTGTCGGTTGCGGCATTGCTGGTGAGCAGAATGATGGTGTTGCGGAAGTCGATTTCGCGGCCTTCGCCATCTTCCATTCTGCCTTTGTCGAAAACCTGGAAGAAGAGCTCTAGGACATCGGGGTGAGCCTTTTCGACTTCGTCGAGGAGAACGACGGAGTAAGGTCTGCGACGCACTGCTTCAGTGAGGACGCCGCCTTCTCCGTAGCCGACATATCCCGGAGGCGAACCCTTCAGAGTTGAGACGGTATGCGCTTCCTGAAACTCCGACATGTTGATGGTGATCATGTTGCGTTCGCCGCCGTAGAGCGTGTCGGCGAGGGCAATGGCGGTTTCAGTTTTGCCGACACCGCTAGGTCCTACAAGTAGAAAGACACCGACGGGTTTGACCGGATCGTCAAGGTTGGCGCGGGAGGTGAGGATGCGCTGGGCGATGGCGGAGAGCGCATGATCCTGGCCAATGACGCGCTTCTTGAGATGCTCGTCGAGCGTGAGGACGGTCTCAATCTCATTGCGCACCATTTTGCCGAGAGGGATGCCGGTCCAGGCAGAGATGACTTCGCCGACGATCTGTGCATCGACGGAGACGCGCATCATACCGCGTTCGCCCTGCAGTGTGTCGAGTTCCGCTTCAAGCTTCGCGAGGTCGGCGAGGATGGTGGTTCCATCAGCGTTGGGATCGTTCTTCTCAGCGGACTCGAGGGTTTCCTGCAAGGCCCGGATTTTTGCGGTGAGGGCTTTTTCCTTTTCCCATTGCTCGGTGAGGAGATCGCGTTCTTCGGAAGCGGTGGCGATTTTGGTTTCGATTTCGAGGAGCTTCTCGGCGTGAGCACCGCCGATTTTGGTCTCGCGTTCGAGAACGCGCTTCTGTACTTCGAGGGCGTCGATCTGACGGAGGATGTCTTCAAGGCGGGGCGGAGTTGAGTTCTGGCCGAGAGAGAGACGGGCGCATGCGGTGTCAAGGACGCTGACTGCCTTGTCTGGCAGTTGGCGACCGGCGATGTAGCGATGCGAGAGTCTTACGGTGGCGGTGACGGCCTCATCGAGAATGCGCAGGTTGTGGTGTTTCTCAAGCGATGCCTTGATGCCGCGCAGCATGGTGCAGGCGACTTCTTCAGTGGGCTCTTCAACCTTGACGACCTGGAAACGGCGGGCGAGTGCGGGATCTTTTTCGAAGTACTTTTTGTACTCAGACCAGGTGGTGGCGGCGATGGTGCGGAGTTCGCCGCGGGCAAGAGCGGGCTTGAGCAGATTCGCGGCGTCATTCTGGCCGGCGGTTCCACCAGCGCCGATCATGGTGTGGGCTTCATCGATGAAGAGGATGATTTTTTCTGTTGAGGATTTGACCTCGTTGATGAGGCCTTTGAGGCGGTTCTCGAATTCACCTTTGACGCCGGCGCCGGCTTGGAGTAGAGCGAGATCGAGGCTGTGAATGTGGACACCTTGCAAGGCTGGCGGGACATCGCCGCTGACAACGCAGTTGGCGAAGCCTTCGACTACGGCGGTTTTGCCTACGCCCGCTTCACCAGTGAGGATGGGGTTGTTCTGGCGGCGGCGCATGAGGATGTCGATCATCTGGCGGACTTCGATGTCGCGTCCGAGGACGGGATCGATTTTGCCGGCCTTGGCATTGGCGGTGAGGTTCACGGTGTATTGATCGAGGTGGGGAGTCTTGCCGCCGGAGGGTGACGGAACGCCATCACCGGGGCCCGCGGATTTGCCTGGGGCTCCGGAGGTGAGGCTGGTCTGGGTCTCGTTGGACTTTGCGACGATGTCGTAAAAGCTGGCGCGCAGGCCATCGGGTGGGATGGCCTGCAGCTCCTTGCTGATGTCTTTGACGAGCCGCGCCAATTCTTCGTCGCCGAGGAGAGCCAGAAGAGTGAAGCCGGTGCGAATGCTGCCGGCGTTGAAGTCTATGCTGGCGACGGTCCATGCTTCAGAGAGCATTTTTACGACAGACGGGCTGAAGGCAGGCGAGCGGGCGTTGCCGCTTTTAAGTGAGTCAAGGCTGTGTTCCAGTTCTTTGGTAAGGCGGGAGCGGTCGACGCCAAAGTGCTTGAGGATGGCGGCAATGTCGTTATCGAACGCGTCGAGAACCTTGAGGAGGTAGTGCTCGATCTCGATGTCGTAATGGGTGCGAGCCACGCAGAGGCCGGCGGCAGACTCGAGGGCCTTCCGCGTGGTGTCGTTCATTTTGTCGATCAGCGCTTTCAGATTCGTGCTCATTGCGTATTCATCCTCGATCTCAGGTTTCGATTAGTGCACAGATTTGGGTTACTGCACAAGATACGTGGCGTCCGCGGGATCCCGGTTGAGTGGCTTGGTTTTGAGCCAGCTCACCAGGCCGAGTTGCGGGCGGGTTTCTCCGCGCGAGCCGAGCTCGCAGGGTGGGGCATCTTCGCGGGCCAAGACCAGTTGGACTTCGGTTTCATAACTGCCATTGGAATAGAACTTCAACCATGCAACGAGCTCGTGGTATGCGTCTTTTCCGGGCAGGAACTTGAGATACTGCTCAAAGCGCATGGGGCCAATGGAGATGCGGATACGACCATGATGGTCCCAGACTTCGTCGCCTGCAACGACGCCGACACCGAGCCGTTCGCTGGCTCCGCCGAAGCCGTTGAAGCACGTTTGGTTTTCGGGGCTGAGCTTGCGCCAGGCGCCAGAGAACTGCTGAATGTGGACACTGACGCCGAAGTAGTCCTCAAGGATTTGCTGGAGCGAGCCGGCGGACCGCACATGCCGCGCGAGTAGAGCGACGTAGTTGAGATAGGCGAAGTCGGGGAGGCCGCCGCGATTGCGCAGGCCTTTCGTGCCGAGGCCGATGAGATCGAAAAGGCGCGTGGAGAGCTTGTCTTCGCCCGTTCTCTCGTATTCAACGAAGAAGCGGTATTTCTCCCATCCGCGGTAGAAGAACGAGATCATGCGATGGTTGAAGATGTTGAGGAACTCTTCCATCACATGGTCCTTCTGGCGGGCGCGAGCGAGAAGGAACTCGGTGTAGGGAGCGGGCATGACGGAGATGGCGGCGCACATTCCCATGAACTCGACAGTCATGGCGGTCTGGCCGTTCTCAAGGGTTGTCAGAGCGAATATTTCGCTGGGAGGAAACGCCAGTGAGGTGCGCGCGGAGAAACGGATGGTCTCACCTTGGGGCGTAACGAAATAGCCGACGGGTTGAAGCTCCGGCTCCATTTTCTGCAGCAAGCGGACAGCCTGAAAGAAGTGCACGCGGAAGGGCTCTTCTTCGAGCATTTTGCGAACAGCGGAAAACGCGGGTTGTGGGTCGGTCTCAGGCGGCTGCGTGGTTATAGCAGCGCCTGGGTCCCAGCTCTCGGCGGCCATTTTCCCAGAGGCTCCTTTCGTAGACTGCTGCGCGCGGTGAGTTGCGCAAAACTGTTCATGGATGCGTAGCCGGCGAGGAATCGATCGAGCACGGCGGCAAACAGATATAACCCGGTTCCGGCGAATTGTTGTTCGTCAAAATCCATTTCTACCTGGGTTCCGCGTGCGGGAATGAGGCCATACGCGGAATCGACGAGAGCAAAACCGGGTGCGGATTTCATCTTCAATATTGATCCGACTTGATTTTCGCTCGCGGTTGAATCGCTGAGGTTATGGAGCCGCAGGATTTCCTGGATGGCGGTGCGTCCCTCTTCGTTGAGGGAGAGATAGTTGAGCGAGAGCAGGGAGATGAGGCGCCAGAAATGTTCCTTTCCGCCTGAAGGATTGATGCTGGCAGTGGCGCGGCGCAGGGCCGTGACCGTTTTGGCTGCGGGATAGCCGGTTGCCTCAAAGTCACCAGTCTCGGCACCGAACTGGAAACGGGAAGGAAGATCGAAGTTTGTGCAGAGTGCCTTGACCATTAGGACGTCTGCCTCGGGCTCAGTGAAGTTGCCGTTGAGGTCAACCACCGAGATCGTCATGGTGGAGGGCTCGCGTTCGCCGAATTCGGTGAGATGGCGATTGGCTACCCAGAAAGCGAGTTCTTCTCGATTGCGGGTCTGGTAGCGGTATGCGTGCATCGGCTCCAGAACCACGGACTGGCGAAGACGCGGGTTACTCGCGACGACCTCTTCGATGCTGAAGATCTCCATTGCCGTGGTGTGACGGCTGTCTGGGATGATGGTGTATTCATGGCGTGTCTGGCTGAGGAGGATGGGCTCGGCCGACTGGGAGAAAAGGTTGATGGCAGGCGTGCATCCGATCCGAAACGTGCGCTCGTTGACGCCGAGTTCGAGGACCTGCTGGCGTTCGGCGCGTTCAAAGCTTGAAAAGAGGAAGACGATCTCGGCTTCTTCACCAAAGCCGGATTGTGCGAGCGGTTCGAGACCTTCGAGGTCGAAGAATAGGAATTTTTCAGGGAAGGCGAAGTATTCCTGCAGGAGGCGATGGCCATCCATGGATCGGCGAACGAAGGGCAGTAGATTATCTTCAGCGTCGAAGCCTACGACGCTGAGGCGACTTGGATCAAGGCTGATGAGGCGCTTTTCATCTTTTGGATCGCGGAGCTGAATCTCGATGCATTTATCCGAGAGCAATTCGTAGAGCGAATAGACAACGCTCGCGTCGCCGGCAAGATGGAGGCGCAAGTGGGAAAGAGGAAGCCCTGAGAAGACAACGTCTTTTTGACAACGGAGCCGCAAACGCGCGGCTGCGACGGCCTGCACGCCGACGGTGGCGCGTGGCGGGCGCTGCATGCGCTCGGGTTGGCGCCATTCCGCAGCCACGATTGAAAAAGGCCAGAGGTCGACGTCGTATGCCGTTTGAAACCGGCAAGGGAGGCCTTCGACGGTGGCCTTGGTGACCAGCGCCGCCCCCTTGGGAACCTTCATGCCGGCGACCTTCCTGCCCTGAGCCGGATCTGGAAGGCACTCCACGATGGTCATGGAGGGGATGGGGCACAGATAACCAGGATGGATCATCCTGGTGAGTGACTCGCTGATCTCCGGGAAATCGTCATCGATCCTGCGATGGACGCGTGCGGCGAGGAGCGCGAAACCCTCAAGGAGACGACTGACATGGGGATCGTCGCAGCGATCGGGGTCGAGGAGCAGCCTTCCCGCAACCCTGGGATACTTGCGCGCGAACTCGCCACCCATCTGGCGCAGCCAGGTGAGTTCTCGCTCGTAGTATTCCAGCAGTTCCTCGCGCATGTCCTACTTTACCTCGTACTCTCCGCTGATCAACTCCAGGGTTGTATCGAATTTGATTTCTTCGTTCATGTTCTCGTATACGATCTGGCCTTCGATATGGAACCTCAGGCTGCGGCTCAGGATGTCGGTGCGAGAAAGGAAGACATGAGGCTGACTGATGCGGGGCTCAAAGACGCGAATGCATTTTTCGAGCGCAACTGTCAGCGCATTGTGTTCCTTGCCTTTCGAGCCATCGAAGCTGTGAATGTCCGGCAACCCGTAGTTCAAGACCGATGCCTCGGTGGCCGGATAACCTTCCAACTCGGGGATGACCGGCTGCCTTGTATTCAGGAGCCACTCCACGTCCCGCTTGAGTGACTCACGGTACATGTTGATGGATGCCGAGCGGGTTTCCGGCCATTGCTCCAGGTCGGTCAGGCGATCGAGCAACGATTGTGTGATGAGCACATCTGACTTGTTCCTGGCCACAGCATCCTCCCGAAGAGACTGCAAAATGCGCTATTGAAGAACGGTTGCATCCAGCCATTGTTGCGTCTCGGGATTCGCGGCTCCAGTGTCATCTTCAAGGGTCCAGTGGCGTAACTCTGGCCTGGAGACGAGCAGACTCCGTATGGTACCCACCACCGCCTCCGAGATAGCCTCAGCGCCTGTTTCCTGCCCGGCTCGCCACACATACCGATGCAGATCGATCCATGCCCGCGCGCATTCGCTGGCGAGGATGGGGAGCGTTGCGCGCATCAATTCCTGCCATGCTCCGCGGTTGGCCAGGGCGCGCAGAGACTGGCGTACGGCGGGGCTGGGACCAACCGCGAAGCCCGGGGCAGGAACAGGACCCTGCATGCGGGTCTCGCCGAGACGCAAACCAGCGCAGACAAGATACGGGACGGGCGAAAGAGGGTCGCGCTGAAAAAGAAACTCCGCGCTCTCGACCACCAACGCATAGGCATCGGCAACGTCAGTGACTGGACCCGCTGAAGCCGCTCTGCGGGGGAGTGGTTGCCCGGAAGACGATTCGCCAGTGTCGATGGGCTGCAGGCCGGCATCGAATGTTGCGCTGTCCTGTTGCGGGGTGGGTTGCTCCGCAGTTTTGACAGGGTCGGGCTCAGTCTTGCGCCGCTCGTTGAGGAGCGATGTTACTGCCTGATGCACCTCAGCGAGTGCGCCCTTGAGGTTGGTGAGAAGTGGAGCGTTATCTCCGTATGCTTCCTGCTGGTATTCGTCCAAACGATCGGCGGCCTGGAGCGATTCGGCCAGTGCGCCCTCGGCTTCCACATAAAAGCCTTTTGACGTCCCGACAAAGGCCTGATCGAAGTCTTCAGCGCTGAGCTTACCGTGCTCGAGCGAATCGCGGCGGGCTTCCTGCTTTGCGTCGGAAGTGGCGTCCTTCTCATAGCCAACCAGGCGGGATTCGAGATAGGACTCGAGAGTCAGGCCGCTGCGAGTGATGGGCACTTTGCGAACCGCACCGGCAATCAGCCTGCCGGCGATTTCGACAGAGAGCATGCGAAGCTCAAGATCGCCGCCATCCTCGATTTGGGGATAGAGCGTATCCCAAAAGGTCTCCTGGAGCGTGCGAAGAAGATCGATGCCCGGGGAGAGGATGGAGAATCCTTCAGTCCTGAGTTGCGCTTCGATGAGCCATCCGGCGAGGCGGAGATCCTTGCTGCGCTTGGCCAAGGCGTCGCCGGCAATCTTGACAACGGCGCGATGGTCGGCCTTCTTTACCTGGGAACGCCCCCAGTCGCCTGCGGGAAGATCATCTTCTTCTTCCCTGCGGGCTTCCTTGATCTGATCAAAGACCTTGTCGTAGTAAAGGTCCTCGCCCGCTGGCTTGTCTCCTGCTATCGGCGCAAGCAAATCCTCACGCAGAGGCATCTTGAGACTCCTTGCCTGGGGCGGACCAGGCGACGCTGCGCAGTTCAAGCAGCGGAACTTCGACGTCGTCGATGAGCATCATCTTCGCACCGTATGGGAGTTCGCCGTACGTTTCGTCCTGTTCCCAGGCGGACTCGCGGCCAAGATGAACCGACTCATCGGCGTGCTTTGAAGAGAGCGGGCAAAGAACGGGAAGCAGGACTTCGCCGAGTTCCTGCAAACGGAAATCCGCGCTTGTGTCAACGCGAGCACGGGCCCAAACCAGGTCGCGAAGATTGGTGGGCGGCTCGATTTCAAGTCTGCGGAGATAGTGGATGGGAATCCATGTGTAGCTGCCCGCAATGAAGACTTCGAGGTTTGCGCCGATGCGGGGATCGGAGTCGCTGATTTCAGTGAATGGCTTTCCATTCCATGTTCCACCATGGACAGGCTCGTCCTTGAAGGGAGGGGTTTCGTGGTTGGCAAACATGGTTTGGCGGGTGCGCTCTGCGTGCAGCGCACTGCGATAAAGCAGCGTTCCTGCGGCAGCATCCGCATTCGCTCCCGCCAGAAGATCCAACTGCTTCTCGGCGCGGTCATACTCGCCGGCAAACAGAAGAAGTTCAAAAAGGAACGTGCGACGCTTGGCGTCGAGCGGATTGGACCGCAATTCGTCGCCAAGCGCCTTGATGGCTTCCCGCAGTCTTCCTTCGCGGTAAAGCGCTAGTGGGGTCATTGCTGCCTAGCTTACCGCGTTGGTCGATACGTTAACAGTCACACTTCCCGTGGAGGTGGTAGTACCCTTATCGTCCTGCGCAAAGTATTCGACCTTGATTTGCTCGAACGCGTAGGTGATGCTCTCGACGGGATGCTCATCAACCGCCGAGACCATGTACGAAGTGACAAATATGCTTTTCAAGTCGATCTTGAGATACGGCTTGCGATTGGCGCCCGCTTTGACGGCGGACAGGGTCCCGGTGGCGATATGTTGTCCAGTGGCCAGTGCTTTCAAGTGGGGTACGCTTGACTTGTCATAGGGCTTGGTCACGGTCAAGGGATGCATCGTCACCTTTCCCACTCCGTGGCCACCCGTTCCGATTCCAACGGAACTCGCCTGTTCACCGCCGTGGCTAAACGAGAGCAGAGCGATCTGACCCGAAAAATTCGTGTCCTTCGACTCTCCAGCTATCCCGTCCAATTTCAAGAAGTAATCAACAGCTGCCATAAAACGATCCTTTCAATTTGGGCCAAACGCGAGGCCCGGTTGGGGAAATTGATTTCAAGAGAAAGAAGCCGCTGCGACTATTTGCCCGCGGGCTGTGGCAGATCGGCTACGAGTCTCAAAGAAACGGTAAGCTCATCGAGTTGGAAATGGGGACGCAGAAACGCTACAGCACGAAGCGCACCTGGTTTACCCGCCACTTCCATGACCTCAATGCGAGCCTCGCGCAAAGGCTTCTCGGCCTTGGCCGCGGAGGACGCATTGTCGTCCATGATCACGTAATTGGCGATCCACTGATTGAGGTAGGTTTCGGCCTGGGAACGGCTCATCGCACTTCCCAACTTGTCGCGCATCATGGCTTTAAGGTAATGAGCGAAGCGGGACATGGCTAGCATGTACGGGAGCTGTGACGAAAGGCGGGCGTTGGCATTGGCCTCCGGCTTGTCATAGACCTTGGGCTTGTTCGCGGTCTGGACACTGAAGAAGGCGGCATAATCCGTTCCTTTGCAGTGCACCAGAGGCACCAGGCCCTGATCGGCAAGCTCTTTCTCACGGCGGTCGGTGATGCTGACCTCAGTGGGGCACTTCAATGCGAGGTCTCCCTCGTCGGTACGGAAGTTGTGAGTGGCCAGCCCCTCAACGAGGCCGCCGCCCTCAACACCGCGAATAGCAGCGCACCAGCCATACTTGGCGTAGGAGTTGGTGAGCCGTGCAGCCAACGCGTAAGCCGCGTTGCCCCAGAGATACTTTGAGTGGTCGCGACCATCGACACCTTCTTCATAGGCAAATTCATCGATTTGCCGGGTGTCTTTGCCATAGGGTTCACGCATCAAGACGTGAGGCATGGTGAGGGCCACGTAGCGGGAATCATCGGACGCGCGGAAGCTCTTCCACTTGGCATACTCCGTGTTGTCGAAGACTTTGGAGATATCGCGGATTCCGGTGATCTGGTTGAACTCGGTGAGATTGAGCAGCTCGGGAGCGGCGGCCGTGAGGAACGGCGCATGCGCCGCTGAAGCAACCTGCGAGACTTTCTCCAGAAGCTCCACATCTTCACCGCCGCGGCTGAACTCATAGTCGCCGACCAGTGCTGCGAACGGGGCACCGCCGAAGACGCCAAACTCTTCTTCGTAGACTTTCTTGAAGAAGGCGCTTTGGTCGAACTCAGGCGCGCGCTGCAGGTCGCGCAACAAGTCCTTTTTGTTGACATTGAGCAACTTGATTTTGAGCTGGTCGTTGGTTTCGCTCTGATCAAGAAGGTGTTTGATGCCGCGCCAGGTAGCTTCGAGTTTCTGAAACGCGGGATGGTGGAGCACTTCGTTTAATTGCAGGGAAATGAGCCGATCGATTTCTGCGATGCGCACGCCAATGCTGGCTTCCGCATCGCGGCTCAGGGTCATCTTCCCTTCAAGGACCTGGTTGACGAACTCCTTGACCATGTCCTTGCCGCGTTCCTGAGCCTGGGTGTCTTTGCCAAAACGCCCCTGGGCGACAATCTGGTCGAGGAGCGAAACCTCTGTTGTTTGTGTTTCTGCCTGTGCCGCCAGTGGATTCGCTGAGCTACTCATTCTTGTCTCCCTCTGCTTTGCCGACTTCGCCGCGCAGCTTATTCAATTCTTCGGTTTTTGAGACGGCGTCGAACAAAGCCTTATCGAGCTCGTCGTTGCCTTGCAGGCTCCCGCGCAGGTTCGAGAGGCGGGTGCGCAGATCAAGGAGTTCCTTGATGGGACCAACCTGCTCTGCCACTTTGGCGGGGGAAAAATCATCGAAGCTTTCGAAATGGAGATCGACTCCAACCTGTCCCGCCTTGGGATCGGAGCTGAGCTTGTTCTCGACGGAGAACTTCAGGTGGGGTTGCATTCCCTTGAGCACGCTGTCGAAGTTATCGGGGTTAATCTCAACAAACTTGCGATCCTTTAAAGCGGCAAGCGGCTTTTCGGGCTGTCCGGTAAGATCGCCTAACACGCCCATGACGAAGGGCAATTCCTTCATCTCGATTGCGTTTCCAACTTCGACGTCATAGGTGATCTGCACCCGGGGGGCCCGGACGCGACTGAGTTTCTGCTGGGTACTCTCTCTGGCCATAACACTCCGGTGATGCGACTAAATTCGGTACCCCCAAAGAAATCACAAAATGTGCCGTCTGTCTAGATAATTCTTTGGTTTACCGGTTGGATTTCAACTCAGGTTCACAAGCAGACGGGGAAGGAAGAAAAATCCAATTCGAACCGCAACTTGTGCGAGGATGATGGTGTTTAACTTGCACTTTCGCATCATCAAAATCCTCGAACAGTCCGACACTTCAACATATCGAGATCGGTTTCGAGTTTCCTTTTGAGCTTGTTTTGGACACGGTCCGAACTCAACGGCTAATATGACATACTCAGTCGAGGTTGCTGACAAAGATGCGACAACTTCAACCGGTTATCTGGTCGAAAGGCACGTTTCTCTCGCCGCAGCACCTGCAGGCGCAAGAGCGCTTTGTTGAGGACAGTTCGCGGTTCTATCTGGATTCGCTCAATGCCCGCTCGTGGGGATTTCGCGAGATACAGATCGATAGCAAAGCTCTTTCCGAAGGGAGACTGGCCATTGTTCTGGCATCGGGCATTTTCCCGGATGCGCTTCCGATCGACATCCCAGCGTCAGAGTATCCGCCGCCTGCACGGATTCTGGATGAATGCTTCCAGGATGGTCGGCAGGCCTGCACGTTTTACCTCGCAGTCCCCGAGTATCTGAACGGAGGCATGAACGTCAGCGTAGACCGGGGCCGCGTAAGTACGCGATTTCTGGCGCAATTGCTGATGGTCCGCGACGAGAACACGGGGAGCGGAGAGAAGCCGGTGCAGGTTGCGCGGAAGAATCTGCAGATAGTCGCCGAAGGCGAGAACCGCGAGGGATCCGTGGTTCTCGGATGCATCCGGATTCTGCGCTCGGAGACGGGGATTTACCAGGTAGACCCGGCCTACATTCCACCGCTGATCGACATCCACGCGCATCCGACGCTGAAGCGGATTTTGAGCAACATGGTGGAATTGCTGGTGGCGCGCAGCAGCCAGCTATCCGGCGGGCGACGGCAGAAGAATCAGTCACTGGCCGACTTCACGGCATCCGACGTGGCCAACTTCTGGCTCCTCTACACAATCAACAGCCATCTACCGGCACTGCGTCATTTTTTGGAATCGACGAATGTTCAGCCGGAACTTTTGTTCAACGAATTCTCAGATCTAGCCGGGGCATTAACAGCGTTTTCAAGCAAGATCGCGCCTAAGGATCTTCCTGCTTACAATCACGATCAACTGGGCGTCTGCTTTGGGGAGTTGGACCGCCTGATCCGGATCATGCTGGAGACGGTTGTCCCGAGCAATTTTGTTGCGCTGCCGCTGAAGCTGATGCGGGATACGATCTATGCGACTTCGATCGACAAGGATGCCTACTTTGAAAATTCCCGGTTCTACCTTGCGGTTTCAGCCGATATCCGCGATGCGGACCTGATCGATCGATCGCAGAAGCTGCTGAAAGTCTGCTCGGCGACGCAGCTTGAGACGCTTATTCGCAATGCGCTGCCCGGGCTGCGGCTGCAACATGTATCGCCGCCACCGCGGTCGATTCCGGTGAAACTGCGCCATCAATACTTCGCCATTGAGCAGGGTGGGCCGGTGTGGGAATCGGTGCTGCGGGCGCGCAACTTCGCTGTTTACGCGCCAGCGGACATTCTGAACCCGCAGTTCGAGCTGATTATCCTGCTGGCGCAACCGGCGTAGTTCGCTGATTTTCTCCGTTGAAGGAAACTGCCGACTCATTTGTATCCCGCGACAGCGGGCTGGCTGTGGTCTGCGCGTTGAGGATGCTATTGATCGATTCTTAAAGTGAATGGGTGCTCGCCCAATAATCCTCGCTAATGCTTCATGAGGAAAAAGACGGTGATGATCAGCACCAACAGCAAAACGATGATGACGACCAGCAGGATGGGGATGAGTTGCTGCAGCTTGCCTGCCGGTGGCGGAACCGCTTTAACCGGCGGAAGCTGAGGAGCGGGCGGCGTGGCCGGGGGAGCAAACATTCCAGACTGAGCTGGCATGCCTCCCGGCATGTGCATAGCGCCGGGCATGGATGAGGGCTGCGCACCGTACTGCATTGGAAATGCTGGAGGAGGGGGCGGCGGAGGGAATGCTCCCGGTTGAGGCATGGCTCCAAACCCCTGCATGGACGGCGGAGGCGGTGCGGCCGGCATGGGATAGCTGGGCATTTGCGGCGGCGCAGGCGGAGCGAATTGTGGGGGCGCGACGACGTTCTGAGGCGGCGGAGGTGCAGCGCTTTGCGCACTGGCGCCACCTTGCATGGAGAGCTCACGAATCCTGGAGGCATCGAGGATGCGGGTAAATTCGCTGGGCCCGGAAGGCGAAGCTGCGACGGGCTGCGGATTCGTGGGGAGCGGGGACACAAAGGCCGGATACGCGGGTGCCACGGCGGCCGCTTGAGGTGCGGGGGGAACCGGTTCACTTGAGATGTTGAGTGATGCGAAAGTTTGCGTCCAGACACCCGGTTCCGCAGCACGCGGCGCAGGCGGCGGCAAAGGGGCGGGGCTCGGAGCCGGCTGCTTCGTTGGCTCATCGAGCATTTGGATCAGCCGTGTAATTCCCACACTCGAACCAGGAGGTGCCGCTTCAGGAGGCGGAGGCAACGGCGTCGACGCAAAGGGGTCCCGGTTCGTTTCGGAAGCGCGTGGAGGCGCAGAAGGCTGACTGTAATCAAGGCCTCCAATGAGAGGCTGGACTGGCTCGCGATAGACCGGTTCAACCGGAGCCGAGCGCTGCTCGAGGGACAGCATCTGGGTGAAGGAACCGGGGCTCGCGGACGGGGGATTTGGAGCCGGAGGACTTAGCGGAGGCGGTGCGGAAGGGGCGGCGGCAGCACCGCCCAAAGTTCCGAACAGCTGGGTAAACGTTCCGGGCTGATTCTGCGGAGGCGGTGAGGCCGGACTGGCGGCACCGCCAGAAACTGGCGTTGCGCGGAGCAATTCAGTAAAGCTGCCGGACGATGGGGCCGCATGCGCGGGAGCCGCGGGGGGCGGCGGTGCAACCGGCGATGGTGTTTCCGCAGGACCAAGTGTCTGAAGCAAGGAAGTGAAACCCGAGCTAGCCGGCGGGGGAGGGGATTGTGGTTGTTTCGGCGCGGACGCAGAAGATTCGGTTCCGAGCGTTCGCAATAACTCGGTAAACCCTCCACTCCCATTGGCGGTCTGATCGGGTGCAGCAGGTCTCTCGGCGGTTGTGGGTCTCTCCGCAGACGCGGCGCGCATGCGATCGAGAATTTCCGGAGAGCTGGCTGCCGCGCCACCTTCGAGCACAACTTTGTGGACGACTGGCTCGGCAATTGGCTTTGGGGCAGGCGGAGGCGTCGGCGGGGGTACTGGCTCCCATGAGGCCAGGAAATCCGACTCTGGCTTGGTGTCCGCCTTTGAGGGAACCGGTTCCGGCAGTGTGACCGCGCCAAAGACGCCCGTAGCGCCGAAGTCCTGATCAGAACCGGTGTTCTCCGGCCATGAAGAACCTGAGCCGCCAGGTGAGTTTGGATTGTTCATGATCTGGCCTCCGACACAATGCGGGTAGCATAAATCATTCGTCGCTCCCGATTTGCCTATTTATCTGAAAAGATTTTGGGTAGAATGCGGTTGCGCCCGAATCTCCCTGACGAATAGACTCATCGGGGAATTTTCCTGTATTGTCCGGAGAACCGGCATACGCGATTCATGAGGGCATGCCGCAGCCACTCAACACTCGCTTTCCCGCATCGGAGGGCGACCTGATATCTGACTCTCCCATGGTGGACTTCCTTCTATGAAATTCCTGTCGCGGGTGGTCTGGTCGGAAGGGATGCATCTCGGTCCCCATCATTTCCAGACGCAGAGCCGCTATTTCGAAGACACGCTCTGGTTTCTGAGCTCGAATCTGCGCCAGGACCCTTGGGGATTTCTTCACTACTCGATCGATACCGAAGCGATGCGCAACGGGCTGGCAATCCTGAGCTTCGCATCCGGCATTCTTCCGGACGGCCTGATTTTCGATTTGCCGGACTGCGACCAGGTGCCGGAACCGGCGCACCTGAACGATCTGTTCTCATCCATCGACAGCGAGATCACTCTTTACCTCGCGATTCCGCCGAGGCAGGACCAGGGCCTTGACTGCGACCAGGGCGGCGGCTCGAACACCCGGTACAGCGCGGTGCAGCGAACGCTCCGGGACGATTCTGTGGGACAAGGCGAAGCGACCATTTCGTTTGCCCGCAAGAATCTTGTACTGCTGAGTCAGGCGCAGCTTTCCAGCGAGACGGTTTCATTCCCGATTGCGCGGGTGTTCCGTGACGGCAATGGGGGCTTTGCCTCCGACCCCGAGTTCATTCCACCCTGCTTGCGCATAAGCGCCAGCGAGAGCCTGGTGATGCTGCTACACCGCCTGGCGCAGGCGATCGAGGAAAAGGTTACATCCACCCGCAACCTGAGGGGCAGTTCGAAGGGCTTTGAGCTTGGCACTTCGGCGCTGGACGTGGCGAACTACTGGTTCCTGCACGCTCTTTGCTCATCCCTTCCCGCGCTCCGGCATCATTTGCAGGACCGGCGGAGTCATCCGGAAGAAGTGTACCGGGATCTTGCCCGGCTGGCAGGGGCTCTGAGCACGTTTGCGCTGGAATCTACGCAGGACGAGATTCCCGCCTATCGCCACCGTGACCTCACAGGGACTTTCAAGGAGATGGACGCGCTGATCCGCCGCTATCTTGAGATAGTGTCGCCGTCGAACAGCGTGACGCTCCAGTTCCGTAAGGCCGACAATTATATTTTCTCCGCCGACGTGACGGACGAACGCTGTTTACGCCGTTCTAGATGGATATTCGGGATTCGTTCCTCGATCAACGATTCGGTGATCCTCCGTCAGACGCCACGACTGGTGAAGGTGTGCTCCGCGGGAGGGGTGACCAAGCTTGTGGAGCGCGCACTTCCAGGCCTTGAGCTGTTGCATCTTCCTGTGCCGCCAGCGGCTCTGCATGCGCAGGCTGACATGCATTACTTCTCGGTTTCGCTCAGTGGCGCATGCTGGCAACATATTCTGCAAACCAAACAGGTCGGCGTGTA
The DNA here is from genome assembly GCA_049518435.1 of Occallatibacter sp. Lineage (GTDB taxonomy): Bacteria > Acidobacteriota > Terriglobia > Terriglobales > Acidobacteriaceae > Telmatobacter. The sequence goes on along the minus strand of JBEKRU010000054.1, from coordinate 18,918 downwards.
CCTGCCCGGCGACCTTGGCGACGCAACCTTTGACCTGACTATCATTCTGGAGACATCCGCATGAGCTCCGTCCCCGCTTCAGTTCCTCAAGAGACGAAAACAAGCAACCTGGCACTGGCCTTTCAGGAAGTGTTCACCGTGATTCTGCGCACGCGGTTCTTTGTGCAGCACGTTGAAAATGCAGAAACGTTTCGTGCCACGCTGCGCAAGATGATTTCCGCGGCTGTGAAGGACGCTTCAGCGATGGGATACAGCGACGAGGCCTCCAAGATGGCGATCTACGCAATCATCGGATTTCTGGATGAGAGCGTATTGAATTCGAAAGACCCGACATTTGCGGACTGGGCGCGACGGCCGCTGCAGGAAGAAATGTTCGGCGGACACTTTGCGGGAGAGTTATTCTTTCGCAACGTAGCCGAGTTACTGAACCGGCCCGAATCAAATGAAGTTGCTGACGTGCTGGAGCTGCATGCGCTCTGCCTGCTGCTGGGGTATCGTGGGCGTTTCGCATTCGGGGATGCGTCGGAGATTCACTCGATTTTGCAACGCATTCGGGAGAAGATCGCGCGCATTCGGGGCTCGTATGCTCTCCTGCGACCGGCCGAAGCGCCAGCGGCGCCGCCGCCTCCGCGACGAGACCCGTGGGTGGGGCGGCTGGCGATTGCCGCCATCCTGCTGCTACTGCTCACGGCGTTGGCCTATGCGGGATACGTCGTGATTCTCGGACAGTCGATGCCCTCCATTTCTGAAAGCATTCACCAAGCCTTGCCGGCGACGCACATGCCGATTGCCAGCCTTGCGGAGGTATCCCTGTGAAGCGGGTACTGATTGGGATACTGATCTTTGTTCTCTACATGGCCCTGGTGATCGGAGGCGCGTTTGCGCTGCACTTCGAAGGCACGAAGCTGATTCTATTCTGCGTGATTCTGGGATTAGTGGGCGCCCTGACGATTGCATTTGTGGTCTGGTATCTGGCAAAGGCGAGCGGGGATCCGTCGGGTGGCAGCGGACTTGATACGCCGGATGGCGTGAACCTGAACGCCCTGCTGCGCGATGCGGATGCCAAGGTGAGACAGGCCGGACGGGCAGGCGCGAAGTCGCTTGCGAGTCTGCCTCTGATCTATGTAATAGGAGACGAAAACTCCGCTAAGACGCAAACGGTGTTGCAGTCCGGTCTGGACCCCGAGTTGATTGCGGGGAACATTTATCGGGACGGGCTGGTAGCTCCAACGCAATTGGCGAACATCTGGCTGGCAGGCAACTACCTGCTGGTAGAGGCCGGCGGAGCCATGCTGCGCCAGCTGCCCCTATGGCTGCGGTTGGTGCGAGCGACAATCCCCGCACGGCTGGGATCGGTGTTCGGCGACAGCCGTCTTCCCGCAAGGTCGGTAGTCGTGTGCGTCAGCATCGAGCGGATCCTGGCTCCCAATACTTCCGAGCAGATTCGCGCATTGGCTCAAGGACTGAACGAGCGGCTGCGCCAACTCTCGCAAACGTTGGGAATTTCACTCCCTATTTATGTGCTGTTTACAAAGCTGGATAACATCACTCCCTTTGCCGAGTATGTGGGACGGCTCTCGGATGAGGAAGTGAAACTTCCGATCGGAACTCTGCTTTCAACGTTGTCGTCCGGATCGGGACTCTACACCGAGCAAGCCACTTCACAGATAGGTGCTCGATTCGACCAGCTTATTTACGCACTGGCCGAGTTCCGCATGGATGTTCTATCGCGAGGCGGAGAGTTGCAAAACCTGGCGCGGGCGTATGAGTTTCCTCGCGACCTGCGCAAGGTCCGGGCGGGCATCGTCGCGTTCCTTGCGGAAGTTGCGCGGCCTAGCCAGATCGGCGTGAATCCCTTCCTGCGCGGATTCTTCTTCGCCGGGATGCGCGCTCATCTCATTGAGGATGTTTTGGAGGTAGGTCCGGCGCAGCAGCAGGCCGCCGCACCGATGAACGCGGGCGCGACGCGCATCTTCTCGCTGGCCTCGATGCAACAGGAGCAGGCAGCGCCGCAACCCAGGCGTGGCGGCACGCGGAAGGTTGCGCAGTGGGTGTTTCTGCCGCACCTGTTCTCGAAAATACTGCTCGCAGATAAAGCAGCGCTTGAGATCAGCCGCGCAAGCACACGGACCAGCCTGCTGAAACGCACACTGCTTGCGACTGCGAGCGTTGTGATTCTCATCCTGCTGACTCTGTTCACCATTTCATTCTTCAAGAACCGGTCGCTGGAAGAGCGAGTTGCTAAGGCCGCAGCGGTGCCGGTGTCTCCCGTCGCCTCTGGCGGATTCGCCGCGCAAGGAGACCTGGAATCGCTGGAAAAACTGAGAATGGTGCTGGCTGAACTGGATGGATATCGCAAGAATGGGTCGCCGATCCTGGACCGGTTCGGGCTGTACAAAGGCGACGCGCTCTACCCGGTGGCGTGCCAGGCGTATTCGAATAAGTTCCGCACGCTGCTGCTTGGGCCGACACAGGAGAACATGCTTGGCAAGCTTCGCTCTGTGCCCGCCACACCAACTCCGGATTCCAACTACGGCGTGACTTACCAGCCGCTGAAGGCCTATCTGATTACGGCCACGAACCCGGACCCCGATACGGCGCAGGACACGGTTGATTTTCTTCCCGCGGCCCTGCTGACGGAATGGGCTGGAAGCGCCACGCCAGATCCGAATGTCGCGCAGATTGCCCAGGCGCAGTTCCAGTTTTACGCCAATCTTCTTCCCGCAAACTCGTCGTGCCTGGCGAATGCGGGCGGTAGCAAGAACGATATCGTGGTCGCGCATGCCCGCCTTTACCTGAGCGGATTTCAGGGATTCCAGCACGTGTATCAGAGCATGCTCTCTGCAGCGAACCACAAGGTTCCGGGATTCGACTTCAACAGCAGATTCCCTGGTTCCTCGCAGTACATTTTTGACAATTATCCGGTGCAGGGCGCTTTCACAAAGGCTGGCTTTGCGTTCATGCAGGATGCGATTCTGCATCCAGACCCGTACTTCAGCGGGGAGCAGTGGGTTCTTGGGCCTTCGACGGGACCGCCGATCGACAGGGCCGCACTTTCGGTTCAGTTGAAATCGACTTACACAGCCGACTTCATTCAGACCTGGCGGACTTACATGACGAAGGCACAGTTCATCCCATACAAAAGCTTTGCCGAGGCCGGAACCAAACTGGGTGCGCTGGACTCGAATACTTCGGCGATGCTGGAACTTTTCTCGTTGATCTCGATCAACACGGGGGTCGCGGCACCAGAGATATCTTCCGTCTTTCAGGCGCCACAGTCGGTGGTTCCGCCTTCGATGCCGGACAATCGGCTGATTGGCCAGGCGAACCAGGGATACATTCAGGCGTTGCAAGGTCTGGAGGGATCGGTGAAGAGCCTTTCGCTGAACCCAACCAGCGCAAACGATCCGGCGGCGGCGGCGCCTGTGGTGCAGGCTGCACTCACCGCTGAACAAGCCGCGGAAACTCTTCGCAACGGGTTTGTTCCCGATCCAGCAGGCTTGGATAAGACGAGTTTCACGCTGCTTGAAGCTCCGATTGAGTCGACGAAGAACCTGGCGGCACAGGCTCCGGCTAATGCAGCGGGCGGTGGGGCGAAGGCATTCTGCGCGCAGGTTGGGCCCGTATTCGCCAAGTTCCCTTTCACTCCGCAATCGACAACAGAAGCTTCTCCCGACGAAGTAGCACAAATCTTTGCCCCGGGCACAGGGTCATTTTCGCAGTTCACCGGATCATTGAAGGCGCTGGTTTCTCAGCAAGGCACTCAGTATGTCGCTGCGCCTGGCTCTGCGGTCCACATCAACCCTGGCTTCCTGAACTTCCTTACGAACGCACAGAAGATCTCTTTTACCTTGTTTCCCGGTGGAGGAAAAGAACCGTCGCTGGACTTCGCGCTGACTGAGGTTAAGTCCCCGGGCGCGCCCGATGCAGTGCTCAACATCGACAATCAGCAAATTACCGCCGCAGGCCAAAGGACATCGTTCCACTGGGTATCAAAGCCCGATGGAAAATACAGTCTGACTTCCGGCGGAAATGCTTCGGCCTCGTCTCCTGGCTCGTGGTCGGTATTCCACTTCGGGTTTACCGCGACGCATATTCCGCCGGACCGCTTGAAATATAGCCTGCAACTGAACGGTCAAACGAACGGCGTGGTCCTTTTCGATGCATCGGGCCCGGGCGCATTTTTGCTGAATCGGGATTTCATGCAGGAATTTCACTGTGTTTCGGCTGTTGGCCGCTAGTGCCTCTAGTCCCGGCATTGTTTCCGGTCACGATTGCCATGGAGTCATGAGAGGATTGCTGGAAGAGATCACAGCCTGCAAAGGCAGTATGCAAGCAAACTCGCCTGGGGAGACAATTTTCTCCGGGCTTACTAAAGCGAGATTATGAGCGAAGAATTCATAGAACCTTTCAACCAGGAAAAACCGGCGGCCGGTGACGGATCCACCTCGATTCGCATCGCGGTTTCTGCTCTCAGCGATGTGGGCTGCGTGCGAACCAACAACGAAGATGCTTTCGGATACGACGAAGACCTCGGCATCTTTGTTGTGTGCGACGGAATGGGTGGAATGGCGAGCGGAGAAGTGGCCAGCTCCCACGCGGTCGCTGCGATTATGAAGAGCTTCGCCGAGAGTTCCGCGCCTGCTGTACCGGTCAGCGCCAGGCTGCTGCTCGCCATCAACGCAGCGAATCTGGATGTTTGGGAGAACGGGCAGGTTCCTGAAAACAAGGGAATGGGAACAACCACCGTTGCCGCCGCACTGGATGGGAACAAACTGATCCTTGGCAATGTAGGCGACAGCCGCGCTTATATCATCCAGGGCGGCCAATGCGTGCAACTGACTGTCGATCACTCGTACATCAACGAACTTATCCGCAACGGGACACTTACAATCGAGAACGCACATACCGCCGATCTCCGAGGAATGGAATCCATCATTACGCGGGCTGTGGGTGTGGCGGCGGAGGTTCAGCCGGATTTCTTTTCAGTGGATCTGAAGCCGGGAACCGCGGTGTTGCTGGCGACGGACGGCCTGACGCGCTATCTTACTGCGGACGAGATTGCTGCCATCCTCGGGGCATCGCGGTTAGAATCCTCTTGCGCCAATCTGATCGAACTGGCAAAGCAACGTGGCGGGCAGGACAATATAACCTGCATCCTGCTGGTGGCGCAGTCGGCCTAACTCGCACTTTCTTTGAAATAGAAGGAAACTGTCCGGAACTTTCGTTTGAATCCTGTGTTGGACTAAGCAGAATCCTTAGTGCTTCTGCCAGGTCCAATCTTCTTGACATCTATTTGACCTTGATTTACGTTTTTGGGGTCTGTCAAAGAGCTTCCCTCAAATCATGAAATGGATGTGTAATATGGCTCGAACTCATACCCTCGAAGTACTTGGATTGGCAGTTGCAGGAACGTTGATCGCGCTTGGTGCACATGCTCAAGCGGGAGATCCCGGGTCGGCGATCCAGGCGAAGCTAGCATCGCAGATCAAACTGACGAAACCCACAGCGGACCACACGGATATTGTTACCGCCGGCGATGTCGTGGTGTTGCAAAAAGACGGACTGATGATGTGCAGTTCCGCCTCTACATATGGATTCTCGAACACGTACAGCGGCGGCGTTCTGAGTGCAAATTACAACAATCGTGCGAAGGACGCGGCAAAGTCGTTTCTCAAGGGCCGTCTTCCGTTTGGTGGCGGGGGCAGCGCGACAGATGCAGCGAACAACGCATGCGCTTCACGCAAGTTTGTCGCCGGCGAGAAGTTCTGGGTTACAGGCGTGACTCCTCAAAAAGACGGGATCGTCGTGGCGACGTTCAGCGATCCCTATCAAGACCCCTCGAACCCCAGCGGCGACAAGGTGCACTTTTATGGGGAGATCAAGTTTGTTTACCCCCATGGCGCGGCTCCGGCACCCGATGACTTTGTGAAGACAGTTTCCGAGGTGATCACGGTTGCGCCCGCGGACGACAGCGACAAGGGCGGTGGCCAAGGTGGCGGCGCTCCAGCACAGGCTGCCGCGCCTGCGGCTCCACCTCCGGCGCCCATGGCGGCCATAGCTCCGCCGCCGCCACCGGCAGATGCGCCACCGCCGACAATCGCGATTGGGCAATCCAAGGACCAGGTGACGACGGCATTTGGGCAACCCACCAGGATGGCAAAGGTTGGAGTCAAAGAAATCTTTTACTACAAAGACATGAAAGTGACGTTCACGAATGGCAAGGTCAGCAACGTTGAGTAAATAGGTCGCCCATCCGGGACGGATGCGCGGAGAGAGCAGAGGATTGAGGTCACAATGACGATTCACACGTTTGGGAAGTCGATAACTAATAGTTCAGCGGCGCTGATTCTAGCGGGGCTGCTGGGTGTGAGCTGGCTGGCAAGCGGAGCCGCCGACGCGAAGAAGCCCGCTGCGCCGGCGCCGAAAGCCGCTGCTCCAAAAGCTGCTGCTCCCAAGGCGAGCGCACCAGCGGGCGGCGCAAAGGCGGGAAGTACAGGCGGCGCACACGCTGGGTCGACAACCACCGGGGCGCATACGACGACCACCACAACGCACACGACTACGACGACGAGTCATACCACCACGACGACAGGGACGCGTACGACCGTTGGCGGCACGCATGCCGGTGGACCTGGAGCTGCCGGGGGCGTCCACGGCGGCGCGGGAGGTGGCGCCAAGAGCACCGCGTTCAAGAGCCCGGCACCGAAGGGCAGCAGCGAGCACGTAACTAAGAGCGGCAGCGCCGTACGCACGCGGCCGGGCGGCAGGGTAGCCGATGTCCACGATGCCAAGCGGGGAATGGACGTCCATCATGGCCTGTCTGGCGGCCGCAGGGTTTCGATGGAGCGGCATGATGGCAGCCGTGTGTATGCCGAGCGGGGACGGCGCGGCTATGTGGAGCGCGGCTATCACTACCATGGACACGATTTTGCGCGGCGTTCCTACTTCTATCATGGCCGCGAGTACGACCGCTTCTATCGCGGGTATGGATATCGCGGCTTGATGCTGAACGTCTATGCGCCGGGCTTCTACTTCCGTCCCGCGTTTTACGGTTGGGCCTATAATCCGTGGGCAGCTCCTATCGCGTTCGGATGGGGATGGGGTGTGGCAACTCCGTGGTATGGCTTCTACGGCGGCTACTTCCACCCATATGCCGTGTACCCTTCGGCGGCGTTCTGGCTGACGGACTACATCATTTCGCAGGATCTGGCTGCTGCGTACGCGGCGCACCAGGAGGCGGCCGAGCAAGCTGCCGCACCACCTGCAGATGGCCAGCCTGTGCTGACTCCCGAGGTGAAGCAGATGATTGCCGACGAGGTGAGGAACCAGTTGGCGCTTGAAAACGCTGAAGCAGGGCAGAACGCACAGCAGCAGGACGTGGATCCCGGTTCCAGCGGGATTGCCCGGCTGTTGAGCGACGGTCGTCCCCATGTCTTTGTGGCCGGCGGCAATCTGGACGTTACTGACGCATCCGGTCAGGAGTGCGTGGTGAGCGACGGCGATACTCTGCAGTTGCGGGAACCGCCCCCATCCGACGCGACTGCGGCAAACCTTGTCGTCCTGTCGAGCAAGGGGAACCCGGAATGCCAGATTTCTCTCACGGTTCAAGTCCAGTTGACCGATCTCCAGGAAATGCAGAACCACATGCGGGAGACAATCGACCAAGGTTTGCAGGATCTGCAGGCGAAGCAGGGTACGGGTGGGTTGCCCGCGGCCCCGCCTTCGGCTGCGGGTCCAACTGCTCCGGCGACGTATGCCGCTGTAGCGCCTCCGCCCGAGCCGAATCCAGGCGCGGACATCCAGCAGGCGGATCAACAGAGTGCGCAGGCAGAGAAGGACGTGACTGCGGAAGCAGCGGCGGATTCAGGCGGGCAGGCAAACGCGGCTCCCGGTTCACCGGATGCGCCTGCAGCGCCAGCGGCTCCTCCGGCTCAACCCGCATCTGTTGAGCTAGGCCAGACGACTGACCAGGTTACAGCGGCTCTCGGTGCGCCAACGAGGATTGCAAATCTGGGACCCAAGGTCATTTATTACTACAGCGGCATGAAGGTCACTTTCAAAGAAGGCAAAGTAAGCGACGTACAGTAAGGAAAATGCACGGTAAGATGGGAGGGAATCGTCGATTCCCTCCCATTTTCTTTTTCGGTGGTTTCCGTTCTCCACCTTTAAAGTTCAACACTTAATGGATCGAAGCAGACTTTCCTTTACTGGGGTCCGTTCAAGTGGCGCATGGCGGCGTCGTAGCCCCTGCGGAATCCTTCACGATAATCGTCGCGGGCGCTGGCTGAGACGTGGGGATGGCGATATTCCTCCCGATTATTCACGTTCGGTGGACGGTGGTTGTCGAAGTCCTTCCGCGCGCCTTCTATTCCATCGTGAAAGCCCTGGCGTTGAATCTCGCGGAACTCTCCGGGAGGGGCATCCCATCCGCCGTCGCGATCCTGAATGAAAGCCGATGGACTTGGCGCCAATGGCGCCGCAGATGCGGTGGCGATGAGCACGCCACTTGTTCCCATTGAAAGAGCAAGTCCTGAAAATGCAATCCACGTGAGTCTCATGATTGAAACCCTCCTGTTCGCAGTAAGAGATGAACCGATTGCGTCCGGCGTTGCCTCTCATCTGCGAGTGAGGGAATTCGGCGTTCCAAAACCGGGTGCAAACATGGCGCTAACTCCCTGTTTTCTGTTGATTCCGAATAAGGCCATTCGCACTCGCTGCAACGCAATTCAGGCAGTGTCTGATGAGTTGGCACGGGAGAGCCTAGCTGTTGTTCTGAATCAAAAAGCATTCAAAGCTGACATGAAAACGGCCCAAAACGACGATTTTGTGGTGGTTTTGGCTCTTTTTCCGCGTTATTTGGGCAAAAATCCCCTGTTTTTCGAGAGTATTGTTTACTGATCGGTACACAGGGTTGGATTTTCAAGTTATTGATTCGGTGATGGTTGTGCGATATTCTCCCGCCGTCTGGGTTCGTTTTTGAGGGGGGGAGGGGTGGGGTATTTATTTAAGGAACGGACCGGCCACATCCCTGACATTTGAGACCGCGGCCATCCCTGACAAGCCGTACCCGCGAGTTCGGAAGCCGTTATCACAATTCCGATTGTGCATCTTTGCAGGGAATCAATCGGCAAAAGACGCTTTCGCTCGTTAGTCATCTGGATCAGCTTAGGTGTACCTCCCCTGGTTTGGGTTCTTCCGACAATGCTTAACCGCAAAGGCGGGTGGAGTTCTCTTTCTGCTCGACCTGCGGCACATACGCAGGGCGCCGGCCTCGATGCAATACGATGGGCGTATGCCGCTGCTCGACATCCGTGACTTACAGATCCGCTTTGGAGCAGCGAAGGCGGTGCGCGGCATCAGCCTGTATATCAATGAGGGCGAAGTGCTCGGGCTGGTGGGTGAGTCGGGATCGGGTAAGAGTGCTACAGCATTGGCGATCATGGGGTTGCTGGGTAGGGCCGCACAGGTTACAGGACAGATTCTCTGGCAACGCGCGACTGGGCCATCCAGCGAAATCGATTTGCTTCAGCAGGGGTCTGAATCTCTGCGTCAATTGCGCGGCAGGGAGATTGCGATGATCTTCCAGGAGCCGATGACAGCTCTGAATCCGGTGATGCAGATTGGAAAACAGGTGGCCGAGTGCGCCGCTGCACATTCCGGTGCATGGACCGGTCGCGAAGTGAAGCGCAGAGCAATTGCTGCGCTGGAAGCGGTGGCGATTCCCGAGGCAAGCCGCCGTTATTCCGACTATCCGCACCAATTCTCTGGTGGCCAGCGGCAGCGGATCATGATTGCGATGGCCCTGATCAACAGGCCAAGATTGCTGATTGCCGACGAGCCAACGACGGCTCTTGATGTGACGGTGCAAGCGCAGGTACTTACATTGCTTAAGGAACTGCAACAACAGCATGGGCTGGCGATGCTGTTCATCTCGCACGATCTGGCTGTGGTAGGCCAGATGGCGAGTCGCGTGGCGGTCATGCGATCTGGAGAAGTGGTGGAGACGGGGGACTGCGCCCGGCTGCTCACACAGCCAGTGCACGCTTACACCAAGAGTCTTCTGGCGGCAGCGCCTACTTTGCGTACGGACCGAAGCCGGCGGCTAGCCATGGTGGGCACGGAAACGCCGGGTCAGTGCGAGTGACACGCAGAGGTGGACGCCGCTTCCCGGAATGCCAGGAGGCGGCGTGCGCTCGAGCGGCGGGAACTACTCAGCGGCTGCTTCAGCTACGGGCTCTGCGGGCGCATCTGACGTGGCTTCGGCGACGACCTTGACCTTCACGTGGGCGGTGACTTCGCGGTGCAGCTTGATGGCCACCGAGAAATCTCCCAGGCTCTTGATCGGCTCTGTGACTTGTATCTTCCGGCGATCGACCTCGAAGCCTTTCGATTCAAGCCCGGCAGCAATGTCGGCCGATGTGACCGAGCCAAAGAGCTGGCCAGCCTCGCCTGTTTTGCGGGTGAAGCTGAGCACGACGGGCTCGAGCTTGGTAACGAGCTCTTCTGCCACTGCCTTCTCAGAAGCAGAACGCCGGGCTGCGGCGGACTTCATCTGTTCGACAACGGCCTTGTTGGCCAGGGTAGCCTGCAACGCAAGCTTGCGCGGCAAGAGATAATTGCGGCCGTAGCCCTCTGCGACTTTCACCACATCCCCGCGGTGGCCCAGATTGGCTACGTCTTCCTTCAGAATAACTTCCATGACAATTCTCCAGTGTTACGGGCGCTCGTTCCAGGGAAGCTTGTAGATGAGACAAGCCTGGCCGGTGTGAGCGCCGCGCAGGATCAACCTACCGCATTGAGACGATTGCCGCGAGCGCCTTGCGACTCAATCAACATCGCATCCGCAAAAGAGCGAAGGCCGACGAACGAAAGAGGCGAATGCCTGGCAGGCAACCACCGCTGCGGAAATTAGTGCCGCGTGGCGAAAGGCAGCAGAGCGATATTCCTCGCCTGCTTGATGGCGCGAGTGAGACGGCGCTGGTGCGTGGTGCAAACGCCAGTGAGCCGCCGCGGGACAATCTTGCCGCGCTCGGCCACAAAGCCTTGCAGCAGGCGAACATCGCGGTAGGGTATGGCGTCAATCTTCTCGGTGCAGAACTTGCAGACCTTCTTGCGGCGGAAGAACTTTCCGCGGCCGCCAGGACCGCCGGACGGGCGGCCACCGGGACCGCCAGAGGATGGCCGGCCGCCGGAGCGGGGTGGACCAGAACCGGGTCCGGATTCCGATCCGGAGTGTGGGGCTGCGCTCGTTTCGGGCGCCCTTCCAGGAGTATCTTCAGGCATGATGTTTCCTCATTACTCTTCTTGCTCCCGTTGGGTCCGCATTTGGACTCGGGATACAGGATATGGCCGATGCCGGACCGTTAAATCGGGACCAGCAACGGCGATTCTTGATAAACGGGTCTAGGCGCTGGCCTGAACCGGCTCCGCAGTTTCAGTACGAACAGGCGCTGGTGCTGCGGCCGGCGTTGGCACTGCCACCGACGTGGGCGCCGCGTGCTCCGTGCTTACTTTGCGGCGGGTCCCGCGCAGGGCCTTCACTTTGGCGAGACGCTTTTCTTCCTCGTCGATGCGCACGGTGATGAACTTGATCACCGGCTCGGTCACACGGAGGCGGCGCTCCAGCTCAAGGACCACCGGACCATCGGCTTCGATGGTCAGAAGGACGTAGTTGCCGTCGTTGAACTTGCGCACCAGATAGGCGAGCTTGCGGCGGCCCATCTTTTCGACAGTTTTCACCACCCCGCCGCCACCCGTCACGGTGGTGGAGAAGCCGGCAATGAGCTTGTCGACATCTTCCTCGGCCACGTCAGGCCGAACAATGAACATCACTTCATACACACGGGACATCTGTATTCCTTTTCCGCCAGGCTCTCATTGCCCGGCCTTCACCGCCGGTTGGAGCGGAATTCCACCGGGAAGGTAGAAGACCGTTCATTCGCCTTGGCGGCCACGTACGTTTCTTGCTGCGCCGACGGAACTATTCGCGGCGGTTAAACTCGTTCATCGCGGCTGGCGGTCCGTCTTCGATGATGCGCCGCGTGGCGGTTGCCACACGGTCCAGCACCTCATCCAGAACCGTCAAATCCGCCTTGCGCATCGGCGAGAGCAAATAATCCTTGCCGTGCCGCCTGCCACCGGCAGCAACCGCTTCCGGAGGCAGATTCTGTGCTACCCCAATGCGCAGGCGCAACCACTCTTGATTTCCCAGGGCTCCGGTGATGCTGCGGGCTCCGTTGTGGCCCGCTGTTGATCCCCGTTCCCTGATCTTGAACGTACCCAGCTTCAGGTCGAGCTCGTCGTAGATAACGAGCAGGTCCTTCGCAGGGTCCGCTTCAAATTCCCTTACCATTGCGGCCACTGTGAGCCCGCTCAGGTTCATAAATGTTTCCGGCTTGGCCAGGACCACTTCGCGCCCTGCGATACGGCAGGTTGCGGTAACGGCCCTGAAGCGCCGGTTCTGCACCACAACGCCCTCTTGCTGGGCGATGCGGTCGATTGCCATGAACCCCGCGTTGTGCGGCGTCCATGAGTACTCCGGGCCAGGGTTGCCAAGACCCACCACCAAAAACGGGCTGCGATGGTTGCCGGACTCGCTCTCCTCAGGCAATGTTTACTTCTTCGCCTCGGGCTTCTTCGCTCCAGCGGCTGGTGCTGCTTCGGCGTCCGTCTTGCCCTTTTTGGCAACTTCGGGTTCGCCGGTTGTCGCTGCAGCGGCCACAGCGTCGGCCGCGGGCGCCGCTTCTTCGCGGATGGAAATGACGTGGGCGACGGTTGCGTCCTCTGCATTCAGGAACTTGATGGAACCCGTGTGAGGCAGATCCTTGACCCTCAATGCATCCCAAAGCTGGAGGTTGCTGACATCCACATCGATGTGGCTTGGAATGTCGCCGGGGAGGCACTCGATTTCGACTTCACGCAGAACCTGATCGAGAATTCCGCCTGTGGCTTTGACTCCAGCGGGTACACCGAGCAGCTTGACACGCACACTAACCTTGATGGCCTTGTCCATGGCGATGCGCTTGAGATCGATGTGGATCAATTGATCCTTGATGGGCTCGCGCTGCCAGTCGACGATCATGGCCTTTGCCGTGGGCGCGCCGCTAATCTCCACATCAAAAATGGTGTTGTGACCGGTATCCGAAAAGAGAATCCGGGAAATCTGCTTGGGGTCCACTTCGACGGCAACGGGCGTATGGCCGGAACCGTAGAGCACGGCGGGAATCTTGCCCGATACGCGCACGCGGCGCGCTGCGTTCTTGGTGAACTTGCCCTCACGGGGCTTGGCTACAACTACTTCTGGCATTTGTTTTCTCGTTTCCTTGTATCGGGCACGGGGTGTTGAGGTCCGCTCCCTTTGTTGGGGCCAGGAATCAGGGGTCAGGGATCAGGGATCAGAAAAACTGCCTTCCGATCACTGGCTGCCGACTACCTTCTTCCGGCGAGTGGTTGATGATAAGGGTCACTGATCCCTGAAACCTGATCCCTGACCCCACTTAGTTGAACAGCGAACTTACGCTGGTTTCGAGGTGAATGTTCTCGATGGCCGTACCGATGAGTCCGGCGATGGAGAGCACTTTAATTTTGGGCAACTTGTTCGGCGCATCGGCTGCGGGCACGGTGAGCTTCTGTGCCGCTTCGCGCAGCGGAACAGTGTTGGTGACAACGAGCTGTTCCAGGCGCGAGTTGGCAATGCGATCGATGGCGGGACCGGAGAGTACGGCGTGGCTGGCGCAGGCGAAAACGGTGGATGCTCCAGAGGCGTAGAGTGCGTCGACGGTTTTAACGAGCGTACCGGCCGTATCGACAATGTCGTCGATGATAAGGCAGGACTTACCGGCCACATCGCCGATGACATTCATGACTTCGGCCACATTGATGTCGGTGCGGCGTTTGTCCACGATGGCAAGGGGGGCACCGATTTTCTGAGCGAAGAAACGTGCCCGTTCCACACCACCTGCGTCGGGAGAGACCACGATCAAATTGGGCAGATTGAGCTCGCGGAAATGGCTGACGAGAACGGGGCTGGCGAAGAGATGGTCCACGGGAATATTGAAGAAGCCCTGGATCTGCGCGGCGTGCAGGTCACAGAAGAGCGCGCGATCGGCGCCGGCGGTGGTGAGCAGATCGGCAATGAGCTTGGCGCTGATGGCGACGCGGGGACGGTCTTTGCGATCCTGGCGGGCGTACCCGTAGTAGGGCACCACCACCGTGATTCTGGCCGCCGAGGCGCGCTTAAGTGCGTCAATCATTACCAATAACTCCACTAAATGCTGGTCCACCGGATAGCAGGTGGGCTGCACAACGAAAACATCTACGCCGCGAACGTTCTCAAGTAGCTGAAAATAAACTTCGCCGTCTGCAAAGCGCTGCAACTTGGCGTCGCCCACCTTGACCCCTATGTGCAGGCCGATTTCATCTGCCAACGGGCGGTTGGCGGTGCCGCTGAAGAGCTTGAAGCGGCGATCTTCGCTCAGATTGCGGGTTCGCTTGCGATCGGGGGCTGGTTTGCCGTCCTTCGCTTTAGACGAATCCTTTTCGGGATCCTTTGGAGCCCCATCGCGCGGCTGGCCGGGTGCGCTCTCTGGTGGCTGCTTGTCTTCCGCTAACACTGTCAACGCTTCTGTTTCCATTTCCGAAGACCTCCAAGCTGGTTGGCTTTGGCTGCTTCCCCTGAACTGCAGAACAGGACTTGGCTGGGCGACTAGGATTCGAACCTAGACAAGTGCCTCCAAAGGGCACTGTCCTACCATTAGACGATCGCCCAACTTTGCAACCGAACGCGAGTCTCTCTCGCAGGTCGGCTGCCTGTCAACATGCTTTTATTGCAGAAGCATATCGCGCCAATAGGCTTGCCGGGGCAGGGTGCGGGTGACAATGGTACGCACTTCCGATTCCGGTAAACTACTCATAATACGCGACTTTGCTGCTTCAGCATCTCCTCGGGCCTGGTACAACCCGAAGAGAGCTGACCCGGACCCGGACAGCGAGGCATGGATGGCTGCCTCCGGTGTGCCGGTGCCCACAAGATTGCGCTTGATTTCTGCAAGGGAAGGATGCTGGGGAAAGACGACGCGCTCAAAGTCGTTCTGGATCCAGCTACTGATCCCGGTGCGGACAAGCGCGGACTCTTGAGGTCCGGCCAGGTTCTCGTCATGTGCGAGAACACCGGAGGAGCCGGTTCCGTGCTGACCTTCCGGAGAATTTACATTCTCTTTGAAGGCGCTGGCATAGGCGCGGCTCAACTCATTTAGTTTAGCGTGGCTTGCCTCTGGGGTCAAACCTTCGGCGGCGCAGAGGGCGTCCCAATCGCGAAAGGCCTGGGGGGTGGAGACGCCGATGGAGGGGATGGCGAGGACACACCAGGTTGGTTCTATGTCATTGAGGGGAAGGACCTTCTGGCCGCGGTCGAGGCCAAGGACGGCGCCGCCTATGAGGAAGAGAGGGACGTCGGAGCCGACCTGGGCGGCAAGGTCGAGGCGTGTATTCTCCCATGTCTCAGAAGCGAGACATGGGCCACCCAGGCCTTTGTTATTGTAAAGTTCTGATTCCAGGCCGATTAGGGCGGCTACGGCGTTGGCGGATCCGGCACCGAGACCACCCTGAATGGGGAGACGCTTGTCGATGTGGATCTGGACTTCGGCGGTGGTTTTGAGGGATTCGAGGGCCAGGGCGACCATCTTCCAGGCGGTGTTCGTGCTGTCGGATGGGACGCGGATGTCGTTGGAAGTAATGGAGATAGACGTGGATGGAGCGGGACGGGCGGTTAGGGTGACTACGTCGTAGATTTCAAGGGTCTGATAGAGGGTGACGAGGCCGTGGAAGCCGTCAGGACGGGGGGCGCCGATGTAGAGGCCGAGGTTGATTTTGGCGTGTGAACGGACGGCTGTGGGCATACGAACTTCATTGTAGAACGCATGATTTGTTCAATCGGAGGGTGTGCTACATAGGGTAAAGGTCTGCCTATGAGGTGAGCAAACGGGCCGAAACCTCACCCTTTGAGGTGAGGTTCCTTTCAAAAACTTACCTCACAAAGTGAGGGAAAACCTGTTTTTTCTGTTCGGAACTGGATGTTTGGAGCGGCAAGTCTGCCTCTAATTGGGGTGTTTTGCTGAAACATGCGCTGATTTGGCAGGAGATATTGGCGTAAGACATTGAAAGTAAGTGATTTATTTGGATATTTCTGTCTGTGCGGGTGTGCGCGGGATAGGGCATCCGATCGACGGGCAAAGAATCGCGGCGACCCTCCGGGGCGCCGTGGCTTTGGGGGGACGCTGACCCAGGGTTTCACCCTGGGCTATTCTCCTGCACTCCCTACGGGAGGCTTTAAGCAGCGGTGGCGCGGGCTAGGCGCGGCCGGCGAATTCGCCGGTTTCGGTGTAGACCTTTACGCGCTCGCCGACTTCGATGTACAAGGGCGCTTTGATCTCAAGGCCGGTTTCGAGACGCGCCAGCTTCGTAACCTTGCCGCTGGTGTCGCCCTGTGCTCCGGCTTCGGTGTAGGTGACTTCGAGTTCCACCTTGTCGGGCAGTTCGAGGCCGATGGGGTTGCCGTTGAACTTGTTGAGCTTCACGATGGCGCCTTCGACCAGATACTCGAGGGCGTTGGCGATCATGTTCCCGGTGAGGCGCAGGGTGTCAAAGGTCTCCTGGTCGAGAAAATAGGAGCCCTCGCTGTCACTGTAGAGATAACTCGCTTCCACCGTCTCGAGGTCGGGCTCCTTGAACTTCTCCTGGGCCTTGAAGGTTTTGTCGAAGACGGCCTGGGTGAGGAGGTTGCGCATCTTGAGCCGCACCAGGGTCTGGCCGCCGCGGGCGGTGGGGGTGGAGACTTCTGCGTCGATGCAGTAGTAGGGTGCGTTCTCAAACTCGAAATACATTTTGCGCTTCACGGTAATTGCTTCAAGTAGTGCGGCCATGGAGTCCTCAAATGACGAAATGGAAGGCCGGGAATCCGCAAGGGGTATTACCCGGCTCCCGATCATTATAGGAGGGCGAAGGTGGAGCGGTCCGCGGGCGCTGCCCGGGGCGGGAACCAAACCGGCGGAAAGGATGGAGGCGAAGGGGGCGTTTTGGTGAGTTGCTGGAACCGGGAACAGGTTGTGCCGATAATCTGGCCGCCGAGTTGTCGCACCGGGCACTCGAGCCAAAGGAGAAACCAATGTCGCATGTAAAGCTGGTTTGCGATTACTGCCCGCCTTGCCACCACAAGCACCCGTCCGGTGGGGGACATGAGGACTGGGAGATGCACCCGTCGTGGATTGCGGGAATGGATGCTTTGAACGCTTACAGCGACTGGGTGAGCTCGGTGGTATTGCCCATTGCGTTCCAATGGATCGACGAGCACAGGCCGGAGGTTTACGCGACGGTGCCGGAGGAATTGAAGGACGATGTGGGCGTGGTGATTGCCGCTGCCTTCAAACTGATCAAGGAGCTGCCGGCGTACAAAGTCGGGATGGAGAAGAGCGCCGGTTACGAGGCGGCCGCGGCGGCGGGGACTCTGGATTCATCGAAGACCAATCCGGTGTGGACGGGGATTGTGAAAAAGGTGAGGACTGGGACGGAAGAGGCATTCCGGGAGCAGTCGGCGCTTTTGGGGGATGTACCGGAATAAGGGTGGAGCTGGGGTGGTAAGTGGGGGAATGCTGCTCGGCTGGATTGGTGGGCTGGGCGGCATTCTTCGGGTGGAAGGGGTGGGAGTTGATCAACGAGGAACTGACGGTTGGCAGGTAATACAACCGGAGCGGCGGAAACGGTGTACGCTGTGGTTAAACGTTGCTGAGGCTCGCACAGTGCCAACTCTCTCTTTCTCTAGACCTTGGATTTGGTGGGTCATTCTGCTTATTTCTGCGGTTCCAATGATTGTCTGGCGTCGTCGTATCAAACAACACCCAGTCTGGATTTATTCCTTTATGACCGTGGGGGTTGGCTGCATTTTCGTTCATAACCTCCTCACGACACCACAAAGCTTGTTGACAGCACTCGCGGGGATTTGGCTGCTTTTCGTGGGTTTGGCGCTCTGGATTCACATCGATTCTGGAAGTACTCAGGATTCTAAATAGGTCGCGGATGTATTGTCGGCAATCCGGAAGTAGCGCCTTAAAAACCCTCGAATGCAACCGCGGATCCTTCACTGCGTTCAGGATGACAGTGCTGGGTGTGGAGGAGATGGTGCCGGATGAGAATGTGGTTGGATTGTCGGCTAACGCCACGTTGAGAGTCGCAAAGGCAGCCGCAGATCCTTCACTGTGTTCAGGATGACAGTGCTGTGAGGAGAGGAGATGGAGCCGGATGAGAATCGTGGTTGAGTGGTAGCCGAATCCGGAAGTCAGGCTGTCTGATCGCGGGCATTTTTAAGAGCAAATGCAGGTCCTTCGACTCACCACTCCCAAGCTGAAAAATGCCTTGCCCAGAGGGCACCCGTTCGCTCTTGATGAACACAGGCTATTTCACAGCGCCCCTCCGGGGCGCGAGGCTGATTTTTCCTTGGCACCCAGGACTGCGCTTCGCTTATCCTGGGCTATTCTCCTTCCGCCCCTCCGGGGCGCCTTCCGCTACCGAATGTTCAATTCAGCGGTAACTTGCACGTCATGATGCTGAGAATGCCTGCTTCTTACCTTTTGCTCGGCAAGGATGAGGGGCATTTTATGTCAGGGGCTTTAGGAAAGCTCCGCACAGGTGGAGATCTCCCGACCTGTGAATCTTGCAGGGGTTAAAACCCAGTGATTTTGTCGCACTTATCGGCATCCCTCGCGGCGGAAAGTCGTGCCCTAAAGAGAAACTACTTTGCAATTTCAACAAAACAAAGATTAGACAGAAAGACCCGGGCCTGAAGGCCAACTCCATGTGTGACATCAACTCCTGGGCCTGAAGGCCCATGCTCCCTCCGCCTGTTTCATCCATCGGGGTCGGCTT
>JBEKRU010000053.1:0-41781 GCA_049518435.1 Occallatibacter sp. | reverse complement strand
CTTTGCCCAGACCGTCAAGCAGCAGGCCGACATCGTCAAGGTGATCGAGGGCTACATCCGTCTGCGCAAGGCGGGCGCCCAAAACTACTCCGGCCTCTGCCCGTTTCACAAGGAAAAATCCCCATCGTTCAGCGTCCATGCGGTCCGCCAGTTCTACCACTGCTTCGGCTGCCAGGCCTCGGGGGACGTGTTCAGCTTCGTCGGCAAAATTGAGAATGTCAGCTTCCCTGAGGCGGTGCGGATCGTCGCGCAGAAATGCGGCATTCCGCTGCCCAAGCGCGAGTTTTCCTCGCCGGAAGAAGCGGCGGAAGCGCGCCTCCGCGGTAAACTGCTCGATTTGCATGAGGCGGCAACGGCCTGGTTCGAAGAACAACTGCGCGGCCCGGAAGGCGCAGTTGCGCGCGAATACCTAGCCGGACGCGGCCTGACGCCCGACGGCATCAAGGCATTCCGGATGGGCTACGCCCCCGACAGTTTCAATGCCCTGCGCGACCGCCTGCGCGCCATGGCAGATGACGAGACCCTGCGCGCCAGCGGTCTCTTCAGCGCCAAAGAGCAGGGCGACGGCAGCCTCGGCCCCATCTACGACCGCTTCCGCAAGCGCGTCATGTTTCCCATCGCCAACGAGGGCGGCCGCGTCATCGCGTTCACCGCGCGGACCCTCGAAACCGGTGACAAGGCCGGCGCAAAGTACATCAACTCGCCCGAGACGCCGCTCTATTCCAAGGGCTCCGTCCTCTTCAATCTCGACAAGGCAAAAGTCTCAATCCGCAAGCACGAGTTTGCCCTGCTCGTCGAAGGCCAGATGGATTGCATCAGCGTGTTTCTGCGCGGGATTCAGAACGTAATCGCCACCAGCGGAACGGCTTTTACTGAGCAGCAGGTCGGCCTCCTCAAGCGCCACACCTCCCAAGTTGTGGTCAACTTCGATCCTGACGCAGCGGGGAGCAATGCGGCGGAAAAGTCGATTGCCCTGCTCACCGAGGAAGGATTCACCATCAAAATTGTCACCCTTGACGGCGGCCTGGACCCGGACCGGTTCGTCCGCGAGCGGGGTGTCGAGGCCTACATGGCGGCTCTGCGGGGAGCGCGTCGGCAAGCCGACTACCTGATCGACCGGGCGCGGCTCGCGTTTCCCGGTGCCAGCGCTGAGCAAAAGGTTAAGGCCATGAACTTCCTCTTGCCCCACATTCGGCGCATGCCGGAAAAGCTCGCGCGCGATCAGTTTGCGGCCGACGCAGCCCAGAAGCTGGGCATCGACTCCGCCGTGCTGCGTGAGGAACTGCGCCAGGCTGCGCTGAAGCGCCGCGATCATATAGAAGTCCGCGCCGCGGCCCTCACTGAGGTGGAGCGGGTCCTGCTTCGGGCGCTGGCCATCGCCGATCCGGAATTTGAGCGGGGACGGCGTCTGGCTGCGGAAGCAATTGCGCAGCAACCCTCGTGGTTTGAGCCGCTTGGCACGTTTGCGGCCATGCAGGCCCTCGCCACGCGCCAAGCCGCTGACCCCATGGACGTTGTCGAGGACGAAGGGCAGCGCGCGCTGCTGGCCGAGGCTCTCCTCGCGGAGGTCAAGCCACCGGAGGAGAGCGAGATACAGAGCGCGATCCAGGAGATTCAGGAGCGGGCGATTGCCACCCGTCTGCGCGACCTGCGGACCCTGATTGCCGAGGCGGAGCGCCGCGGAGATTTTGCGGAACTGGCGCTGTTGACGCAGCAAAAGCTCGAGCTCGACAGGGCCCTCCGCAAGCTGCACAACCAGAAACCTCCGCACACGCCTTAACTTCTGGCTGACCCTGCGTACCTATGCATCAATCCGTCCCCCATTTGCGTCTAATCAACAGGAGCTTAAGCGGGGCAAGTTACGTTACTGCCCGGCATGGTTGCCAGAAGAACTGAGAATGTCGCAGCAAAGGCGAAAATGCCTTGTTGGAACCTGATCGGATTGTGGTATTCTGATCATCTCTGTGAGGATGCGCGCCCCTTTGCCCCAAAAATGAGCTACGGCTCGTGGGCGACCCAGGCGAAAACCTGAAGCGCTAGTCATCCTGCTCCGAGCAACCACCTGAAACCGCTTGATGCGGGTGACCGCAGGTTTGTCTCTGCATGCGCCTTGGATTTCCACTTTTTCTGATGGAATTCTTTTTTCGCGTGCGGAGTCGACCCACGCCGTTTGCGCAACCGGCGTTGAATCTGTCTTGCGCATGAGAGTAGGAGCAATTTGGCTATTGACGATAAATTCGAACACGACATTGACAGCCTGATCGAAGTAGGCAAAGAGAAGGGCTATCTCACCTATGGCGACGTGAACGACATGTTGCCGGAAGAGATCGGCTCGGCCGACGATCTGGACGACCTCATTACCACCATCGGCACCCAGGGCATTGACCTCCTGGATTCGCCGAAATTCGGTACCGACAAGGACTTCGAGCTAGAAGAGGGCGAAGACGTCGAGCTGGACCTGACGCCGGGCACCCTCGAGAAAACCAACGACCCGGTCCGCATGTACCTGCGCGAAATGGGCACGGTTCCCTTGCTCACCCGCGAAGGCGAAGTCGAGATTGCCAAGCGCATTGAGCGCGGCCAACTCCGCGTGCTAAAGGCCATTTCGCGTTCGCCCATCGTGATCCGCGAGATTGTTGCCCTGGGCGAAGACCTCAAGCGCGGCGTGCGCAACGTCAAGGAAGTTGTGGTCTTCGACGAAGAAGAACTCACTGAGGAAGTGGTGCAGACGCGCGTCAAGGCCACCGTGGTACGCATTGATCTGCTCGTCAAGCACCAAAAGAAGATCGCAGTGCTCGAAGAAAAGCAGGCCGCCGCTGCACCTGCAACCAAGGCCAAGATCAAGGAACAGCGTCATGCACGCTGGCTCATTGCCCGCGAGAAGGTGCTCATTTCGCGCATCGTGCGCGAGCTTAAGTACACCGCTCTCGAGCGCAAGCGCCTCCTCGACAAAGTCAACAAGACCGTCGACACCATGCGCACGCTTGAGCGCCAGATCCGCTCGCTCGACCAGAATGCCGTGTCGACCTCGAGAAGATTGAAGGCGACGCCGGTGTCTCCATCGTCGAGCTCAAGCGCACGCAGCGCGAAATGATCCAGGGCGACATGGACGCCGAGCAGGCCAAGCGCGAGCTCATTGAAGCCAACCTGCGCCTCGTCGTTTCCATCGCCAAGAAGTACACCAACCGCGGCCTCCAGTTCCTCGACCTCATTCAGGAGGGCAACATCGGCCTCATGAAGGCCGTTGACAAGTTCGAGTACCGCCGCGGCTACAAGTTCTCCACCTACGCCACCTGGTGGATTCGCCAGGCCATCACGCGCGCCATTGCGGATCAGGCAAGAACCATCCGCATCCCCGTGCACATGATCGAGACCATCAACAAGCTCATCCGCACCAGCCGTCAGCTCGTGCAGGAGCTTGGCCGCGAGCCCTCCAGCGAAGAGATTGCCCGCCGCATGGACATCCCCGTCGCCAAGGTCCGCAAGGTCCTCAAGATCGCGCAGGAGCCCATCTCGCTTGAAACGCCCATCGGTGAAGAAGAAGATTCGCACCTTGGCGACTTCATCGAAGATCGCCAGGCCGTGTCGCCTTCTGAGGCCGTCATCAGCGTCAACCTCAAGGAGTACACCTCGCAGGTTCTGCGCACCCTCACCCCGCGCGAAGAGCGTGTCATCAAGATGCGGTTCGGTCTTGAAGACGGCTCCGAGCACACCCTGGAAGAAGTGGGCCAAAGCTTCCAGGTCACGCGCGAGCGCATCCGGCAGATTGAAGCCAAGGCGCTCCGCAAGCTGCGCCATCCTTCACGCAGCCGCAAGCTGAAGGCCTTCGTCGAAGGCGTAAAAGAGATGTAGCGGTAGGTCCGGGCTTCATCCCGGACATGGGAGCGGTAGGTCCGGGCTTTATCCCGGACAAAGAGCCGCAGACAATCAGCCGCAGCCTTACAATGGGCTGCGGCTTTTTTCTTAGGTACGCGGAGGCGTGCGCAATGGACGTGATGGATTACCTGATCGATCTTGAAGGGAAAGACTGGGACGTGCTGCTGTTCGATTGGCGATTCCTTCTCCCCGAGTCATTCAGCGTGTGGCTCGTCAATCGTTTTGGCGATGTGTTCGCGGTGTTTGAAGACGATTCGGTTCACATGCTCAATGTGGGGCGGGGAACCATCGAACGCGTCGCCGATAACTGCGACGATTTTGTGACCCGCATAGATCAGGATGACCATGTCAACACATGGATGCGCGCCAATCTCGTGAACCGCTGTGTCAAAGCGGGCATGCGTCTCAAACCCCGGCAGTGCTATGGATTCAAACTGCCTCCCATGCTGGGAGGCTCCTACGATGTCGAAAATGTAATGCTGATGGATTTGCAGAATCATTATTCGGTGCTTGCGGATCTGTGCGAGCAAACCGTAGAGCTTCCCGACGGAACCAAGGTGAAACTGGCAATCGGCAAGAAGCCCTAGTCTTGGAGAAGGAAAAGCACTCAGGGAGCTTTCGCGATCGAATCGCAAAACGTGCGGGGGATTCGGCAGTGTTTGCTGAATCCGGGTTTGTAAGGCTTTGTATCAGCGCACGGCTTCACAGCTTGGTGAAAAACTATTTCCAGCGCAGTTCCTGGAGGTTTTGTAACAGGGCACGACTTCAGTCGTGCCGATAAATCCAATAAAATCAATGTCGGGCTTTAGCCCCTGCAAAGGCTGGTGGCGATCTCGCTCCAAAATGCTGCTTTTTTCACCAAACTGTTCAGCCGTGCCGAAACTGACCAAAAACACCCTGGGCTTTAGCCCCTGGGGGATGTTTTTCGATACTGTTTCCTCACCGTCCCAATTCATCGGACTGTTCCAGGGAAGCGAATTCGCGGCGGTCTCGACGCCCCCCTTCAAAATATTGCGATATATTGCCATGGATGCGCACGTCCGGGCCGTCCCGCCTGAGTCCACTCCACAAGCGGAAATAGATGCGCGCGCATTCCGCAACTGCACAATCAACAACAATCAAAATAACTAACGCATTATCAATAGTTTACGTCGCAAATCCATGCAGAATCAGTGCGTTTTTAAAGAAAGCGGGTAATTGTGAGCAGACTCAACGCTCCAAATATCCACTTCCGAACAGAAAACACACGTTTCCCCTCACTTTCCGAGGTCAGTTTTTGGGAGATATCTCACCTCAAAGGGTGAGGTTTCGGCCGGTTTCCTCACCTCATAGGTAGACTTTTGCCCTATGTAGCTCACCCTCTCGGGTGAATATTTGAAGCCAGAAAACAGATCACCAAACGCCCAGCTCCCCCATCTCTTCCACGCTGAGACGAAGCCCTCCCGCAGCCACATTCTCCTCCAGATGCGCCACCTTCGATGTCCCCGGAATCGGTAGCATCACCGGCGATTTTCTGAGCAGCCATGCCAGTGAAAGCTGGGCCACTGTAGCCGCATGCCGCTCCGCGATCCGGGCCAGCGTGCCCGCCGACAAGTGGTCTGCCTTGAGCTGCTTACCGCCAGCCATCGGGTACCAAGGCAAAAATCCGATCCCCTTCGTCTCGCAGTATTTGAGCGTCTCCTCATGCCGCCGGTCACCAAGACTGTATCGATTCTGGACAGACACAACCTCAACGATTTTCCCCGCTTCCTCGATCTCCGCCGGGCTGACTTCACTAAGCCCGATGTGCCGAATCTTCCCCTGTTCCTGCATCCGTTTCAGTGCGCCCAGCGATTCCTCCAGCGGCGTCCGCGGATCGATCCTATGTAATTGATAAAGCTCAATTTGCTCCAACTTCAGTCGCCGCAAACTCATCTCCACGCATTGAATCAGATACCCCGCCCGCCCCACGTACTCCGTCTTAGCCGGCCCCTGCCGCGTAATTCCGCCCTTCGTCGCGATGACCAGGCCCGGCGAGTACGGGTGCAAAGCCTCTGCAATGAGCCGTTCAGCAATCTCAGGACCGTAAGCATCCGCAGTGTCGATGAGCGTGACGCCAAGCTCGACAGCACGGCGCAGCACGCGATGACACTGAGCGGGATCCGCAGGCTCGCCCCATGCGCCGTCACCCACCAGCCGCATCGTGCCATAGCCGAGGCGGTTCACTGACATATCGCCGCCAATCTTGAACACGCCGCCCAGAGCGGCAGGGGTTTCATGCAAGTCCATCATGAAATTGATGCTAAGCCATCGCGGCTGCCCACATCTCGGTTCCGGACTCAACACTCGCGACGCCCGTCTTGCATAAAATATGCGACGACCCGTCTATCCTGTTCTTCAGTGCGCATTTTCGAGGAATCCTGCATGCACCTCCGCCCATTTTTTCTATGGCTCGCCTTTGTTTCATCTGCAATTGCCCAGTCCGCTGGCCCCAGTCCTACCCCTGCGACTCCGCGTGCGGATGCAAGTGACCGCGTACAAGAAATCTTCGCCGCGTACGACCACACCGACACACCGGGATGCGTAGTAGGCGTTTCACTGGGCGGATCCGAAGTGTTGCGCGGCGCCTGGGGCATGGCCGACCTGGAGCACAACGTTCCCCTGACTCCTGACTCGGTGCTCGAGGCCGGTTCGGTGTCAAAGCAGTTCACGGCGGCCGCAATTCTCCTGCTTGCCGAGCAAGGCAAACTCTCGCTCAGCGACCCGGTGCGCAAATACATTCCCGAACTGCCCGATTATGGCACTCCCCTCACCATCGATCACTTGCTGCATCACACCAGCGGCCTGCGCGACTGGGGTTCCGTTGTTGAAGCTGCAGGCTGGCCGCGCACAACGCGCAAGTACTCCAACGCCTGGGTAGTCGACATCGCATCTCGCCAAAAGGTCCTGAACTACAAGCCAGGCGACGATTGGTCGTACACCAACACAGGCTATAACCTGCTTGCGGTGGTCGTGCAGCGCATCTCCGGCAAATCGCTGGCCCAGTTTACGCACGACAACATCTTTTCACCGATAGGCATGCAGACAACCAGCTGGCGCGATGACTTTCAGCGCATCGTTCCCAATCGAGCCATCGCTTACGAAAAGACGGATGGCCGTGAACATCAACTGATGCCCTTTGAAAACGCATACGGAAACGGCGGTCTGCTGACGACAGTGGACGATCTGCTGCGCTGGAACGATCGCTTTTCCGCGTCGAAAGTCGGTGACGGCACGTTTGTGAAGAGCGAGTTGGTGCCGGGCAAACTAAACGACGGCCGGACGACGTTCTATGCGGCCGGCCTGTTCTTGACGGAGCATGAAGGAGCGCGCGAAATCAGCCACTCCGGAGCTACGGCGGGATACAGGGCATGGCTTGGGTTCTATCCCGAACGGAAGCTTTCGGTGGCCTTGCTGTGCAACGCCGCCGAAGCGAATACGGTGAGGCTGGGACATAGGGTTGCGGACCTGTATTTACTGGGCCCTGACGAGAAACCCGCGCAGCCGGCTCACGCTACCCTAGTGACCAGCCTGGCGGGGCTGTACGAGGATCGCCGCGACCATACCACGATCTCGATTATTGAAAAGGACGGCAAGCTGGTGGCGGACGACAAGTTTGTGCTGATTCCGGATTCGCCAAAATCGTTCCAACTCACACCTGAGGGCAACGCCTACGAAATTACAACCGACGCAACGGGTAGGCCCGTCAGGCTGGGGGTGAAGGCCTACGGATTCGAACTGGAGATCTTTGATCGGGTTGAGCGCGCCAAGCCGAGCGAAGCGGAGATGCAGCGACTGACCGGGGATTACGTGAGCGACGAGGCGGAGGCTACGTTCCACGTAGTTCTGGGGGAAAAGGGGCTCGAAATCCACCAGCGGCCAGACATTGTGTATCCACTGAAGCCGGCCTACGCGGGCGGGTTCAGCTCACAACTCGGCAGTGTGCGATTTTTGCCCGACGCGAGCGGGAAGATCGAGGGTCTAAGCCTGGGCAATGCGCGCGCATGGGATCTGCGGTTCCGGCGCGTGGAGACAAAGCAGTGGTGAGGGCAGGGGAACCGCTGTTTGGCGCGTTGCGTATATTTAACTCGTGAGTGAGCAAGGAGAAACCCGATGAGCAGCGTGCCCTTCCCGAACCAGCAAGCCATTTTTTACCAGCAGTACGAATCGGTGAAACGCGATGAGGTTGTGGGCATCCTGCTGGCGCTTTTTCTGGGCACATTTGGTG
Organism: Occallatibacter sp.; assembly: GCA_049518435.1. GTDB lineage: Bacteria > Acidobacteriota > Terriglobia > Terriglobales > Acidobacteriaceae > Telmatobacter. The sequence continues at coordinate 33,659 of JBEKRU010000053.1, read as the reverse complement.
TGCACCACTTTTATCTGCGGCGAACTGGACTGGGGATTCTGTATTGCTGCTTCTTCTGGGCCGGCGGGATTACCACGCTGCTCGGAATAATTGAATGCTTCTTCATGCCGGGGCGTGTGCGGGAATTCAACGCGATCCAGGCGGCCGGCATTGCCGCTGCGCTAGGGATTGCGATGCCGGGTTGGAGCGGACAGCCGTTCAGCGTCACGGTGAACATTCCGCCCGCACCGGCGGCAACGCAGCCGGGTACGCTGCAGGCCTGCGGAAATTGCCAGCAGACAAATCCACCGGGGGCGCGATTCTGCGGTGCGTGCGGTGCGACGCTTTAGCACTGGTTGAGACCAAATGAGGCTGTAGGACATTCATATCCCCTGTCCGAAAATCCAGAGAGGGGGCATCGGCTTCCCCTACATGTTCGCGTGCCCGGAGCGCATCGACTCGTTGAACTGCGGCTTGGTGAAGTTGAGTGCGGCTTCCAGGGAAGCCAGATACTCAGGTGCATGCTCCATCAGCTTCGGGGTCGCAGCGGCAAATTCGCCGTCGAGCACCATCAGGCCTTCACTGGCTTCATCACCGGCCATGCGAAGCAGATCGGATTCGGCGGTATTCAGATACTGGGCGTCGCGGGGGTCTGCGATCCACACCGGCTTGCTTTCGCCCAGGACGCCGGAGAGCCAGTAGACCTTGCGGAGAAGGTATTCAAGGCGTGCGGCGTCGTTGGTTTCGGTAAAGAGGAACTTCTTCTGCCAACGGCTGTAGTAGCGCGTCGTGACGGGCACGGGCTGGCGATTTCCGGACTTGAGGAATTCCAGCTGGCCGAGATCGATCGTCTTGCGGATCGCGTTATAGACAAAGGTTTCCGCGTAGGGCTGCTCCAGCGAGGGAACAATCTCCGCGAAGGTCAGCGTGACCGCGGCGGCTATCTTGGCGTGCAGGTTGTGCGTGCCTCCGTCCGCCAGGTGGATCTCGCCGTGAACAATGTGGGTGTCCGCGCCAGAGACGGAAGTGTGGAAGGGCCATTGGAACTTGCCGAATGCGACCGGTAATCCGCCGAGGGTAACGTAGCACTCGGGGCGCGGATTGCGGAGGCGTTTCGCTTCCCCCGCGAGATGGGCGGTGATGGTTGGCAACAGATCCGGCTTATCGAAGTCGAAGCCTTGGCTCAGTTCAAGTTTGAGGGTGCGGCCGGAGAATTCGCCGCCCTGGAGCCCAAGCTGGAAGACCGTCGTTGGCTGATCGTGGAAGTCGCGGCCTTCAGTGACCGACTGGAGAACGAGGCCGGCCTGAGCGGCGGCAGCTTGCAGCGAAGTGACGAGAGCGGATTTCGAATCGACGGTCATGGGAGAAGGAGGTCCTGGGTCAGAGATGGGCACGGCTGTTTCAGACCCGCGCATAATCATTCTAAGTCCCGTGCCGGGGCGGCGTCGCATTTACAATGGTAAGCGTGCAGAGCGAAGCGTCGTCGCCGATTATTCTCGCCGAAAACCTGACCAAGGTCTACATGGCGGGCCGCATTGAAGTGACAGCCGTCGGCGGGGTTTCGCTGGCGGTGGAGCGTGGGGAGTTTGTGGCCATTGTCGGCCCCTCCGGTTCGGGCAAGTCGACGCTGTTTTACCTGTTGGGCGGGCTGACCAGGGCCACAAGCGGACGCGTGGTGATTGACGGCGAAGACTTTGCCAAGCTTGACGATGGGGAGCGGACACGGCTGCGCAAGCAGCGGATCGGTTTCGTCTTCCAGAAGTTCAACCTGCTGCCGACGCTCTCGGCGATGGGGAATATTGAGATTGCGTGGGCGGTAAGCGGACGCAAGGAAAAGCTGGACCTGAAATATTTGGACCACCTTTCCGACCTGCTGTCGATTCAGGGGCGGCTGAAGCATAGGCCCTCCGAGCTAAGCGGCGGCGAACAACAGCGCGTGGCCATTGCGCGGGCGCTGATTACCCGGCCGGCGATTGTACTGGCGGACGAGCCGACCGGCAATCTGGATACGAAGAATTCCGACGCGGTGCTTGAGATGCTGGTGCGTTCGAACCGCGAACTGGGCCAGACCACGCTGATGATTACGCACAACCCGGAAGCGGCAGCGATTGCGAGCCGAATCCTGTATATGCGGGACGGGAAGATTGTGCGAGAGGAAAAAGGCTCGCGATCCGAGGGCAGGCCGACGGGGAACGGCGCTGCGGGGCCGGTAACGGCGCGAGCTGCAGTTTGACCTTGTTTTGGCCGCGCGGGTATACTCAAACCTGCGATTGCGGGAGTAGCTCAGTGGTAGAGCATCGCCTTGCCAAGGCGAGGGTCGCGAGTTCAAATCTCGTCTCCCGCTCCAATCCGCCCTCCGGCGCCCGCCGGGTTGGCTACGGTGGTTTGGAGCGATAAGCAAACAAAGAGGCAGCCCTGCCAAGGCGCGGTACCCAAGTGGTAAGGGAGAGGTCTGCAAAACCTTTATGCGTCGGTTCGATCCCGACCCGCGCCTCCAACTTTAAAAAATAAAGCTCAATCGATTCAGAGGATCTATTCCAGTCGCTGACTGTGTCTATTCCGCGCCTGATCGCGCTAAGTTGGTGAAACTTAGGTTCAATCTGGGCGATGCCGGCCTCGTCACTCCGACACGGCAATCCGCGTATTCGTCGCAGAGTCGGCAAACCTCGTGAAGGTCGCCAGATAAGTAGGACGACTGGATCCTAATGGACCCTCCGGCACAAGAAAAAGTGGGAAAGTGCCGAGACCGCTCTGCTGCATCATGTAAGTGTCCTGCGGCAGGGTCCCGCCCGCGCCCTGAAAGCGCAGGGAGAAGCCTTCAACAGCTCGGCCCGGCGCCGGCACTGCAGCCTTGCCCGCAATGTGCGGGAGGCTAGAGGGCTTGACGGGATCCTGCGCGGTGACCGCAATCAAAGTGAGCTTGCCCAACGATTGACCGGAGAGGCTGATTGAAAAGCGCTCTCCGATCAACCATTCGAAGTCCTTGCGCGAAAGATTGGCCAAGATCGCACCGCCTTCTTCCGTAAAGGTCTCACTTGCTTCTTGAGCCTCATTTTGTGCAAACAGAGAAGATCCGGCTGAGGTGGCAACAACGGACAATGAAGTGACATAAACAAACTGACGACGAGACAGTGACATGGTGTACCTCTCGGTTGAACTCTGGTTTTATTCATCCGCACATTCTCGCGAAGCGGTCTTTACTGGGAATGACAGCGGGGATCCGACAGCCCATCCTATATCGGGCAATGGAGAATCGCCTATCATTTTTTGAGCCTGGCATCAAACGGCAAATATTCCCAGGCAGTCACTCTCACTTTGCCTGAACTCCTTTGGTGAATTGGACTTCCAGTATGCCTCCCACATGCAAAATCAGGGTACAAGGCAAAAAATTGTGTTCCATTAAGCTCGAGTATTTGGGAGCGAGAGGGCAAACTGTCCAACTATCGCTATCCTGAATCGACCCGGATAACAGTGCTGCATCCAACCCACCGCCCGGGCGAATTCGATCTGCGAGGGGGCTGCCGGGACTCCAAATCGCATAGCAGAAGGGGCTTCAAACCAACCGATTTCAATGCCAGTCCATAGCTTGTGAGGATTGCGGCGTGTGGGCTATGCTGGACCCTCTATGGTCCATGGATTTGATGCGTTCCGAATCTTCATCTCGGCTCCAGGCGATCTGGAACGGGATCGGGAGGCTTGTTTCGAAGTAATTGCGCAAGTCAATGAAGGCACTGCCATGCCGGCAAAGGTGCTGCTGGTCTCAGTTGGATTGCGAGACAACGAGCAAATACTGAGCAGCCGCAGTATCACTTCGGATAACGTTCGTTGGAGCGCATTTTTCATCCAGCTCTTTCAGGATGATTGGGGACCGCGTGACCTGTTTCGCAAGCTGTTTCTGCTGGCGCTGGAATGCCGAGACGATCCAGCGATGCCGATGCAGGAGGTGATCGTGTGCCTCAAGGACGCTCCGCAGGAAACCAATCAGGAGATCCTGGCATTTCGCAAAGAGCTGGAAGATCACCGGGAACTGCGCATCTTGCGCTTTAGAAGTGTGGATGACTTGAAGACGCAATTCAAGGACGTCTGCGAGCGATGGGCCCGGGGGCTGGTCGACTCGAAGATCGGGTCGGCAACGGGTGGGAAGTAGTTTTGTGCCTCTGATAAATTTCCGGCCATCTGAATGAGAGCATCCACACTCCGAAAATCCACCAGGTGCGTGCACTTTCTGCAGCTGAATGGAAGGTTGTCTTTCAGCCTGGCGGATCCAGCAATTCTTAGAGCAGCGCGACGGAACGCCATTCCAGGAAAAAGTGCATCTGGTCTTCGCGGATAATCGAAAACCCTAGGCGCTGGTGAAAGCGCAGGGACCCCGGGTTGAAACGGGACACCGTGCAGTGAATGGGCAACCTGGCCCTTGCGGATTCCTGTTGCAGGCGCTGTATCAGCGCCGACCCAATTCCCTTGCTTTGCAGCGAGGGATGAATAGCGATGTCGACAAGGTGAAACTCGAATTCATCCTGCGCCACCCACAGGCGCCCCACGGCTTTTCCATCGAGCAGTACCACATGGCAACAGGAGTTCGGAAACATCGCAGTGTAGGACGACGTCATAGCGCGAAACTGCATGCGAATCAGGTCGTCGCGCTGCGACTGAGGAATGGGCGCGAGCGCGAACTCCGGCGCACGGACGGCTGCGTACAGGTCGTACAGGAAGATTTCGTCTTGGGGCAGGGCGGGCCGTACGGCCAGAGTGGACATGATTTGTGAGAACGGGGACATGTCCTTCAAACGTGTTCCCGTTGAGAAATTGTATTAGTTTCGTGACGGAAAGACACCTTGAAACGCGATGATCCAGTACATGCCGAGATAAGGCATCATGTTTTCGTGCGGCTGGCCTCCGCCGTTGAAAGTCGAAAGAGCCGCTGTCGCCATCGCTGTGAGCGGGGTCGCGGTGGGAGTGTAGACACTGCCGGTCTTGTTGTCGGCTAAAGAGCTGCCAATCGGCGTGGTGGCATCGGCCAGAACGGACTTTGCCTGGCACACGTGGTTATGGTTGGGGGTCTCCGATGCCAACAGCGTCACAGTGGATGAGCCGCCCGTTTCGCCCTGAAAGTATTGGCTGAGGCCCGGACTCTGGCCGTACCCTACAGGGACATTGCCTTGCATGTTGGGCAACTGGAAGTTGCTGGTGCCGTTCCCGCCATACTGCGTTCCCAGCAGAGAAAAGAGCGCCGTGTATTGCGAAATTGCAAGCGTCTGGCCCTGGGCAAGGAACCACCCGGTAGGGGCGAAGTTGAAACCTACCAGCATCAATTGACCTAAGAATGGATCTGCCATGATTCGTTCCTCCTTCAGATGCGACGTCTAGTTGCGGGATGGAAAGATGCCTGTCAAAGCAATGCACCAATTCATCACCAGAAAAGGCTGCCTGTTTTCGTGAGGTTGGCCTCCTCCTACGGTTGAAACTGTGGCTGCGCTCATTGGCCCAAGACTGGTTGCGGTGGCGAAGTTGATTGAGCCTTGGCCGGCAAGCAGATCTCCAGCGGCAGGTCGTGCGCTGGAAGCTGAAGCGCCGGAAGCGTTGAGGGTGTGGCTGTGGGGCGGCACGGTGGTGGAAAGCAACGTTACAGATTCAACGCCCGCCACCTCTCCGTAACTAATGCCATTGCCCACGCCGACCGGCGTCCGGCCCTGCAGGTTGGGAAGTGCGAAGTTCTGGGTTCCATTCCCGCCGTAGGTTGTTCCAACCAGCGAAAAAAGCGCCTGATTCTGATTGATCGGCAGCAACTGCCCGTTGGCCTGAGCCCACCCCTTGGGTGGGAAATTAAAACTTACCAGCATGAGCTGGGCTATGAAAGGTTGTGACATTCTTGTTCTCCTTAGACTGCTTGCTATCCATTGCGCCTGTCAGTTTTGGCTCGGATAGATGCCAAAGAGCGATATAACCCAATTCAGCGCCAAATAGGGCTGAAGGTTGCTGTGCGGCTGGCTTCCGCCCCCGCTGAATCCGATCATGGCATTGTTCATCGCAATGTTAGGCGCGGCGGTGGTGTATGCGGACACACCGCCCAGGGTATTCCCGGTTGGAACGTTTGAGCTAGCGTCCGCCGAAGAACCCTGCAGAGCGTGGGTGTGGGACGGGAACTGGTTGAGGGTGACGGTCACGTTCTCAACTCCGCCCTGTTGTCCCATCACGTAGGTGCTGATTCCGTTCGAGCCCTGATGAATTGGGATACGGCTCTGCAGATTGGGAAGAGCGTAGGTTTGTACGCCATCTCCGCCGTAGGTGGTGCCGATCAGGTTGAATAGTGTGCTGTTTTCGGCGATTGATTGGAGCGCGCCGTTACAAGTTGCCCAACTGGCGGGCGCAAAGTTGAAGCCGACCAGTAGGAGTTGGCCAATGAAGGGTTGACTCATTTATGAAACCTCCTTGGAGTCTTCGCGTGTGCCTGGGAAGTGCGAGAAAGCAGCCTCACACTTTTACCACTGACATAGTCCGAATGCAACAGATTTTGTCGGCCACCTGGAGCCAGGGGGTCATCCCGTGTACTTCCTCCTTGAGCGTGTTACGGACCGGTGAATTACTGTTCGGTGTATACGTAGTCATTGAACTGCCAAACTCCGCCGATCTTTGAGTAAAGACACGCGTATACCTTGACACCGTTTGCGGGCAGGGTCGAAGCGGTTGCGATGAGTGCCGTGCCTTTGTATGAGTAGAGGTCGCTGTCGCCGGCCGCTACCGCGCTGAGACTGAACTGGTAGTCAGTGACCCGATTCCAGCGTCCCATCGGAAGACCAAATTGCTGGCGCCCAGCACGGTGCCCAGTCCGGGAATGGGAGATGTGAGCGTGACCGGAGTGTGTGTGCCACTTTCGGTATGGAAATAGCCGTAAGCATCACGGAATTGGAGGGAGACGTGGTAAAGGCCGGATTCAAGTTCGAGGAGACCGTGGTCGTGGCGGGGCGGGGAAATTGCGCTAGTGCTTAGCCGGCAGGCTGCGCGCCTCTATGCGGAGTCTAACTTTGACTATCGTCGAACAGAGTGGTTGTCAATACTTACTTTCTGAATAGGATTCCCGCTCCGAGTGAGCACCTGAACTCGGCGATTAGGCCCGGATAAACTAGTTTCGTACGCTTCGATCGAGTCGATAACTTGGGAGCGTGGTGCATCCCTCCGAAGACCGGCCCTCTCATCCCATATGTTGTCGTCAAGCCAGGATCATCTCCTGGCGGATCTCGGAGCTCTACATGATCTTGCATTAGAAATAGAACGATGCCGCCATCAATGAATGGTGTTCTGGATTGATCCCAAAATCCATTCTGGATTTGTGGTCAAACTAAAGTTTAAAATTTCCTGTTGCTTTCCAAAAGGAAGGATGTCATTATTCCTGTTGGAAACCTAAAGATGGGACTCCCGATGAAGGAAAAGCCGGACGTGTTGCAAGGAACGCTTGCGCTGATGGTTTTGAAGACACTGGATATTCTAGGGCCACAGCACGGCTACGGTATCGTCCGGCGCATCGAGCAGATCAGCGAAGACCTTCTGGACGTGAATCAGGGCACGCTTTATCCCTTGCTCCTGAAGCTGGAGCATGATGGCTCGATCGCTTCTGAGTGGGGCGCATCGGAGAAAAACCGCCGAGCACGCTTTTATCGCCTTACCGGGGCGGGCCGCAAGCAACTTCCGACAGAGACGCGCGATTGGGAGCAGACAGCTGCCATCACCGCACGCTTCTTCAACGTCAGAGCGGAGGATCTGCCGTGAAATTCCTGAGACGCTCCCTGACGCGCCTTTCCAATTTCGCGGCAGGGCGGAGTGCCGACCAACGCTTGCAGGAAGAGATCGCCGAGCATCTGGCGTTGCAGACAGAGGAGAACCTGCGCACCGGCATGACGCCCGCAGAGGCGCGGCGGCAGGCCAGGCTTAAACTCGGCGCGGGTGGGGCAACGCGGGAAGATCATCACGCCGAGCAAAGCCTTCCCTTCATTGAGAACCTGCTCTTCGACCTGCGATATGCGGTCCGCATGCTGGTCAGATCTCCGGGATTCTCATTCATCTCAATCGCTACCGTATCCCTGGGAATAGGAGCCACCACCGCAATCTATAGCGTGATTGACGCCACTCTGCTGCACCCGTTGCCGTATCCAAGCCCCGCCGAGTTGGTGCGCATTGAGGACGATCTTCCTGGCGTAGGCGCGCATGGTGTCGGCATCTCGGTCCCTGAGTGGAGGGACCTGGAGAGCTCCGGAATATTCCAGTCCGCGGCGATTACCGGCAGGGGTGCGGACGTGAACCTGACCGGCAGCGCACAGCCCCTGCGTCTCAGCTTTAAGCAGGTTACGCCGAATTACTTTCAGGTCCTGCGCGTAGACGCGCAACTGGGCCGGACATTCGATCCGCGCGACCCAACTCCGGGTTATAACCTCGAAGTCGTTCTCAGCGACGGTCTCTGGAGACGGGAATTCGGAGCTGACCCGCAAATACTCGGCAAGGCTCTGCGCCTGGACAACGACGTTTATCACGTCGTGGGCGTCATGCCGCGTGGTTTTCGTGATCAAGGTTCAACCAGCGCCGAGCAGAATGTGGAGCTGTGGCTGGGAGCTGGCTTTGCCGGTCTGCCGTTTGATGCTCCCCAGCGCGGGTTACGTCTGAGCAGTCGAGCGGTGATCGCGCGCCTCAAGCCCGGTCTCTCGGTTGCCGCTGCGCAGGGGCACCTCGACGCGCTGGTTGATTCGCTGAAAAAGCAATATCCAGCAGAGTATCCGGCACAGACCGCATGGACCGTGCGCCTCATTCCGCTCAGCGAATCCATCGTCGGCAACGTTCGCCAATCTCTCATACTGCTGTTCGGCGCGGTTGGACTGGTTCTCCTGATCAGTTGCGTGAACGTCGCCAATCTGTTGCTGGCCAGGGCCAGTGTGCGCAGTCGTGAGATTGCGGTTCGCCAAGCTCTGGGAGCGCAGAGAACACGCCTCGTCCGCCAGCTTCTCACCGAGAGCCTGCTGCTCTTCCTGCTTGGCGGAATCGCCGGTTTCGGCATCCTGTTCAGCACCCGGCATTTCCTGCTACGACTCGTTCCGGATACTCTCCCGAGCAGCGGCGACATATCCATCAACTGGGACGTACTGGCGTTCGCTCTCGCCGTCTCTCTCATAGCTGGAATCATCTTCGGACTCGCCCCCGCGTGGCTCATGACCCGCTCGGATTTGATCGGTACGCTGAGGCAGGAAGGCCGCGGGGCTGGTGGTTCCAGGCAGCGTTCGCGCGCCCGCCAGATACTGGTCATCAGTGAATTGGCGCTCTCCCTTGTGCTGATGGTCGCGGCAGGCCTTTTGCTGCGCAGTTTCTGGGACTTGTTTGCGGTACAGCCCGGATTCAATCCTGAACGTGTCATGGCAATTCAAACTTGGCTACCTGGGCCGAACGATCCCGGTATGGATAAATACCGATCTGCCACCCAGGAATCGGTTCTGGTGCGCGAGATTCTTCGTCGCAGCCGAACCCTGCCGGGCGTAGAAGAAGCGGCCGTCGGCGATGCGGAGGCTCTCCCCCTGGGGCACACCTATTCCAGCCCGCTGCCTTTGATCCGCGACGGAATCGAGACGATGGAGAATCAGGCTCCTGTGATCGTCAGTCCCATCGTTTCGCCCGAATACTTCCACCTGTTGGGCATGCCGGTACTGCGCGGGCGCGTTTTCAGCGAACAGGATATTGAATTCACCCCCCAGGTTGCGGTAATCAATCAGGCCGCGGCGCGCATGTACTGGCCAGATCAGAACCCGCTTGGCAAACGCGTCCGTTTGCGCCTGAATTCCCGCGAGTCGTTCAGCTCTCCCAAGGCAACCTGGACCACGATTGTCGGAGTGATTGCGGATGCCCGCACGGAATCATTGGCGGACGCTGCAATTCCACAGATCTATCGCAGCGTGTACCAGCATCCCGCCAAAGACCTGGCCATTCTTCTTCGCGGACAGCTTGATCCCGGCACGATCTCCTCGCAAGAGCGAAGCCAGATTCAATCTGTCGATCCGGAGCTTCCCGTCTTCGGCGCGGTGACATTGGAGCAACTGCGCTCGACATCCCTTTCCGTGAGGCGATTCTCGATGGAAATGGTGGCGTTTTTTGCGGGGACAGCGTTGCTGTTGGCCGGACTGGGGATCTACGGCACTATCTCATATATTGTGAATGAACAACGACGTGAGATCGCCATTCGCCTGGCGTTGGGAGCTCCGAGAGGCACGATCCTCAAGATGGTCCTGCGCCGGGTACTTGGTCTGGCCGCCGCTGGCGCCGGGTTGGGTGTGGCCGGTGCTTTCATCGCCTCTCACCTCATGGCAGGATTGCTCTTCAGCGTGTCGCCTAACGATCCGACCACGTTCGCTGGTGTCACATTTCTGCTCACCATTGTCGCGATCGCTGCCAGCTACATTCCTGCACTTCGCGCCATGCGCCTTGATCCAATCACTACACTCCACGCCGACTGACTTCTTCGCGCTAATCGGACCTGTCATCGCACGTTGTGGCCATCCCAATGCGCCCTTCGGGATGCTGATGAATCCCCGAAATTGGGCTCGAGCAGAGTGTCCGCCAGAGCGTTGAGAGGAACCGATTTCCTTTTGGAAACATGCAAAATCGCCTTGCGTTCGTCGATTTCTCCCGCCAGTTCAGAACTCTGGAGGAATGCGGGTATCAATTCACGGGTTGCATGTCGAGAAGAGCGGTGTAGGACTCGTCGGAAGCCAGATTAATTGCTGTTTCCAGCGGTCGATCCCCCTTACCGGTTTCCCTCGATTGTCATCCCAGTCTGCCTCGATTTTCGATAGACACTCGCAACCGCAATAGTCCAGCAAGGGATCAGGTCAACTCCCGGAACGAGCTTGGCAAGAAACGATGGCAGGAATTCCCAGTGCCAGCCAAGAAGGCGAAGCAGAATTGCCGCCATGCCCAGGTCGAGGATGTCGTCGGCAGGCGACGCAGCGCCCTGAATGAAGAGGGGAAACACAACAAGCTGGAGTACATCAGCGATCAAGGCCAGGATCATGGCAGCCTGAAGGCGCGGTTGCTTCGAGATCGTGATGGAGTTCTGGTTCATGTTTCGCCTGTCACCGCCATGAAGGCGATCGCGAAATAAGCGAATCCTGCAGAACCCTCGTGCATCTGCTCGACGTCCGCCCGCCACCCTGACTTCCTGGATCTTTGGATGCTGATTCTCGGGCCGATGGGCAGTGGTGCGTCCATCCGTCTTGGAGCATCGGCCGGCTCAAGCCCTCGGAATCACCTCAAAAGGGCGCATCATTTCGTTGGCGGCGTGCTCAAGAAGATGGCAGTGCCAGACGTATCGGCCGATATAGCCCTCGAAACAGACGATGATCCGGGTCACGGTTTCGGGATAGGTTTGCACTGTGTCCTTCCAGCCGCGCTCTCCGGGTGGAGGCAGCGCGGGAACTCCGCGGTAGTTGAGCTTTCCGGAGAGCAGGTACTCATCGGCGTCGAAGCTTTGGCGGTCGAGAACTTGGAAGCGGACAAGGTGCAGATGGATCGGATGAATGTCGCCGGTGGTGTTGGCGAAACTCCAGACCTCCACGGAATCGAGCTCAGGGCGCTCGGTGACGGGCTCATGCCAGCGGGTTCCGTTGAGTAGCATGAGCATGCGCTTCGGTGCTGTGCCCATGTATTCGCGCAGGATCATGAGGCGGGTTTTGCCAGAGGCAGACTCGGGGATGCGGGAGATAGGACGAAGAGAAGCAGGAACCGAGGGACGGGGGACTGGGGCGCGGTTTGCTACGCGGAACTGCATCAGTTCCCAGGATTGATTGTTGAGCGTGAGGTGCTCACTGCGTGCCGAGGAGAAGTCGACGACGATGTCCGCTCGCTCGCCAGGGGAGAGTTGAAGCTGGTTGAGCTGGACCGGGGCCGACAAGAGGCCCTGGTCGGAGCCTATCTGATAGAAGTTCTGGCCGTTGGAAAAAGAGAAAAGCCAGGTGCGTGAATTAGCGGCGTTGAGAACGCGAAAGCGATAGGGACCCGGTTCGACTTCGAGAAAGGGCGTGAGCTTGCCGTTCACCAGCATGGCGTCGCCGTAAAGTTCGGGAATCCATGGAGCAGCAAGGTCACCGGAGTCAGGGTAGTAGAGGGAACCGTCTTCGGCGAAAAGGCGATCGGCGAAGGCGAGAGGGATTTCGTATTTTCCGCTGGGGAGGCCGAGTCTGTCTTCCGCTTCATCCCTCACGAGAAAGAAGCCGAAGAGCCCAGCGTACTGGTTGAGGCGCTCGATACCCATGGCGTGGTCGTGGTACCAGAGTGTGGCCGGGTCCTGGTTCAGTGAGTAGACGGCCTGGTAAGTCTGACCGGGGGTTTGCCAATTTTCCGGGAAACCGTCGTACTGGGGTGGGACTTTGGCTCCGTGGACGTGGACGGCGGTGCGAACCTCCGGCTGATCTGCGCCGGCGCCGTGGAGAGTGTGGTCAATGGGGAGGAAATGGGCTGTGGGAAGGGCGTTGACCCATTCGATAAGGATAGGCCTGTTGGTGCGCGCCTCAATGGTGGGTCCGGGTACAGTTTCACCGTAACTCCACATGGGGGTGCTAGGGACGTCGCGATGGATGCGCGTTGGCACTTGGCGCATGGTAAGGCGGTAGAAATCGATAGGATGGAGGGAATCCCCGGTAGGATCAGGGCGAACGCCGAGGGACTTAGCGACAGGAGGGATGGGGAGCGGGTCGACGAATGGCTCCAAGTGGTCTACGCGGAGCGGTCGATGGACTGGGATTTCCCTGGGAGGCGACGCAGGATGGTCCATCCCGGACATTTGGTGGCTTTGGGCGACGGCGGGCGGCTGAAGGGAAGCGGCCTTGAAGACACCCATTTGGGATGCGGCCAGCACTGCGGCACAGCGGGCCGCTTCGAGGAGTAGCTTTCTACGCGTGGTTTCCAAGAATGTTTGTCGTTTCCGATGGGATGAAAGAGCCGGTTTACGATGCCATGAACTGCGTGGGCTCCCGCCGATCGGCCCGCGCGGTGGATTGCGGCGAGAGATCAGCGGAAGCCCGTGGGATCTCTAATTCAGAGTATCCGGTCAGTGTGAATTTGCTGTTACTCGCCGGGCTTTTTGCCGGTGACGGGGTCGAGCAGGAGCACTCTTTCGTTGGCATTTGGCGAGGTAGCGGCGAAGGTGAACATGCTCTCCATTGACCCGGCGATGGAGTCATACGAGCCGCCGGGTTGGATTCTTTGTCCACCGAGCCAGTTGTCTTCGATGAAGCGGATGACCGAGCTCTGGTCGAGGAGGGTGTGGTCAATGTAGTTCACCTTTGCGTAGGGCGAGATAACGACAAAGGGAACACGGGTTCCATATCCGCAGCGGCCCTGGGCGGGATTGCCGTCATTGCCGAGAAGCGGTGTGGTGAGCGTGGTGATGCCCTGCTGAGAGGCCGCGCCGGTGTTGCCGATGCAGGAGCCAGCGCCGCTCAGGGCGTCGACGAGCGCGGATGAAGAGGGGTTCACGATGGGAGGCATCTGGTGGTCATACCAGCCGTCCGAGTCATCGTAGGTGAGGATTATGGCGGTTGAGGACCATTCCGGCGAAGCCATGACGGCATTGACGACCTGGACGATGAAGCGTTGTTCGTCAATGGGATCGGAATAGCCGGGGTGACCGTCTTCAAATCCAGGCGCCTTGAGGAAGGAGACGGCGGGAAGGTTGTTGAGCGAAAGCGCGGTGAAGAAGTCAGTGGTGTCGTACTGATGGTTAGCGGGGTCGGGTGTGGTTGTACCCGGAATGTTTGTGTAGCCGACCGCCAGCTCAGAGCTGGGGCGCAGGTGCTTCAGGTTCTGCGTTGACTTGTAGTACTGGAAGGGTTGGTGGTGCTGGATGTAATCGGGATCTGTGGAGTTGTTTGATTGAGTTCCCGGGGTATTGCGATTGCATCCGTAGCTGCCGTTCGCGTTGGGCTGTGCGCCGAGATTGAAGCCGCCGTTAAACCATCCCCAAGTCACGTTCTGGGCATTGAGGAGATCGCCGATGTTCTTCCCGGCCATGGAGACTTCGATGGTCCCGGTTGAGCAAACATCACCGATGGGATCCGCGTCGCCGACAAGGGTAAAGCCACCGTTTCCATCAGGGACCGCAGTGCTGGCGCTGCTGGTGCACGTGTTGGTGGCGGTGGGTGTGCAGCGGCCGGACTGGACGCCGGTGGTTCCGGGGATCAGGTTCAGCGTCGCTGAAAGTCCGTTGGTTTGGCCCGAAATGAGGTTGATGGCGCCTGGTGTAGAAGGACCAAACTGCGAGGTATAGGCGTTGTCGTTCATGGAAAAGGCCTGAGCGTAGTTCCAGTAGGCGGTGACGGTGGTTCCGTCGAAGTATCCCATGACCTGGGCCTTGCCGAGGTCCGCTGGGACATCGCTTGAGACAGGCGCAGGAACCGTGGATGCCGTTCCGGTGGAGCCGGGGAACTGGTCCATCAGGCCGTTATCGTAGGCGATTTGCTCGGGTTTGGCGGAGTGGTTCTGGTCGGCGGTGCCAGCCTGATTGTTCCAGAAAAGAAATGGATTGACGGCGTTCACCCCGTTATAGGCCGCGCCCGAACCGGTTGCGCTGTTGGGATTCGCGGTGAGCAGGGTGGGACTCGGAATGGCGGTCCAGGTGCTGGGGTTCAGAGGCGCGAGCAGGTTGTTGTTGGCAGGAGCGGTGGCGGTGGCGGGGAAGTTGGTCTGATCGATTTCCGCCGAGTTGCCGGGGTTGGCGGCGGCATAAGCGATCTTGGGATATGTGCCGAAGTAGTGATCGTAAGAAATGTTTTCGCCGAAGATCACGACAACGTGCTGGATGGGCGTGACGGGGGTGCCGAGCGCCGTGGTTGGCGTGGTTGGATTCGTCGGCGGTGGTGCGGGGTTAACGGCGTTGGATGAATTCGAGCAGCCAGCCATGGCGAGAGCCATTGCTGCCGCAGCCGCGGAGAGAAGTATCTTGCGTGTCATGGCCGACCGTCCTCTGGGGAGTTTGTGAGTTTGGTATTGAGGTTTGTCCGCCTGGGGTAAGCGGGCAAACGGGGGAGCGACTCCCACAGTAGCCATGTCTCATTAACAGGAGTTGACAGCCACGTTTCTATCCTGCAAAAGAGACGCGCAGAAAAAAGGAGAACATTGCGGGCGCAATGTTCTCCTTTTTTGGGGAACGGCTAACTCAAATGTTGGGCGCCGGGGAGGGCGGAAAGCGAGTTATTGACCTGCGTTTATGCTCATTCGCTCGGAAGCGGAGGTCTTCTTGTCGAGGCTGGCGGTCACTAACGGGCCGGCCTGGATGGAGTGGAGCGTGTAGGAGTTGCCCTGCTGGTCGAACTTCAAACTTACCGACGTGCTTGTGGCACCCGAGGTGGGCGACGCTATCCAGGCAAAGCTCTGCGAGGTCTGCTGCGACTGCAATGTGACGAGGTCCCCAACGGAATCATGTTGAACGGAGTAGACACCCGCTGGGAAAGTCTGACCTGAGGCTGTGAAGTCGAAGGGAACTGTGACGGTGGCTGTTGTTGCCATTGCGGGGATGGTGGCCAACGCGGCTGCCGCCATGATTGCCGGCGCCAGGATGAATTTGGAGAAGGTGTTTCTCATCGGTGTGTCCTCCTGCTACGAAGACCACTCTAGCGACGAACAGAAATAAAGTCGTCAACTTCCCGTGGAGAAACTGTCAAACTTTTGCGGAGAGATTCTCTTCGAGGACGGGGTCTTGCGCAACGAGCCGACGGGCAGCGGCGAGGTCGGAGCGAAGGTTGCGGGCCAGCGGCGGGTGGCTCGCAGGGTCAAGGTTTTCGAGCAGGCGCAAGGCGCGCTCAAGCAACTCCGCCGCGTCTGCATGAGCATGGCGGCTTTGCGCGTGGCGCGCGGCTGCATGCAGCGCGTTGGTGGCGCGGGACCAATCCCCGGCAGCCTCATAGTGCATGGCCATTTCGCGGGCAACGCTGGCTTCGCGCCCGGCAAAGAGGCGGCCGAGGCGCTCGGCCATGCGAATATGTCGCCGGGCGCGGCGGGCCTCGGGCTGGCGTTGGACCAGCACTTCGCGATACAGTCCGTGCGCAAAGATGTAGAAGGCGGAGCGGGTACCGTCGGGAAGTTCGTCTTCGCCCGCGCGTTCGACAAAATAGAGACGCCGCGCGAGATCGTCGAGGGCTTCCTCGATCTCGGTCGGATCTTTCTCAAGAGCCGCAGCGACGGCCCAGGCAGGAAAGGCGAGATTGAGCAGACTGCCTGCTTCAAGCATGTGCTGTTCGACGGAAGTGAGGCGTTCGATATCGAGTTCGATCATCTGCGCGAGCGCGTCGGGCACGCCGGCTTCGATTTCCTGGAATGGGGCTCGCTGTTCCCAACGGACTGCTGCGTCCACGCCACGGCGCACCAGAAAGCGCAGCGCGATGAGATGGTGCAAGGTGGCGATGACGAAGAGGGGATTGCCCTCAGATCGTTGATAGACGAATGCATCCAGGCCCTCGGGCAAGATCTCCTGGTCCAATTCGCGGCACAAGAGTTCCGTGACCGAACTGCTGGCAAGAGGGGCAAGCTGAATTTCGAGACACAGATGGCGCATCAGCAGATCCTGTTTCAGCGGCTTGAGGGGGTGCTCGGTTGCGGATTTGCGGGAGCGATAGGTGGCCAGCACCATCAGCCTGGCGGGCGCACGCCGGCGGGCAAGAGCGGAGATGAGATTGAGCGTGGAATCGTCGGCCCAGTCGAGATCCTCAAACATCAGAATCAGGGGCAATTCCGCGCTGAGCTCTTCGACAGCCGCGCAGAGGTCTCCGAGGGTGCGTTCCCGAGCGGGCCTTGCATTGGCGAGATGTGCGGCTGCGGGCTCGTGGCCACCTGTGAGCCAGGCAGGCGCGATGCGGGCAAGGATGCGGCAGGCAACTTCTCCATGGGGCGACGCGCACAGGCGGCTGAGGGCCTCCACGACGGGGTAATACTCTTCCTTGCAGCCGATGCCTTGGACGCACTGGCCGCGAGCGATGATTGCAGCCTGAGAGGAATCGACATGGCGGCAGAAGGCATCAACGAGGACGGTTTTGCCGATGCCCGCTTCGCCCGCGACAAAGACAATGCGCCGCTCACCAAGGGTCAGTGGCAGCAATTGTGCGGTGAGGAGGGCTAGCTCGCTTTCGCGTCCAACGATCGAGAGTATCCCGGAGGATGGGGTAGCGGAAGACCGTAAATGTGCATTCGGCGGGACGGATGGAGCGGGATACTTTTGCGGAATATCGCTGCAATCCGCAACCTCTGCTACGAAACAGTAGCCGCGCTTGGGAAGGGTTTGGATGAAGCGAGGCCGACCGGCCTCATCTCCGAGGAGCTTACGCAGCTCAAGCATGTAGGTGCGCAGAACCTGGGGCTGAACGTAGGTCTCCGGCCAGAGCTTATCCAGGAGTTCGTCATGAGTGATCAGGCGGCCGGGATTCTCCACGAGGTAACGCAAAACTGCGAACGGCTTGGGCGGAAGGGCCACTGTGACGCCGTTGTGGAGCAGGCATTGATTTACCGCGTCGAGCCTGAAGGGCCCAAACTGCTTCATTCCGACCGGACCTCCGGGTAAGAACAACTCTACTTGTTAAGCAATTCGTCTTCCATCAATTTGGGGATTCGGGGAGCCTCAATTGCCAATCGTTGGTTGGGGATAAACCGTTTGGCGACGAGCAGACGGAGCAGCGAGCCGTCCGGTTTTGAACCCATGTGTTCATCTTCGGACAGCCCTCGTCCCAATGCGTGAGCGGTTCCGCTCCCAGGAGAGATACGCGCGGCATTGCCTCGTCGTTCCCAGCCTGCGACCTACCGCGGGTTGGACGGAACAATCGGCGAATGGGAATCGCGGAAACCAGGGTTGAAGGGCCACGTTGCGAGGTCGGCGGGCGGAATGCCCCTGGATTGCTCTGGATTCAGGCTATGATAAATCTCTGTGAATTTCCCCAACGATCCAAAAACAGGCCTGGAGGCAGTGCTTCCGGAGGATGGCGAAGGTGTTGGTTCCTCGGCGGCGACAACGGCCATTGCGGCGACGGAGGGTTCCGGCGACGGGATTGACGATTTTGAAGGGGTTCCGCGGTTGATGGCCTTCGGGCTGCAGCATGTGCTGGTGATGTACGCGGGAACGGTGGCGGTTCCGCTGATTCTGGGCAGCGCATTGCGACTGAGCCCCAGCCAGGTGATCGGGCTGATCAGCGCGGACCTGTTTACCTGCGGGCTGGCGACTCTGCTGCAGACAATCGGGTGGTGGAAGTTCGGCGCGCGGCTACCGCTGATCCAGGGGTGCTCGTTTATTTGTGTACCCCCGATGATCCTTATTGCTGGACAGTATGGAATTCCGACGATGTACGGCGCCGTGATTTGCAGCGGGGCATTCCTGATTGTTGCCGGACCGCTGTACAGCCGAATGCTAAGGTTTTTCCCCCCGGTGGTGATTGGGACAGTGATTACAGTGATCGGGCTGTCTCTGTTGCCGGTGGCCGGAGGGTGGCTGGGAGGCGGAGACAGCGGGTCGGCGGACTTTGGAAGCTTTGGGCACCTGGGGCTGGGGGCCCTGACGATTGCGCTGATTGTCGGTATTCAGCGATTCGGACGAGGCATGGTGGCGAACCTGAGCGTGCTGCTGGGTCTGCTTGGCGGGACCGGAGTGGCCGCATTGATGGGACAAACAAGCTTCACGCAGGTGTTAGTAACGCCGTGGCTGGGGATGGCGCGACCGTTGATGTTTGGATGGCCGCATTTTGCGCTGCTTCCGGCGGCGGTAATGAGCGTTGCCATGCTGGTCGTGATGACGGAAACGACGGGAAACTGCCTCGCGATTGGGGAAATTGCGGGTCGGAAGATTGGGCCGGCGACGCTGTCCGCAGCTTTCCGCGCGGATGGGCTTTCGACCATGCTAGGCGGACTGATGAACAGCTTTCCCTACAATGCGTACGCGCAGAACACGGGGCTGTTGACGCTGTCGAAGGTGAAGAGCCGGTTCGCGGTTGCGGCTGGTGGTGGGATGCTGGTGGTGCTGGGATTTCTGCCCAAGCTGGCGGCGGTGATCGCAGCGGTTCCGAGGCCGGTGCTGGGCGGGGCGTCGATTGTCATGTTTGGCATGACGGCGATGGCGGGGATTGAAGAATTGGCGCGGGTCCGGTACCAAGGGACAAACAATGGGGTCGTGGTTGCGGTTTCGCTGGGGTTGGGCGTTCTGCCCATTGCGACCCCGGGGTTATTTGCCCATGCGCCCGACGCGGCAAAGTTGTTTTTGAACAGCGGCATTTTCCTCGCGGCGGCGAGCGCTGTGCTGTTGAATGTCTTTTTTGCAGGGAAGGCGGAGGGTTGACGGGGATGGCGAATGAGGCTGTGAGCGACCAGGATCTTTCTTTCCTGAGGCGGGCAATTGAGCTGGCGCGGGAGGCACGGGCAGATGGACGCCATCCATTCGGCTCTCTGATTGTGAATGAACTCGGCGAGACGGTGGTAGAGGCGTTAAACAATGCGGTTCGGCCAAACGGAGACCCGACGCAGCACGCGGAGACAGTCGCTTGCGCCGCGGCGGCGCGGTTGCTGGGTGACGCGGACCTGGCGAAGTGCACGCTTTATACCAGCACGGAGCCATGCGCGATGTGCGCGGGCGCGATTTATTGGACGGGGATTGGGCGTGTGGTGTTTGCGCTGGCGGAGACGGTGCTGTTGAAGTTCACGGGCAATGACGCAGAAAACCCGACGCTGGATTTACCGTGCCGGGAAGTGTTTGCGCGAGGGCAGAGGCCGATTGAGGTACTGGGGCCACTGCTGGAAGACGAGGCAGCATTGGTGCATGAGGGGTTCTGGACGCGGCGGTAGAGACCGTCGCAAAAACCGCCTGCTTGGAACGGCGAGGATGATCGGCCAGGAGATTCCGCGGACGTGAGGAGTGCGGAAGACCGATTCCCAGCAAATTGTCGAAGTCTGTTCCCGGCAATCACCACTGCCGTCACATCCGTGTCGGAACGGGATGGTTATACTTGCGCCGTATTCACGTGGCCATCCTACCTCGCAAAATCACAAGGAGCCCCGCAAATGCACTAGGGGAACTTACCGTGCAAGCACGCGTTTTCCGGTTCGCTTTTGCCGTCGCCGTGTTCACCGCTCCGATTGTTAGTGCCCAACAAGCCTCGCCACCCAGCGAGCCGGCTGCTCTTACCATCTACAACGACAACTTTGCCGTAGTTCGTACCACTGTTGAACTGAAACTCGCTCCTGGGATGAACGATGTCACCACCACTCAGGTCACGACGCAGCTTGAACCTCAATCTGTCGTCCTGAGGAACCCGCCAAGTCACAGCGCGACGTTCCGCATCCTTGAACAAAATTACGATTCCGGCGTGGTCACGCAGGAGTAGTTGCTGCAGAAATTCGAAGGCAAGACCATCGACTTCCAGGTCGCTCCGGCGCAGACAGCGTCAGCGCAACTGGAACGCCGGTCTTGGTGTCTGCCCAGAAGGTCAAAGGAAAAATCGTTCGCGCCGGGCAACACGGGAGCCAGCCGCTTGTTGAGGTTAACGACGAACTGCGGTTTCAGCTTCCGGGCACGCCGCTGTTTCCCGCGTGCAAGGCGTTGAGGCTGGAGTTGGAGCTGTCTCCGCAAGATGTGATGACGCGCACTGCCAGGTGTGATGGTGGATGCGATAAAGGATAGGTTCAATTTTCGGCTTTGCGCTGGGTTTGAATCCAGATTCTCCCCACAGAAAGAGAAAAAACCATGACCACCGTTGCTGGGGTTGAGGCAGTTGTCGATTTTCAGGCTTGCTGGGCGGAGTTGGATTTGCCAGTGGCTGCGAAAGCTGTGCTGGGGGCTGCGCCACTGGTGCAGACGCCGGAGACTCGGCAGCAACTGCTGGATTGGGCGTTGGGACGGGCGACGGGAGAAACGGATTGGACGCTGGGGAATCGCGAAGATCATGGGCAGTATGAGGCGGTGTTTCAAACACCACGCACGGGGCGGATCGTGGAGGCGGTGATTACCAAGGCGCGGAATGGGCTGGCGATCAATTTTCCCGATCCCGCCATGCGGCGCCGTGATCCGGACGCGATGGTGATTGGGGATCGCTTGCCGACGGATAAGCCGACCTATGAAGAGCGGTTTGGAGAGGGATTCGAAAAGACTCGGCTGCAGACGCTGAACTGGCTGAAGACGCAGGAACTGGTCGCGATGCCATTTTATGCGGGGACGGACGCGCTGGGGTATGGGTCGCTGTTGATTGTGCCGCGGCAGGCGGCCTTTTTTGCAGCGGCGTTGGCCGACTTGCAGGGCATGATTCCACGCAACCAGGTACCGGCGGATTTCAAAGTCACGGGCGGGGTGCTGTTTGTTGCGCCGCCGTTTCGGCATACGCACTTTGGCGGCCGGCAGGTGGTGGTGCACGACCGGCAGGAGACACACCAGGAGATTTTCGCCTACAACCTCTACCCAGGACCGAGCGCGAAGAAGGGCGTCTACTCCATGCTGCTGGATAAGGGCGAGCGGGAAGGTTGGACGACCAACCATTGCGCGGCGGTTGCCGTGGTGACGCCGTATGAGAACCAGCTCATTCTGATGCACGAAGGCGCCAGCGGAGGCGGCAAGAGCGAAATGACGGAGCACATCCATCGCATGGAGGATGGGCGATTGCTCATTGGGCGGAACGTGGTGACTAATGAAGAGCGGACGTTGAATCTACCGGAAGCCTGCCACTTGCGACCAATTGCGGACGACATGGCATGCGCGCATCCGGAATACCAGGGGGCGAGCGGGCGACTCACGGTGGCCGATGCGGAGAACGGCTGGTTTGTGCGCGTGGATCACATCCACAGCTATGGCACGGCGCCGAACCTGGAACGGTTGTGCATTGATCCACCGGAACCACTGATCTTCCTGAATCACTACATCGTGCCGGGCGGGACGTGCCTGACGTGGGAACACGCGGAGGACGCACCCGGGAAGCTGTGTCCCAACCCGCGCGTGATTCTGCCCAGGCGCATGCTTGAAGATATTCTCGATGGCCCACAGCGTGTGGACGTGCGCAGTTTTGGCGTAAGGTGCCCACCGACGCACCGCGACAGTCAACTCTATGGAATTCTCGCGATGATTCACGTGCTGAGCCCAGCGCTCGCGTGGCTGTGGAGGCTGGTTGCGCCGCGCGGTCATGCCAACCCCAGCATCCAGGATTCAAAGACTGTGGGGATGCAGTCGGAGGGCGTCGGTTCGTACTGGGCGTTTGCAACAGGCAGGCGCGTCGACCAGGCAAACCTGCTCTTGCGGCAGATTGTTCAGACACCGGAGACGCGGTATGTGCTGCTTCCGAACCAGCACATCGGCGCGTGGAAGGTTGGCTTCATGGCGGAGTGGATTGCACGCGAGTATCTCGCTCGCCGCGGTAGCGCGAAGTTTGGCCGAGACCAGGTGCGGGAGGCGATTTGCCCGCTGCTGGGATACATCCCCCACCAGTTGCGGATTGAAGGCTCGATGATTCCACGTGTGTTTTTGGCGGTGGAAGAGCAGATCCAGGGTGGCCTGGATGTCTATGAAGAAGGCGCACGGCAATGGCGCGAATTCTTTGCGAAGGAGCTGAAGCAGTTTCTGGTCCCGGACCTGGATCGACTGGGGAAGAGCATTATCGAGGCTTGCCTCGATGGAGCGCACCAGGAAGATTACCGACGGCTGATTCCGCACGCCATGTTCAGGGATGATGGGTAAGACAGTTTTCAAGGGTTAGTTGGTATGTATCTGTCGCGAGCCGGGAGTTAGACATTCCTTCTACAATACGGTGTTCACAAATCGGATTGCTGATCGGATGTCCAAATGGGAAGCATGGCTTTACTTCTTCGGCGCATTCGCACCATTCTTCAATTCATGGTTCAGCGGAAATGTATTCTCGCTGGGCTGACGCTTGTGATTGCATCTTGGGCGGTGGCTTAAGCGGATATCTCATCGCAGTTTCTATGGCAGCCCGTCCGCATCGGTGGCGGCGATGGGCTGTGGGCATGGTTGTGCATCCGCTGGACCCGACGGTCCGCTATGCGCGTACCGATGTGGGTAATGCTTACCGATGGAGTAACTCGACGCAGCAATGGTACCCGATGAGGGTGAGCAACGCGAGTGGATCAGGAGTGCAGTCCGTTCCGGAAACCGATGCGCGGTCGAGTTATGGGGAAGATAGCATCGCCGTCGATCCGACCAACACCAGCATTGTTTACATGGTGTTTCCCACCGAACACAGCACCATGCGGGAGCGGAAGCAACGGTGGTGGAGGTGGAGGGAGCACGAGCCCGGTGACTTCGACACTGACAGTCTCCGCCACTGGAACGGGATTGACCACCGCGACTGAGACATTGACTCTCACCGTGCAGTAGCGCTAACGGCGTCAATGGAGCGAGCAGCTATTCTTATCGGGACAGCATGTCCCGCGAACCGCGCAAATTCGATGTAATTGTGCTGGGCGCAGGGGCGGCAGGGCTGATGTGCGCCGCAACGGCCGGGCGGCGCGGACGGCGCGTGGTGCTCCTGGAACATGGCGGGCAGGCGGGACGGAAGATTCTCATCTCCGGAGGCGGACGGTGCAATTTCACTAATCTGCACTGCGGACCGGAGAACTTCATTTCAGAAAACAGGCATTTTGCGAAGTCGGCACTGGCGGGATATCGGCCGAGGGATTTTCTCGCGCTCGTGGACCGGTATGGGATCCGATGGCACGAGAAGACGCTCGGGCAACTGTTCTGCGACGGATCGGCACGGGCGATCATGGAGATGCTGCTGGCCGAGTGCGGACTAGGCGGCGTGGAAGTTGTGCTAAACGCTAGCGGGATTCAAGTGGAGCGAGATGCGGCGGTCGGATTCCGGGTAGAGTGTTCCGCAGGAGAATTTGAGGCTAGGTCGATGGTGGTGGCTACCGGCGGGCTTTCGATCTCGAAGCTGGGTGCGACGGGACTGGCGTATGAGTTGGCCGCGCAGTTTGGGCTGAATGTGGTGCCGCCGCGGCCCGCGCTGGTGCCGCTGGTGCTGGGCGGGGACGAGGCGGCCTGGACGGAGATTCCAGGAGTGGCGGCAGAGGTGGTGGCAAAGGCGGGCACGGCGAGATTCAGGGAAAAGATGCTGGTGACGCATCGCGGCTTAAGCGGGCCGGCGGTGCTGCAGGCTTCCTCATATTGGCGAGGAGGGGAGCCGCTGACGCTGGACTTTGCCCCCGGATTGGAACTGCTGCTGGCCGGGTTGCGGGCGCCGGGAGCACGGCGGGATGCTGCGGCGCTAAAACAGGCGCTTCGCGAGGTTTTGCCGCAGAGGCTGGCCGGATTTCTGGTGGAGACGGATGGGCCGGCGGGATGGGGGAATGTAGCGCTGGAGGACTGGGAGCGAAAGTTGCACGCGTGGGTGCTGCATCCGGTGGAAACAGAGGGATTTGCGAAGGCGGAAGTAACCGCCGGAGGCGTGGATACGGACGCGTTGCAGGCGCGGACGATGGAAGCGCGGACTATGTCGGGGCTGTTTTTTATTGGGGAAGCGGTGGATGTGACCGGCTGGCTCGGTGGGTTCAACTTCCAGTGGGCATGGGCGTCGGGCGTGGCGGCGGGGAAGGCCGTGTGAGAAGCGAATCACAAATGCCAGCTGATTGCTGACAGCTTGAACAGGACTGCGGTCAGTGATCAGCGATTAAATTTCCGCCGTCGGGGGTGGGGGCTCTTCGGGCAATTCCAGATTTCCATCGGCGTGGCGGATCCGCCTCAGGAATTTGTACAGGACCTCGGGGCCTGTGCCGGAGATTTTTTCACCGGGATGAGCGTCGGCTTTCATCCAGGCAAAGAGAAAGACGAGCGGAATCCAGCCGCGCGTGTTGTGCTCGACTTCGGCTCCAATCTGGTTGAGCGCGGGCATCAGGCGGATGGGGAGGGGAACCATTTCAGTCTGGCGGGTGGCTGGATCGACGCAGTGTTCTGGCGACGATGTCACGAGATACTCGCGGCAAATGAGCGGGCGAATGGGGTGTATGGAGCAGGCCTCATCAACAAGGAACGGGCAAGGAACACGCTGGTAGTGGTATTCGATGGCCAGGCTCTTATGGGCTTCGTTATCAGGGTCCCAGAATTCCTTTCCGGTAGCAACGAGGCGCTCCAGGATGCCACCGGCAGCAAGTGATCGCAGTGTCTGATCGAAGCGCAGGCCAAGTTCCTGCTGCTGAGATTCGGGAAGGGTGCGAACCCAGGCTGCAAGGGCTTCCGCTTCGAAGACGCTGATGGGGACGAGCTGGCGGCAGCAGGCGCCGCATCCGGCCTTACAGGAAATGGTGCGACCCGCAGCAACAACTTCTGAAACCGCTACACCGATGAGAGAGTCACCGAGGGACTGGAGGATGGGAAGGATCTGGGTAAGGTTGGTTCGGCCGGTGGGAACTTCAGCAGTGGCGCTGATTTGGCTGCCGCCGTAGGCGAGGCTGAACTCGACAGAGACGGTTTCCGAGGGGGCAGGGGGCAGCTCGTCCATAGAGAAGGAATTGTACCCGAAGCCCGGATTGGAGCGAGGGAATTACTGAACGGGCGCGGTGGGCGGAGTGGACGGTGCGGCTGGCGCGGCGGCGGAGGGGGGAGGGATAGGCGGCGCTCCGGCTTTGGCTGGCGGTGTGAGTACAAAACCCTTACGGACAAGTGCAAAGCCCTGTTGGGGTAGTTCGGCCTGGAGGAGCTGGTTTTTCGGACCGGCAAACAGGTCAGTTTGGGCGCCGGCAATGGTTGCCACGAGGTGATGAACTGTAATGGGCTTTGTATCGAGGGTTCCCTGCTCGTCCGCGTATGTGGCGAGAGTAACCGGCATCTCGGAACCGTTCTGCTTGGGGATGATAGCCCAGATGCCTGCATTGTTGTGAGTCGCGGCGAGGGCGAGTAGTGTGTCGAATGCGCCGGGGTCGAAATCTGGGAGCAAGACAGCATTGAGATGGAGGGGAAGTCGATTCGTAGTGCTTTGGCCGTTGGCGGAGGTGTTCATAAGGAACTGAGCGGCATCCGACGAAAGCGTCACGTTGACGGCCGAGCCGTTCACCGTGGCGCTCAACTGGGCACGCTTGATTTTGTTGATGGACGTGAGCTGTTCAGCTTTGGAGAGGTTATAGTTGAGCCCCTGCATGGATACTTTTATGACTGTGGTGGTGTCGAAGCCGGCGGGGACCCCGGCGAAAGTTACTGTCGCAGTGCCGACGGAATGGCCGTGCTGGGAGACGATGAAGGTGCCGGATTGTCCAGACGCGGAAAGCCAAGCGGAAATGAGCAAGGCGACAAGAGTAATAAGGGCGAATCTGGAAACCCGGAGATCGATCATCACAACTGCTTAGACGCGAGGCAGGGGGGAGTAGTTGCGGTAAAGATAGTTGTCAGTCAGTTGTCAGTTATCAGTAATCAGGGCCCGTGGACTGTTGGAGTTCGTGCGCGCCCATCCTGGCGGCAAAAAACTAAGACGCCGCGAGGGTGGGCACACAGGTTTGCGATTACTGATAATGATAATTGCCAACTGAAAACTGCTCTCAGCCTTTGGCGACGACGAAACGCTTGTTGACTTCTTGCCAATTGACCACATTCCACCACGCCTCAAGGTACTTGGGGCGCTGGTTCTGATACTTGAGGTAGTAGGCGTGTTCCCAGACATCGTTGCCCAGAATCGGATAAAGACCCTGTGTCAGCGGCGAATCTTGGTTCGGAGTGGAGATGACCTTGAGCTTGCCGCCCTGGAATACCAACCAGCCCCAGCCTGAGCCGAACTGCTTGGCAGTCGTCTCGTTGAATGTCTTCTTGAAAACTTCAAAATGACCGAAATCGGCGTGGATCTGGTCGGCAATGGGGCCGGAGGGCGCGCCGCCGATGCCATCGGAACCCACGGGTCCCATCAGGTTCCAAAACGCGGTGTGATTGGAGTGTCCGCCGGCGTTATTGCGCACGGCGGCGCGAATATCCTCAGGAACCTGCGAAAGGTCGCGGACCAGATCGTCGACCGACTTGGCTGCCAGATCGGGATGGTTTGCGAGGGCGGCATTCACATTGTTGATGTACGTCTGGTGATGTTTGTCGTGATGCAGGTGCATGGTTTCAGCGTCGATGAAAGGTTCAAGTGCCGCGTAGTCGTAAGGCAGCGGTGCTAGTTCGTAAGCCATCGGGGAAATTCTCCTTCGTTCGGATTGTACTTCGTGGGCCGGGACCTGGGTTGAGCGACAAAGGACAGGGGTTGTGGGCCGGATTGTTGAAACAGAATCTTCACACTCGGCGGAGTCGCCGTATGTTTGGATGGATGCCTGAGCCAGAGTGGAAGTTGCGAGAACCTGGGAACTGAGTTCCATCAAGTGAATTTACGGGAACAAAGAAGCAGAGCGTGAACGAAACTTTCAGGTGTTGGGAAACATCGGTAAGATGGACGGCAGCGCGCGGCTTCCCGAATTCTGCGCGGTATTCTGAATTCCCCAAGAGGAAGGCGGGGTCGTGCACGGATGAGCGAGCATGCGCAACTAGGTCCGGAGCAGTATCGCTGGCTTGACCAGCAGGGTGAGGCATTCGGCGGTCCCGGAATGGAACCGCGGTGGACTTCCAGCGTGAAAGATGCGGTGGGAACGGCGTATGCGGCGTCCAGCCGGATCTGGTTTACCTGCAGCCACGGGGTTCTGAACGAGGTCTATCACCCCACAATCGACCGTGCCCAGGTTCGGGACATGGAGTTCCTGGTGACCGACGGTGAAACGTTTGTTCATGAGGAAAAGCGGGACCTGCAGACGACCTTCGAATACATCCACCCAGAGGCATTGGGCGTCCGGTATGTGAATACCGATCCCGAAGGCCGTTACAAACTGACCAAGGAAATCATCTGCGACCCGCATCATTCGGTGGTATTGACGCATGTACGCATTGAGGGCGACGAGGCGCTGTTGCCCAGGCTGAAGGTCTATGCGCTGCTGGCTCCGCATCTTGATGGCGGTGGCGCGGGTAACTCGGCGCGCGCGGTGGATTTTGCGGGGCACAAAGCAGTGCTGGCCTGGAAGAACGAGTGGTCGCTGGCCCTGGGCGCCAGTGACGGCTTCTCGAGGGTGAGTTGCGGATTTGTGGGCTCAAGCGACGGCTGGCGCGACCTCATGGACAACTTCCGGATGGATTGGGAATTTGGATCGGCAACGAACGGCAACATTGCGGTGCTTGGGGAAGTCAACCTGGACTTGCAGCGGGCCCGAGGCAAAATTGAGTTCACGATCGGGGTGGGCATCGGAGCGGGGCACCATACCGCCGCGCAAAAGACCATGGGCGCGCTGGCAACGCCGTTTGAAGAAAATCGAAGCCGATACATTACGCAGTGGAAGCGGGCGGCCAATCCAGCGTTTCTGGCAGCCAAAGCGAGCGACGGCGGAAAGCTGATGGGCACCAGCCACAACGTGCTGCTGGCGCACGAAGACAAAACATATTCCGGCGCGTTTGTGGCTTCGCTGTCGATTCCCTGGGGCCAGGTGAAGGGGGACGACGACCTGGGCGGATACCACCTTGTGTGGACGCGGGACATGGTGCAGACGGCGACGGCTTTGCTGGCCTGTGGGCGGGCGGAGACGGCGCGGCGCGCACTCGTTTACTTGGCATGCACGCAGCAGCCGAGCGGGGCATTTGCGCAGAACTTCTGGATTGACGGAACCCCGTACTGGACGGGACAGCAGCTGGACGAGGTAGCCTTTCCGTTGATTCTTGCATGGCGGTTGTGGAAGGCCGATGCGCTGGGGGACCTGGAGATCTTTCCGTTTGTGGAGCGAGCGGCGGGGTTCCTCGTGAGGCACGCGCCCATTACCCAGCAGGAGCGCTGGGAGGAGAATTCTGGCTACTCGCCCTCGACGCTGGCGGCGGTGATTGGCGGGCTGATTTGCGCAGCGGAGATTGCGCGAGCGCATGACTCAATGGAATTGGCGGTTTTTCTGGAAGAGTTTTCTGACTGGATCGAGGGCCATTTGGAAGACTGGACTGTAACCAACAACGGTGTGCTGCATTCAGAGATCAAGAGGCACTATTTGCGTATCCGGCCGCCGGAGTGCGGCGCGGCCTATGCCCACGAGAGCTGTGGGAAGGAGACTTTGAGGATCGCAAACCGGCCGCCCGGGACACGCTACGAATTTGAGGCGCGAGAGATTATCGACGCCGGATTCCTGGAACTGGTTCGCTATGGAGTGCGCAGAGCCGACGATCCCCTGATTGTGGATTCTCTTGTGGTTGTAGACGCGGTGCTGAAGCGGGAGTTGCCCCAGGGGCCGGCATGGTTGCGCTACAACTGGGACGGCTATGGGAACAAGGCGGACGGCACTCCATTTCAGGGCTGGGGTCAAGGCTCGCCCTGGCCGTTGCTGACGGGCGAAAGGGCTCACTATGAGTTGGCGGCAGGCAACGACATATCGGCGCTGATCAAGACATATGAGGGCTTCGCCACCTGCGGGCAGATGATGCCGGAACAGGTGTGGGAGAACGAAAACATCCCGGAGGCCAGCATGCGGAAAGGCCAGCCGACCGGCTCGGCGGTGCCGCTGGTGTGGGCGCATGCTGAGTATCTGAAGCTCCTTCGGTCGGCCGTCGACGGCAAAGTGTTCGACCGGATCGAGCCGGTGTATGCGCGCTACTGCGACCCGGAAAGCGACGAGAACAAATGCCGTATGCGCCACCGAAAACTGGAGATTTTTTCACTGCGGCGGCCGATTCAAACGGTTCCGGAGGGAAGTACACTGCGTATTCTGGACGAGAGGCGGTTTGAGGTGACTTGGACCGTGGATGACTGGGAGACAAAGCACACAACCAGCAGCCACAGCCTTGGAAGTGTAGGACACTCCGCGGACATTCCAGCTGGACCCGTGGGCAGTTCCGTGCAATGGACGCTGCGCTGGACGGAGCCGGACAGCTGGCTTGGATACAATGTGGACGTGAAGGTGGAAGAAGACGAATAGCGTGCACGCGAAACGCATTCCTGAATGGATTGACTGGCGCGATGCGCCAAAGCGAAAGGATTTCAAATCATTATGGCTTCAAGCCTGGCAGGACAATCTCTCGAATCACAGACACTCGATCAATTGTCGATCGATACGCTGCGTTTGCTGGCAGTGGACACCGTGCAAAAAGCCAATAGCGGCCACCCAGGCGCGCCCCTTGGTTGTGCGCCCATCGCCTACCTGCTCTACCACAAGCTGATGAAGCACAACCCCTCGAACTGGAAATGGGCGGACAGGGACCGCTTTGTGCTTTCGAACGGCCACGCTTCGGCTCTGCTCTACGGATCACTCTTCCTCTCCGGTTACAAAGTCACGCTGGATGATTTGCAAAGCTTCCGCCAGTGGGAGTCGATCACGCCCGGTCACCCGGAATACGGCGACACGGAAGGCGTGGAAGTAACCACCGGCCCGCTCGGTCAGGGCATCGCGATGTCCGTGGGCATGGCTATGGCAGAAAAGCATCTGGCTTCGATCTACAACAAGCCGGGATATGAAATCGTGAATCACCACACGTATGCGTTGTGCGGCGATGGCGACCTGATGGAGGGCGTCAGCCACGAGGCGTGCGCACTGGCCGGCACACTCGCACTGGGCAAGCTCACCATTCTTTACGACGACAACCTGATCTCGCTGGATGGACCCACGGAACTGAGCTACAACGACGACGTGCTCGAGCGCTTCAAAGCTTACCACTGGCATGTGCAGCGGGTGCATGACGGCAATGACCTGAAAGCGATTGAAGAGGCGATTGAAAATGCCAAGGCCGAGAAGGACAGGCCGTCGATTATTGCGGTGCGGACGGTGATTGGGTATGGCAGCCCGAAGGCTGGAACCAACAAGGTGCACGGTGAGGCGCTGGGCGCGGAAGCTGTGGCGGCCACTAAGAAATTCTTTGGTTTTCCTGAAGATCAGAGCTTTTATGTCCCGGACGAAGCGCTGGAAAACTGGCGCAAGGCCGTCGATCGCGGAGCTGGACTCGAAGCAGAATGGAACGAAAAGTTTGAAGGCTACAAAGTGGCGAATCCGGAGTTGGCCGCTGAGTTTGAGCGGACACAGAAGGACGTGCGCAAGGCAGATTGGGTGAAAGCAATTCCGAGTTTTCCGGCGGGCAAGCCGCAGGCGACGCGCAACGCGGGAGGTGCTGTGATGAACGCGATCGCCGAGAAGGTGCCGGAACTTTTTGGCGGAGCTGCTGATTTGACGGCTTCCACCAAGACGATCTTCAAGCCGGGTGCCAGCTTCCACGTCGACCCAGCCGGGCGGAACGTCTTTTTCGGAGTGAGGGAGTTTGGCATGTGCGCAGCGGTGAATGGAATGGCGGCGCACGGAGGACTGATCCCCTTCGGATCGACCTTCTTCACGTTTTCGGATTACTGCAAGCCTGCGATCCGGCTGGCAGCGCTGATGAAAGTTCGGTCGTTATTTGTGTTTACGCATGACTCAATCGGCCTGGGCGAGGACGGCCCGACACATCAGCCGATTGAGCACCTCATGGCCCTGCGGGCAGTTCCTGACTTGACGGATTTTCGGCCTGCGGATGCCAACGAGACCGCGGCGGCATGGAGGCTAGCTCTTGAGCGCAAGGGTCCGAGTTGGTTTGCGCTGAGCCGGCAGGATTTGCCGGTCATTGATCCGGCGGCGGTGGACGTGCTGGGCGGCGTGAGCCGTGGTGCCTATGTGCTGGAGGATGTCGAGGATCCGCAGGTGGTGCTCATCGGCACGGGTTCGGAGGTGCAGCCGGTCGTTGAGGCTGCGAAGCTACTCGCGGCTGAGGGAATTCGAGCGCGCGTGGTGAGCTTTCCGAGCTGGAAGATTTTTGAGGAGCAGACGGTGGAATACAAGGCGGGCGTGCTGCCGAGGGATGTACCGAAGATGGCTGTGGAGGCGGGCGCGACGCTGGGCTGGTGGAAGTATGTGGGGCTGGATGGGGATGTGCTCGGGGTGGATCGGTTCGGGGCTTCGGCGCCGGGGCCGGTGGTGCTGGAGAAGCTGGGGTTCACGGCTGCGAACGTGGCGGCCAGGGCGAAGAAGCTAGTGAGGTAACTGTTGCGAAAGGAACTTATCGTGAAGCTTGTGATTAGTGCGGACCATGCGGGGTTTCCTCTGAAGGAAGACGTGCGCGGATATCTGGCAAAGGCGGGACACGAGGTTGTGGACCTGGGGGCTTATCGCGGGGACTTGCCGGATGACTATCCTGACTTCGCTGAAAAAGTTGGCGAGGCGATCAAGGCGGGCGTGGCTCCGCGGGGAATCCTGATTTGCGGGTCGGGAGTGGGTGTGTGCGTGGCGTCCAACAAGATTCCGGGGATACGCGCAGGGATGTGTCACGACACGTACTCTGCGCACCAGGGCGTGGAACACGACGACATGAACGTGATTGTGCTGGGGGCGCGAATTATCGGGACGTCGCTGGCGTACGAAGTTGTGGATGCGTTCATCAGGGCGAAGTTCATTGGAACGGAAGAGCGGTTCGCGCGGCGGTTCAAGAAGGTGATGGCGATTGAGGCGAAGTATATGTGCGGCGACGGGTCAAATAGCCCGGCATAGAACTTGGTCGCGCATTTTCAAGGGCTGACATTTCAGTTTGATTCCGATATGCAGGCGGCATGTGAGACGGAGTGTCCCTGCGCTGTGCTCCGGCATTCGCAAACTCCGGAACCCTATTAAACATTGGTTCTTGAGAGATTCTCTGGCGTGAAAACGCGGATATGAGGCGCCGATGTTCCCCTTCGACGTAATCCTCTTCGACGTGGGCGGAGTTCTGCTGACGAACGGGTGGGACCATCGCGAACGCGCGGTGGTTGCAAAGCAATTCAGCCTTGATGTTGCGCAGTTTGAAGCTCTGCATGCGGCTCACTACGACGCATGGGAGCGGGACTCAATCAACGTGGACGCATACATGGATCTGACGGTGTTTTATGAGCCGCGGAGTTTCTCGAAGGCGGCATTCTACGATGCGATTTGCGCGCAGTCGGTAGAGCTGCCGGATGGGGCGCTGGGTGTGTTGCGCGAGGTTGCGACGACATGCAATTCGATTGTGGGGGCGCTGAACAATGAGGCGCGGGAGACGAACGATTTCCGGTTTGAGAAGTTCGGGCTGCGCGATGTTTTCGATGTAGCGCTGAGCTCCTGTTACCTGGGATTAAGGAAGCCGGAGGCGGCGATTTACAAGCGGGCGCTGGATATTCTGGGCAGGCCGGCGGAGCGGGTTTTGTTTATCGACGACCGGGCGGAGAACGTGGCGGGAGCGACGGGCGTGGGGATGACGGGGATTGTGTTCAAGGGGGCGGGGGAGTTACGGAGCGAGTTAGTTGAGTTAGGGGTTTTGTAGAAACAGTGGTCAGTTATCAGTTATCAGGGGTCAGGTTTCAGTTGTCAGTTTTAGAGCACGAAAAGGTTCAATCGGAGGGTTATCTACATAGGGTAAAAGTCTGCCTATGAGGTGAGGAAACGGGCCGAAACATCACCCTTTGAGGTGAGATATCTTTCAAAAACTTACCTCAGAAAGTGAGGAAAAACATGTTTTTCCTGTTCGGAAGTCCACAATTTGAGGGGTTGACTCGGCCTCTAATTCCCTTGGGGTGACCCCCTAAGTTGAGACAGTTTAAAATCGGCGCATTTGCCGTTTGCTGTTTTTGGTTATGCCGAGAGCCAGGATCTGGTCGATTCTGGCTTCGGCCGGTGAAGCGGAGTCGGGC
>JBEKRU010000052.1:0-60909 GCA_049518435.1 Occallatibacter sp. | reverse complement strand
GAATGGAACGAAATCATCGTCCCAAGCGACCGGGACCTCGTGCCTCCACGGGATCTCAGGCTTGTTGGGTTCAGTCAAAGGGTTCCGGCCGTTATAGCGATAGGCACGCTTGCCAGGTGCGGATGTAACGTAGCCCCTCGCGATCATGGATTTCGAAACTGAATCCCCAACCAGAATGACATCGCCACCCATGATCTCCCATGCAAATCGATAAATACTGCTTCGAGCCGCCGTCTTTACTCCTGGATCCACATCTTCTTTCGTAAGATCGGTGAGGTCTGTGTTGAAGATTGGTGGATGCGTCATGGCGGCTACCCCACGTCTGCGGCACAATGGCCACATGTCATCTCCGTAATTCCCCGCTCTCAACTTCATCCGCCAAATGTTCATGACTGGCTCCTTGTCGAGCGACCTTTATTCCAGGTGCCGAGAGTGACTTCATGGTCTGCTAGTGCCTGAGGGGCGAAGACAACCCGACAAACGCATATTTGCTGGTCGATGCCCAGAAAGCCACACCGCCGTGCTCAAGGTGTTATTCAACTCTTGGTGAGACAATATCATGGGCACGGCTGCCGACGTCCGCGTCTTATATGTGGAATTGGCCTTATCACATAGTTCGAGGAGCAATAGGATGGACCGATATCGCAGCCAGGTCAGTGAGGTAGTCAACCGCAACACAGTGGTGAGTCTTGCGCTGGAGCAAGGCTTCAACGCATTCCTACCCGTCTATGACGGCGGAGTGGACTTCATCCTCTACCGTGAGAGCGATGGTGAGCTGCGCAAGGTGCAGCTCAAGAGCCGCTGGACCGTTGATCAGAAGTACATGAACCGCGACATCTGGGTGGCGTTCCCGATCGCCGGCGATTGGTATCTGATGCCCCATGACTTGATGTTTGCTACTGGGGAGGCCGACGGCATTACACGGACAGCCTCCTGGAGAGACAACGGAGCCTATTCGCGGCCGAGGCTTTCCGCCTCCGCAATCATCCAGTGCGCAAAGTATCGGTTCGCTCCGATCGCGGAAGTAGCCGCGAAGGCAGCGCAGGAAGAAGCTGGATGACCAGCCTGGGTACCTCACCGTCTAATTTGCCTGCTTCTTTCGCGGCACGGGGCCGATCCGAGCGGCTGGTGGAGTCCCTTTTGCCCAGCGCTGTACCAGAAAAGGTGTAATCCCGCGGGTGCGATTGGCGTGGATTCCAGGGCCTGTTTCAGCAGTGCCGCAAATCGTTCGTTTTATGGTCCCCGTGGCTGAAGGATTCGCGCCACGTAGTCGTGAAGATGATCGGGTCAGCCTTCACTCAGCATAGTCGGATCCAATGCCCTAAACTGGATGGCAATGCTCCTCTCTGTAACTACTACCCATGAACCGGCGACTGACCTCGGGTACCTTCTCCATAAGAATCCTTCCCGGCTTCTGGCCGAGGACATGTCCTTCGGCAAAGCGTACGTCTTCTACCCTGAAGCGACTCTCACCCGGTGCACGGTCGTAGTGCTGCTCGAAGTAGACCCAGTTGGGTTAGTCAGAGGCAGGCGGGGTCCCGCAGGCGAGGGCGGACAACTTCAGCAATATGTGAATGACCGGCCTTACTGCGCCAACTCTTTCATGAGCGTGGCACTTGGGAGAGTCTTTGCCACTGCTCTGGGTGGCAGGAGCAAAGAGAGACAAGAACTTGCGGAACGCGCCATTCCGCTGACGGCCAGGATACCGGTGATCGCGGCGAGGGGTGGGGAGGAACTGGTGCGGCGGTTGTTTGAGCCGTTGGGGTACAACGTCCGCACTGAGCGATTGCCGTTGGATGACCGGTTCCCTGAGTGGGACGGATCGCCCTACGTCTCTCTGGAAATATCCGCCACCGTAACGCTGCAGACTCTGCTGACGCACCTGTACGTGCTGATCCCGGTTCTCGACAACGAAAAGCATTACTGGGTGGGCGAAGATGAGATTGAGAAGCTGCTCAAGCGTGGGGAGGGTTGGCTCGGACAGCATCCTGAGAAGGAGCTGATCGTCGAGCGCTATCTGAAACGCCAGCGCAGTTTGACGCGTGAAGCATTGGCCCGACTCACCGAAGATGCCCCCACGGAGGATGACGCCGTCGTCAGCACCGTCGATGAAGAAGAGCAGAAAGTCGAGCGCCCTCTGGGACTCCATGGGCAGCGCCTCGGAACAGTGCTCTCGGTCTTGCGCGGAGTCGGGGCGACCAGTGTGGTCGATCTCGGTTGTGGCGAGGGCAAACTCCTGCGACATCTCCTGACCGATCGGCAGTTCGAGCGAATCCTTGGGATGGATGTCTCCTGGCGATCGATTGAGATCGCGACGGACCGCCTCAAGGTTGATCGGCTCGGTGAGAAACAACGCGCACGCCTACAACTTATCCAGGGGTCGCTTATGTACCGCGACAAGCGGCTGGAGGGCTTCGATGCCGCCGCCGTGGTGGAAGTAATCGAACATCTGGATGCACCGCGCCTTGCAGCCTTTGAGCGCGTCCTATTTGAGTTTGCCAAGCCGGCAACGGTCGTGGTAACCACACCAAATGAGGAATACAACAGCCTGTTCCCGACGCTACCCGCAGGCCAGTTGCGTCATCGCGACCACCGCTTCGAGTGGACTCGCAAGGAGTTTGCGCAGTGGGCCGACGGCATTGCGAGCCGGTTCGGGTACTCTGTGCACATTCAACCTGTCGGGCCTGAGGACGCTGCGCTCGGAGCGCCCACACAGATGGCAACATTTCGGCGAGGGGTGGTAGTAGCATGACGATCACGATTCCAGAGCTATCCCTCGTCCTGCTGATCGGCCCCTCCGGTTCAGGCAAGTCTTCGTTCGGCCGCAAACTTTTCCTGCCGACCGAGGTTGTCTCTTCGGATGCATGCCGCGGACTTGTTGCCGATAACGAGAATGACCAGGCGGCCACTGGCGACGCATTCGAGCTGCTCCACGAGATCGTGCGCAAACGGCTGAGCCGCGGGAAGCTGACGGTCGTCGATGCCACAAATGTGCAGCCGGAGGCGCGGAAGCCCTTGGTCGAACTGGCGCGTGAGTACCACGTTCTACCCGTAGCCATCGTCTTCGATCTGCCGGAACGTCTGTGTCAAGATCGCAATGCCGATCGGCCCGACCGGCAGTTCGGGCCGCATATCATTCGCAACCAGGCTCAGCAAATGCGGCGTTCCCTGCGCGGGCTTGAGCGCGAGGGATTCCGCTACGTCTTCAAGCTTGCCTCGCCCGACGAGGTTGATGCAGTCGCCATCGAGCGGCAACCGCTGTGGAACAATCGCCGCGAAGAGCACGGCCCATTCGACATCATCGGCGATGTGCACGGATGCCTGGAAGAACTACTTGAGTTGATGGCGCTGCTCGGATACCAGGTAGAGCGCCAGGAGAAAGAGTTTGTGGTAACGCCTCCTGACGGTCGCAAACTGGCATTTGTAGGGGATCTGGTAGACAGGGGCCCTGCAACTCCCGATGTGCTGCGCCTGGTGATGACCATGGTGCGTGCACATCAGGCGTTCAGCGTCCCTGGCAATCATGACATCAAACTCCTGAGGGCACTCAAGGTCCGCGACGTGCAGGTGACGCATGGTCTCGCGGAATCGCTGCAGCAGTTGGAGCGCGAGTCCCCAGAGTTCCGCAAGGATGCCGCCAAGTTCCTCGATGACCTGGTGAGCCATTACGTCTTCGACGACGGCAAGCTCGTGGTGGCCCACGCTGGGCTCAAGGAATCGATGCAGGGGCGAGGTTCAGGCAAGGTGCGAGAGTTCGCACTTTACGGCGAGACTACCGGCGAGACGGATGATTTCGGCCTGCCCGTGCGATACAACTGGGCCACCGACTATCGCGGAAACGCCCAGGTGGTATACGGGCATACGCCCGTCCCAGAGCCTGTCTGGCTAAACAATACCGTCAACATTGACACCGGCTGCGTCTTCGGTGGCAACCTCAGTGCACTGCGCTATCCGGAGCGCGAGATTGTATCGGTCCCGGCCAAGGCGACGTACTACGAGTCGCGCAAGCCGTTCTTGCCGAACGAAGAACTTGCCCCACGGGCCGCACAGCAGGCGGCCGACGATGTGCTGGACATTGAGGACGTTCTGGGAAAGCGAATCGTGGATACGCGGCTCGTTCCGCGCATCACGATCCGGGAAGAGAATGCGATCGCCGCTCTGGAAGTGATGAGCAGGTTCGCTGTCGATCCCAAGTGGCTGATCTATCTACCGCCGACGATGTCGCCCTGTGAAACTTCGAAGCTGCCTGACCTCCTTGAGCATCCTCAGGAGGCATTCGCCTACTATCGCCACGAGGGCATACCACGCGTAATCTGCGAACAGAAGCACATGGGCTCGCGGGCAGTCGTAGTGGTTTGCAGGGATGAAGCAGCCTCAGTAAAGCGGTTTGGGGTGATACAGCCTGCGCTGGGAGTTGTATACACGCGCACTGGGCGGCGCTTTTTCACCGATGAGAAGCTGGAGACCGAGTTCCTTGCCCGTGTGCAACAAGCCGCGACTGCGAGCGGCCTTTGGGAGGAGCTGAGGACAGACTGGCTCTGCCTTGATTGCGAGCTTATGCCGTGGTCTGTCAAGGCGCAGGAGTTACTTCGGCTGCAATACGCACCGGTTGGCACCGCGGGAATCCATGCCCTCGGCGCCGCTCAGCGAGTCCTTGCCGAGACGGATCTGAAGGTGGACGGGATGGACGAGTTGAGGCGGCACACCGATGCCCGGCTGGCGTCGCTGTTCAAGTATCGCGACGTGTACCGGGAATACTGTTGGCTGGTCAACTCGATCGAGGATCTGAAACTGGCACCGTTCCACATGCTTGCCTCCGAAGGGGCCGTACACGCCGATAAGGCGCACACCTGGCACATGGAGCTGCTGGCCAGGCTGTGTGCCGCCGACAGTTCCCTGCTCCTGGCCACCCCGTACCGCCTCGTGGACGTCAATGAGCCAGCCAGCTATGAGGCCGCAACAGCGTGGTGGGTGGAATTGACGGCGGCTGGCAATGAGGGAATGGTGGTAAAGCCGATGGACTTCATCAGTAAAGGGCGGCGAGGTATCGCGCAGCCGGCAGTCAAGTGCCGCGGCCCGGAGTATCTCCGAATCATTTATGGGCCGGAATATCTGCTGCCGGAGAACCTCGAACGCCTCCGCGCCCGCGGCGTCGGCGCCAAGCGCTCGCTGGCCAGCAGGGAGTTTGCGCTGGGAATCGAGGCGCTGGAACGTTTCGTACGCCGGGAACCACTGCGCCGCGTGCACGAGTGCGTGTTCGGGGTCCTGGCGCTGGAAAGTGAACCGGTAGACCCGAGGCTTTAGGGCCGGTTCATTCAACCAAGGTGTCGGGGTACTGTAAGTGCGTACACGATCCCGCGTATGATCGGCGGCTGCCTCCTCGGGGCGAGCTTTTGCGGCAAGCTTCTGAAGCTGGGTCCCAGGCTTTATTCTGAGGAGTATGCTGCCCATGCGTTGCTGTTCTGCCGTCGTTCGTCATTTCCGCGTCCTAGCCGCCATCCTCGTCTCCTCCGTCACTGCCCTAGCCCCATCCCAGCCTTCGCAACACACCGCTCCGACAGTCCGCCTCGATTCGCCCGCGGAACCCGTGCAGCCAGAGATTGCAATCTCCTCGCGGCCCGCGGCCAGCCGTTCGCCGAATCCCGCCAAGCAAATCAAGTTTAATCTTCCAGTTGTGTTCGAGCCGAACCTTGGGCAGGCATCACCGTGGATCAGATACGTTGCCCGGAGCCGCGAAGGCGAGATTGCGCTTGGTTCCGATCGAATAGAGATTGCGCGATCGCAGGCGGAAATGGGCGAGCACCTTGAACTTAGCTTTGTGGGCGCCAATGCAGCGGAGTTTCAGCCCGAAGATACGAAAGGTGGTTTCGCGAATTATTACTTTGGCGGAAAGAACCCTCGGCGAGTCGAGCGCGTTCCGATGTACGGGAGAATTCGATATGCGAGGATTTATCCGGGGACCGATCTCGTGTTTCACGGCCGTGACGGCCGCTTGGAATACGATTTTGAACTGGGTGCGGGAGCTTCCGCATCTACGGCCCAGATTGGGATCAACGACACGGCGCGAGTCCTGAAGCAAGGGGATGGCAGCCTCGTTATCGAATCCGGCGGGAATCGGATACAACTGCTCGCACCACGTGCCTTCCAAAAGTACGCCGACAAGAACATTACAGTCGAAGTCTCTTACTTCGAACTTGATTCGCATCGAATCGGATTCAAGCTGGGAAGTTACGACCACAGCAAGCCTCTCACCATCGATCCGGTCGTCACATACGCCGGAGCATTTCAAGTGGACAACTCAACCAGCGTGTCGGCAGCCGCAGTCGATGCAAGCGGCGACGTCATCATCACCGGCAGTACGTTTGCCATCAATTATCCAGTGATCGACGGAGAGCCGATTGGCCAGGGAGCATCTGAAGATGTTTTCGTCACCAAATTCGATCCGGCCGGAGAGAACATCCTCTATTCAACCTACCTTCCGGCGGCCGGATTCAATAGTTCGAGAGCCATTGCGGTGGATGCCAACGGAAACGCATTTGTCGCCGGAATTACAAGCGACCCGAATTTCCCACTTACATCGCACAATTTGGGGGCTTGTTCCAGTACTTTTTGCAATGCCGGCTTTATCACCAAACTGGATCCCTCCGGCGTGATGCTCTATTCCACGCTGCTTGGCTGGGGACAGATTCTCCCTGTTGCTCTGACCACAGATGCCGACGGAAATGCAGTGGTCGCAGGTTTAGCCGCGGATGGCTCGATGCAGACTGTAAACGCCTATCAGCCTGCTTACCTGGGTGGACTGTGTACTTCATGCAACTCGGCGTTTTTTGCCAAACTCAATGCAACCGGCAACGGCTTTATCTTTTCCAGCTACCTTGGCGCGCAAAACGGAGCCGGCGGCGTCGCGCTCGATGCAGTGGGGAACATTTACGTCGCTGGTACGTTCGGCGTATACACCCCCATGATCCCACTGAAAGGGGAGCTTCAATCGGGATCGGGCGGGTTCTTCCTGAATAAATTCAGTCCTGACGGCCAAACATTGCTGTTCGGCACAATGTTCGGAGGGTATGCGTTTGGAGAGGACCCTGAAACACTCGCTGGCGTCGCCGTTGGCTCGGACGGAACGGTCTATGCAGGCGGGAGCACATATTCAGATGGATTTCCCTACACCCTGAACGCATATCGGCATCCAATAGACGCTAGCCTTTCGCCGCGCATGTTTGCAATTGCGTTCGATCCGTCGCTTCAATCGCTGAAGTACTCTACCGATCTTGGTGCAGGTTTCATGAATGCGATGACAGTCGATGCCGCTGGGAACTTTTACGCGGCAGCTTCAACTAGAGGGGAGCCCATCGAGCCAAAGAACGCATTGGTGGCGGATGTCACCGCCGGAGGATTTTTTCTCGAACTGGATCCAACCGGCAACCCAATCCAAACGAGCGCTTATGGAGGCCACAATGCAGACGAAGAGCCGGTGGGCATTGCAATTGATTCCTCCGGAAACATCTTTCTTGCGGGAACGGTTGACGTAGAATCGCCTCCGTTTATTTCGGGCTGCGGGATTCTTGATCCGATACTGGTTGGCGAAAACACATATGGCCCAAGTTCGCCTTTGTCCGGAGGCTGTAGCATCGAGGCGCCTACGGTCTTTGTATCCAAAATAGCTCCCAGTTCGCAGCCGCAAATCAGCCTCGGGCAGACCCTGCCGTTCCTCTTCTTACACAACGTCGGCACGGCCGACCTGCACATCAGCGACATCGCTTTCTCCGGTGGGATTGCCAAGGCCGGAGGTACCTGCGGAAAAACCGTTCCCGCTGGTACGACGTGCATTCTAACGCTCACCGACGCGAACGGAAACACGGCGCAAGGTTCGGTGACCATCACGAGCGATGCGTCGCCGGAGGTTCAAACTTTTACCCCATATCTCAGCCCTCAGCAGGTGGGATCCTCGGCCGGAGACCTCCTCTATGCGGACGTGTCTCAGCTTTATTTCCCTCCTCAGTACGCGGGGACCACTTCACCGAACCACCCCCTGCAACTGTGGAATGCCGGGGTGACTAATCTGACGTTGAATTCCATTTCAGCCGGTCCCTATCTGTCCCAGACAAACAACTGTCCCGGAACGCTCGCCCCTGGTGCCGGCTGCACCGTGCAAGTCGCATTTAACACAAACTCGACCTATCAGAACGACAGCATCACAATCACTACCGACAATAATGGTGTTGGCCAGAGTTACTACGTTTACTCGCCATTTCTCGCCAGTCCGACGCCAGTTCTTTTATCCCAGACCAACCCAATTCCGTTTGGGAATGAGACCCAGGGGCATGCCGCGCTGTATCGCACGGTGACGATGACCAACGTGAGCAACTCCGCGGTTGCTCCTCCGAGCTTTTCAGTTTCGGGCGACAGCGCGCTGTCCATCGAGGGCAACACGTGCTCCGGTAGCCTTGCACCTCAGCAGAGCTGCGTGGTGGCAGTTGCGATGAGCAGCGCCACGATCGGGCAGCATACGGCAACCCTGAGTTTCAGCGGCACAGCATCGGCATCCTTCGAAGTGTGGGGGAACGTAATTCCCAGCCAGGCCATCACGCCCTCGGCCAACCAGTTGAAATGGGCGCCCCTTGTGGTCGGCGAAACGGCAACCAAGGACCTGACGCTTACAAACAGTTCCTCAGGTGCCGCAAGTGTATTGGGATTCAGCTTTACGACAACCGACTATTCGGAAACGGATGATTGTACCGGCAGCGCGCTGGCAGGCGGGGCATCCTGCGTGGTCCACGTGACCTTCAGTCCAGCAGCAGCCGGCGCGGCAGACGACTCGATGACCATCAATCTCGGGTCTACGACGATTCCGTTGACGATCGCGCTCTCAGGTCAGGGGCAATACGAAATTGGGTTGTCCCCGGCCGTGATTGATTTTGGTAGTGGCAATATTGTTGCCTCATCCAGCACGCCTCAAAGCGTCACTGCGGCCAACGAAGCGAATGCGGCCGTTGGTTACACACTCGCGGTTACGGGGCCGTTTTCAGTGAATAACCAGTGCCCCAATCCATTGCCGGCTCTTGCCACATGCACGCTCTCAGTGGTCTACAAACCGACGGTTGATGAAAGCGATAGCGGTTCGTTGATTCTTACCGCTTCGGGGCTTACAACCGGCAATTCAGTCTCGCTTTATGGATCCGGAGCGAGCGCGGCTGTGATGAGCGTTCCGGTTACCTTAAATGCCGGCAGCGTTGCGGTGGGCAAGTCTTCTTCCGCTGTGCTCGCCCTCGAAAATACGGGAGAGCAGACCTATTCCGGGGTCAGCTTCTCATTCAGCGGAGCGAATGCCGGCGACTTCAGCGTCCCCAGCAACCTCTGCTCGTCGGTTGCGGGAAGAGCCAGTTGTTCGGTAGGTATCGGCTTCGCCCCATCTGCCGCCGGTAATCGCGAGGCTAT
This sequence comes from Occallatibacter sp., assembly GCA_049518435.1. Lineage (GTDB taxonomy): Bacteria > Acidobacteriota > Terriglobia > Terriglobales > Acidobacteriaceae > Telmatobacter. Next base: position 51,471 of record JBEKRU010000052.1, on the reverse strand, counting down.
GCTAACCATCAAGAGCACGGCCAGTAATAGCCCGCAGCAGGTATTCCTGAGTGGGACCGGTACACCGGGAACGCCTTCGATTGTATGGGCGACGCCTTCACAGATCGTGTATGGAACTGCCTTGGGCAATACGCAACTCGATGCAACGGCCAGCGTCTCCGGAAACTTTACCTACTCGCCGGCCGCTGGCACCATCCTCAGCACGGGAATCCAGACCCTGCAGGTCACCTTCACGCCCACGGATACCACCGACTACACATCGGCCACCCAGACCGCGCAGTTAACGGTCAGCCCGGCCCCGCTCACCGTCACCGCGAACAACCAATCCATGACCTATGGCGGCACGGTCCCGGTATTGACCGGAAGCCTCACGGGTGTCATCACGGGGGACGGAATCAACGCGTCATTTGAGACAGCCGCAACTTCCAACTCGCCCGCGGGCCAGTACCCCATCGTAGCCACGCTCAACGATCCGAACTCCAAGCTGGGCAATTATACGGTCTCAAACACTCCAGGCACCCTCACCGTCGGCAAGGTCGCGCCCACCGTCACCTGGGCAACGCCGGCAGCTATTACTTATGGCACGGCGCTCAGCGCAACCCAACTGAACGCCTCCTCGCCTGTGGCAGGGGTGTTTGCCTACACGCCGCCTGCCGGAACTTTACTAAGCGCTGGTGCGCAGTCTCTCACAGTCGCGTTCAACCCAACCAATACCATCGACTACACGACGGCGGCTGAGACAGTTCAGTTGACGGTGAACAGAGCCACACCCGTGGTTGCTGAGGATCTCTCTGCAACAAGCATTACCACAGCCCAGCCCCTCACAGTGACCTTTAGCGTCGGCGGTGCAACCACGGGGAAGGCGCCCACCGGCTCCGTTACCTTGACTGGCGGCGGCTATACCTCCGCGGCAACTTCCATCACTAGCGGCAGTGCCACCATCAATATTCCCGCGGGTTCGCTCGCTCCCGGCAACGATGCATTGGTGGTGACTTTCACTCCCGATGTCCCAGGTGCCGTGAATTACAACATCGCAACTCAATCGGCCACGGTAACGGTTACGGCAGCGATCGGCACGGCGATGGCGACGATGACCGTGACCCCATCCGTTGCAACAATCACCAATGCGCAGAGTCTAAGCGTGACCATCGCTCTTGCGGGAGGCAGCGGGCAGTCAACGCCGACAGGGCCAGTAACCCTGGCAAGCGGTTCCTACTCAGCTCAGCAAGAGCTTTCCAGTGGCTCAGTCAGCTTCGACATTCCAGCCGGGGCATTGAGCGCCGGCGCGAACACATTGACTGCCACCTATTCCGGCGATGCGACGTACGCAAAGGCCACCGGGACGGCCACTATCACCGTATCCCAAGTTATTGTCACGATTTCCAGTCCAACGTCGGTTTCTCCCGGAGGCAGCACCTCCGCAACAGCGACCTTCACAGCAGGCAGCACCTACTCGGGAACGCTGGATATGACATGCGCACTGGGCAACTCTCCGACAGGCGCTCAGAGCCTGCCGACATGCAGCTTGAACCCGGCAAACATTGCGATTGCGGCCGGCGGGAGTGGAACCTCGACCCTGACCATCAATACCACCGCGGCCTCGAACAGCGCCTTGGCGCGGCCGTTACCGCGGAATCTATGGGACGTTGGCGGAGGTGGCGCGTTGCTCGCGGTTCTCGTCCTCTTCGGCGTGCCGTCGCGCCGCCGCCACTGGGCTTTGATGTTTGTGCTGGTTGCGCTTGCCCTCGGGGGCTGCGCAATTGGATGCGGCGGGAGCGGAGGGCAATCCACCGGTCCAGGCACGCCTGCAACAACCGCCGGCAACTACACGTTCTCAGTGACTGGAACCGATTCAGCCAACCCGAAGATTACTGTCTCGACAAACGTCAAAGTTGTCGTGCAGTAATGTGCCGAAACCAGCCAGTCTGCTTGCTCCCGGTGAATGCCCGTTTCGCCGGGAGTGCGTTTGGGTTAGCACATTTCCATCAAGCCTCGATTCGAGCTTCTTTGAGGCAATATCCGGGGTTCAGGGAAGAGGCATACGATGAACATACTTTATCGGGCCTGCAAGTCCTCGCCGCGCTTCTATACGGATCATCGGGCGTCATGAAGGTCTTCATGTTTGACAAGGTAAGCCAGGACGTCCCGTCCTTTGGCGCCTTGCCGCGGAAAACCTGGATGACCCTGGGCATCGTAGAGATCGTGTGCGCGGTGGGGCTAATTGTTCCCGCCGCGTTCCATTAGCAGCCGCCGCTAACGATCCTGGCTGCCGCGGTTCTCGCGGTCGAGAGCCTCATGTTCGTCGGAGCGCAGGTCAAGTACCGCGAGGTCACACCTGTGATTCTGAGCGGCGTGCTGGGCCTCCTCATGGCGTTTATCGTGTACGGTCGGATGGTTCTGCAACTGATCTTCTGAATGGCGGCCTTCCCACAAAGGGCCCTTTTCGAGGTAGACCCGAAGTTGCCGAAGAGCTGGCTCTGGGGTACCTTGCCGTAGCCTTGCATATTGGGTGCCTGCGTACCGGGGGATGACGGCCTGCAATTCATCACCCGGCAAGTTATGAATTGCGAGCTCCCGGTCGCTGAACGCCTGGTAGAACAGGCGGAAGTAGCGCAAGTTGGTGATGGAGAAGCCCTGCCCGTAGCGGCTGCGCAGTCGTTCAACAGGATCTGGTCGTATTCCGCCCGATCCTCGCCACTCGGCAGCGACTCGACGATCTCCCGCCCAATCAGCCACTAGGCGATCACCATAACTGCGGTAGTGCCCGGTTAGGGTATACCGCAACTGGACGTTAGTCTTGGACACGACTCCCGTCCAGTTAGGACCTGTTTTGGTTATGCGTGATGACCGGAGCTTCAGTTCTTAGAGTTCAAACTGACATGCTCAGCTCTCAGAAAAGCTCAAACGACTCACGTTGGATCAACATGACAAAGGCCGACCCAGAGTCGCGGGCCGTGACCCCTTATAGCCCAAGAATCTCCCAGGTTAAAATCGTTGATTCAGCGTCATAAGCCAGCGATCTTCGACCAATGGTCCCTAAGGCGCCTGGGTATCGGGCTATCCAAAGTCAGTCGATCAGGCTCTGTGCTTCGCAACTTCGCGAGCCAGTTCCTCCGCAAATGCATCTGCTTCTGACTCACGGACAAACTCCTTCTTTCCAGGCATCTTATTCAGGATGTTCTCAGCCTTGACAAAGGTTTCCTTTAGCCGGGTGTCAGTGGGCTCGCCCAGCAGCAGATGGATGCGAAAGGAATCCGAACTGTCCTGAAGACTAGTCGCTCGCCCAACCCACCGATTTGCTTTGTCGAGCATCGATCCGGCCTCGACCATATCGAATGAGACCGGTTCGATGACGTGCCAGATTTCGTTCTTCCAGGACCTCTCGAATTCGTACTCATAGTTCGAAGCAACTATTCGTTTGGGACTCAGCCAAGGTGTCACTTGGGCTCGATCCAATGGCTCCCGAAACGTTCTCCAGACTTCTTCATCGGTACGACTGGGTGCCTCGTTGTGGGAGGTGTAATGCTCAACGTGCCGGCGATAAAGCTGCTGCAATGTCTGATCAAGATTCCCGCTCAACCCCACGCCCGCCCGAGAAAACTGGATTGCACTGTCATCGTGAGGAAGGATTTTGGCCAACACCTGTTCGATGTTCTGGCTGGACTCAAAAGGTAATCCGGATTCTCGCAACTGACCCGCAGCGCAGATTTGGTCCTGGATGTATCGGGAGATTTGGCGGAAGCGCGGGCCGTCGATCTTCTGAAATACTTGTGTGATTCGCCCATAGTTCATTGTGCAGATCGCCTGCAGGTATCTGGCATCCGCTGAGAAGATAGCTACCCCGATATTCACGAATTCCTGGGCGGTCGGATCGTGAACGTATCGGAGTACGCAGAAACTGTATCCAACTCTCATGCAAGAAACCTCCGAATCTGCTCGGTAAACTCTTCTGCGTGGTCACGTACGGCGGAAAGGTGCTGGCCAATTCTTCCTGCATCCTCATTGTTCCACTCGGGAGGCACATCGGCAAAGAGGTGTTCGAGAACAGTTCCTGTAATGCTGCTGAGCCTCGTCGTAAATGTCGTAAGGTCAATCGGTTGCGACTTTAGCTGACGATAAAAAACGTGGTCAGTCAGATATCCTTGGCGGTCCATGTTCCAAGGCGTAGGGGATGGGAACAGGTCGAACAAGAACGAAAATGCGATCTCATGGTCGAAAATCATCATCGTGTCGCCTCCAGTAAGGAGATTCGGATTATTATGCCTTCGATCCGGATTTTGCAGCAGGGCGTCAAACGCAAAAATTTCCCCCGCCGTGTTCCGCATTATCTCTGGAATGTGTCTATCGACTGGCCAAGTGCTGAATCCAATGAGAACTTGCGTCCCGAAATTCAAACCGATGCTGCCTCTGACAAGTTCAGCCTTTGATGGATCCGTGCCCGCGATCAACTCAACAATCTCCGGCTCCAATACAATCAGGGCGGGAGGAGGGGAAGGAAGCTCAAAATAAGTTGCGAGTTTGGATCCGAGCAGTTCATTCAATAGGCCCCTTTGCTGGACGGCACCACGGAGCTTTACAACGTATTCCCCCGCTACCGCGCCCGATTCATCTTCACAGCCGCAGAGTGCGGGAGAGGTTCTCCCGCTTGTCATGAAGCGCGTGAATTGAACGGCGTTCAGATTCTGAATCATTGTCTTGATCTTATCGGTTAGGCTGCACCCCGAGGTGGCCAAGTTGGTCTTGAATGTGACGGCGGGGCAATAATATCATCGTGCCGCATAACCGGACCTCAGTGACTCCGTGTTGAGAAGACGACGGACCAGAGAGGTAAATCTATGACAGTGCCAAGAGCCTCTGGACTTGCACTGCGCTCCACTCGCCGCCACGAGCGGTCGGTATCTTCTTTTCGTTGAGAGCCGTTGCGATTTGGCGCAACGACGTTGCTCCCGCATTCCGTATCGCATCTATGACTGGCATCAGATCGCAGGCACGTTTGCGGGACAGTTCTGCCCGGACCTTCGAACTCTCAGCGTTACCCTTACTGGCAACCTTCTTGACTTGCCACCGCGGGACATTGCCCGTCCAAGAATGGAAACCCAGTTTTGTACCTCTGGCTTTGGCTGCCGCCAGCGCAACTTTTGTCCGCTCAGATATGGCCTTGGCTTCATACTCCGCCATGGCCGCCATGATGTGAACAGTAAGGTTGTTCGCATTCGGCAGATCGACGGCTTGAAACGCAACCCCCGCTTCCATCAAGGCTGAAATGAAGGCTACATTGCGGGCCAGTCGATCAAGCTTCGCCACAAGGAGGGTTGCGCGATGGACGCGGCAGAGCGACAGGGCGCGAGCAAGTTGAGGCCGATCGCTTCGCTTGCCGGACTCGACTTCCACAACCTCCTCCACCAACTTCCAATGTCCGCCATTCAGGAACCCAGCTACCGCCTCTTTTTGTGCTTCCAGCCCAAGACCGCTTCGACCCTGTTGTTGCGTGGATACCCTCAGATAGCTGACAAACTTGCCGGCTGCCATCATTCCAGCCCTCCGTTACATTTCCTACAATGTCCGTTAATGCAAATGTAACACACCATCGAACCCGACTGAAGCGCTGCTGGGGAATTTATCTGATATCTAGACGAGGAGGGAAAAGGCAAGAACCTTCATCGGTGCAAATAGCCTGCGAGTTGAGCGCTTGGAGCAAGCAGCACCGATCTAAAAGGCCCCGGCGGGGTCATCCCCAGCGGCAAATCGACCCTCCATATCACGTCGCTGATCCCTTGATTCCCGCCCAGAGCTTGTCCTTGCGAGAATCAGCATGCGTCCACTTCCGAGGACTTCCTCAATAATCTGTGCAAGAAACTCCGAATTTCCGGCCGCTGAGCCAATCCAACCCTGTCGGAGCAAGTGTGTAAACTCGGCGTTGTTCAAATGCCGTTTACAGTTTTCCCACGTAATGACAATGCCGCCACGCCGGCCTCGCACGTCTCGCGATTTAAGCAAGCTGCGCCAAAGCCCAAGTGGTACGTACATTCCAGATACCATTCCTGCGTCCAGCGCAGCTTTGACCTTTGCCTCACAGAGCTTCACATAAAATGGTCGCTCCAGGAGGCGAAACGTGTCCGTATGATGCTTGTTCCCTTGGGGCGCCGCTCGTAGCAATTTGTCAGCCTTCATCATCCGATCAAGCTCTTTTTCGTGCCCCTTGTCATTCTGCGGACGGTATTCTGCGCCACGGTCGCTTTCGGACATCCGCTTGTATTGCACTAGCACGAATGACTCGAAGCGGTGATTGTAGTAAATGAGATCGACACCAAGGGTCCGCTCAAGTGGCTGGCGATTGCAGTTCAGGATGGTCAAGTATTCGCTTCCATTTCCAAGAACAACTGACCCCACAACATCACGTCGCGCCATCTTCATCCCTGGAAAGCTGGCTTGATCTTGGACGACTTGCGGGTCCTCGCGAACAGAAACGTCATGAAGCTTTGACAGGAAAGTAGCGACAGGTGCTTGCCGGCTTGAGTGAGCCTCCCGAAGAACCCGCTTGCGAAATGACGGGCCGCCCCACGCCTGGAGAACAGATGCAACAGCGTCTCGCTCGAAGACCTCTAGGCCGCCCGCAATTCGCCCACGAGGGAGCTTAGCACCGTTGACAATATTCACAAGGTCCGCTACCCGCGAGCCTTGTTTTGAGGAGCTGGATTCAATGGCCTCTAGGATATTTGCCCAAAGAGCGGGCCCTGGGCGGTAGGCCCCGATTTCTGGAGGATCAAAACGCTTTGCGAATTTAGGCGCTAGTCTCCTTAGAATTCGGTCATTGCTCAGATGCTTTATTGCGATGAGGTTTGAGACAACTATCGTCTTTTGACCTGTGACCACCTGCCGCCCCGCCTGACTCACTCCAACATAGTCGGCACCTGTACCGTCGAATGAAACAACAACAAGCTCGGCAAAGCGAGGTCTGACTTCCGACGTTGGCACAGTCGTCGTAAACATTCCATGGGTGTCAATTGCGATGGCAACCGCTTCAGCGACCGCCCCCTGCCCAATCGTGATCCAAAGACCAGGATGTCCGTGCATTTCGGTTGAAGTATACGATATCGAGCGAAGGTCCTCTTCTGGCGGGTAAGACCTGTTGGTTGAACAGGCAACCCAATCGGCTTAGACCGCCCACGAGCTTCGGCCATCGACAGTATTTGAGTCAATACCGCTCGAATTCAAGAAGTTTGTCTATAGTGCCTTGAATTCGTCAAATTTGGTCTGGAACTTATGTTGAAGGTTTGTGGCGGGCATCGTCGAAGGAAGCACAAGGATTCGGTGGTTAAACCGCCCGTAGGCGAGAACCCTGCTTACATTGGCAGCTTCCCGATTCGCTACAAAGAAGCAATCCGCTGCTCTCAACTCCCGGCACAGCCCAAGAAAGGAACGAGCCAGACCGAGTGGCAAGGGCGTTGAATAGTACTTACATTCAACGACGATCAAGGCGCTGGAGTATCTGGGGTTCACGTTATTCGCCCGACAGAAGTCTGCCTCGGTTTGTTCGAGCACTGCAACATCCGCTTCGTGTGCGACACCTGACTTCCCGTCAAGTTTAATTCCGACGTGGGCTTCCAGTATCGGCCTTCCGGGAAAACTAATCACAGCGTGTGTAAAGCTGTGATTAGGAGAAGAGATGACACCAGGGGAAGCCCTAAGAACGGGCGCATTTGCGATCTGCCCGCCTGCGGTCTGCAGGAACCCCGTGGCCCCCTCTGCCCGAGCAGCCTTTATCGCAAGAAGCCACACAAACGCCTCATAGCGATCATTCATCGCCGCAGAACTCAAGCTGCCCAGATTCGGAGTCTGAAGCTCGGACATAAGTAGCTGGATAAGAGCCGGATTCGTGGGCATTATTGCTCCGCCTCTTCAAGGAGTCTTGCTATAAGATCGGCGACTGCTGCCTGCGCTCGCAAATGAGAGGCAACAGAGGATTGGTCGATCTTGAATGACCCCTCCTCGGCGAACCGACCTTCCGACTGAAACCTAACCTCTCCATACTCCGCAACAAGCGCTTCATTTAATGAAGCGGAGTCCTCGAAAACACCACGAATTGCGTCGGTGAGGAGGGTCAACTGTTCCTGTGGAGAGTATGGAAGGCTTCTCGTATATTCCCTTGACTGTCCCCTTTCAGTCTCATCTTCCTGGATGGGATGCAATCGGGGGCGTATGCGGGAACGTCTAACCTTTACCTTCTCTTGGGACCGACCCTCTTGAACGGCGGCAGAAACTTCCCGGATGAGCCAGTTCAATCTGCTCTGGCCGAGGGCCGCAGAAAGGGCGTTGAGCGTTTCAGTAGCATCTTTCTCGCGCATGCGGCAATTCTAGCGCGGGCGCCAGTGCAGTAGCCACGGCGCAAGACTGCGAACCAAGGTTGCGTTCGACCAATGAATGCGAGTGTTTCCATAAACGGTCGTTAATTGAAGCGCTCATTTGGACGCTCTGAAGTCTACGCCAATGGGTGTGCGGAATCGACCCGTTTATTGATACGGCGGTTCGTACTCCGTCCGTGGTACAGAGGACGACCGCCGGGTTGCAGGTCCGTCGGCCTGTGCATATCTTCGCCTTATATTCGCCTATACTAGTTCTCGTGTGGAACCTTCCCCAATCCCGGCTCTGTGACTTGGCCGTTCGGTGCAAAGGCTGCACAGAGACAATTCCGGCGCCTATCGGGACCATGCCGGATACCTGGATTATCGCGGCGTGTCCCTTATGCGGTGAGCGGCGGCGCTACCTGCCCACGGACATCTTCAGAGGGAAGCTGTCCCACAGGCTACATAGTGGCCAGGGTCGCGTGGTGCGTTGATGGGTGAAATGAAGAGGGCGATTGCTAGAGAAGAGCAGGACAGGCGGACGCAGGATCGCTTCGCCTCAACCTTGGTCATCGCAGCGTCCATAATTGCGGCCGTCCGGCTGGCAAGGGACACGGACATAAGCAGGTCGTCACCCCGATTGACTTCGGTGATTGCAGATAGCGTGGGGCTCGCACGAATGATCCTTGAACGCGTGGTACGTTAGGATGGCCGCCGTGCCGTTAGTCTGAGACCTTCGCTGCTATCTCGGCGGCATTCTCCGGCTCACCCGTCGCCGCGGTCGTAATCGCCGAAGAGTACACCGTCACCTGATCCTCGATCTTCTCCATCGCATCGTTGAGTGCTTGCTCCAAAATCTCGGAATCGTCATCGATTACGACAACCTCAAGCGTGATCTTTGTATAGGACATGGTTTGTTCTCCGCACGAATTAGAATAGCGCCATGTGCGGACGATACGGTAGGCGAGCAGACAAACAGCGGATAGCCGAGTGGATGCAAGCGCACGACACGGGTGTGTTCGATGACTCGTACTACGAGCCCTCGTTCAACGTGGCTCCCCAGAGTATGCAACCGGTCGTGCGACTCGATAGCGAGACCGGCCAGCGAGAGTTGACCGTGATGCGATGGGGGTTAATCCCGTTCTGGTCAAAGGACGCGAAGATCGCATACTCCACAATCAATGCCAGGGCCGAGACTGTAACCACCTCGGCAACCTATAGAGAGGCGATTAAGAAGCGGCGATGCCTGGTCCCTGCCGACCTGTTCTATGAATGGATGCGGATCGACGCCAAGACGAAGCAACCGTACGCAATCGGCCTAAACGATGGCTCACTGTTCGCGTTTGCGGGTTTGTGGGAGAGTTGGAAGGACAGAGCTACCGATAAGACTATTGAGTCCTACACCATCGTCACGACAGACCCGAATGAACTCATGAAGCCCGAGAACGGTCCACAGATCCACGACCGTATGCCAGTTATTCTTCATCGTCGGGACTATGAGCGATGGTTGGCACCGGCAGACCCGGCACAATTGCCGGTGGACTTGTTGCGACCGTTCCCAGCCGAGGATATGAAGGCATGGCGAGTGAGTAACGACGTGGGCAACGTTCGCAACAACAGGCCGGAACTCGCTGAACCTCTCATTGAATAACAGCATTTCCGACCCCTGGTGCTCTGCCACAAGTCGTTCAGGCCGCACACAGCTACGGCAGGCCAACCGGTCACACCTGTTCCCGCATCATCGGTAGTCGACCAAAGGCAGAGGATGAATACAAGCTGGGACACGAGGTGCAGGCCCTCAGGACCGAGGGGAAGTCCATCAGGGAGATAGCAACGAGCGTCGGCGCATCGCCAACCACGGTACAGAAGCTGCTCAAGCCAGCAGCGTAGCTTCGTGGTCCGGCTACCACGGGCCGTCATGGAAAATTCGCCACCCGTAGCCGGCAACCACGTCACCTTGGTCCAGCTTTACCCGTAGAGGCCGCCTGCAGGCTTCACGGCGCACCGCAATGACGCGGCTGTGGCCATCGGAATTCGCCTTGCGCAACGCCGGCCTGCGCCGCAAACTTGACCTCCTCACCGAACGCGAAGGCGCTGCGACACTGGCTGAGGACGAGTTGGATCGTATGGCAGCGTGCCGCGCCGACTTCACTCCGACCCTCCGTGGGCTCTGGGGTGCAGTAGCAGGTCCGGATGACGAAATGAGAATCCGAGCGTTCTTCGCCGCCCCGGCGTTTATTGGGTCGTGGGGTCTGCATGGCGCCAGCGCACGGCTGTTTGGCGTATTTTAAGTGGGGGCCGGACATGGACCGGAGCAAATTGGATGGGAGCTTCCTGCTCAGCGGGCATTCGGTCCCGGAGGCGGCAATCCCCGAGGATGGCGAGTACCACGGTGCTGGGATACTCCCTCGCGAGTTTGGTGGGGACTCAACCAAGGTGCAGGCAGTTATCAAGTGGACCGGTCCCGAGCAATGAACTCTCCGCGATTGAGCCTAGAACAGATCCGTCAGGTCTCCGGCCTCGTCGCTGACTACATCTCGGCTCAACGACATAAGGCTCTCGCGCACGCGATCCCGTTGAAGTACGATCAATTCCGCTCGATGGAGGGATTCTTCACGCGAGATGTTCTTGATGGAGTTCGACTGCTCGTCCTTGACGGGACACGCATCGAAAACCCGCCGTTTTACGAGATGCTTCGCCCGATGGGATTCACGAACCTTCCTGACTTCTCCACCATGGCAGCAGTCACGTTTGACGCCGTGGTGGTCTCACATCAACCTTTCTCTGATGGTCTACTGTTCCACGAACTGGTGCATGTCGAGCAGTATCGACAGCTCGGCGTCCCACGGTTTGCTGAGCTATATGTTCGCGGATTTCTCACTGGCGGCGGGTACGACGGCATACCGCTGGAGGTGAACGCGTACCTGCTTGAGGACCGGTTTGAAAAGGATCCGGAGGTGCGGTTTTCGGTGGCGGATGAGGTGTCGGCTTGGATTCGTGAAGGACGGCTTTAGCACCGTTCCCCACTTCGGCCCAGTCGGGAAGTCGGAGCCTTATTAAATCAAACGGCGTCCCCGGCAGGCTTCACTTTCATGAGGCGTACTATCACCGCCGAAGTCGCCCTCGCGGCCCTTTTCTCACACTTCCCCCTTGGGAACTGCAGCACGTTCTTGGGAAGGGCAGGTGCATCGACCGCAGGGTACGTACGAATAAATCCCCGGAACTGCCCCTGGACGACCACCATAGACAACCAGCCCTCGGCCGCCAGGACCCCTGCCGCTAGGCAGAACTGCTGTGCCTCCAGGGAATGCTTCTTGAAGACGCGTCGGAGCACGACCCCGTCCCTGATGCCGTCCGCGGACATTGCCAACTGGCAGCCGAGGGCCTGGAGGCCCTCAAAGATGTTGTCGATGTGCTCGGCCTTCTCGGGCGCTACTACCACGACTCTTGGCACGCTCATGGCAATTCCATCCAGGCATTCAGCGCATCGATCAGGGATTCCACGTTCTCGGCCGACAGAAGGCCCTTGCAGAGCCGCTCCCGGGTCCCTTCCGGATTCACCAGGTCGATTTCACACATCCGATTCGATCCGTCTTCGTTGGCGATGGTGCCGATCGTGAAGTTCACTCCGGCTTCGACTGTCTCGACCCTACGGATGAAGTTCTCTACGTAGGCGCTTTTCGGCGTTCCCATCTGGATAACTTTGGCGCTCATGAGGCTCCAATGCAGTGGTTCCTTACGGCGTTATAAGTTTGCGTCAGCGTCTCGCAATATGACTTCAAGTTGATTGCTCAGATCCTGTCGCCGCGTTCACCTCTTCGTTCCGTCGATCTTCTCGAACTGGTTATGCAGTTGAGGAGATCGGTCATGACCGAATCCGATGCTGAGCGGTCATCGATGGCCGCCTTAATTTGGGCGGGCTGGTAGAGAACCCATTGACTCGGTATCGGCAAGCCAATACCGAGTCAAAGGCCAACCCCAGGATGTGCGCTGCCTTCTCCTCAGCACTCCTCGCAAGCCAGGCGACCTCTCCCCCGGCCGCGAACCAGAGAGCCTTCAGGTCTTTGTGGGAGCGGAGAACCAGCGGATTGACTGCGCACAAGTACACCGGCACTACCCTAATGGAGTGCTCCATTGTGTCCTGTGACGGCGGGCCACCGTATGTCAGCGCCGTGTCCGCCTGGGAGAAGCAATAAAATCCCGTTCCGAAGTCTTCACCGTAATCCATTCCGACCGGTCCCTGGCCGCAGTAAAAGTCATTGCCGCTGGACGCGGTAGCGTGGAAAAGGACCTTGGGCTTCTCTGTGTCGGTAACAGCCTTCGAGCCAGTAAACCAGCGTGTGAAGGCGTCAGTCTGAGTTACCGGCCGCACCGCCGCCCAGAACGCCTGCCAAACGGGGCGATCAGCCTCTGCGCGGGCACGCAGGATCTTGCTCGCTTCTTTCCCCCTTGCGGCCCTCGACCATTGAGCGGGGGTCCATTGAGGTATGTCTTCGTAATTGATCTCATCGTCCTCATCGTCGAGTTGTTCCATGATTTTTCTCCTGGTTGGCGAAACAGCTTGTTCAAGTTGGCCTGGGCGCGGGTCAGTGAACCCCGACGTTCTTCTGCCTTAATCTTCGGACTCTTCCGTCACTCGCACCTTTCGGAAGGTGTGAGCTTTTCGCCACTGCCTCAGCTCTTCCTCTCCATCCTCAAACTCTTTATGGGCTTTTTGACCCGCCGCGCTATCCAGATAATCCCAGCGCGGATCCCTCTCGAATTCTGGACAGCCCTGATGCTCAAAGGTCAGCAGGCCCGACCGCGGACTTGCAGGATTGGCACAAATGCCCCAGTCCGAGCCGAGCCTGCCCGCAAGCACGTGGTACCAGGTGCAACCGCATGAACAATCACCATACGTGCCAACCTCCGTTTGTCCCCAGGGCACCACGTCTGTTGACAATGCCTTCGTGATTTGCAACAGATGTGCGTGACTCTGAAAGCCGGGAGTCACTCGTAACTCGCGGGCAGATTGCCGCTGGGCAAGTCGGCGGATTCGCATCCGTTCCATCTCGATCTCACTGCGCTCTTTCATAAGTCCCCCACGCGTTGATTCGTGCGCTTAAGCACCCTAACCTCCCGACTCGTCACAGCCGAAAATTCGCCTCAACTCCAACGCCGCCGGTGAGTCGTCTGCGGAGGCCGTCTCCGGGAATAGCACCCGGCGCACCGCGCAGCAAATCCAGCCCGTTCGCCCATCAGAAAGTCCCACAACATACATGTCATAGTGCGGGTAAAAGCTGTGGCAGGGTGGGCAGCATTCGATCTCCACGCGGAGATCCTCGCAAGTCACGATATCGCCCTCAGGCAGCCGTTTCAGCATCTCTGGCAGGAAGACATCTCTGTCATATTCAGCGGTGCGTCCGGCACTGTCCGGCTCGTTTTCTGGGATGAAGACATTTCCGTCATACTCGTCGGCGCAGTCGGCACTTACTGGCTCACAATCCGCATCAGGGTTCAAATAACGGCGCATGTCATCTAAGGTCTTGGCGATAATTTGGTCCCTATTCATCTCGTAATTCTCTCTGTCTGCCTACCGCCAAATGCGGCTGTGGAAGGCTACAGACCTGTAAGGGTCGGGTTTCAGTCAGCAACGTCGCCTGCGGGATCTCAGCCCTCTTCCACCCACAGTGCCAAAATGGCCTCTGCGCAGACTTGCCGCTCCAGGGAGTCCACGGCGTGCTTGTCACGCTCAGCGAACAGGCCGGCCATTTTAACGTTGTAGCGGGCGGTCTTCTGCCCGGCGGGCGTCTTGGCCAGTTCTGCATCGATTGGTTCCGGCATGATGTACGCCTCCACTTCCATCTACCACGTCCAGCGCTCGTCGGAGAGGGTAGCACCCGGCCCCCAGAGCAGCTTAATGAACTCAAGGACATTCTCATCACTTGTACTGTCAGGATCGTCCGCGATCACTTGTAAGCGTTCGAACCGCTGCGCATCGGTCATTACCGCGACTTTGCGGCTGAGGCGGGTGTTGGCGGCTTGCTTTTCTATGGCGGCTGTAATCATCTTCGTTCTCCCCACCTCACATCTACCGCGCCCAGACCAGAATCGGGACAATTTTGCGGAGGCACTCGGGTGATGAGGTGCTCGCTGATGAAGGGGTTCACCAGTTCAAGGCAGGTACCACGTGCGGCGCGAGCCTCAGCAAGCTCCGTTGCAAGCGCTTCCGGGGCATCACATCGCAGTGGCACAGATAGCCCTGGACTGCTGCTTACTGAAGGATTCGGGACGGAGTTCCGCAGACGCGGGCACCTGGCTATAACCTCGCGTATTACAAAGCCTTCGTTGCTACCGCTAGCCTCTGACCGCCGGCTCAAGTTATGGTGTCTTCCTCCAGCTCAGGATGGCCGCAGATAAGCCCAGGAGACCTCCAGCCGGGTCGCTGGAGATCCCGGCAGGTCATATGTGCTGACGGATTTTGAAGAGCGCGAGTCCGTGAGGCAACACTGTCGGGCGGAGACTTTTACCAGAAAGTCTTTATCCCGCATGGCGAAATCCGCGGCCTTCGAACGCATAAAGGGTAGCGGGGAGACGACGCCAAGCTTGTCCGGCGGTTATCGTCACCAGCTCCGCCAACGGCGGAAGATGTGCACCGGTCGATTCGAGCCGAGCGGGCACACGTAAATGCGGAGTAACCACATGTCCAACGAGCAGCAGGAAATCCAACCGAACCGCCTCATGCGGATTCATATCGACCAGCACAGGTATGAGTCGCCCAATCCGACAACGGGAGAGGCGCTCTATCACCTCGGCAAGGTTGCGCTCGGCAGCGACCTTTACCGCGAAGTCGAGGGGAACCGTGAAGACCGGCCAGTGTGGGACGATGGCGAGGAAGTTAGTCTCCACGAGGACGAGCACTTTCACAGCGGTCCAGAGGCGACGATCACGGTCATCGTCAATGGCCGCAAGAAAGAGGCGCCTGGGCGAGTGCTCACCTTCATGCAGGTGGTTGCACTTGCATTCGACCCTGTCCCAAGCGGTCCGGACTGGGTGTTCACCGTAACGTACCGGAGAGCTGCGCGGAAACCCCACGAGGGCACCTTAACGGAAGGAGAGACCGTCACCGTCAGGAACGGCACCATTTTCAATGTCACAGCAACTAATAAGTCGTAACCCTGACCTTCAGAGGCTGCGGAACGAAGGCTTTGATGTCCAAGTGAAGGGCAGCTACCTCGTGATGCCTGGCGTGCCGTACGTGAACGGCAAGAAGGAGGTTCTCCGCGGCACCCTTGTCTCCGAACTGAGTCTTGCCGGCGATGACACGATCAAGCCGTCGACGCACGTCATATACTTCGCCGGGGAATACCCCTGCAATGCCGACGGATCGGAGATCGCCAAGATCCGTCATCAAAGCGCGGTGACGCGCCTCGACCGCGACCTCGCCGTGGATCACTCGTTCTCTAGCAAGCCGCCCGACGGATACAAAAACCATTATGAGAAGATGACGACCTATGCCGCGATCATCTCAAGTCCAGCGAGAGTCATCGATCCGAACGCCGCTGCCCAAACCTTTCCGGTTATCGTAGCCGAGGACGAAGGCTCTGTATTTCACTACCTCGATACAGCGTCAAGCAGGGCAGAAATATCGGTGGTGACGAGGAAGCTGGAGTTGAAGAAACTGGCCATCGTCGGTGTCGGCGGAACGGGATCGTATATCCTCGACCTCATTGCCAAGACGCCGGTTATGGACATCCATCTCTTCGACGGGGACCGGTTCCTGCAGCATAACGCCTTCCGATCGCCAGGCTCCCCGTCGGCTGATGAGTTGCGGGCGTTGCACTACAAGGTCGACTATTTCCACAGAATTTACTCGAAGATGCGCCGTGGCATCATACCTCACGCTTATCATCTCGACGCTTCGAATGTTGTTCAGCTAAGGGATATGGAGTTTGTCTTCTTGTGCATGGACAAGGGCGAGGCCAAGAAAACTATCGTGGGGAAGCTGGAAGAGTGGGGCACGCCTTTCATCGACGTGGGAATGGGAGTGGAGCTAACCGACGATTCACTCGGCGGTATTCTGAGAGTCACGACGAACACTGTTCAGAGGCGCGAGCGGTTGAAGGAGAGACACCGAATCCCGTTTTCTGATGGCGATGGCAACGACGAATATTCCCGGAACATCCAGATTGCAGATCTCAACGCGCTCAACGCGGCCCTCGCGGTCATCAAGTGGAAGAAGCTCTTCGGCTTCTATCGAGACCTCGATCGCGAGCACTTCACAACGTTCACCATAGACGGGAACCAGCTTCTCAATGAGGACCACGCATGAGGCCGGAGCGTCTACTAGAGCATGAGTTCGTAGAATTTATCCCCGACCAGCTCAAGGACGACACGATTTACGTCTCTATCCCCTATGCGACCGTGGTCCACAAATGTTGCTGCGGTTGCGGAACGGAGGTGGTGACCCCGCTTAGTCCCACGGACTGGACACTCAAATTCGACGGCGAGTCGATCTCTCTCGACCCCTCAATCGGGAACTGGAGCTTTGACTGCAAATCGCACTATTGGATATCGCAAAGCAGAGTCCACTGGGCCGAACAGTGGTCCGAGAGCCGAATCAAGCTCGCACGATTTCACGAGGGGGGAGCCGAGGAATTGTACTTTCATGCCTCGAATTCGGCGGAGAAAAGAGAGGGGGAGAAGGGTTTACGACAACTCTGGCGGCGAACTCGGGAGTGGAAGTGGTGATTGAGGCGTTGCCGGCCACCCGCCCTACCTCGTCAATGGACGCGTTAGCGCGTGGTCGCGATGGGCAGGTCGGCGTACACTGGCAGACACCTGAGGAGTAATTTGCGTCGGTAAGTGCAGTCCCCCGACGTGAGGGATTTTTCAGGCACATGGCGAAAAAAGGGTCTCCGAATCGCATACAAGATAGAGGAACGGATTGAGTGAGCACGGCCAGCTTCCGGACTTTAACAGCCTCAGCAAGCGATTGGCGGCCTATGGGTTGGTTGTCTTCGGGCAGTTTTCGCTTGGCGGAGAAGGCGCGGTGGTTCCCGGTACCGGCCTCTCGGTCGAGGATTATGTCGCAAAGGTCCTGCTGGAGTACGCAATCGGAAAACTCAAGCATCAAAACTCACGGGGATCGTTGATGACCGTGCTGGGCAGGGCGATGCGCAACGACATCATCGATGCGCTTCGGAAGAAATCACACAAAATGGAGGAAGCACGTGCGACCACCTCAGCCAACGAGGACTCGGAAGAGAAACACCACGAGAAGCCGGCGCTGGACGAGTACCCGCAATTGTTGGCACCCGATCCTTACTCGGTAGTCGACGACCATGAGTATCGCACGCGCATTCGGGCGGTCGTCGATGACGAGCCGCCACTCAAGGACCTGGTCGAAGCGGTGCTGGACTTGGAACTGGAGAGACCCGAGGACATCGCCGACGCTCTGGGGACTACCGCTGCCGATGTTCAAAACCGAAAAAAGAAGTTGCGCCGGCGGCTGCGTCAGAGCGGGCTGGTTCAATTGCCCGAGGAAGAAGGCCGAACGCCATGAAACATCGCACCCCTGAAGAGGACCGAAACAGAGTCAATCGTCTTTCGGAGGCGCTCATCGGAGCGCCTGATGAGATCGGCTGCGAGGAGGCTGAGCAAGCGTTGTGCGAGGCCGGATTGGACACTGAGATGCTCCAAGAGCGCGTCTACCAGCGACTCTACGCCGAAGCACAGCAGTATTGGATGGCCCAAAAGGACTTGCCACCCCTATTGAAAAAAGCCCTTGATGACCTACGCCCTATTTCCAAGCCGCCGCGCAGCGAAGCAGAATTGGCCCGCCAAGCAAAGAAGAGTGTCGAACGGGTCGTTGAGAGAGCGAAGCTCCTTGCATCGGCGCTCGTACCCGAGGCGCCACTTTCATTTGCCGAGTCTTACCGGAACAAAAAAGACCTGACCGAGACGGATCGGAGATCTATCGATGCGGTGCAGGAACAGTTGAAGAAAAAGATCGAACGGCTTAAAGGGAAAGATGACAAAGGTCAATAGAGGACCGGCATACGCCAAGGCGCTTCTCGCCGAGTTGAAGGTCTGCGGCTGGCCAAACGCCCTGAGTGTCGCGGCACAACTCCAACTCGACGTTACAGAATTAGAGGCCCAGGGCTTCGACGGGGGCCTCGTTCGGGTGAAGGGGACGCCCTTCGGCGCGATCATTGTCCGAGATTCGATCCGAGAGCCTGGACGCAAGAGCTTCACCGTTGCACACGAAATCGGCCATTTTGTGCTTCCGGGGCACGATGCGAGCGGGTCAGTATGTGGTTCGTCGGACATTGGAAATTGGGCGGATGCGTCACGAGAGCTTGAGCGTGAGGCTGACGAATTTGCAGCCGAATTGCTGCTTCCAACCGACAATGCGCAACCCCGATTTAGAGGCGAATCGCCGTCGCTCAAGATCATCCAGACAGTTGCCAATGAGAGCAATGTCTCGTTATCGGCAACTGCGTGGCGATACTGTGACCTAGTGAGTGAACGATGCGCCGTAGTGTGGAGCAAGAATGGGAAGATATCGTGGTATAAGCCTTCGCAGGAGTTTGGGTTCTATCTAAAGCGCGGTCGAGTGATATCTGAGGGGACACAAGCATGGGAGTGTTTTTCTGGAACGCGAACCCACGAGCGCCCCGAGACTGTCTCCGCCGATCTCTGGTTGGACGAGCGCGTGGTCATGGAAAACTCCGTGCTCTGGGAGCATTCTATCGGTCTTCCGTCTTATGAAAGCGTTCTTTCGTTGCTGTGGATTGAGGACCGAATCGAACGCTATCCGGATGATGAAGAGCCTGAACCCGAAGAGACCGATCCTTACCGACTCGATTCCATACGAAGACGGCGCTGAGTGCGTCCCGAAGTACGCCCCTCCTGGTCAGCGGGAGAGCGCCGATCACTTGGCGGCCCACGGCGACCATCAGGGGTTCGATGGCGTAGCCGGATTTCAGGTGGATACAGCCACATCCGAGTGCCTCGGCGGTTCACGCGGCTGTTGCGTCGCGCACGCTTCGGGGCTGACGTGGCAAGGCCGGTGGCGGGACTTGTGGTCCCGCTGCCAGTTACGCAAACAGAGGAAAGGAGCCCGGCGGGCGCCGGGTGAGTGGAACAATGAGCGGACGATAGCGCCATTTCTGCTGATGGTGCAGTGTGCTGCGTCACGTTTCTCCGTTAGAGACCCTAAACGAGGTGCCCCGTGAGCCAAATGCCGAATGAGATCCCCGGAGCGGTGCCCGGTGTGCGCTGCGGGAGGCCCGATCCTGCCCGGCTGCTCGTCTACCACGATGAGATATGGCTCCCATATTTCATACCGAGACGTGGGTTCCCTCGCGTGGTACATGTGCTTAACGAGCTGTCTGCGGTGATTTACTCTTGGAACCAATATGTCCGGTTGGCAAGAATATCTGGAGCGATGGGTGCAGGCTGGTGTAGTAGATGCCAGCACGGCTGAGCGGGTGCGTGTTTTCGAGTCTCAACGAGAAGCGCCTAAAGGAGCCCGCTGGCAGGTGGCGGTCGTAATCTCGCTGGGCATCATTCTGCTAGTGGGTGGGATGATGCTGTTCGTAGCCTCTCACTGGAACGACGTGAATCCTTGGCAGCGGCTGGCGTTAGTGATCGGGTTTCTGGCCGCGGTACATATCGTGGCCGCTGGATCTGCCCCAAGGTTTCCGGGGACGGCTACCACGCTTCATGGCGTGGGTACCGCTGGCGCGGGCGCTGCGATCCTGACCGTGGGGACGATCTTCAACATGCAGGAGCACTGGCCAACAGCAGTGCTCGTGTGGGCAGGATGCGCAGGTGCGGGCTGGTGGCTGCTCCGCGACCAGGTGCAGGAGGCGCTGACGCTGCTTCTGGCAGCGGCATGGATCGTGTGTGAGTGGAGTTATCGCGCAGAGGGGTATGCTCACATGTCAATCTACATGGCACGGATGAATTTGGTCATCGCTGCCGTCATGCTGACGTGCTTTCTGCGGTCTAAGCATCTGGGGGTGTTCTGGACCCTGTATGTCGTAGGCGCGGTCGGTATGCTGTGTTCGACCGGGATGCTGTCGGAAGGCTGGACCTTCAATGGGATGGAGCGCGTGACGGTGCCGTTGAGCCTAAGGATCTCTTGCTCTCTGGTGATCCTTGGTTCGGTTGCGGGTGTGTGGTGGTGGCGACGTCTGAGTGCATGGCCTGTCGCCATGGTCGCGGTGGTCTCTTACGTGCTGCCCTGGCTGCCCAGAGATGTGGTCTGGAAGACGGAGTATGGTCCTACACCCTGGGAACATGTCGGTCCGGGGTTGTCCATGTACCTGACCGTTGGGTTGGCCTGTGTCGGATTTGTCTATTGGGGACTGAAGGTGCGAAGCCAGGCTATGGTGAACTTCGGTATCGGCGCATTTGCCGCGACCGTGATGTGGTTCTATGTATCAAGCCTGCTGGATAAAATGGGGAGATCGCTGGGGCTGATCGGACTTGGTGTGTTGTTTCTGGCCGGTGGATGGATGCTGGAACGGCTGCGCCGGCAATTGGTGGCTCGGTTAAGCGGGGGTATGGCGTGACAGTGCGTATGCGCGGATTTCTCCTCCTGGCGATTCAGGCAACCATGGTACTGAGCGTGGCTGCGAAGTACGAGTGGGAGCGCCACACGCGCCCGACGGTGTGGGTGCGTGCCGAGCCTTTCGGCTTAGACACAGATCATATGAGGACGATCAGCGGCGAAGGACGTTATGGGCGGCTCCAGTTACACGTCGACGTCTGTGGACTTTCGACCGCGAATGTTGAGACAGAACCGGATTACGGAAGTGTAGGAAGTTCCCACAAGGTGTTGAAGGCGAATGTCAGAACGATTGCGCGGGGAGGGACCCTCGTTGCCGTGGATGCAGGTACTCTCCGCGCGGCAGATGTGCAGGAGGTTGAGTGGGACCTAAGGCAACCGTGCACTGAGGCGAGATTGCTGGAGATTGTGGATGTTTACCTTCCACAGAACGTCTCGGTACCCTATACCGTGCCGGCGGGAGCAACTCTCTGGGCGCTCGTTACGGTGCCAAAGAACGGACCCCCACGACCGGTCCAGTTGGCGACCGCAGATCCGCAGGGATTTCACCCGTGGAAAGCCCAGTGGTAGGCACGAACCCTCAGCACAAGTCCCCTGGACGCCGCCTTAACCTGTCACGATCACCTTTGCTTACTTCATCGACGGTAACCCTCGCCAAAAACGGGTTCCGGATGTCTCATCGGCTAACCGATAGTTATTGGTGGTGCACCCCTCAGCATGGCTCTACCACGTAGGCGGATACGGCTTCACACCCCCGCCACGCTCCGCCGGCACTCCAGACGCCCCGAGGGTCAACTCGACGACGCCGATCGCGTGGGGGCGCCTGTGCGCGGCTACTGCGGCCTCTTGTGCACTCTGTGCCGCCCTACGCGCAGACCGTCGACTGGGCGATCTTCGGGACAATTCTGGCCGTGGTAGGGCTACTGCCCCTTCCTCGCCGCCAGTAGTGCTTCCAGCTCGGCGATGGTGAGGTTATCCACGGCGGTACTGTTCTTTGCGGCAACCTTGGCGTTGAGGGCGGCCAAGCCCTGCTCATCCTCCATCGCGTGGGCATACACCCTCATGATAGTGGCGACATCGTCTCCGACCCAAGCCGCCAGATCCTTAGGTGTATGGCCAGCCCGCAGCATCTCTGTGATATAAGAATGCCGAAATTTGTGAAGGTATATCTGACGGCACTCGCGTCCAGCTTTACATCCGGCGCAGAGTGACTGCCCCAACCCTGCACAGTCTAGCCTGGCGAGTTCCCCGATCTCCTTCAGTGTCCGGAGCATCCTGTTGCCGGGGCGCTTCTGTCCGGTGGGAAAGATGAGCCCCGTCTTCTCACCCTTGAGCCGTGCCCGGCGCTTCCGAAGCATTTCCCATACGTCCACGGGGATCGGAGCCTTGCGGTATGAGTTCTTGGACTTCGGTTTCCAGTCGAATTCCGGTTTTTCCTTGACCTCCAGAAAACCTCCCGACCCGCTCTTTGAAGGAATGAGATCGGTGAAGTGCGCGTGGGCAACTTCGCCAGAACGCATCCCCGTCCGGTGGAAAAGTGTCAACAGCTCGGTCTCGTCCTGATTGCGGCAGAAATTGAAGATACGTCGCAGAGCCTCGTCGGTATAGGGGGAAGTGTCAGGCTTCTCTTTGGCCACAACCACAACCTTCAACTCATCCTTCTCTACCATTTTTGGGAGCAGATCCTTGCGCCCAGCGCCGCGCAGCCATGGATACAGGTTGTTGAGCTTGGCGCCGCGGGTGGTGGCCGAGAGACCCAGGCCCCCCCTCTTGGGGTTCGGCGCCTGCTCCGCCATGTACTTGTAATACGCCTGCAAATCGCCTGCGGTGATTTCACCAACCAGGGTTTTCTTCAGGAACCCCTCCTCAAGGATTTGTCCCGGCGCCTTACCTTCGAGCCAGGCAGCAAAGTCGCGCAGGCAGGTCCAATACGCTTCGCGGGTGTGCTTAGCCGTAAACCCCTCCATGTAGGTATCGAGCGACTGGTTGACCGTGGCGCCATTACGCTGCTTGCCCGTGGGCACCGAAGCGGGGGCGACCTTCGTGCCATTCAGCTTGTGCCCTTGCAGCTTGTGCTCGATCTTCTGAATCGCCCGCTGGATATCCGAGTACGCCAGATTCTCGCCAGTAATCCTGGGATCCTCCAGGGCGCCCAACACAGTTTGTTTGCGGCGGACCCCCAGCTCACGATAGTCGAGGTAGTAGGGACCCACGAACTCTTTCTCGACTGCAACCGTGGGGCCGAACAGCGGCTTGGCTGCGTGGGTCTGCGGCGCGGGCAGGATTACGCGCCGCAGATCGTGTTTCCCTTTCACCATCGGAAACCGGCACAAGCGCCAGGGCCTGGAGATGAGCCCTTCCTGGAACCGCTCCCACTCGGTGGGGTTGCATTGCGCCTTGAATCCGGACAACACACCAGGAGTGTAAAGCGGGCCTACTTTGACCTGCCTCAGCAGTGCTACTCTGGTGTTCGCCATGGTTCTTCTCCTCATCCGACCTGCGGATCGTCGGACAATTCCATTTTCCCAAATTTTGGTTAGTATCGCGGGAATGTGACCGGATGTCAATCACATTATTGGCCTAAGGTCGGCATCAAAAAGCCACATCTTATTCGACTTTTCTTGACCTTAAAATCATGATTATAAAGGAGTTATCATAATCCAATGCCCCAATTTCCCCCCGGCCAAACCCTCCTCATCGACGCCGACGATACCCTCTGGGAAAACAACATCTACTTTGAGCGCGCCATCGCCGCCTTCATCAGCTATCTCAATCATCACGAATACTCGCCCACCGAAGTCCGCACCGCCCTCAACGAAGTCGAGCGCGAAACCATCCTCGCCCACGGTTACGGACTCACCAGCTTCACCCGCTCCCTCGTCGCCACCTACGAGCGCCTCAGCACCGGCCCCGTCACCGAGCACAACATCCTCCGCGTCCGCAGCTTCGCCCGCCACATCTCCGAGCAGGAGATCGAGCTTCTCCCCGGCGTCCCCGAAACCCTCGCCGACGTAGCCACCCGTCACCGCCTCATTCTCATGACCAAGGGCAACCAGGCCGAGCAGGCTGACAAGCTTGCCCGCTCCGGCCTCGCCGCCCACTTCTCCGCCGTCGAAATCGTCGCCGAGAAGGACCCCACAACCTACCGCGCCGTCATCGCCCGCCACGAGCTCACTCCGCACTCAAGCTGGATGATTGGCAACAGCCCCAAAAGCGACATCAACCCAGCGCTCGCCGCCGGCCTCCACGCCGTCTTCCTCTTCCACAAGAGCACCTGGGTCCTCGAGCACGCCACCCTCGACCCCGCCCCCGAAGGCCGGCACCTCCTCGAACTCGATTCGTTTGCTAAACTGAACACAATCTTCTAAGCATAGAGTCTTTACGTCCGGAGAAGCACATTGGACGAGACACCCAACCCGATCGACAATCCCTATGACCCCAAGTATCCAGCGCCGCCGCGCGTGCATTGGGCCGTTCTGCTTGCATTTTGGTCTGCCATCGTAATACTGACCGAAATATTTGTTCCAAAGGATCTATGGCGCCCTGTAACGGCACTGGCTTTCGCTGCGTGGCCCCTGTACCTCTGCGTCTGGCTTCTTAGGCTCAACTCAAAGTCCAAGAGTCTTCTGTGGCTCGTGGGATCCATAGCAGGACAACTTTTCCTGTACTTGGACCCTCCGCACCACGGCTCCTCCGCACTCATGACCGCATTGGAAATAGCGGGCGGGCTGGCATCGTTCGCACTCCCCATTGTAGTAATCTACGTAATTCGTACTGAGCTACAAGAGCACTACAACGAGCGTGAACCCATCGGCCTGCACTTGGACCCCTTCGCAACCTTTGCTTTTTCCTATTTTTACTTTCAATATCATCTGTATGAAATAGCACAAGCCAAGAGGTCACATTCATCGGATCTGATCCATCTCCAAGACCATGGCTCTCGCCCCTGACCTGCAATGATCGCCCCCAGCAGTTCTCCACTGGAATCAGCCTTCCGAGCGAGGACACCCTACATTTCCCAGTTTTCCCGCATCCAATTAAATGCAAAGAAGCGAGCCTTGAATCAAGGGAGTGACATCCCGTCGAGCGTCCAAACCCCATGCCCGCAAGAATCGAAGACTACGCCCTCATCGGCGACTGTGAAACCGCCGCCCTGGTCGACAACAACGGCTCCATCGACTGGCTCTGCTGGCCCGATTTCTCCTCCGACGCCTGCTTCGCCGCCCTCCTCGGCACCGAGGAAAATGGCTACTGGAAGATCACGCCCGCCGCTGGCAAGTGGACCACCACCCGCCGCTATCGCCCCCACACCCTCATTCTCGAAACCACCTTCCACCATAAAGACGGCTCCTTTCGCCTCATCGACTTCATGCCCGTCCGCCAGCGCAACTCCCACATCGTCCGCATTGTCCAGGGCCTCACCGGCAAGGTCGCCGTGCACATGGAGATGGCCCTCCGCTTCGACTACGGCCGCACCATCCCCTGGGTCACACGCATCAAAGGCGGTGTCCGCGCCGTTGCCGGACCCAATCTCTGCACCCTCCGCGCCTCCACACCCATGCGCGGAGAAAACATGAAGACCGTCGCCAACTTCACATTGACCCGCGGCCGCTCCGTCACTTTTTCGCTCACCTATGGCAGCTCCTACAAGCCGAACCCTCGCAAAATCGACCCTGCGCAAACCCTCAAGTTAACGGATGAGCGCTGGCGCATCTGGTCCCATCGCCTCCGCTACAAAGGCAAATATCGCTCCATCGTTGAACGCTCCCTCATCACCCTCCGCGCCATGATCTACAAACCCACCGGCGGCATCGTCGCCGCGGTCACAACATCCCTTCCCGAGTCCATCGGCGGCGTGCGCAACTGGGATTACCGCTACTGCTGGCTTCGCGACACCACCTTCACCCTCCTCGCGCTGGTCAACGGCGGCTACTCCAACGAGGCCGCCGCCTGGCAGGACTGGCTTCTCCGCGCCCTCGCCGGCAGCCCCGAACAAGTCCAGATCATGTACGGCCTCAAAGGCGAGCGCCAGCTTCTCGAGTGGCAGGTAGACTGGCTTCCCGGCTATCAAAACTCGCGCCCCGTGCGGGTTGGCAACGCCGCCGCGGGCCAGGTCCAGCTCGATATCTATGGCGAAATGCTCGATTGCTTCTTCCAGGCGCAAAACAGCATGAACCGCCATACTGAAGCCGACTTCCACGTGCTGATTCAGCTCATGGAACATCTTGAAACCATCTGGAAGCTTCCCGATGAAGGCATCTGGGAAACCCGCGGAAAGCCGCAGCAGTTCACTTATTCCAAGATGATGGCCTGGGTCGCCTTCGATCGCGCCGTGCTGCTCGCCGAGCGCATGCACTACGAAGCCCCCATCGATAAATGGAAAGCGATCCGCGAAACGCTGCATACCGAGATCTGCGTCAAAGCTTTCAACAAAAGAAAGAAATGCTTCGTCCGCGCCTATGGATCAAGCCAGCTTGACGCATCCCTGCTGTTGATGCCCGTCGTTGGATTCCTGCCCGGCAGCGATCCCCGCGTCAAGTCCACGGTCGAAGCGGTTGAACGCGAACTTGTGTCCGACGGATTTGTGCGCCGCTACAACACCGCAATGAGCAACGATGGCCTGCCGCCCGGCGAAGGCGTCTTCCTAGCCTGCAGCTTTTGGATGGTCAGCAGCCTCAAAGCCATCGGCCGCATTCGCGACGCCAAGGCGCTCTTCCACCGTCTCCTCAAGCTCACCAACGACCTCGGCCTGCTCTCTGAGGAGTACGATGTTCACGGCAAACGCTTCGTCGGCAACTTCCCCCAGGCCTTCTCGCACATCGCCTTAGTCAATGCGGCCTTCGATCTCGAAAGCCATCACAACGCCCCCCGCCGCGCCCACCGCAATTCGCATCGCTAAGAGATGCTACCTCTCTCTTGACCCAAGCTGGGTGCCCTCGGTCCCTCGCCCTTGGGGACCGGGGATGCATTAGGCCCAATCCTGTGTGCGTGCGCCGCAACCAACCCGTGCGAGCGAATAGCGAGCGTCTGCCCCACCGCAGATGGTGGTTGACGACCCGCTCCGACCTCTGTTCTACTTCATTCAACGTCATGAACATCTCCGGCCTCAACGCGAACCCCTGTCCGGCCTTGTGCATGTCTCCATCCATTCCCGCCATTCGAATTACAAGCCCCAATCTGCGCGCGGGAATACAAGCCTGACCAACAAGTTTTGAGCAACACAGCAGCACCCAGGCCACCTCCCGCAAACGCGGCTGGTGGTTTTTCATTTGTCCCTTTTCGGATTGGTAGGTCAGGGCTTTATCCCTGACAAATATTAAGGAGAAATACAAGTGGAATCCGTAAGTCTCACCAGCATCCAAGCCGCCCGCGCCCGTATCGGCGAAGCCATCCATGTTTCACCCTGCCAGCTCTCGCATCATCTCTCCGAGCTCGTCGGCCTGCCCCTCCATCTCAAGCTGGAGAACCTGCAGCGCACAGGGTCTTTCAAGGAACGCGGCGCGCTCAACAAGCTGCTCACGCTCAACAAGGCCGAGCGCGACAAGGGCGTCATCGCCGCCAGCGCCGGCAACCACGCCCAGGGAGTCGCCTTCCACGCCACCGCCCGTGGCATCCGCGCCCAAATCGTCATGCCTCTTGCCACCCCGCAAATCAAAGTTGCCGCCACCCGCGCCTATGGAGCAGAGGTCATCCTCCACGGTGCCAGCTACGATGAGGCCTGCGAAGAAGCCCTCCGCCGCAGACTTGAAGAAGGCCGCACCTTCATCCATCCCTTCGACGACGCGGAAGTCATCTCCGGCCAGGGCACCATCGGCCTCGAGCTTCTCGAGCAGGTTCCAGACATTGAAGCCGTCGTAGTTCCCATCGGCGGCGGCGGCCTCATCGGCGGCATCGCCTGCGCCCTCAAAGAGACCAACCCCAAAATCCGCGTCATCGGCGTCGAGCCGGAGAAGCTTCCCTCCATGCTCCGCGCCCGCGAAGCCGGTCACCCCGTCACCATCTCCGCTGAGGCCACCATCGCCGACGGCATCGCCGTTCGCCGCGCCGGCGACCTCACCCTCCCCCTCGTCAACCGCTACGTCGACGAAATCGTCACCGTCGACGACGAAGAAATCGCCAGCGCCATTTTGCTGCTTCTCGAACAGGAAAAGACTCTGGCCGAAGGCGCAGGCGCAGCAGCATTAGCCGCAGTCGTCCAATCCAAAACCAATCTCCGCCATCGCCGCACAGTAGTCCTCGTCTGCGGCGGCAACATCGACGTTTCCCTGCTGGCCAAAATCATCGAGCGCGGCCTCGTCAAAGACGGCCGCCTGCTCCGCGTTCGCGTCTATCTCCAGGACCGCCCCGGCGCGCTGCTAACCCTCACCCAGATCCTCGCCGAGGAGCGCGCCAACATCGTCGAAACCATCCACAACCGCGCCTATTACGGCGTCAGCCTCGGCGAAACCGTAATTGACGTAACATTAGAAACCCGCGGCGCAACCCATATCACCGCCATCAGCCACGCCCTCCGCGAAGGAGGCTTCCGCTTCGAGCGCATTCAATAAACGACCACTCGGAACCATCCAACAAATGCATCGTGCCCCATTCATCGCGGCCTCATCGCGATGAGTGGGAGACCACAAATCTCAACCACTGAAATCCCCGAACCTAACCGGCCGACTGCGCAGTGACCTTGCTCGCCCGCCTCGCCCCCAACCCAATCAACCCAATCGCCCCGAGCAGAAAAACCGCATTCCCCACCCGCAATCCGACATCCAGTTGCCCCACCACAGGATGCTGCAGAAACGCATGCCACCCATAAGCCAGCGCCGTTCCAGCCGCAAGCGCCACCTGGTGCGCCAGCGTCATCGCGCCCTTGCGCATCCACGCCAACACCACAATCAGCATCCCCGCATCAAGCCCCAGCAGTGCCGCCACAGCTCCCCATCCCCATTGCATCGGAACCACCATCGCCGCCGAAGCAAGCCCCAGCGAAATCGCCCCCAGCATCCAAGCCGACGGCGCGCTCCGCTCCGCCTCATCTCTCCGAAACACCGGCATCCGAAACGCAACAACCACCAACCCCACAACCACCACCGCCGCCCAAATAAACTGCGCCTTCGACGCCAGATAATGATCCTGCCGGTATCCCAGCGCAGTAGCCGCAACCGCCCCCAGCAGAAACACAATCCCCACAACCACCAACCCAACCCGCCCCAGCCACGGTGTCCCCGCCCGCTCCGGCACACAAGCCTCAATCAACGCAATCGGAGTCGATATGCTCCAGATCGCATGCACCATCAGCATCCACAGCGTCCACCACACCCCAATGCCAAGCGCCGGAATATAAGCCGGCCCAAGCAATCCAAGATTCAGCCGCAGATAATTCGGATTAAACAAGGACTGTGTCGCGAACGCCTCTTCGAAAATCGCGTAAGCCATCCCCAGTACTAAAATCGTGGGCCAGCCGCGCCCGCTTCTCCTCGCCACCTCCCGAATCAGCAGCGCCCCGCCGCCATACATCGGCGCCAGCAGAATCAGCGCCGGCAGCATCTTGATCGGCAAATCCCCCAGCAGATACTCAGCCACCAGCGGAGCCGTGATCATCAGCGCCAGCGCCGGCCAAATCCCCCGTCTGTTTCCTGGCACAACCCCGGCCTCCTCAACTCGATTCATCTCCGTCGACGCCATATTTTGCACACTCCGCCTGTGACCATTAACGTGGAACTACGCAATGTTGACCGTCCCGGTTCTCGAGGAGTCCCATGTACTCGCCCAAATTCAACCAGGTCGCCGACCGCTCCATCCTCATCGAAGCCATGCAAGCCTACTCCTTCGCCATCCTCTTCGGCCCACAAGGTGAATCCCTCATAGCCACCCACCTCCCGCTAGTCGTCAAAGACGAAGGTGAACACGGCCTGATCGAAGGCCACTTTGCCCACGCCAATCCCCACTGGAAAACCCTCGCCAACCGCGAAGTCCTCGTCGTCTTTCCCGGCCCGCACAGCTACGTCTCCCCCACCAACTATGTCGAGCAACTCTCCGTCCCCTCCTGGAACTACATCGCCGTCCACGCCTACGGCACCCTTGAGCTCGTAGAAGACAACGCCGGAAAAGAAGCCCTCCTAGCCGGCCTCATCCAGGCCAACGAGCCCGCCTTCGCCCGCATCCCCATCGCCCGCATCGAAGGCAAATTCAAAATCAGCCAGAACCGCGCCCCACAAGAGCGCATCAACGTCCAAGCCACCCACGCCGCCGGATCAGACGACCAGCGCGCCCTCGCCGCCTGGATGGCCCGCCTCATCAAATAGCCGCGTGCTCAAACGGCCGCATCAGCCTCCAAAGCAAGAGCGCCGGTCTCACACAGCCAGCCGTAATTTGTCCGGCCCGGGTATCCGGTCAATTTGAAATGATTTCGGAGATAGAAAGAATCAACTGGAGGGTTCCGATCACCACCAAGACCCAGCCCAGTTTTCTTTTTTTCGCTCGCTTATCTTGCGGGGCAAGGATAAGAGACAAAAGGCCGCCTATAAGGGAAAGATCGAGAAGAATAAACAGCGCGTCAAATAATTTGGAGTGATGCATCATGCCAGCCATGTTGTCACGCCACAAGCGGCCTGACAAGTTCCTCGAGCCCCCTAACATGATCGGTCAACCCTGGTTCCGACCCACCCGCCTGCCTTGACAGCAGCCCCCTCTATCGCTACTCATTGCCTTGATCACATTAGGCGTATGCAAGGGGGCAATTTGAACAACGGCACATCCAGGCGCGACTTCTTCAAAGCAGCAGTAGCAGCCTCTCTAACAGGCGTAGCATCCTCCGCCGAAGAAACCGCTGTAACATCCAGCCCCGTCCCCCAGGCGACCCAACAATCCGCCGCTCCAAAAACATCCGCAGCCCACGAGGACACCGCCTATCCCCGCGTCTTCACCGGCCGGAATCTCAACCGCATCTCCTGTCCCCTCGGCGGAATCGGCACCGGCGGCATCGGTCTCGGCGGCCGCGGCAACCTGCAGGACTGGCAGATCTACAACCGCCCCGACACCGGCAACAATCCCGAGCTCACCCTGCCCAGCCTCTGGGTTCAAACCGCCGCCGCCCAACCCTACAGCGTCGTTCTCGAGCGCGGTTACCTTCCCCCCTACGACACCGGCGAAAACGGCTACTGGCCTTCCCCGATCCCCGGCCTCCCACGCATGGCCGAAGCCAAATTCCTCTCGTCCTTCCCACTCTCACGCATCGAATTCCAGGATCCCGACTGCCCCGTCCAAGTCGCCCTCGAAGCCTGGGCGCCCTTTCAGCCTCTCGACGCCGACAAATCCGGTCTCCCCTGCGCCGTCCTCACTTACCACGTCCACAACCCCGGCAAATCGTCTGCCGAAGTCGCAGTAGCCTGGTCGCTTTCGAACCCATGCGGCAAGCCCACCAAACCCAAAAACGATCCGCGCTCAGCCTCCGGCATCTCCGCCATCCTCATGACCAATCCCGAACTTCCCTCCGACGATCCACTACAAGGCTCCTTCGTCCTCGGCGCGCTGCCCCCGCCCGGCATCTCCGCAGAAGTCCTGCCCCAATGGCTCGGCAACGACCTCAACGGCGGCGTAGCCCACTTCTGGTTCGACGAATTCGCCAAATCCGGCGCCCTAGGCACACCTAAGGATTCCAAACTATCCGTCGCTTCCGTCTCCATCCGCCAATCCATTCCCGCCGGCGCCACGCGCTCTTTCCGTTTTCTGCTGACCTGGCACTTCCCCAACCGCACTCCCGAACGCTGCGGATGGGACGCCCCCGCAGGCAAAGGCAAAACCCTCATCGGCAACTACTACTGCACCCGCTTCCCCGACGCATGGGCCGTCGCCCAGCACGTTGCCGCCAACCTCCCTGAATTGGAAAACCGCACCCGCGCCTTCGCCTCCGCAATCGCCCAATCCACCCTCCCCGCCTCCGTCAAAGACGCAGCCAGCGCCAACCTCAGCACCCTCGTCTCCAACACTGCCTTTCGCATCGCCGACGGCAGCTTCCACGGCTTTGAAGGATGCGGCGACAAAACCGGCCTCGGCTTCGGCACCTGCTCCCATGTCTGGAACTACGAAATGGTCACGCAGTTTCTCTTTCCCACCCTCGCCCAATCCATGCGCGAAACCAACTTCGGCTATGCCACCGACGCAGAAGGCCACATGGACTTCCGCCACAAGCTTCCCCTCGGCCTTGAGCATTGGGGAGCAGCAGCAGCCGACGGCCAGATGGGCCAAATCGTCAAGCTCTACGCCGACTGGACTCTCACCGGCGACGACGCATTCCTACGCAAACAATGGCCCGCCGCCAAACGCGCTCTCGCCTACGCATGGCGCCCCGGTGGCTGGGACGAGCACAAATCCGGCGTCATGGACGGCACACAGCACAATACCTACGACGTCGAGTTCTACGGTCCAAATTCCATGTGCACCACCTGGTATCTCGCCGCCCTCCGCGCCATGGCCCAGATGGCCGATGCCATGGGCGATTCAGACCTGGCCGCTGACTGCAATCGCATGTTCCAGCAAGGCAGCGCATGGATCGACGCCCATCTCTTCAACGGCGAATTCTACGTCCAGCAAATCCGCGGCGTCGCCAAAGACAAAATCGCCAGCGGCCTGCTCCAGGGCTACGGCAGCAAAGACACCGTCAATCCCACGTTCCAAATCGGTGGCGGCTGCTTCGTCGATCAACTCATAGGCCAACATGCAGCCACCGTGGCCGGTCTCGGCAACCTCCTTGACCCCCAGCACATCCGCAAAACCCTCGCCTCCATCCACCATTACAACTCAAGAGCCAGCCTCGCCCGTGTGGCCATGGTGCAGCGCGTCTATGCCCTCAACGACGAGCCTGGCCTCATCATCTGCGATTTCACCAAAGGCGATCGCCCATCCGTTCCATTCTTCTATTGCGATGAAGTCTGGACCGGCCTCGAATACTCCGTCGCCGTCCTCATGATGACCCACGGCATGGTTGACGAAGGCATCGAAATCTATCGCAACACCCGCAGCCGTTACGACGGCGAATCCCGCAATCCATACGACGAATCGGAATACGGCCGCCACTACACCCGCCCCATGGCAAGCTGGGCCGCCATCCCCATGCTCTCCGGATTCCGCTACGACGCCCGCACCCGCAGCCTCGCTCTGAAACCCCTCATCAATCACCCCAACTTCCAATCCTTCTGGTCCACCCCCACCGCCTGGGGCAGCTTCAACGTCACCGCCCGCGCCATCACCCTTACTCCCGCCGTTGGCTCCATAACCATTCAGTTATTAGCCATCCCATCCGCTTTCGCGAGCGCTCTTCGCAATCTAACCGTCACTATCAACGGAAAGACAATCGCGCACAAATCCACTCAAGGCCCAGATGGAATCACACTCCACTTTGCAACGCCAATCGAAGCCAACCCCGACAACGCCCTGTATGTTCAGGCATAGCCGCCCCGCTGGTGGACGAAAAACTCTGGGTGCCCCATCCATTGCGCAGTCCGGGGCCCCCGGCGACAGGTCTTCGTCGCCGGGGTGGAGGCTCATCGCGCAATGGGTGGGAGACCACAGAGCTCGACCATCGGCCCGCGGGTCTTTCGATTTTCCACTCTGTTTTTAGCTAGCAAACGTTCCACTCCAGAAAGGTCAATCTCCCATGCGCAACTTGCTTATCGCTCTCAGCCTCATGTCGTCAGCCATCCTCCCCGGCCTTGCCCAATCCCCTGAACCGCCTTCATGGAGAACCAGACTCGACGAAGCCATGCCCCTGCTCGGCCATCGCAACTGGATCCTCATCGTCGACTCCGCCTATCCCCTCCAAACCTCCTTGGGAATCGAGACCATCGAGACCAACACCGACCAGGCGGAAGTTGTCCGCGAAGTCCTTCACGCAATCAACCGCTCCATCCACGTCCGTCCCGTCATCACCCTTGATTCGGAGTTGCATTTCCTTTCCGAAGACGATGCGCCCGGCGTCACCGCCTACCGCAACAACATCACCGACATGCTCCGCGACTTCCCGGTAACCACCGCGCCCCACGACCAGGTCATCGCCCAGATCGCCCAGGCGAGTCAGCAGTTCCACGTCCTCGTCCTGAAAACCAACATGACCGTCCCCTACACCTCCGTCTTCATCCGTCTCGACTGCAAATACTGGAGCGCCGACTCCGAAGCCCGCCTCCGCGCAAAAATGGCCGCCTCGCATCCCCCCGCCCACTGAACCTTGTTCCCTGAACCCTGATCCCTGTTCCCTGTTCTTTGTTCCCTGCCTCTTCCTCCTTTGCTATACTCGTAGAGGTTCACCTCAGTGCGGAGGTGGTGAAATTGGCAGACACACCAGCTTGAGGTGCTGACGCCGCGAGGCATAGGGGTTCAAGTCCCCTCCTCCGCACCAAAGTTTCTTCTGTCCCCGCAAGCAGGGCGGAATTGGAAAGCAGCTTAAAATGCACATCCTTCTCATTGCAGTAGTCTGCGTACACATCATCGTGTGCCTCTTCCTGATCATTGTCGTCCTGCTGCAGCAAGGCCGCTCAGCCGATCTCGCAGGCGCCTTCGGCGGTCAGGGCTCCCAAACCGCCTTTGGACCCCGCGCCGCCGCAAACGTCCTCACCCGCGCTACCACCTGGTCCGCGGTCATCTTCATGGTCACCTCCCTCAGCCTGGTTGTCCTTTATCAGCGCTCCAGCGGCCCGCACTCAGTGCTCGACAATGCCAAGCCGGCCCCCGTCTCCGCACCCGCCAAGCCCGGCAAGTAAACCCGCTCGGTAGCTCTAGACGACGCTCAGTAGGTCATCGCGGAAAAGCCCATAACGGACAAGCCTTGTAACAGGGCACGACTTTAGTCGTGCCGAAAAGGCCAATAAAGATGTCCGGGCTTTAGCCCCTGCGGGATGCCTTTCCGGATAGCCAACTTGAATTCTTGCCTCTTACCGCTCCGCCACGCCCGGTTTTTTTGTTGACAATACTATCTAGTAGATATATCTTCTAGCTAGATGAGCCGCACCCAAACCACCTACGTCATCCTCGGCATCCTCGCCATCCACCCCCATCAATCCGGGTACGAGATCCGCAAAACCATCCAGCAGAGCGTCGGCTTCTTCTGGGGTGAAAGCTTCGGTCAAATCTACCCCACCCTCAAGCGCCTCGCCGCCGAAAAGCTGATCGTCCCCTCCAGCTCCGGCCCGTCCGCCCGCTCCAACCGCCAGGAGTTTTCCATCACCCCCGCCGGCCACGACTGCCTCCAACAGTGGCTCACCCTCCCCTACCGCGACGATCCCCCCCGCAACGAATTCCTGCTCAAGCTCTTCTTCGCCCGCGACGCCGCCCCAGGCGTCGCCATCGCCCACGTCCGCCGATTCCAGGAGAGCAACCGCCAAATCCTCGCCACCCTTGAATACCTCGAACCCCTTGCCCGCGCCCACAACTCGGCAAACCCCGGATTCCCCTACTGGATGCTCACCCTCTCCCTCGGCGTCGTCCAACTCCGCGCCTGCCTGGAATGGAGCCAATCCACGCTTGCCATGCTCTCTGAACCCGCCCCCGCCATCCCGGAGACCAATCTCATCACGAAAAACACTCCCTGAACCCATCCCATCAACACGTGGGAGGTCCGCAACCGGCGCGCAAATCACAAGCGTGCAAGCAAAGGAGAACAACATGTCCACCGCCGTCCACTCCGCCCATTCGATGCAAAAGGTCCAGTCCCGCCGCTCATCGCAAATCGTCGCCTTTGTCGCCGCCGCCCTCTTCATCCTCGGCTTCTTCTCCTCGCCCATCGGCAACTGGACCGGCCCCATCCTCGCCGTCTGGTTCATCGGCACGCAAAAACCTCTCCGTGGCTTTGCCTGGATGCTGGCCTTCAGCTTCATTCCCGACCTGATCATCGGCTGGCGCAACTTCCCCCTCACCGGCCAAGCCAGGCCCTCGCCTACCTCGGCTGGACGCTCCTCGCCACCGTCCTCGGCATTCTTCCCTTCACCTTTCACCGCCTCACCAGCCCGCGCCTCCCTGGATTCCTGTCCACATTCCCGTTCCCGCTGGCCACCATCGCCATTCCCTCCCTCGCCCTCGCGTTGCACATCAGCCCCACTCCAACCCCCGGCGTCCACGCCTTCCTCACCCACTGGTTCGCCGCCACCCTCATCTGGTTCTGGACGCGCGAATCCCGCGCCACCACCCTCGTCTTTGCCGCCGGCATCCCTCTTGCCGCAGCCGTCGAACTCACGCGAACCTCCAGCGCCATCCAGCTCGCGTCCCCGAATTTCGCCTCAATATTTGGCCCCGCCTGCCTCGCCTTCGCTCTTCCCTTGACAATCGGGGCCCTCTTCCGCCCCACCCGCTACAAATCCTGGGACAGCCGCCCGCAATCAGTCGCCACCCTGCATAGCCCCTTCACCCAAAACCCGCTCCAGGTAGTCACTGAAAAAAGCAACGAATCCCTCGTCAGCACCTCCGGCGAGCGCTTCCCCATCACCAAAGGAATTCCAACCTTTCTCAAGCCCCAGGACCTGACCGGAGACAACGGCAAATACAACCACCTCTACCAAACCATCGGCGGATTCTACGACGACACCCAGCGCGTCTTCGGTGCCTTCCGCGGCCTCAACCTCGACTCCTACTTCGAGAACTACATGAGTCTGCTCGAAGTGAAGCCCGGCGATTCCGTCCTCGAAACCTCCGTCGGCACCGGCCTCAACTTCAAATACCTGCCCCACGGAACAAAGCTCTCCGGCCTCGATCTATCTCCCGAGATGCTCGCCAACTGCCAGAGCAACCTCCGCCGCTGGAACATGGAAGCCGACCTTTACGCCGGCAACGCCGAAGCCCTCCCCTTCGCCGATTCAAGCTTCGACGTAGTCTTCACCTGTGGCGGCTTCAACTTCTTCTCCGACCGCCCCAAAGCCATCCGCGAAATGATCCGCGTCGCCCGCCCCGGCGCCCATCTCATGATCGAAGACGAAACCGAGGAATATGTGAAGAGCACATACGAGAAAATTCCCTACACCAGCAGCTTCTACGGCGACCGCAAGCAGCCTGTAAACGTGCCCATCGACCTGGTGCCTCCGGAGATGGAAGACATCCGCGTTCACATGCTCAAGGAAGGCAAATTCTACGCCATCACCTTCCGCAAACCCGGGCAACAAGAGCTGTAATCTTGAGCATCATGACCCACCGCGGCAAGTTAAGCCACGAATGCCCTCGCGCCGGACCAACCACAAAGCTGGGTGCCCCATCCATTCGCCGTTTTTCGGGCGAATGGGTGCGATAGCACAACCCTGAATCGTCCCGGTCATCAGGAGTCGAAGGGCCTGCTACTCTACCCTCCCGTTCCAGACGGTGCCCAATCCATCACATCCCCGCCGCGCCTCACGCGTATATAAAGGTAGAAGCGGCCCATGGCAGACAAACCTGAAAGCTCTCGCAGCTTACAAATCCAGGCATGGATCATCTTCAGCCTTTTTGTCCTCGGGTTCTTCGTCCACTTCATCGGCCTGTGGACCATCCCCATCCTCGCCGTCTGGTTCGTCACCACGCAACGCCCCATTCAGGGCTTCCTGATCCTGGTCGCCCTCAGTTTCCTCCCCAGCCTCATCACCGGTTGGACCAACGCCGCCCCCACCGGCCTCTCATCCGCCCTCGCCTTCTTAGGCTGGACCCTTCTCACCACCATCGTCATCGTCGCTCCCTTCCTCTTCCACAAGCTCGTCAGTCCGCGTCTACCAGGATTCGCCGCCACACTCCCCCTGCCCCTCGCTGCCGGATCACTCCTTCCGCTGCTCCTGCCCATGCTGCCCACACACACCGACTCGCGCTTCGACCTTTCAGAGGTCATTGTGTTCTGGTTTGCTGCCGTAATCGTCTGGATGGTTCAACACGAATTCCCCGCTGAAAAAATGGCTTTGGCTGCCAGCGCCTTTTTCACCGTGCGGTTCACTCTGCTCCTTGTCGTCCTTCTTCTCGGTCTCAGCCACGGAGGCATTCCTCAAGGCATCCCCATCCCCGAAACCTTAGCCTGGCTGCTCCTCCTCACCGCCGCCGGCCTGGCCATCTGGGCGCTCATCCGCTCCCTCAAAGTGCGCGCCCTCGCAGACCGCCCCCAATCCATCGCCCTGCTCCAAAGCCCCAGCACCGGCGAACCCCTCCAACTTGTGCGCGAGAAAGACCGCGAAGAACTTCAAAGTCCCTCCGGCGAGCGCTTTCCCGTTCACGACGGCATTCCCGCCTTCATCAAACCCATCGACCTCACCGGCGCGAATCTCAAATACAGCAACCTCTATGAGCTCATCGCCGGCTTTTCCCACGACTACCAGCGCGTCGTTCTCGCCCTCCACGGACTCAATCGGGAAGCCTGGTTCCGCAGCT
Organism: Occallatibacter sp.; assembly: GCA_049518435.1. Classification (GTDB taxonomy): domain Bacteria; phylum Acidobacteriota; class Terriglobia; order Terriglobales; family Acidobacteriaceae; genus Telmatobacter. The sequence continues at coordinate 13,221 of JBEKRU010000052.1, read as the reverse complement.
ACACAAACCTTCTTGAGATCAAGCCCGGCGACTCCGTCCTCGAAACCTCCGTCGGCGCCGGCCTCAACCTCAAATATCTCCTCAAGGAACCCGAACTCCCCAGCCTGAACCTCTTCGGCATCGATCTATCCGCGGAAATGCTCCTCAACTGCCAGGCCAACCTGCACCGCTGGAAGCTCGATGCCAGCCTCTATCTCGCCAGTGCTGAGAGCCTGCCCTTCGCCGATTCCAGCTTCGACGCGGTCTTCCACACCGGCGGCATCCAGTTCTTCAACTCCCCCGCCAAAGCCATCGCGGAAATGATCCGCGTCGCCAGGCCCGGCAGCCTTCTTCTCATCGCCGGCCGAGCCGAACAGCTTCCCCAGAACATGTACGAAAACCTCCTCGGCCGTTTCTCCAGGGAGTACAGGGAGCCCGTAATCCCGCCCCTCCACCTCATCCCGCAGGAAATGCTGGAAGTCCACTTTCAGAATCTGCACAACGGCCAGTTCTACGCCATCACCTTCCGCAAACCCGCGGCGCCATAAAAAGGAAGATGTCGTAAGTTATATCCATGACATTTCTTCGCCGAGGTTTCGCATTCATCTTTGTAGCGCTCATTGTGAGCAGTTCGATGGCTCAGACGCCAACCCTGGCTGCTGCCGACGAAGCCGCCATCCGCGCCGTACTTGACCGTCAAATCGAATCCTGGAACCACCACGACATGAAAGCCTATGTGGCTGACATGACTCCGGACGTGGAGTGGATCAATGTTGTCGGCATGAGGTGGCAGGGCCGGGACGAGGTTTACCGCGCCCATGAGACCTACCATCAGACCATCTTCAAGAATCGCAACCTGCAGCCATGGAAGCTCGTTAGCATCCGCGCAATCACCCCGGACGTTGCCATTGCAACCACGAGCGGGGATGCGGACGGATATACCACTCCGGACGGGCGCGCCAGGCCGCCTTCAACCAGCATGCTGACCTATGTGCTCGTTCATCGCGACGGACGCTGGATGATTACCGAAGGCCACAACACTACGGTCGACCCGGTAGCCGCTCCCAACAACCCCATCCACCACTGAGCTTGGATCACTATCAAGCTTGCGCACCGCCGTGCTTTGACAGGGCGCCGGGATCCATCGCAACACCATGCGCCTATTTGAAGTCTTTGTCCGGCTTGGTGAAGAACTCGCCGACCTGCTGGTCGAAGTCGCCGCCATGTTCCTGCAGGGTGCCGTGGCCAGAGCCAGGAACTACCCAGAGGTTGGCATGGGGAATGTTCTGGTAGATCAGGACGGTGTGCGTAATGGAGATAAGGTCGTGATCCCCACAGATAATCAGCGACGGAGCCTGGATGGTATGGAGCTGTTCAAGCGTAATATGGGGCTCCTGCCAGTCCAGAAGGAACAGCTTGCGATCGTTTTCTTCCCGGGCGGTCGAGTAGGTCTTGTGCAGGCCGGCCTCGTACTCCTTCTTCTCGTTGTCCCACAGTCCCGGCCGGAAGGCATCGGCCGTGGGCCACAGGTTGGCGCCGGTGGAGGCTAGGCGTATCACTTTTTCAGGATGCCGGATGGCGAGCAGCAGTGCATTGATGCCGCCGTCGCTCCAGCCGATAACGTAGGCCGAGGGGATGTGCATCGCGTCCAGCAACGCGGCGAAGTCGTCTGCCATCATCTCGAAGGTGAGCGGATGGCCGGGGTCAAGCGATCTGCCCTGCGATCGGCTGTCGGCGAGGATCACTTTGTAGTGCGTGGCGAAGTAAGGAACATTCTGTGCGAAGGCGCTCATATCGCCGTGGTTGCCGTGAATCATAAGCAGGGGCGGCCCGCTGCCGTAGACTTCGGTGTACATCTTGAAGCCGTTGATGTCGTAGAACTTTCCAGCGGCTGGATTGTGGCCGTATGCAATGGGCGCAGCCTGCTGCGCGCGAGCCATTGTGGCGGAATGAACGCACAGAAGCCAGATGGCAGCAAAGGCGCAGAGGCGGAAGGTTCGCAGCAGATGCATCGGGAATCTCCGTTACAGGATGAGCATGTGTCTATCGCATGGTAAATGACTGCGAGAGTTGCCCCGGACTCCTTTTCCCTGCGTCCTTGTCCTGGAGTCCCTGCCCCGGAGTCTCACTCCGTTCGCAGCGCTTTCAGCGGGTCGATTCGGACCGCCGCGCGCGCGGGAACATAGCAGGCTATCAGCGCCAAAGCAGCTAACAGAGCGGGCGCGCCCATCAGCAACCGCGGATCGTTGGTGCCCATTGCCAGCGCATCGGCAAGCACGCTGGTTACTGCCTCAAGCGCTTTGGATACTAACACCGCACCGGCAAAGCCCAGCACCGTTCCCGCGGCAATGAGCGTGATTCCCTCGCGCAATACCAGGCGCAACACCTGGCCTTTGTTGGCGCCCAGGGCCATTCGAATTCCGATTTCTCGTTTGCGCTGCGCCACCGCGTACGCCGTGACTCCCGCCAGTCCGATGGCGCTTAGGATGAGCCCGAATCCTCCAATGCCGCCGTAGGTCCACATGGCCGATCGAATCCCTCGGCGGCTCATCGCAAGCTGGTCGCTCAGCGTCTCCACGTGAAACGGCACCAGCTTCGGATCAAGCCCTGACACCACCTCGCGTATGGCTGCGGCTCCGTCCACTCCTGTCTTGGTACGCACCAGGATCGTGATGCCGGATGCCCGCGGCCGCGCAAAGTCATCGCGCGAAAGGGCCACATAGGCGATTGCTTGCTTCATGCCCATGCCGCTCTTCAGGTCGTGCACAACGCCGACCACCTCGTAGCTGCGGCTTCTGTCTTTCAAGTGCTTTCCGATGGCATTCGTGCTTCCGAACAGCTTCTTTGCCGCTGTCTCGTTGATCACCACGGGCAGCATGCGGGTGGCGTTGTCCGCCACGGGTTCCATCAGGCTGCGTTCATCCGCGTCATTGAACTCACGTCCTGACAACAGGGGCTCATCGAGCGCCGCAAAGTATCCGGCGCCTATGGACTCTTTGATCGCGGGCTGCTCTACCCGCTGGGCCGCCTGCGGATCGTCTACCGTCAACTGTCCGCTGTCGTCGTGATCCAAGGTGGCAAACGGCGCTACCGTGGTCAGCGCGACGCTCAAGAACTTGCCGGAGTCCTTCAACCGCTCCGGTAGGCTGGCGAAGAAGTCGAGAGCCTTTTCCGGAATCTCTCCGTCGCGCACCGGATCGACCGAAGCCATCGCCATTGTCTTCGGGTCGAAGTTGGTTTGGACCTGGTAGCCGCGCGCAAAGCCTAGTAGCACAAAGCCAGTAATCAACAGCAGCATCAGGGAACCACCGAGTTGCGCCGCCATGGCTAGGTTGCGCAGGCCGAAGCGGCGATAGCCGGGAAGCTGCATGGCTGATCCTTGCTTCAACGCGGGTGTCAGTTCCGACTTGGTGGCGCTCAGAGCGGGCGCAACGCTTAATACGACACCGCAGACGAGAGCCGCAACGAACGCAAACACCGCAGCGCGCCAGTCCACGCCCAGGTCGGGCGTGCCCGGCGCGTCCACGGCCTGGTGCAACTGTGCGTTCAGCGCATTCAGCACATAAGCCAGGCCGAAGCCCAGCAAGCCGCCAAGCAGCGAGAGCAGCATTCCCTCCGTCATCAACTGGCGAGCCAGGCGAAAACGGCTGGCGCCCACCGACATGCGAATGGCGAACTCCTTCCGCCGATTCGCACCGCGCGCCATCAGCATCGTGCCCAGATTCATGCAGGCGATGATAATGACGATCCCCATCAGCACGCCGAAGAAAACTTCGAGCGCTCGCTTCAGTTCCGGCGGAATGGGCACGCGGGTTCCGGCGGGGAGCAGAGTAACGCGCCTGGCCTTGTCGGTCTGTGGCGGAGCTGAAGGGTCGTCCGCATCCAGCCGGCGCGTGACACCATCGAGCGCGGATTCTGCCTGCGCGGGGGTGACACCCGGCGCCAGGGACGCCAGCGCCAAAAACTCGCGCGCATTGCGGCGATGGAGCACGTCATCGGCGAGTTCAGGCGCGACACTCGCCGGCGCGGTCACGGGTACAAAAAGCTCAGCAGCCGATTCAGCTGCGAAAGCGCCTTCAAACCCGCGCGGCGCAATGCCCACAATGGTCACCGCCTGGCCATTCACGCGCAATACAAGCCCCACGGCGTCACTCCGAGACCCGAGACGCGTGTGCCAGAATCTGTCACTGATCACCGCGGCGGGCGCATCTCCCACGCGGTCCATCGCAGGACTCAGCAAGCGTCCGTGCTCAGCGTCCACGCCCATCACCTGAAAGTAGTCGGGTGAAACCAGCTGACCGAAGATGCGCTGCTGCCTGCCATCTGCCTCGCCCGGCAGGCGCAGGTTGAAGGGCACCGCGGTCTGGAATGCGGCGACACCCGCGAAGACGTTTTTCTGTTCGCGGTAACGCTCAACATAGAAGTAAGACACCGGCTTCTCCGCCATCACCAAACGGCTCGCATGCGCCACGCCCTCGATGGGCCGCGTGAGCAGTGCCCAACTGGAGCTGTAAACGTTAGTGGTGAGCCCGATGGCAAGTCCCATCGAGAGGATGCCGACAAGCGCGAATCCCGGCGACTTGATCAGGGCGCGTACGGCATGTCGCAGGTCGCGGCGCATCTCGGTCAGGTACTCAATCGGCAGGCGCACGGCAGCATCGGCCAGCAGCGCCGCCATTCCGCCCCAGCCACGCCTCTTGGCCATGTGCGCCATGGCCGCTTCACCTGTCTCCAGCATCTCTTCGCCGTGCGCCAGCTTGAACTCGTGGGGAAATGCCTGCGCCAACCGCTCATACACACGTTGTGATCGTTTCATTCCGTCACCATTCCCCGTTTTGTCTGGATTGCGTGTACCAGGCCCTGCAGCCGCTCGCATTCCAGGTCGAGCACCTGGCGTCCCAGAGTGCTGAGCCGGTAGTAGCGGCGGCGCGCGTCGTCGAGTTCGGGCAGCGGACGCTTGCTCGACTCCTCGATCAGCTCCTCCTCAATCATGCGTTTCAGGGAGCCGTAAAGCGTGGCCGGCCAAAGGCGGACCTTGCCCATGGTCCGCCCCAGAACTTCCTGCATGATCCCGTAGCCATGCTGTTCTTCGCCGGCAAGGGCCAGCAGAATGTGGAACCACTGGGGTTTAAGGGGTAGAAAGCGCTCCGCTTGCTTCTTGGTCATAATGAATATGTATATTGATTTATATATATAATGTCAAGTATGGTTCTCGGGCGCCATACCCCATCAAGGCGACAGGCGCGACCAACGCAACGTGTTCCAGATTGAGTGGATGGAGCATGTGTGGCTCGAGCATGAGTAGCTTGAGCCTGCGTATGAAATGCATCGAATCGCCTTCAGCCCGCGTCAGCAGGCGGCAGAGGGTAGCCCTAGTCGCGAGACTGGGTCGCCTTCGTGCATGTTTTGAGTGAACAACTATTGCAGACATCTTGACTCCGAGATAAACTACCGAAACCTGGACCGCACATCGTGATAGGAATCACGTACAGGGGCGCAAAATTATGATCTTCTAATGTCATCTTTTGCGGGTATTTCGAGGGCTATGCATCGCGGTATTCTCCCATCCGTTCAAGAAAGTTACCGCATACTCTTTGCACACAATGAATTATGAGTCAGAAACGCGCACCTGGAATGCACGAACTATTTCAAAAGGGGCAGAGGCCAAATGGCACGTCAAGCAAAATTAGAGGGGACTTTACCGACAACTCTACCGGATGATTTCAACCTCTGGGATACCGGGGGCGCGCCACCTGCAACTCTGCCGAACGATTTCGATAACTTCGATGATGCTCCAGCTCCCAGGGGCAAGTCTTCGGCGCCGCAAGCCGTCGTCGCAGCGCCGGCGCTAAGCAAGATGGCTGAGATGCCGGTCCACCGGATGTCGATTGTGCCGCCAGTTCACAACATCCCCGCTCCGGCTCACATCGCACCCGCGGCACCGAAACGGATGCAGGAATCTCCCAGAATGCGGGGGTCCGCCGTCGAACCGCAACCGGCCGGTAGCAACAACCTGACCATCCACGAGGTCACCGCCGCGGCCCCGCCAGCGCCGGCAAGGTACGTGTCAACGCAAGAGCTTTCGATCCTGGTCCAGGAATACAACGCGAAACTGGACGAAGGATTCGACGGTGAGAAGCAGCGCAGGAAGAATCTCATGATCCGGTGGATTGGGGCCATCGTGCTGTTTCTTGCGGCTGGGTCGGGAGTGGCTGTCCTGAAGCTCCACAAGCCCGCAGTCCAGAGTCCAGGTGTTGTCGTCGTGCAGCATCCCCTCGTGACATATACGCCTGACGCGACGCCGTCCAAAGAGAAGCCGTCACCTGCAAAGCCAGAGCAGCCTGCCACCGAAACGACCGCCCCGGCGCCGCAGCAATAGGCTCCGTTCGTCCCGGCGGACATGAAGAACAACCCGCTGAATGCGCCCACGAGAATGCCCCATCAACACACGGCTACGGCTGTACAAAGAACTCCGACATGGAGGTTGCGGAAGCCGCCGCACCCGGCGGGTCCGGTAAGCCCAGCGCCTCCATCATTGTGCGCAGCATGCTCTCATGCTAATATACGGTCGTCGCGAGGCTTTGCGGGGAATTGCTCCTGGCGCGGCGACGCTTGACCGGCAAAATCAGAACAAAGAACTTGCATACTTTCACCTTGTAAAGGGTGGCGCATCACGCTGCCTTGGACGATTACTCCGTGGGCTGTTGGATGAGCGGATGCATACGCGCGAAGGCCGTGACTTTCTGCACGGACCAGCCGGTTTCTCCTTTGGCCAGGTTGGCGGTTGCAGTGCGCGGCGCGCTCCAAAGATCGATGGACGGGAATGCCGTCTTCATCTCTTCGGTCTTCGCCCAGTCGGGGAGATTCACCGCAAATTGATAGCTCACTGCGTAGGTATTTCCGGTTGAATCGAGCGCGGCGTAGTTGTCCACGGAATTCACCTTGGGCGAACCGAAGCAGAAGTTGCCATAGCCTGGCTGCGTTTGCTCAGGAGTCCACACGGATCGGCCCTTGGGCGACAGATCGTAGTCGTTGACCTGCTTTGAGCCGATCAGGAAGCGCTTCTTTTCTTCCGGGGTCCGCGTCAGGATGGCCGCATCCGTCAACGCGTCAAAGCCTTTTGTCTGTTCGTCGTTGTTGGTATCGGCCTGCACGGGAAATTTGATTGAGGTCGAAAACAGGCAAACGCTTTGGCTGACGAGGTAATTGTCGAGCGCACTCTTGAACGCGCCCTTGTCAACCAAGTTTGTGTTTGTGTGGCAGCCGGCTACAAGAGCCGCGGCCAGGCCCAGGCCGGTGATCATTCTCCAAGTGCGCATCGCGACATCTCCTCGCAAGACTTGGATGCAGAATTGCGCAGGGAGGACAGGACACCCACCTCCTTTCCACCATCACGGAAGGGGCATTCAAGGTGCGGGCGGTTTGGGGGTCTCGATGGGCTCTACGCGGATTTTGGCGATGCGGCGGCCGTCCATTTCAGCCACGGTCAGTCGCCGGCCTTCGAAGACGATGCTCTCGCCGGGGCCGGGGATGTGACCGAGGCGCATAAGGAGGAAGCCGGCCAGTGTTTCAACGCCGCCGTCGCGCGGCAATGCCCATTGCATCTGGGTTTCCAGGTCGCGCAGGTTGACTCCTCCATCCAACACAAAGGCGCCGGAGGCGGTGGTGAGCACGGGCAGAGTGGGGTGGTCGAATTCATCTTCGAGCTCTCCGGTGAGCTGCTCGATGGCGTCTTCCGCAGTGACGAGACCGACGGTGGAACCATATTCGTCGACCACGATGGCGAGGTGTCGGCGGCGCTGCTGGAAGTCGCGGATCAGGTCGAGCACCGACTTGGTTTCAGGCACAACCAGCACGTCGCGCATGACCTGGATGAGCTTCAGCTCGACAAAGGACGAGGTGGCGGAGCGCGCGGGACGGAAGTGCATAAGGCGGCTCAGGTCCTTGGAATAGACCACGCCAATGATGTGCTCGGGGCCGCGGGTTTCGTCATAAACCGGGACGCGGGAATGCTTGCGGTCAATGACCTTGGCGCTCGCTTCTTCGACGAGCATGTTGGAGGGGAGAGAGAAGATTCTTTGCCGCGGGGTCATGATTTCGCGAATGGAGACTTCGTCGAGTTCGAGTGCGCGGTGGATGAGTGTCTCCTGAAATTGGGGGAGCAGGCCCATGCGGCGGGCGGCGGTGGCGATGAGCTTGAGCTCTTCAGGCGAGTGAACCTGGGCGCGCTCGGACATGGGGATGTCGAAGCCACGCAGAATGACGGCAGCTGAGCTCTTGAGCAGGCGCACGGCGGGACGCACCACGGTCATGAAAATGAGCATGGGAGGGGCAACGGCGACGGCGAGAGCCTCTGCACGGCGCAGGGCGAGAGACTTGGGTACCAGTTCGCCCACCACCACATGGAAGTAGGTGATGAGGGCAAAGCCAAGTGCAATGGCGATGACATGCGCGTAAAGGACCGCGAGGGGATGGGTGATGGGAAGGAGGCCGAACCAACCGAGAACAATGTTGGCGGCCAGCGGTTCGCCGATCCAGCCGAGAGCGAGCGAGCAGAGGGTGACGCCAAGTTGGACAGCGGGAAGGAAGTCGTCAAGATCCTGTTGCAGCGTGCGTACAGCGCGGGCTCCGGGAACGCCGGCGGCAAGCAATTGCTCGATGCGCGTGTCGCGGATGGAGACCAGGGCGAACTCCGCAGCCACAAAGAATGCGTTGGCCAGAATGAGCAGGGCGACAGCGACAAATTGGAGCAGCGGGAGACCGTGCATCTCGTTCTGGAGAATAGCATTCCAGCGAGTTCACAGTTCGTAGTTCTCAGTTCCAGATTCTAAGTTCCAGTTTTCATATATAGGTGATGAGTGGCCGGCGTGTGAGCATTCCGGGCTGGGTGCGCTAAGATCGAAGATCCAAACGAAACAGGCCTGAGCTGAGCAACTCTGCGGCATCCTGTGAATCAATGGAGCGTTCCGGCAGCTCGGAGGAGAAGTAATAGACTTCGCCTGAGCGGCTGCCGGCCAGAAGGCAGGAGCCAATGCCGGTGAACACGACCTTGGTCCGCGAGCCGGACGGAGAGGTGCGGGCAGGCTGGATCCGCTGAGATGCAGATTCATTGCCTCTGTCGGCCCTGTCATTCATCGGATTATTAACCTCTGTCCGGTTCGCGGGTCGGAGGAGTTCGAGCCACATACCGATAGGATCGTTGGATCAATGCGTTTTCCTTTTTGGTTGCTTTCTCCGGCTCTGGCACTGAGGGAACCGCCGCAGGTTGGGATGCGTATCAAAAAGCGGACATGGTGCGGGTCGGGATTGGTTGACGGGGAAGCATTGGGACCGTCTCAACTACAACTTAGTTGCGTCAATTTTTGGATGTAACAGCTTTCTTCATATTTTGGGAGGTTTCTGGTGGCTGCAGCGCGCAAGAGCAAGAAGTTCTGGATCTGGATCAGCGCAGGCATTGTTGTGGTGCTGGCAATAGCGGGCTTTGGCCTGATGCGCCTGGCAAAGGGATCGACCATCGATCCCAACCGGCTGGCCAAGGTGACACGCGGCGATGTTGCGCGTTCCGTGGTGGCCACCGGCCAGATTCAGCCCATTACCAAGGTCGAGGTAAAAAGCAAGGCCTCGGGCATTGTGGAGAAGCTCTATGTCGATATCAATAATGTTGTGAAGAAGGGCCAGCCACTGGCGCAACTCGATCAGCAGGAGATTCAGGCGCAGGTGGAGGCGCAGAAGGCGCAACTGGGGTCGGCCCAAGCCAATGTGGGAACATTTGAGGCCAATATTGAGCAGGACAAGGTGAACGCCGCGGCGCCGGATCTGCCCATGTACAAGACCACTCTGGACCGCAACCAGGAAATGTTAAAGGACGGCATTGTGAGCCACCAGGTCTACGACGATGCCAACAAGGATTACCTTGCCGCCCTCACGCGGCGCGACAGCTCGAAGGCCCAGATTGGCGTGGATACGGCCAAGTTACGGCAGGCCCGCGCCCTGGTCCAACAGAGCGAGGCAAGCCTGAAGCAGCTTGAGGAGCAGTTGAGTTACACCACCATTGTTGCGCCCATGGATGGAGTGATTCTGTCGCGCGACGTGGAGATTGGCGATGCGGTCAGCTCCATCCTGGTGCTGGGCTCGACCGCCACGCTGGTGATGACCGAGGGCGATGTGAACGAAGTTTACGTGGACGGCAAGGTGGACGAGGCGGACATTGCGCACGTCTACATGGGCCAGCCGGCGCGCATCAAGGTGGAAAGCTTTCGGGACCGCGTGTTCAACGGCAAGGTCACCAAAATTGCTCCGATGGGCGTCGAAAAAGACAATGTCACCACATTTGAAGTCCGGGTTTCCATCAACAACCCCGGCGGCGAGTTGAAGGCACTTATGACCGCCAACGCAGAAATCCTGCTGGATGAACACAAGGGCGTGCTGACGGTGCCTGAGAACGCCGTGGTTTATGACAACCAGAAGAATGCTTCGGTAATGATTCCCGACAAGTCGCAGAAGGACGGGCAACACAAGGTTCCGGTGACCGTCGGCCTTTCCAACGGCTCGGTCACTGAGATTCTCAGCGGGCTGAAGGAAGGCGATCAGGTGGTGCTGCAGCAGTAAAGCCAGCTCACAGCTCTCAGCTATCAGTCTTAAGGGTGTTCGGGGACGCACATGTTTGTTCGAATTCGGACAGATTCCCGCGTTGGATGTTCCGGGCTGGCCCCCGATCTGCTGGAATCATTGGAGTTTGCTTGATTTGGGCGATGGCACTCGATTTGCATCCATGGTACGTGATCGTATGCGGAACGGTTCGCCCTGCCGCATGTCCTCAGTCAATTGTTCACCGAAATGAGGTAGATGATGAAGCATCCCTTTCTAGCAACGGCTATGCTTGTGCTTGCAATCCCAGCCATGGCCTCTGAGGCAACCTTCGACCGGTCGCTGACCGTGAGCGGCAGAGTGGAGCTTTCGGTCTCGACCGGTTCGGGCAACGTCCACATTACCCCTGGACCGGACAGTCGCGTGCATGTGATCGGGAAAGTGCGCTCGACCTGGGGCGACAGCGACGAGCGCGTGCGCCAGATCGCCGCCAACCCACCAATTGAGCAGGCCGGAAACATTATCCACATTGGCAAGCACCACGACGGCGACAACGAGGGGATGCACCACGTCAGCATTGACTATGAAATTGAAGCGCCGGCGAATTCGTATCTCGAGGCCTCATCCGGTTCCGGCAATGTCACCGATGACGGGGTGGGAGAAAACTCGAAACTCAACACGGGGTCGGGCAACATTCACGCAACCGGCCTGCATGGCGGCTTTAGTGTGGGAACCGGGTCGGGCAACATCTATGCCGATACCACCAGTCCAGGCGACGTGAAGGCGGAAACCGGATCAGGCGAAATTGAATTGCGCAACCTGCGCGGGGGCCTGAAGGCCACCACCGGCTCGGGCGATATCAAGGTGACCGGCGCACCAACAGAAAGCTGGCATCTTGGGACGGGTTCCGGGAAGGTTGAGCTCTGGGTGGGCAGTGCCCCGCTCACGCTCGATGCCGAGTCTGGATCCGGTGGCATCCACACCGACCGCGAGATGCTCACCCAGGGTTCGATGAACACGCACCATGTCACCGGCAAGTTGAACGGCGGCGGCCCCACGGTGCGCATCGAGACGGGCTCAGGAGAGATCCGCATCCACTAGGTTGCGTGCTCATTCGATTTAATGAGACCGGCACGAGCGAGCCGGCTTTTGTGCGGTATTCACAGGCGAGGTGCAAGCTCCTGGAAAGCCTCGCCTGTCTTTTTTTACCGCCAGACGCCAGCGCCGTGCAATAAAGTAGAACGGGTGCGGACTTCTTCCATATTCTGGCTCGTCTCCTTCGCGACCCTCTGCAGCTTCCATTCCCTTTTCGCGGCGCCTGCGACGGCCGCGCCCAAGCCCGTCATCGTTGCTTATGTCTTTCCGCAAAACGCGTTGCTTCACGATGGAGACATTGCCGCGCAGAAGGTGACGCGCATCAATTATGCGTTCGCCAACATTAAGAATGGCCGGATCGTGAATGGTTTCGAGAATGACGATCAGAATCTGGCTGCCCTCGTTGCGCTGAAGAAGCAGAACCCCTCGCTCACGGTGCTGGTTTCCGTGGGTGGGTGGCTCTGGTCCGGCGCATTTTCTGACATGGCATTGACGCACGCCAGCCGGACCGCGTTCATTACCAGCGTAGTGGAATTTGTTGATCACCATCAGCTCGACGGTCTGGATATCGACTGGGAATATCCCGGCCTGGCCGGGTCAACTCAGCATTTTCGGCCTGAAGACAAACAGAATTACACCCGGCTCCTGAAGGAACTGCGCACCCGCTTTGACGAGCATGAGAAGCAGCTCCACCGTCCACTGTTTTTGACGATCGCCACCGGCGCGTCGCCGGAGTTTCTGGCGCACACGGAGATGGACAAGGTACAGCCGTACGTCGACACCGTCAACCTGATGGCTTACGACTATTACGAGCCAGACTCCGACGCGACGACCGGACACCACGCGCCACTGTTTACGAATCCCGCGGACCCAAAGAAAATCTCAGCCGATGCGTCGGTTCAAGCGTATGAACAGGCGGGTGTGCCTGCGGGGAAGATTGTGCTAGGCGTTCCATTTTATGGGCATGTGTGGGGAGAAGTACCGGCGCTGAACCATGGCCTGTATCAGCCGGGAAAGAAAACAAAGAATGCGTGGCTGCAGTACGGCGGAGTGGACTGCATGTTGAAGAGTGGCTTCATTCGTTACTGGGACCCTGTGGCGAAAGTTCCGTATCTTTACAACGCGGAAAAGCAGACTTTTGTTTCCTACGATGATCCGCAGTCTCTGGTTTTGAAATGCAGATATGTGCTCGAAGGCAAGCTCCGAGGAGTGATGTTCTGGGACTATGAGAGCGATCCGACAGGTACCCTGCTCGATGCCGTCGACGCCGGGCTAAGTAAAAACCCCACCACATTTTGAAGTCTACCGGCCTCCTGAGTTATCACTGCGTTCCCCGAAACGCAGCAACCCTCATTCAGGGGTAATGTCCGGATAGGCGACCAGAACGAAGCCGCTGGCGCGGCGGACACTGCCTTGGCGTGCAGCTATGAGCGGCAGCGGCTGCGGTAGGTTGATTCACAAGGAAGGAGATCCTTGTGACCAACTTACGCAAGCGGATGCTGGAAGAGCTCCAGCGACGCAACTATTCGCCCGCCACGATCCGTGGCTATCTACGTGCCG
>JBEKRU010000051.1:0-40909 GCA_049518435.1 Occallatibacter sp. | reverse complement strand
GAAGCCAACGGACGCTTCGTCAATTTGCGCGGAAACCACTCCGAATCCAGCCCATCCATCGAACAGCTTTTCACGGAAACTACAGCTCCCGGACTGACCACTCAACCCGCGGTCGCGCAATTCGGCGAAGGTATTCGCGTTGAGCCCGCGCTCTTCAACGACCACCTTCAAATCGACTACCTCGCGCAGTTTCAGCAGTACGTCGCCCCGTCCGACAGCCACTACACATTCCGCCGGGTGAATTTCGACCTCGACCACATTATTCCGCTCTATCGCAATGCCGCGTCCTACGGCCCCAGGGTCACCAACGGCCCCGACGACTGCGCCGCTGCCCTCGGCGCTACAAAGTGCTCCGCTATTCAGCGCAACCGCGAAGGCTCAATAGAACTGCGCCTGTTCATCACCGAGTCAATGGCTAATGCAGGCAGCGCCGTCCCCTTCTATTACCAGCCGACAATCGGCGGCTCCGACATCAACGGCAACTCGTGGCTCCCCAGCTACAGTGACTATCGCTTCCGCGCACCCAACGCACTGGTCCTGCGTGAAGCCTTCGAACACTCCATCTGGGGTCCCGTTGGGTTCTCCTTCTCCGCCGACCAGGGCAAAGTCGCCTTCACACGCAACGATGTCGACTTCAATCATCTGGCCCACAGCTTCTCTGTCGGCCTTACCCTGCGCGCCGGAGGCCTGCCCGCTCTCTCGCTCGCCTTTGCCTGGGGTGGCCCTGAAGGCACACACACCATTGCTAATGTGAACGCTTCTCTGCTGGGAGGATCTGCCCGTCCCTCGCTCTTTTAATTTCCAGTAGTGATGGCGAAACGCGCATCAAACATTTGCAATGCGCGGAGGCGCGAAGCCGGCAGCTTCGAGAGCTTTTGCTAATTGCTTTCGCAGGCAGCTAACGCATCTACTTCGGATGTGTGAACACTGAACAAGCTGAGGATGCCAACCATCTTGAATGTCTTTTCAGCGAAAGACGAAGGATTGATCAGCATAGTGTGTCCGCCTAGCTGTCTGGATTGCCGCAATATGCTTACGATAGCTCCAATGCCCGCGGAGTCAATATACGGCATCGCCGAAAGGTCGAGGATAAAATAAATGCACCCGCCTGCCAGGGCCGACTCAACTGCTGAGTTCAACTCCTTGACGGATTCAACTGACCTGAACGGTCCCTTGAGTTTCAATGTGCAAATGTTGCCGCTTTGCTTTATGTCGAGATCCACGAAATCTCCTGCGTCTTAGATAGAATTTGCTTTACTTCGAAAAGAACGCCTGCTAGCCTCCGGTTATCAAAGCATCAATCCTGCCTCTTGTCCCCGTCAAGAGATGCCTAATAAATGTTTTCTTGATGGCCGATCATGCCGCTTTCATACGACTTTGCGATTGAACTAGCTTCATCTTTGCTCGCTGCGACAAACTCTGCCGCACGCGCCAGATCGATCGCCTCGGCCGTAGTTCAACTGCTTCCCGACAGCGCCTGCATCGTTCACCGCCTTTCATCCGTCGACGGTGAACCGGCATTCCTGCCCGTCGGAATTGCTGGAGACCTCTCTCTGGCGGACAACATCTTGCCTGCGGATCGCCGCTTGCTGGCTCCCTGGTCATCCGAGCCACCGAGAGCCCTCATTTATTCGAGCGGGCAGTTTGCACGTGAAGATTATGGGCATCTCAACGTCTCCCGCTCTGTTTCTTCGCTTGCCTATCTTCCTCTGCTGGTCCAGGACCAGTTAGTAGGAGCGATCGAGGTATTGCTGTTCGCCGGCACAATTCGCTCGGCCAATCTTGCTGTCCTGGCTCCGGCCATCCAACTCGCAGGGCCGGCGATTCTGGCGGCAGAAGAATTTGAACGTGAGCGCCAGGACCTGCTCAACTCGGTACACCGCATGAGCCAGCTCTATGACCTGGAGAAATCGCTGAATGCATCTCTGGAAATCGACGAGGTGTCTGCGATGGCTCCGGAGAAGGCCGTGGCCATGATGGATTGCCAGGCTGTCCACCTTTGGCTCTTCGAAGGGGACATGCTCAAGCTCATGTCCACAAGCGGAACCGACTCCACCGTCGAGCCAGGGATGACCATGGCCCCCGGTGATGGCTATGTGGCGGACATGGCCGAAGAAGGTGAGCCGCTTCTGATCGCGGATGCCGACGACGAACGTCTGCTTCTGCGCAACGCCGTTCTCGGCGACCCTCCGGCGACTCCTCCCATTCGAACTGCCTTGATCGTCCCTTTGATGCAGGAGGATGCAGAGGTCGGAGTGTTTGAGGCGGTGAATAAGAATAACGGCAGCGCCTTTGATGACGACGACCAGTTTTTCCTGTCAGCCATGGCAGAAACCGTTAGCAGTGCCCTGAAAAATGCGAGCCTGATGCATGCGGAACGCAAGCTTGTAATTCTCAAGGCGCTGGTCAGTGTCAGCTCGGAGATCACCTCGACACTCCGTCTTGATCGCCTGTTCCAGATCATTGTCAACAGTCCCCAGAACGTACTTCCGTTTGACCGCTGCACAATTGCTCTCGACAATCGCGGAACCCTGCAATTGAAGGCTGTTTCGGGAATGGCCGCTATTCCTCTTGGCGATGCCCAGGTTGACCGGCTGAATCGGCTGATCGACTGGCTTTCCGCCCAGCCTGATGCGCTCCATCTTTGTCAGCGGGAGGAAACCGCGCCGGACTCCGAGCTTCCCGAAGCAGTCGCCCGCCACTTTGAGCAGACCGGCTACCGCGCACTTTATTCGCTGCCCCTTGTTGACGACCAGGGCCGCGTGGGACTTTTGCTTTACGAAGCTGAGAATCCGGATTTTCTTGATGAGCCGCACTTTGAAATGATCAAGATTCTCGCCGGACAGACGACGGTCGCTATTCGGAACGCCCTTCTCTACCGCGAGGTTCCTCTCATCAGTCTTCTTGAGCCGCTCATGTTGCGCAAGCGGGCAATCATGGGCACCAGCCGCGGCAGACGTATCGCCTACGAAGCAGTGGCAGTCGTGGTCATGGCTTTTCTGGTGTTCTGTCCTATCCCCATGCGCATCGCGGGTGAGGCAGTCGTTGCTCCGCAAAGGCTTGTCACCGTTGCAGCACCGTTGGATGGAAACGTTGCGAAGGTTTATGCGCATGAGGGTCAACGTGTGGCGGCTGGGGATCTGCTGGGCACAATGAACGACTTGCAATGGCGCATGGATTTGGCTGCCGCCGAAGCCCGGTACCACTCCGCACAGCTGGTGATGGAGTCTAGCCTGGCACACGGCTCTGCTCAGGCTGGCGCCGACCGCGCCCAGGCCGAGTATCTGAACGCGGAAGCGGAACGCGCTCGGAGCCGCGTGGAAAACGCGCAATTGCGATCTCCCATCGCCGGTGTCGTAGCCACTCCGGTTTTGGAAAACGCCGCGGGAGAACATCTCGATGCTGGTGCAACCTTCGCCCAGATCCTCGACTTGTCCTCGGCTGTGGTCGATGTCGCAGTCGCCCAGGGAGACGTCTCGCTGGTCCAACCCGGGCAGGCCGCCGTCGTAAAGCTGGATAGTTACCCGCGGCTTTCGTGGCACGGCGCTGTGGACGTTGTAAGCCCCCAGGCCCAGCCGGGTGACGGCGTACGTACCTTCGCGGCGCGTGTCCCGGTGTCCAACAGCGATGCCGTTCTCCGTTCCGGCATGACGGGACATGCAAAGATCTTCATCGGATACAGGCCTGCTGGCTATGTGCTGCTGCGCAAGCCCGCACTTTGGCTATGGCAAACTCTGTGGAATTGGATCGGTTGGTGACCAAATGAAACCTGCGATATCAACCCGTCTCATCGTCTGGTCCGCTTGCGCGGCCGTTGCGCCCACTCTATTGTTATCCGGCTGCCACACCCACCCAGATGTGCAGGCGGCCCCGGTTTCCGCTGCCAGCGTACCTGTCGCATCGGCGCCCAACCCTCAACCGTCCGCGGGCCCCGGGAATGGCTCCGAAGCATTCGATTCCAAAACGTTCACCACCACCGGCCCCCTGGTCGCCGAACAGCAGGCCGATATCGCAGCCGAGCGCGACGGACGCGTCGTGGCCGTTGCTGTGCAGATTGGCGACCACGTTCAAACCGGTCAACTGTTGGCCCGGCTGGATGATCGCGCGTTGCAATCCGTATGCGATTCGCAAAAAGCCAAGGTTGCCTCGCTGCAGGCGCAGGTTCATGAGTGGGAGTCAGAGCAGAAGGTCGAGGAAGCTGACCTGCGTCGCGCTGACTTCATGCGCGCCGAAAAGATTCGCAGCGAAGAGGATTGGGAGCACGTCAAGTTTCGGCTCGATGAGACCATCGCTGAAGTCGCGCGCTACCGCGCCGACGAAGCCGCAGCCGAAGCTGACCTGCAATACGCCAATCTTCAACTGGAGCAATCGCGAATTGTGGCTCCCTTTTCGGGAGTCGTTGGCCGAAGTTCGCTGCGCCTCTCGCAGGAAGTGAAGAAAGGCGACGTACTCTTCTGGGTTACTGCGGAAGCTCCGCTGCGCGTGCTCTTCACCGTACCTGAATCAGCCATAGCCGCG
This sequence comes from Occallatibacter sp., assembly GCA_049518435.1. Lineage (GTDB taxonomy): Bacteria > Acidobacteriota > Terriglobia > Terriglobales > Acidobacteriaceae > Telmatobacter. Next base: position 36,391 of record JBEKRU010000051.1, on the reverse strand, counting down.
TTTCCCACTGGCGCTCCCCTCGAGTTGACGACCGGAGACTACCCGCAACTTCGCCAGCAAGCTCGCGTCCTTCGCGTCAGTCCCGTAGTCGATCCGGCCAGCGGAAGCCTGCAAGTCATCGGCACCGTGGAGCGGCCTTCACCACTGCTTAAACCGGGGATGACCATGCAGGTCCGGCGCACACCATGAACCTCAGCGAAGCACTCGATGCGGCCCTTCCGGAAATTCCCAAGGTGCGCATGCAGCGCAGCCGGCCGCCCCGTCTTGACCCCGACCTTGTAATTCGCGAAGACGTGCTGGACGGTGTGCCGATCGTTGGTGTCTTCCAGCGCGGAAAAGGCACTTTCTATCGTTTCTCGCCGGCGCAATGGACTCTCGCCCTGCTGTTCGACGGCACTCGTTCCTATGATGAGATTTCTTCGCTATACGAGGAACAGAACGGCGTGCCGGTGTCGGCCGAGGACATCCGGGCCTTCGCCGAGAGCATGGAAGAGTCCGGCTTCTGGTTTAAGACCTCACAGGAGAAAAACCTCGCGCTGAGTGAACGACTGTCGGCTCAACGCAGCCGCCGCGCGCAACGAACATCCAAGCTCAACCTCGTCCACATCAGCTTCTCCGCATGGGATCCGGATCGCTACCTGACCTGGATGGACAGGCACTTTGGCCGGATCATCTACAACCGCTGGAGCGTGCTTGCGGTGGTGTCGCTTTTCGTGTTTGAGACGGTCGTCTTCATCAACAATTGGAATATCCTCGGACCCGATATCCCGCTCTATTTCAACTTCACGCACAAGTCCCTCTACGATGTCGCCGAGTTCTGGCTGCTCCTTTTCGGGCTCGGCTTTATTCACGAAACCGGGCATGGTTTGACATGCAAGCACTTCGGCGGCCAGGTCCACAACATGGGCCTTATGTTTCTTTACCTGACGCCGGCCTTTTTTGTGGATTGTTCAGAGAGCTGGGTCAGCGCCTCGAGGTTGCAGCGCCTGGCCACCATCATCGCGGGAATCTGGATCGAGATGACCATCTGTGGTCTGGCCATGATTGTCTGGATCCATACTGCGGCCGGGAACTGGCTGCATGACTTCACTTACAAAATCATTCTTCTTACGGGGCTGGCCGTAGTGGTGATGAACCTCAACCCCCTTCTGAAGCTTGATGGCTATTATTTTCTTACCGAATTCCTGGGAATACCGGAGCTGAAAGAGCGTTCCACGGCCTTTGTATCCGGATGGTTTCAAAACCGAGTCTTGCGCCTGCCGGTTGAAGTCCCATCCATCCCGCGGAGAAGAGCGCCACTATTTGTGACCTATGCGCTCATTTCGGGAGCTTATAGCTACATGATGCTCTACTTCGTCATCCGCCTTTCCTATAACGTGACCTCGAAGTTGCTGGCGGAGTTCGCTCTGATTCCCGCCGGGGCGCTTGCGTTTGCCATGTTCCGCTCGCGATTGAACTCCCTCCGCTCTGTGATCGTCCAAATGTGGAAGCGCAATTTTGGCGAGAGCTTGCGCATGCGCCCCCGCACCATCGTCGCCGGAGCAGCACTTGTATGCCTGCTTTTCATCCCGCTTTGGCGCGATCGGGAAGGCGCCTATTTTGTCGTCGAACCGGTGCAACCTGCAACGCTGCACGCTGCGGTAACTGGGCGTGTGAATGCGATTCTGGTCCGCGAAGGGGAATTCGTCCGCGCCGGCCAGCCCTTGCTTCGCATGACCAGCGCCAACGCCTCCTCAATGCATTCCAGTGCCGAAGCGGCTGCGAGCAACGCAAGCTTCCTGGCCATTCAATCCGAGTTGCGCGGACAATCCGTTGGTACCGCCGCCGCCGACCAGGAGGCCGCGGGGCGTTCTCGAACTCTGGCCCGCGATGTCCAATCTTCCCTGCAGATCACCGCACCCTTCGACGGCATCGTTCTCACCGAGGACCCCGGTGCATTACTCGACCAGTCAGTGAGCTCCGGCCAGCCGCTGCTTACGCTGGCCGCCAATGGCCCCCGCATGGTCCGTGTATTTGTTCCTGTCGGTGAAATGGATCGAGTTCACGCCGGCGATGAGGTGGCGCTTGCGCCGCTGATCCACTTCACCATCCCTCGCTTGACGCTTGCGCCAATGGATGGCGAGCCGGTCCCCCTCCCACGTGGAATCATTGCCAGCCAGGCCTATGCCGGCATCGTACTGCCCACCTTCTATTCCGCGCGGATGTCCCTCGCCACGGCAAAGATCGACCTGCCTCTTGGCGCCGCCGGGCCAGCGATCGTTTTTGGAGAGCGCCGCAGTCTCCTCGGACGCGCGGGCTCGGTCGTAATCAATTTATTCCGTGCCCATGTCTGGTAGCCCCGCTGAAAACGGGAACGGCGACCGCGTCAGCGGTCGCCGTTTTGTTTTGCGCAGCAGTTCGCAAAGGGAGGGCTAGGTTGGGAAATACGTTCTCGAACAGCTTAAACAAGCGAGCGCATCGCCGGCTTCAACGCCATGGCGGGCTTCAGGGCACTGGCGGGCTTCAGGGCCATGGCCGGCTTCAGAGCACTGGCAGGCTTCAACGCGCTAGCAGGCTTCAACGCACTGGCGGGCTTCAATGCACTGGCAGGCTTCAACGCACTGGCGGGCTTCAATGCACTGGCGGGTCTCAATGCACTGGCGGGTCTCATTGCCACGGCAGGCTTCATAGCAGCGGCGGGCACCATCTTGCTGGCAACGACGGAGTTTGCGGCAAGGGTGACGGATGAATTCAACTTGCTGGCGCTGGGGTTGGCGGATTTGCTGACAAGCGATTTCTTGAGAATGGCCATTGTCCTGTTCCTCGGAATTGAAATTTGACTCATCGTCCTACGCCCTCCCTTATTGCATGCAGAGTGCCAAACTTTTCCTGTAGTGAGCAAAATTATCAAGTTGCTGAATATAAGCAACTTAATGAAAATCATCGATTTTCGTGGAAACTGGCGCGGAGGCTTGCCTGGGTTAAAAATTTACCCATGCAAGGTTAATTATTTACCCACTGGCATCAAAGAGAGTACTTGCGGCACAGATATTTCATCCGCTGAATATCCAAACCAAGCAGCCGGGCGGCTGCGGCTTTGCTGCCCTGGGTGCGGCGAAGCGCTGTTGTCAGCAGTGCGACCTCGACTCGCTGGATCTCCGCGTCGAAGTCTGCGCCTTCCTCTGGCAAAAGCGCAGCCTCCTGAACCGCTGTGTTCTGCGCCAGCAGCCGGGGAGGCAAATTGCCGGCTCGAATTTCGTCGCCGCGAACGGTAATAACGAGCCTCTGGATAAGGTTTTCCAGTTCCCGAACATTCCCCGGCCAGGTGTGCTCTTCAAACGCGGAGAGTGCATTATCCGCCAGCCGCTTTACCGGCAGTCCATTCGCCACACAGTGGTTTTCAAGGAAGTATTCACACAGCAGCGGGATGTCTCCGGCTCGCTCCCGCAACGGCGGCAATTGGATGGGAACCACGTGGATCCGGTAGAAAAGATCCTCTCGAAATCGCCCCGTGCGCACCATCTCTTCCAGCGCCTCATTGGTCGCGCAGATCAGGCGGAAGTCGATTTTTCGCAGTGTGCGGCCACCAAGGCGCTGCACCTGGTGATCCTCAAGCACGCGCAGAAGCTTGGTCTGCAACGGCAATGTGAGAGTTGCAATTTCATCCAGAAAGAGCGTGCCGCCATCGGCCAGCTCAATCTGGCCGGGCCGCGCCTCGGTAGCGCCCGTGAAAGCTCCCCGCTCGCTTCCGAATAGCTCCGACTCGATCAGGTTCTCCGGCAGCGCGGCGCAGTTCAGGCGGATGAACGGCTTGTTGGCGCGGCGGCTCAACGCCACAATTGCCCGTGCTGCCAGTTCCTTTCCGGTCCCGCTCTCGCCGCGGATCAGGACATTCACGTTGCTGCCGGACACCTGCTGAATGGCGTCATAAACGAAACGCATCGGTTCGCTGACCCCAATAAATTCCTGAAATCGGCTGCTCTCCAGGGTCTGCCGGCGTATCTGAGCATGGGCCAGATCTTCGGTTCGCTGTTCCAGCGCGGCAACCAGCGCGAGCCTCAACTCCGAAATGTCAACCGGGCTCCGGAAATGGAGATCCGCGCCACCATCCAATGCCCGCTTCTCCACCGTGCGTGTGCGCGAACGGCTCAGGGAAATCAGCACGAAATCCTGATTCAGTTTGCGCAGCTCGTTCAGAACCGGCAAGCCGCCCTGCACCTCCTTGCCATCCTCTATATCGGTGTCAATATCCAGCAGAACTGCCACCACGCCTGTTTCGCGAGTCCAGCGTGCCAGGTCCTCATAGTCTGCGCGCAACACCACCTGGAACCACGGAATCAGTTCGGGAACGAGCTCGTCAAGGAACTTCTGATCGGTTGTGACCACGCACACCACCGGCAGGGCCTCAGCCGCGGGCTCTGAACCAGGATCCACCTTATTTCGCCTTGCCATGCGGAGATAGTAAATCGAGTGGCGGCCCGCGACGTGCAATTAATCGTTTATCTGTCCAATTCTCGTCGATATTTTCCGGTTGCTCGAATGTGTGTTTGACCAGGCACTCCGCGACACCGTGAGCTCATTCGTGCGATTCCACTTCAGCTGCGGCCTTCCTGCTTGCTCAAAACAGTGTTCTCACGAGCGGACTTTCCACTTCGTCGACAGCGCCGCTAGTTTCTCATCAAGCGTAGCCTCTGGCTTTGGCGCAGTCTTTGCGATCGGCTTCGGAGCCGGCGCAGTCAGAGCCTTGATGGACAGGGCTATGCGCTTTGCTTTCGTATCCACGCTCAGCACCTTCACCTTCACCACCTGGCCCGTCTTGACCGCCTCTGACGGGTCTTTGATGTAGCGGTTCGATAACTCGCTGATGTGAACCAGCCCATCCTGGTGCACACCGATATCCACGAAGGCTCCAAACTTCGTCACGTTCGTCACCACGCCTTCCAGAATCATCCCTGTCGCCACATCGTCGATCCCGCGCACATCGTCGTGGAAACTGGGCGCAACAAACTTGTCGCGCGGATCGCGGCCCGGCTTGCGCAGTTCGGTCAAAATATCGTCAAGCGTGTAGGTTCCCGCCGAAAGCTGCGTTCGATCAACCTTCTCCAACAGCTTTGGCTGTTCAATCACTTCCTTCACTGAAACCTTCAGCGACAAAGCAATCTGTTCGACGACCGGGTACGACTCAGGATGCACGGCCGTCATATCCAGCGGATTGTCGCCGTTGCGAATGCGCAGGAATCCCGCCGCTTGCTCGAATGTCTTGGGGCCGACGCCCGGAACCTCCAACACTTGCGTGCGCGACCGAAAACTGCCCTTCTCATTGCGATAACTCACGATGTTCAGTGCCGTTCGCTCGCTGATGCCTGCCACGTGACGCAGCAGGGTCCACGACGAAGTATTCAAATCCACGCCTACGCGGTTCACGCAGCTCTCAATCGTCTTCTCCAGAGACTCAGACAACTGGCGCTGATCCACATCATGCTGGTACTGGCCCACGCCAATCGATTTGGGATCGACCTTGACCAGTTCGGAGAGGGGGTCCTGCAGCCGGCGCGCAATGGAGATGGCCCCGCGCACCGTCAGGTCAAGATCGGGAAACTCCTGCCGCGCAACATCCGATGCGGAATAGACACTGGCCCCCGACTCGCTCACCGTAACCGGGAAGATATCCTGAATGCCCTTGTCCTTCAAGAAGCCACGAACAAAAGCGTCTGTCTCGCGCGAAGCGGTGCCATTGCCGATCGCGATAGCGCGCACGTGATGACGGCGCAGGAGCGCCTCGAGTTTTGGAGCGGCCTCATCATTGCCGTGCTTTGATGTGTGCAGATAAAGCACCTCGTGCGCCAGCAGCTTTCCGGTTTCATCCACCACGGCAACCTTGCATCCCGTGCGCAGCCCCGGGTCAATGCCCAGCACCGAGATGGGGCCGGCAGGCGGCGCCAGCAGCAGGTTATACAGGTTGTCGCGGAAAACGTGGATGGCCTCCGTGTCGGAACGCCGTTTCAGCTCCAGCCGAATCTCGCCTTGAATGGAGGAATTGAGCAGCCGCTTCCACGCATCTTCAATCGCCGATTCAAGCTGCGGAGTCCAATCCCCCTGCTGCTGCAGCACATGCCTCCGCATGATCCCCACGGCCCGCTCCTGCTCCACATCGATGAGGAAATAAAGTACGTTCTCCCCTTCGCCGCGGCGAATGGCCAGCATACGGTGCGAAGGAATGGTCTTCACCGGTTCCTTGTACTCGTAATACATCTTGAATTTTTCCTGCTCGTCCACCGCATCCATCGCCTTGCGGCTCACAATGATTCCTTCGTCGAAGACAAGCTGCCGCAGCGTCTTGCGCAGATCCGCATCTTCGCTCATCCACTCGGCAACAATGTGCCGCGCGCCCTCAAGCGCTTCTTCCACCGTGCCTACACCCAGCTCCAGGTTCACAAACGAAGCAGCGAAACGATCAAGCGGCTCGGTGCCCGGCTGCTGTGCCCAGAGATAAGCGGCCAGCGGCTCCAGCCCCTTCTCGCGAGCGATCGTCGCCTTCGTACGGCGCTTGGGCCGATAAGGCAGATACAGATCTTCGAGTTCATTCCGGTCCAGCGTTGCTTCGATGCGCGTCTTGAGTTCGTCGGTCAGCTTGCCCTGCTCGGCGATCGAAGCCAGTATGGTCTCCCGCCGATCCGCAAGCTCGCGAAAGTAAGCCAGCTTCTCTTCGATGGCGCGTATTTGCACCTCATCCAGGTTGCCGGTAGCTTCCTTGCGATAGCGCGCGATGAAGGGAACCGTGCCGCCTTCGTCCAGCAGTTCAATCACCGCGACCAGGCCGCGCTTTGGAAGATTCAGAGTTTGTGCAATATGAAGAAGGATTTCGGGGGATAGGTTTTTCTTTTCGGTCATGTTTGCCTTCTCTCATCGTAAATGCCACCGGTGCAGAGTGCCTCGCTGCTCCGGTTGTGCAAATCGTGTCCCATGCAAGATGTTGCGCTCCCCTGGCTGTAACGCAAGATTGGTAAATCGCTTTACGATGGGCATTTCGCCCAGGCCAACGGCGGAGCGGATCTCCTTCTGACCCGGCTATGCTTCGGTCATCGTGATCACTTAAGACCAATCTAAAATCTCTGCTAACCGCATCCTATATACATGGTGTCTAATAACTTGGTGGGGAAGTCCTCGGCACGATCAGGTCCGTGCGAGGTTTCTGGATGCGAAGCTCGATGGAGAGCCGTCCCAACAAAAAACTTCAGGGAGAAGTTATGCTCAGTTCACGGATAGCGCTCGCTGCAATGCTCGTCGGGTTGCCGCTGGCTTTGGCGGCTCAAACGCAGTCGGCGTCAGCGCAACAAGCCTCCGCACCGCAACAAGGCAAACAGGACGACGGATCCGGCACCGTGATTCACATGAATGTGCGCCAGGTGCCCATTGAAGTTGTGGTGACTGACAAGGATGGAAACCCGGTAAAAGGTCTGTGGAAAGACGACTTCCAGGTAAAGGAAGATAAGAACCCGCAGACCATTCTTTCCTTCGACTATCAGGATGGCACGACGACCAGTTATGTTCCCCCCAAGCTGCCTCCAATGCCCGTCAATACCTTCGTCAACGTCCCTACTGAGCCCGAGCGCGGACCGCTCTATATCCTCTACTACGACATGGTGAACACTCCGGTGGCGGACCAGATGACCGCTCACCAGCAGCTCCTGGACTTCATCGACCATGCTCAGCCCGGCACTCGCATGGCGCTCTTTGTCAACGCCGCGGGCCTGCACATGGTGCAGGGATTTACCAGCGATCACGCACTGCTGCATGCCGCATTTCTTTCCAAGGGTCCTGGACCGCACGTGCCCGATGTCTTCATGTTCGGATCAACCTACGGCTATTCGGATGCGGGCGCCTCACTGCAGTGCCTCAAATTCATCGCCGACTATGTAAACGGAATTCCTGGGCGAAAGAACCTGTTCTGGCTTTCAAGTGTATTCCCCATTCCCGTAGGCCCCAGTATTACCAACGGCCTCGACGTCAACGCGGGCGCGGGTCCAGGCGGGGGTTTTTCCAACTCAACCATGCAGATAAACGACCTGACCTACTTGTTAAGCGAGAACATCAAGAAGACCTATTCAGCCCTGATGCGTAGCCAGGTTTCACTGTATCCGGTAAACATTGAGGGACAGAATATTGATAACTACGCCGGCGATCAGATAACCCATAATCAGTACGAAGATGCCATTGCCGCTGCCACAGGCGGCCACGCATATCACGGTAATAACCATTTTAACCAGTTGCTGGACCAGGCAGTGAAAAACGGAGAGAGCTATTACACACTCAGTTATTCCCCCACAAATTCCAACTTCGATGGCTCCGAGCGCACGGTTCAAATTACGCTCACAAACGCGAAGAGCGACAAATATACGCTAAGTTATCGCACCCTCTACTATGCCGTCACCGACGACTATGTGGAGCATGAGGACAAGAAGAACGTGGTGCAAACGAAATTCATGGCCGCCAAGGCCGAAGACACGCTCTACGCAAACATTGAGCACGGCGCGCCCATCATGCACGATCTCGTCTTCAGCACCCACCTTGCGACCGAAGGAAAGCCCAGGATGGCTTCAACGGAACAGATGGCCCAGTTGCAGGATTCGCCTGCCTTCTTCCGTACGCGAAGGAAGAACGAAGTTGCGCCCAAGCCGCTTCCGCCCGTCATGCTGCAGAAGTACCGCATCGGCTACGGCATCGTGGATGCGCAGTTGAAGACGCTGGCCACGCAGGAAGGCAAGCCGGCCGAACTTGAATTTGCCGCGGCAGCCTATGACGCCGATGGCCGCTTGCTGAACAGCATTTTGAATCAGGGCCAGGTCTCCGACGCAAAGGGAAAAGACGGCAAGCCGCAAGCTGTCTTTCATGCCGAGCAGGAACTCCAAGTGCCTGCAGGAGCCGCCTCCATCCGTCTCGCGGTTAGAGACACATTGAGCAACCGCATGGGAACGCTTGAAGTCAAACTGCCTCTGAAGCCGGAAAACACCACCGCAATGGCGGGCAAACCGAACTAACTCAAGATGTAGTTGAAACCGGACGAACAGACCCATGCAAAGAGAAGTTATGGTCAGTTCACGGATAGTACTCGCGGCAATGCTCCTCGCGTTGCCGCTGGCTTTGTCGGCCCAGGCCCAGACGGCGTCTGCGCAACAAGCCCCCGCACCGCAACAAGGCAAACAGGCCGCGGACGATGCCTCTGGTCCCGTGATCCACCTCGAAGCTTCCGACACACTGCTTCACCTCGATGTGCGTCGAGTGCCCGTCGACGTCGTCGTGACCGACAAGCAGGGAAACCCGGTGCGCGGCCTGTGGAAAGACGACTTCCAGGTAAAGGAAGATAAGACTCCGCAGACCATTCTAGCCTTCGATTATCAGGATGGCTCGACGCCCAGCTACACGCCCATCAAGCTGCCACCATTGCCCGCCAACACTTTCGTGAACGTGCCAACTCAGCCGGAGCGCGGACCGCTCTACATCCTCTACTACGACATGGTGAACACTCCCATGGACGACCAGATGAGCGCCCACCAGCAACTACTGGATTTCGTGGACCATTCTCAGCCAGGGACCAGGTTTGCGCTGTTTGTGAATGCAAGGGGCCTGCACATGATCCAGGGATTCACCAGCGACCACGCGCTGCTGCATGCCGCAATCGTCTCCAAGGGGCCCGGCCCGCACCTGCCCGATGTGTTCATGGATGGGCGACTGTACGGGTATTCGGATGCGGGAGCCGCGCTCCAGTGCATGAAGTTCATTGCCGATTATGTGAACGGAATTCCTGGAAGAAAGAACCTCATCTGGCTCTCAAGTGTCTTCCCCATTCCCGTAGGTCCCACCATGAACGGCCCCAATTCAAACGGGAGTATAGGTGGAGGCTTTTCCAATTCAACCCCGCAGATAAGCGACCTGAGCTACCTGCTAAGCGACAACATCATGAAGACCAATTCGGCCATGATGCGCAGCCAGGTTGCCCTTTATCCCGTGGACCTCAAAGGGATCCAGGTGAACGTCGAGCCTGGAGATGCGATTGGGGAATACCAGCGAATGGATGCCATCGCCGAGTCTACCGGCGGCCATGCGTACTACGGCAACAACCGTGTGGTGCCGTTGATGAACAAGGCAGTAGAAAACGGCGAGAGCTACTACACGCTCAGCTATGCCCCCACAAATTCAAAATACGATGGTTCCGAGCGTTCAGTTGAAGTGACGCTCGTGAATGCCAAAAGAGACCAATACACGCTCAGCTATCGAACCGGCTACTATGCCGTCTCCGACGACCAGGTCCAGGAGATGGACAAGAAGAACGTGGTGCAATCGCGATTCATGGCCGCCAAAGCCGCGGACACACTCTACGCAAACATTGAGCACGGCGCGCCCATGATGCACGACCTGGTTTTCAGCACCCATCTTGCAACGGAAGGAAAGCCCAAAATGGCTACGTCGGACCAGATGGCCCAACTGGTGGACTCGCCCGCCTTCTTCCGCACCCGCAAGAAGAACAGCCCGCCGCCCAAGCCCCTCGCGCCCGTTTTGTTGCAGAAGTACCGCATCGGCTACGGCATTGTGGATTCGCAGTTGAAGGCACTCGCCACCGTGAAAGGCAAGCCTGCCGAGCTTGAGTTTGCCGCCGCGGCCTACGACGCCGATGGCCGCTTGCTGAACAGCATTTTGAATCAGGGACAGGTCTCAGACGCAAAAGGAAAAGACGGCAAGCCGCAGCCATTCTTTCATGCCGAACAGGAACTCGAAGTCCCTTCCGGAGCCGCATCCATCCGGCTCGCGGTCAGAGATCCGTTGAGCAATCGCATGGGAACGCTTGAAGTCAAGCTGCCTCTGAAACCGGAAACTACCACCGCAATGGCCGCCAAACCGAACTGATTCAGGGCCTCGCCGTCGGCTACTTGCCTGATCCAAGCGCATCCCGCGCCTGAGCCAAATTAGCCTTCGCCTCTGCATCATCCGGATGCTGAGCCACGGCCAATTCAAGAACCGTCACGGCCTCTTCTTTGCGATTCAGTTCCACCAGAATTCTCGCAAGTTGATTCGCAATCGCAACCGAATCCGGCGTAGTATTCAGCCCATCGCGCAACACCGCGGCCGCCTTCTCCAGTTGCCCAAAGGCCGCATAGGCCGTTCCCAGGTTTACGGTTTGACGCGGCGTCCGCTGCCCCAGCAATCGAGGAACCTCAAGCGCCGCAATCACTCCCTGGAAGTTCTTCTCCACAAGCAGATCGGTTGAAAGCGCATCCAAAGCCGTTGAGAGCTCAGGGTCCACATCCAGCGCCGCCCGCCATTCAGCCTCGGCGTCTTTCGTCGAATGCTCACCATCCAAAGCCGTCGCCAGCACCACATGCAGCTGATTATCCTGGTAGCCGAGCTTCTCGGCCTCCTGCAGTGCCGGAATCGCCTCCTGCACGTCCCCTTGAAAGTACAGGCTCACCCCGAACATGAAGACCACACGCGCCAGGTTCTTCTGATTGGGATCCATCTGCAGCGACGTACCAAAGGCATCCGCGGCGCAGGCGTAGTTCTTCTGGTTCGCGAACCATATGCCGAGATCGGTGTATACAGCAGCGTCCGGCTTGTCCAGTAACTGCGCCTTCATTGAATCCGGAGGCGTGCACGCCGCTTGTCCCTTGATCGCAGGCAAGTCCGCAAACAGCAGCATGCCCACCACCAGAGTCCAGCGCAACGAACGGTGCGAGAAGTGGCTTGCAATCATTTCCCGCCCGTCCTAATTGGTACCATTCGCAGCTTTCGGTAGAGCAGCAATCGCCGGCTCATCGGCAACATGCACCTGGATGTCGTCGATCCCGTCGGCAGGAATGTTCACGAACTCCGGAATGTTGACCGCGCGGTTGGATGCCGTGGCGTTGTCGATCAGGATCGCCGGGCTGTCGTTGCCGTTCGCATCGATGTGCGTCAGATACATCTGCGTATACGGCGAGCGCGCCTTCGATGAAAACACCAGCCAGTGCCCATTGGGCGACCAGCTGTGCCAAGAATTCATCAGCCGCGTATTGGCCCGCATGCGGCGCGGCGTCCCGCCCTCCGCGGGAAGAATATATAACTGGCTGTCCGGCCGCATCAGCTGCCCGTTCTTGCATTGCACAAACACCAGCCAGCGCCCATCCGGCGAGATCTTCGGGAAGTTGTTGCTCATCCCGTTGTGCGACGCGCCGGCAATCGGCTCAGCCACGCCGCCTTTGCCGTCGTTGAAAGGCACGCGATACAGGTCGTACTGAATCTGCGTCTCGTTCGCATCCAGTGCGTGTGTCGCTTTCCCTTGCCCGGGCGGCCGCGGATCACGTGCCTCCGCGCGAGCAAATACAATGTACTTCCCGTCCGGACTCCACACCCCATCCGTCTGCACATACTTCGGATCGTCGGCTCCCGGCAGCGGCGTCCGCTGGCCCGTGCTGCGGTCATACCAGGCCAGCACGCCGCGCGTCGGGAAAAACACCTGCAGAAAGCGGTAATCCATGAAGTTGGTTACATAGTAGCTTTCCAGCAGTTTCAGCGACGGCCCAGCAAAGGTGCTCAGCACGTAACGCCCGTCCGGCGAAACCTGCGACATGAATCCCACCCGCGTCTTGCCGATATCGCCCGTGGGATTCCAATGCACCATGTCCTTGCTCTGCACCGTCATGTGCTTCTGCACTGGAACCAGCGCGTACAGTCCCTTGTCGTTGGCCGGCCCGTCGATATCCATCCCAAACGTCTTTCCATCTGCTGAGAACGAGTGGCAGTTGGCGCACGTCGGCATATCTTTCAAAACCGTATGGCTCTCCGGCTTGGTAATGTCCCGCAGTCTCCAGTGGATCAAGTGGATCGCAGTCGGCGCCAGCGGAGAGACCACGCCATTCACCCCCGCCGAAGGCATCAGCGGAACATCGCGATAAAAAATAGGCGCGTTCACCGGGTCGCGCGAAGTGGTCATTTGTATCTGCGTGCGCGAGTACGCCACACTGCCGTCGCGATAGCCGGTAATCACCACCGTCGCCGGCTGATCTACAGAGTGCTGCTGAATCGCCGCCCAGGTCGCCGCGTCCGGTGTCCATGTCCAGCTCGCCGCCTGCTGCAAAGTCAGCTTGGGAGGCGAATTGGAGTCAGCGACCGTGTCCGGGTCAATCGCGCCAATGTGCATGCGCTCGCCTTTAGCGACCGCGTGGATCGGCGCCGCGCCGCCGGCAAAGGTGATGTCGATGCTCCACGATGTCCCCGCCGCATCCCGCCAGATAAACATGGGCGGTGTAATGCCGGGAGGGAAGATCGACCCATCCTCGGGATAATCGAATGAGATCGGAGAAAGAGTTCGCGGACCATCCTGTGCCGCATAAACCGGCGCAAGCAACTCATGCAAGCCCGGAGTCCGCGTCTGCATCATCAAAAGCCCAGCTGAGAGCGCCACAGCGGCACAGAAAGTGAAAAACGCAAGCGGCCTTATCTTTGACCATGGCAGAGCGCGAAAATCTGGGAACACTGTTCCTCCGTAGAAGCGGCAATCGACGCGCGAGGATCTCAAGACCCGGTCGATGGTTGCAGCGGCATCGCTCAATGGTTGGGACGATTCCACGCCATCTGCGAATCCGTCACGCTGTCAGCCACATTCAGATCTCAATTGCAGACCCGGTGGAGGCGGGGAATCGAGAACTGCAACCTCGATTGGATGTTTTCAAAGATTGAATCAGGCTGTCAAGGAGAGGCTCCCATTCCGATTCAGCTGTGAGCGGCCAAAGCGCTCACAACGGCGCGCACAACGGATCCCCAATCACCGGGTTTTGGTTGCCGGAACAGCCGCATCGTCGGATACCAGGGGCTGTCCTCACGATCCAGCATCCAGCGCCAATCGGGCGCAAAGGGCAATAGAACCCAGGTTGGAACCCCCAGCGCGCCGGCCAGGTGCGCCGTCGAATTGTCGATGGTGATCACCAGATCCATCGCCGCAATCTGTGCCGCAAACCCATCGATATCGGTGAACTGATCCACGGTGCGATCCACAACAATGGGCGTACCCGCAGCTTCCTTTTCTAACCCGTCGTGATCCCCATATTGCAGGCTAATCAATTTGACCCATTGCACGTCAGACCGGGAAAAGAGCGGAGCGAGCATCGCCAGTTCCATGCAACGGCCGACGCCTGTTGTTTTGTTCTTCGTATACCAGGCCAGTCCAACCAGCCGGCGGCCATCATTGTAGCGAGCGCGGAACGCCTCGCGTTTCGTCGCGTCGGCGAATAGATAAGGCGAAGCTGTTGCGGAAAACGCATCTGTTGTAGCCCGAAAAAGTCGAGGCAAGCTGCCGCTGGGCAAATGGGCAGCGACTTCCAACTCCGGATCGCTGGCAGGACTGAACCCACTCACAACATCCACACCCGGGAAGGATCGAGTGAAGAGCGGCGTCAGCCGAATATCGCAATCCAGCACACAGCGGTTCCCGGTTCGGATCACCTCGGGCACCAGGCCCGCAAACATGATCTCGTCTCCAATCCCCTGTTCTCCCCAAATCAACAACCGGCCGGAGTTGAACCTTTCACCGTTCCAGAATGGATACGGGTACTCGCGCGCCGGTGTGTTGAAATCTCTGGTCTGCCAGCGCCGATCGAAGTGAGTCCAGCCACAGGCGAAATCTCCGTTCAGCAGCAACGCCATTGCTTCGCCGGCCGCGGCTTCGGCCAACTCAGAGTTCAGCGCAAGCGCTCTCCGATAGCAAGTCAGACTGGAATCAACATCCCTTTGAGCTTTGAAAATGTTGCCCAGGTTCACCCAAACTTCCGCCAGTTCCGGCCTCAGCACCAAGGCTCGCTGATAGCATGTTCCAGCCTCGGCGAGCTTGCCTTGGGACTGCAGCACGTTGCCCAGGTTGGAATGGTAAGTCGCCGCATTTCCCTTGATCGCAATGGCCTTCCCAATCAACCCAGCCGCGCTCTCAGAATCTCCGTTTTCATACGCGATCATTCCCAGCAGATGCAGGCAATCCGCCTGTTCGGGATCAACAGACAATATCTCCCGGTACATCCGCTCGGCATCCGCCAGTCGCCCATCCTGATGGTGCCGCAGGGCCTCCGCGACCATCGCTTGAGTCGCCGATTCCAAAGGCGGCTTCACCATCTCCTCAGAGTTCATCCCAGAACTCTAGCACCCACAGGCCCGCCTTCATCGCACGGCTGTTCACCGCGCACATTGAGTCGTTTGAGAGCCAGGTCCCCAACCGCTAATTCCCCGCCTGCGCTCCCGTCAGCGCAATCTGCTGCCGATCGGCCTGCACCACCTTCTGATAGAAATCGCGCAGCTTGCCGTAGTCACCCGCATCCAGCACCGTAAACCCGCGCGCCAGCACCCGTCCATTGGTGATCGTTGCACCGTCAACCTTCGACCGGAGCTGATAGACGGCGTTCTCTTCCCACTTCATCGACGTGTCCTGCGGCTTGCCGTCCGCGGCAACGCCGCTGGGCAGCGTATAGGTAATCTGCTCTTTCTCCTGCGTCGGATAGTGCATGTCCACCGGCAATGTCCGGCCCGTTTCTTCGGGGAACGGGTCCGTCTCCTTGCCGTCGAAGAACGCGCGGGGCACCGCGAGATGGTTGCCCGATTTGTCCGCAATCGAGCCCGAAATCTGCAGCACTGCAACCAATTGCTTGGTGGGGTCGTCAAGGCCCGCGATGTGGTCAATCGACACTTGAACGCCGTCCGGAACCTCGGCTGCGAAGGTCTTCTCAAATGCCTGCAGCACCGTAGGCCCGTCTGTGCGCAGAGCCATCTGCCGCCACTCCAGGGCTTGCTGCCCAACAAATCCAACGCGCAGCGTGCCGGAAACCGCGCCATGCGCGCCGACGGTCAGGTTCCCAACCCGAATAACGGTATTGTCCGTATTCACCTGCAACGGAGTAATTACGGTCTCCACCTTGCCGTTTGCCGCCATGGCCACACCCGCAGATCCTGCGTGTCCCCAATACAAGGTCTGGAATGGTGCCAGCTTTGTGCCCGGATCCACCACAATCTCCTTGCCGTCAATCGTCACCCCGATCACCACCCCGTCCAGTTGGCTGGTGCTCAGAAACTGCGGCGAGAAGATGTGTTGATCCCGGCTCGCAATCCGTTCCGGCCTGGCGTCCAATCCCACCGCGCGCGCCAGGGCGAGATAAAGCAGTGCAATCTCCTTGCTGTCCCCGCTCTTTTTCTCCAGCACTCCCTCGACGCTGCCGGCGGGAATGGACCCCTCGTAGATGGAAATCACTCCGGCTGCAGCGTCAGTGTTAGTCAGCTTCTGCACCAGCGCGTAGAGCTTTTTGGCCTTGTCCAGAGGAGAATCTTTCTCCCCAACCGCCTCCTGCGCCGTGTTCTTGATCAGGCTGGTCGGCGCAATGTAGCGGTTCAAGTCCTTGGTCCAGAACTGCATTTCCTTCTGCCAAAACTCCTTCTGCTCCACCGTATACGTGTAGTAGAAGTCGACCTGGTAGATTCTTTCTCCCACCGGCGGCGCAAAGGCCTCGTTCGGGATCGCCGGAATGTCCGTAAGGTCAAGGACGTACCGGCCCATCGCGTCCTTGCTCAGTACTTTTCCCGGCGGAAGAATAGGCGGGGCCGTCCGAATGTCGGTAAAGACGCTGTCGTGCGGTCCCTTCAACAGCTTGTTTGACATTCCGGCGCCGGATACGTCGTTGGGCAGAAACTGGTCGCTCGGGGTATACATGTAATGCGCCTTGTGTACGAAGTAAGGCTGCTGAATCTGCCACTCCGGCGCCGACTGAAAACGGTCGTAGCGCATCTGGTACTTGTATTCCAGAATGCTGCCCACCTCCACGTTGGGCAACGTGAATGTGTCCTCGTTCGGCCGGTTGGGCACCTTCTGAACCAGCGCGGCAAGGTTCCCCGTCACCGGGACCACCGTTCCGTCCGGCTTGATGACTTTTGCCTCCAGCAATTTCAACTCAACAGGAGCGGCAAACGTGTCGGTATCAAACGGTTGATCCGCGCCCGCATGGTTGATATCCGGCGCGTCAAAGTGGTTTTCCGTGGATGCGCTGCTGAAGTTGGTATTGTCGCCCTGGGCTTCATACGCGAGGTAGCGCGGGAGCTTGACATGCACGGTCGCCGCTGCCTTGCCCTGCTCCGTCAGCACTTTGATACGCGTGTAGACAGTCGAAAAATGATGCGGATCGTCTTCTGTTTCTTCACGATACAGAATCACCGCCGCAGCGCCCGGCGCCTTGGGATCGGACGTCATCTTCAGATCATCCGGCGAAGGCGGCTGGATTTGATTTTGAGCAATCAATGGCGACGACAAACCGATAAGCAGAATTCCCTGGCAAAGTACGGAATGAAAACGCATTCAAATTTCTCCCGAAGGCTGATACCTATAACGACGAACGGAGATCAGCCTAAGACTCATCCTCCCAATCCTAGTCCTTTTGGAATTCGCGGAAGCCGGCCTGAGAGGAACCGGATCTGCTCATTGGACAGGTTCTTTCGCGCGCGGTTACCACAAAACCGGTCGCGACGGACCAGCCCCAGGAGCCCCATTTTTTGCCACTTCCCGGTGTTGCAAAGGGGAGAAGCCGTACGCCGTGCGAGCCTTCCCCGAGCGTCTGCCCCCACCGCAGGTGGCGTCCGCAGCACTGCAAGTGCCGAAAAATGCCCCGGCAAGCATGGTAGCCGCCGGGGACAGATTCACTATTGGGCGATCGTCGTCGCCGTTCTGCTAAGGCTTGCGCGGAGCGGGTTTCGGAGCAGGAGCCCTTCTCTGTATTTGCTGTTGCTGCTGCGTGTGCTTCTGTTCAAGTTGCTGGGTTTGTTGCTGGTGGCGCTGCTCCACCTGCTGCGTTCTTTGCGGGTTATTCTGCTTGGCTATTTTCTGGTCTTCCTTGTCCTGTTGCTGCTGCAGTTTCTGGTGTTCCTGGTTTTGCTGGTTCACCAGTTGTTGCTGGTCCTGCTGGTACTTCATATCGGCCCTGGGATCGCCCGAACTCGGAGCAGTCTGAACCGTGTGCGGCTGCAAATCCTTCGCATGTGTGGGAATCGCGTTCGCCGGTGCGCCACCTTCCGGACGGTTGCCTCCTGCAGCCGGGCCGCCGTTATGGCTGGGTGCGGGCTTGTACGGTGCCCCTTCAGCTTTCGCCGCCACAGCCCCGCTGCCGCTGAATTGGCCGGGACGGCTGGTTGCCGCCACCGGCGGCTTGCCCTGGTTCGTCTCCGCCCGCATCTGCGGATTCGAGCGCGCTGCCTGCATATGCTGGGTCTGAGCCGCCACAGGCGGTAAATGTCGCTGCGACTGAATCTGTTGCTCGTGCTCCGTGGGCCGCGCCGTTATGCCGCCCTCCCCGCCGTTATAGCTCACGCGATTCGCCGATTCGTTGCGCTCCACGGGGGTGTTGTACACGTTGTGAAAGCTCACGTCCACGTTCAAAACCGCGCGGTTATAGAAGAAGTGGCCGCCGTCCCAGCGCCCTCCCACGAAGCCGTCGCCAAAGTACCCAAAGCCGTAGTCGATGCCTCCATAGAAGCCCACTTCGGTGCCCCAGTACCCTTCATGGAATAGAAACCCGCCGTTCTCCCATCCCCAGTAACCGGGAGTCCACAGGTATCCCGGCTCAGGCGCTTCCACCCACGTCCCGGGAACCCAGTAGTAGCCATCGTCGTCATCGTAGGCCCAGTACCCCGGAACCCACAGGAACCCGTCGCCGGGGCAAATTGGTTGGTCGTAGACGGGCAGCGCCGGTGGCCCGAATGCCACCGTAATGCCAATCTGGCCAGAGATCGGTCGAACAAATGCCAGCGCGAATAGCGCCAGAAGCAAAGTCTTGAAAATGTGTTTCATGCAGGGTCGTACCTCTTTTGAAATGGATGATGCCCAATAAATCGAGGACCCCGCGAATCTCGGCAACTGAGGGACCAGCGTGACCGTGAGGGGTACGCATCTGAATACGATGTGAAGGGATATGCCCCGGTTGTCTGGGTGAAGCACCGGTGCCCGTCCTACCTGTCATCTGAGCGAACCCGTGGTCCCCGGCGACAGGGAGTTGTTACTGGGGTGGGAATGGGGCCCCAAACGTTTTTCAGTTCCGGGGTTCCCGCAGACAGGCCTTCGTCTGTGGGTTGGAGTTTGGGGGTGGTGAGTCGAAGGGCTTGCATTTGGTCTGCCTGGACTCCGGGGTAACCTTGTGCAGGCGTACCCTACCTCCCCAGGTTTTCAAACTTCACATTCATAATCGGATATTGTTTCCAATCCTTGTAATCGAAATGCCACCACTCAGTGGGATTGACCATGAAACCCTGCTTTTCCATGGCCTGACGCAACAGCGCACGGCGCGCGCGTTCCTCGTTTGTGCCGCCGGTGGAGTCGGCATATGCCCGGTCAGACATTTCGTCGTAACCGCTGGGCATCTCCACTTCCAGGCCAGTTTTCAAGTCGTACAAAGACAGATCCACCGCGCATCCGCGATTGTGTTTCGATCCCTCCTGGGGATTGGCCACGAAGATCTTCTTGTCGTCAGGCGTCGCGTCCCAAAAGATTTTGGTCACATACCACGGGCGGTATCCATCGTGGATGATGAGGCCGTAGCCCAGCGTCATAAGCTCATGATTTGCCCGGACCAGCGCCTCGGCCGCAGGCCGCTGCAGAAATGCGCGCCCCTGCGTGTAAACCGGCGTGCCCAGAAAGTTGTTGGTGGTGGCATATCGAACGTCGAGTTTGATCGTCGGATCGAGCGTCACCATTTCCACCAGGTCCGGCTTGAGAAACGTCCCCTCTTCGCGGGGCGGCTCAAGCTTCAGCGCCTCCGCACGCAACTCCTCCACCGGACGAAGAGGAGTGATATGAAAGCTGACCTGTTGCGCGAATACCGGCTGCAGCAGCAGGAGTAAACCGCAGAGATGAAGAGTGCGTGCTCTCAAAATGTTGAAGCCTCTCAGTACAAGTTCGGGTCGAATACCAAGGAATCGCTGCTGTGATTGAAACACATGGTATCGCACGGCCGGAATCGGGAGACTGCACTCAGCACAATCTGTTGCCGATCCAACATCACTGACTGCTCGTAGAAATTCCGCATCGCCCCATAATCATTCGCATCCAGCATCGTGAACCACCGTGCCAGGGCCCGCGTCGCCGGCGATACTGAACTGCTTACGCCCGGAGATGCTTCCGTCGTGATTTCCTCCACCGCGCTTAATCCTCCTCTTTAGTTTGCCGATACAAGCCGTAAGGGGAAGAATCGTGGCAGTATGCGCGTCAAATCCGCCGCAAACGCCGATCATCTCGGTCGCGAACCATCTCCTCGACTGGAACCCGCAGGAAGAGTTCAAGGATCTGCTCAAGCTTGCCGCCAACCTCTGCGAAGTGCGGGAATGCGCCATCAGTCTGCTCGACGAAGAGGGCAGGCCTTTCAAAGGCTACATCGGTCAAAGCGTGACTGAAGTAGCTTCGGACCCTTCGTTTTGTTCGCAGACCATTCGCCAATGCGGCCTGTTGATGGTTCCAGATCTCAAAGAGGACCAGCGCTTTTGTGACAGTCTGCTTGTGACCGGCAATCCCGGCCTGCGCTTCTATGCAGGTTATCCGTTGCTTTCCGGCGATAGCTCCGCGTTGGGCAGCCTCTGCATCTACGACTTCGCGCCGCGCCAGTTAACGGCGATGCAGCAGGAAGCCCTGGGCGCGGTTGCGCGCCAGATCGCCGCCCATCTTGAGCTGAAGGCGCAGAGGATTGAGCTACGCACGGCGTTCGAGAGTCTGTATCACATGGCGCGTGATCTGGACATCACTAGTTCCAGATGCCGCGCCTTCCTGGACGCAAGCCCGGCAGCGGTCTTCATCAAGGACGAGACCGGTCGCATGATTTATTGCAACCAGGCCCTGACTGAACCGTTTGGCGTAGTGCCGGAAGACTGGATTGGCAAGACCGACTTCGAGACCATGGCGCATGATATCGCCGAGAAATTCCGCGCAGTCGACCTGCAGGTGCTCGAACACAACCGCACAATCCACTTTGAAGACCATACTCTCGGACCAGGCGGTCGTATCGTCACCTGGGATGTTTACAAGTATCCGCTCATGGATACCAGTGGAATCCGCTCCGTGGCTTGCACTGCGCTCAATGTGACCAAAAAGCGGGAAGCGGAACTGGAAGTGCAACGGGTCCAGCAGGAGTTGCAGCTCGCGAATGAAAAACTGCGCACACTCTCACTTACCGATGCGCTGACCGGACTCATGAACCGTCGAGCCCTGGAGAACTGCCTGGAAAGGGAACTCGCGCGCAGCACACGCTCCCACGCGCAGCTCTGCCTGTTAATGCTCGACCTCGACAACTTCAAGAGCTTCAACGACTCCTTCGGACACCTGCCCGGGGACGAGGCCTTGCGCAGAATCGCAACCCTCATGCAGGAATGCACGCGAAAAGGCGACATGCTCGCCCGCTTTGGAGGCGAGGAATTCCTCATCATTCTTCCCGACACCTCTGTAACTGAGGCTGTCCAAATCGCACAACGCCTCTGCGAAGCGGTCGCAACCGCCTCATGGGAGCATCGTCTCATTACCACCAGCATCGGGGTTGCCACCCTGGATGAACGCATGCTGTCAAGGACCAGCTTCCTCGATGAGGCGGATCGAGCTCTCTATGCCGCCAAGCGCCGGGGAAGAGACCAGGTATGTGTTGCGCGCAGCAATCCGGGAGACACCACTCTGTTTATTACTCCTGAGAAGACTCACGGCGGCATTCCCTAAATCGAATGCAGGCTCGCCGCGCTCAAGCCGAGGCCACACTCGTCATCCCACACTCTTCATCCAGCAAGCAGTCTCCGGGACAGCTTCCAACCAACGCATCGCAGCCCTACTGCCCTGTAGGCTTCGCCGCCGTCAACACAATCTGCTGCCGGTCCGACACCGCCACCTGATCGTAGAAATTGCGCAGCGCCCCGTAGTCCTTCGCATCCAGCATGGTGAAGCCCCGCGCCAGAATCCGCGCGGTCGTAATCGTCCCGGGATCCACCTTTGACCGCACCTGGTATGCCGCGTTCTCCAGCCATTTCGTATTGGCATCCGCCGGCGTTCCCTCCAGCACATAACCGGCCGGCAGAACATACGTAATCTGTTCCTGCTCCTGAGCCGGGTAGTGCATATCCACCGGCAGCATCCTCACATCCTCTGAAGGAAACGGGTTCGATTCCTTCGTATCGAAAAACAGCCGCGGCAACATAAGATGACTTCCAGTGTGAGTGGCAAGCGGGCCAGACACCGTGACCACCGCCACCAGTTGCTTGCTTGGGTCATCGAGCGCCGCAATACGGTCCAAATGGAGTTCCACACCGTCCGGCGCCTTTGACCGCAGCAAGTGCTCCATCTCCTGGTTCAGGTTGGCCGCCTCGGTTCGCAGCGCGAGCTGCCGCCAATGCAACGCCTCCTGGCCAACAAATCCCACCTTCAGCGTTCCCGCCACCGTTCCGTCCGGGTTTATCGTGAGTTTTCCCACCCGGACTTGAGTATTCTCGGTATTCTGCGGCACCGGCGTAAACACGGTTTCAATCTTTCCATCGGCCGTCATCGCCACGCCGCCCGCTCCAGAATGCGCCCACCCAAGAGTCTGGAATGGCGCAAACTTTTCACCCGGATCCACCAGGATCTCTTTGCCGTCAATCGTGATGCCCACCACCACCGCGTCCAGTTGACTGTCGTTCAGAAAATCCACGGTGAAAATGTGTAGATTCCGGCTCGCAACCCGTTCTGGCCGCGCATTCAACCCCGCCGCCCGCGCCAACGCCAGATACAGAAGTGCAATCTGGTTGCTGTCGCCCGACTTGTTCTGCAACACCGTGTCCACATTTCCAGCCGGAACATTGCTGGAGAAGAAGCGGAACGCTGTCTTGCTGGAGAAATCGGTGTTCTCAAATTTCGCCACAAGGTCGTAAAGCTTCTTTGCCTTATCCAGCGGGCTGTCCACACCCGCTGTCAACTCCGTCGCTGCTGTCTTCACCGCGCCCGACGAATTCGTGTACTGGTTCGCATCCTTCAGCCAGTACTGCATCTGTCGCTGCCAGTATTCCTTCTGTACAAATGTTGCGGAATAGTAGAAATTGACCTGCTGAATCTGACTTTCCAGCGGCGGGGAGAAAGCTTCTTTAGGAATAGCGGGAACGTCGGCAACGTCCAACTGATAATTGCCCAAAGGATCGCGGGCGAGTGATTTTGGGTTCGGCAAATGAGGTGTCGCCAGCAGATCGGTGAGCGCCTGGCCATGGCCGTCAGTCATATAGCCGCCGCCAATGCCGGATGCCTGAGTGCTGGGTGCGTAGAGAGTGTTGGGCGTGAACCTGAAGTGCGCTTTATGCACGTAATACGGCTGCTGAACCTGCCACAGCGGCGGCGGCATCAAAAAGCGTTTAACATCCAGCCGCAGTTGGTACCGGTATTCCAGAATGCTCCCAACCTCAACACTGGGCAGGTTGAAGGTCAGGGTGTTCATCTGGTTTCCGCCCTTCTTCACGTCCGTCAGATCGGAGGCTGTCGTGGTCATTGGAATCACAGTGCCGTCCGCATGAATGGTCCTTCCTGATATGGCGGAGATTTCAAATCCGCCGGTCTCCCGGCTCACATCGTTGGCGTGGTTCTCAATGTCGCGGTCGTTCTCTCGGTCGCCGAATGAAAACCGCCGCTGGTAACTGAGCCGGACTGTAGCCAACTCCTTGCCCTTCTCCGTCAGCACCTTGATGCGCTCGTACACCGTGCGGAAACCGAGGTTATCGTCCTGCGTTTCTTCGCGATACAAATAGACGGCGTCCGCCCCAGGCGCCTTCGGATCCGCCGTCATCTTCAGTTCCGCATCGGTCGGAGCCTGGAACTGGGCAAAAGAAACAAGCGGAGCAGCCACCGCAACCGCCAGCACTGCGGCATACACCAAAGCACGAAAGCGCATACAAATTCCCCCTGAAAAGCACTCGAAAAACAAAACGCAAATTTCAACGCAGAATTGTCACGCGCAATTCTACCCCGTCCCCATCGAAATGCGCTCTCCCCCGAAAGACCAGTTTTCACACCCCGCCGGCTCCGTATTGCCCGGCCCCGTCCGTTTGCACCGCCCATCCTCTGATGTATCCTGCTTGGGTGTGAGGGGCATCACCGGGTAATCCATTGGACCTGATCCAGTGGACCATTGCACCGTTGGACCGGGCCGTCCGTTCACCGCTCGTACCCATCTTCGGGGGGGGCCATGAGGCTTCGTTCATCCGCCAGGGTTTTGCTCGCATCCGCCACCGGCGCCATCTCTGTTTTTCTCATCTGCGGACACTCTCTCAGGCCGACCTCCGGCGCTGCTCTCGCCCCGTCCGCCTCCTCATCTCTCGCCCAACCCGCCAAAATCACCATCAGATACCCGCTCGAAGGCTCGATTTTTCCGCCGGAGATCACCCCGCCCAACTTCCTTTGGCTAGATCCGACGAATCAAGCCCCGGCCAGCTCCGCCACCCGCTGGGTAGTCAAAGTCTCCTTCGCCGACCACTCCGAAGGCCTCCGCCTCGAAATCCCCGGCAACCATCTGCAAATAGGCAAAATCGATCCCGAAGCCGGCCCGCCCATTGAGCTTTCTCCAGAACAGGCAGCCCTGCGCGCCTGGCGTCCTGATCCCGAAACGTGGGCCAAAATCAAGCAGCTCTCCGTCAAAGCCCCCGCCACCATCACCATCAGCGGCTTTGCCGACGCCAGCTCAAAGACCCCCGTTTCAACCGCTCAGGTGCACATCACCACTTCCACTGATCGCGTGAATGGGCTGCTCTTTTATCGCGACGTTCCGCTGATGATCTCCACCGGCAACAACGGCCCCATTGCCCCGCTCCCGCCCTCCGCAATTCCGCTCATCAAGTGGCAGGTCCGCAGCATTGCCGAGACGGAAAGCCACCCCGTAATGGGCAATCTGCACACATGTGCCAATTGCCACTCCTTCTCCCGCGACGGCAAAACCCTCGGCCTCGATCTCGACGGCCCGCGTAACGATAAAGGCCTCTACGCCCTCGTCCCCGTAGCCAAACAAATGACGATCGCCAACAAGGACGTCATCCGCTGGAGCTCCTTCCAGGTCGACCCCCAGGCCCGCACCGACGCCCCCGCCGTCAAGCGCTTCGGCTTCATGTCCCAGGTCTCGCCCGACTCCCGCTATGTGGTCACCTCCATCGCGCCGCCCAACATCTCACACACCCTCAAAAACTCCGTTCCCGGCTTTGCGTCCGGCCTCTCCGACCGCCTTTACAACACCAACTTCAACGACATCGCCTTCAACCAGGTCTTCTTCCCCACCCGCGGCATCCTCGCCTGGTACGACGCGGCAGAACAGCAACTCCGCCCGCTCCCCGGCGCCGACGATCCCAACTACGTCCAGACCAGCGCCTTCTGGTCGCCCGATGGCAAATACCTCATCTTCAGCCGAGCCCTCGCCCGCGACCCCTATCCGCCCGGCGTTCCCAAGGCCCAGCACGCCAACGACCCCAACGAAACCCAGATCCAGTACGACCTCTACAAAATCCCATTCAACGGCGGCAAAGGCGGCAAAGCCGTACCGGTAATCGGTGCTTCCAACAATGGCATGAGCAACAACTTCCCCAAGGTCTCCCCAGATGGCCGCTGGATCGTCTGGGTGCAGAACAAAAACGGACTGCTTATGCGCCCTGACAGCCGCCTCTTCATCGTGCCCTTTGAAGGCGGCAAGCCCCGTCTCATGACCTGCAACACCGCGCTCATGAATTCCTGGCACACCTGGTCGCCCAACGGCCGCTGGCTTGCATTCTCATCCAAAGCCCGCTCGCCCTACACGCAGCTCATGCTCACCCACATCGACGCCAACGGCAATGACTCGCCCGCCATCATCGTCGACGACACTACCGCCGCCAACCGCGCCGTCAACATCCCT
This sequence comes from Occallatibacter sp., assembly GCA_049518435.1. GTDB lineage: Bacteria > Acidobacteriota > Terriglobia > Terriglobales > Acidobacteriaceae > Telmatobacter. The sequence continues at coordinate 10,508 of JBEKRU010000051.1, read as the reverse complement.
GAATTCGTCAACGTCCCCGCCGATGGCCTCGCCAAAATCGAGCCCCAGGCCATGGAGTTCTACAAGCTCGTCGACGACGCCTACAAGCTCGCCCAGGCCAACCATGTCCCCGAGGCCATCGCAACCCTCCGCGGAGCCCTCCAGCGTGAGCCCGACGAAGCCATGGCCCACTACAACCTGGCCCAGCTTCTCGCCGGAAACAAACAGCCGCGTGATGCGCTCGAAGAGTATCGAAAGGCCAGCGAGCTCAGCCCCGAAGACACCCTCTTCCTCGAGCGCCTCGCCATGTCCATGATCGTCAACGGCGATCCCAACGACGCCATCGACAAACTGCAAAAAGCCGCTACCCTCCGCCCCGAATCGCCCGAATATCAATTCAATCTGGGCTACGTGCTTGAGCTCCACGGCGACCTCGCCGGCGCTCTCGGCCCGCTGCAAAAGTCCGTCGAACTGACTCAGTCCAAAAACGGCCAATATCTGATCGAATTGGCCAACGTCTACGACAAGACCGGCCACTCCGCAGAAGCCCTGCAAACCGCGCACCAGGCCCTCGACGTCGCCGAGCAAACCCACGACGACCAGCTCACCAAAAATGTCCGCGACGCCCTCGGCCGCCTCGAAAGCGAACCCCAAACTGCCAAACCCGAATAACCCGATAACTGCAGTTCGGGAACTACGGAGGGAGCAGGGGGTTTCAACCCCCTGGATAAAGAGTCAAGATAGTTAGGCCTTCACGCCCGGATCTGGTTTCCGTTGTGAGCCACATCACCTCCCCATTCACCCCGCTATGCCATACTTCGCCCATCCGGCAACCCATCCATCGGGCGTCCGGCAGGGAAGGCAATGAAGACACGTCTGATCCATGGATTGCTGGCAGTCCTCGCCGGCACTGTTCTCATCTGCCTCGCCTCCACCATCCTCAAGTCCCATCCCGTCCACGCCGCCAGCGCACCCGCAGAAATCGCCATCGACTACCCCCAGGAAAACTCCATCTTTCCCCCGGAAATCACCCCGCCCAAATTCCTCTGGCACGACCCCACGCCATCCACCACAAAATGGATCGTGGAAATAACCTTCGCCGACCAATCCAAACCCCTCCGCATTGAAACCCCCGGCCCACTCCTCAACATGGGCTACCTCGACCCACAAGCCGGCCCCGGCATTGATCTCACACCCGAGCAGGCGTCAACGCACACCTGGCGTCCCGACGCAGCCACCTGGGCAACCATCAAGCAGCATTCCGTCAAAGCCCCCGCAACCATCACCATCACCGGCTACGCAGACGCCAGCTCAACTCCCGCCTCCGCAGCCACCGTCCACATAACCACCTCCGCAGATCCCGTCGGCGCACCCGTCTTCTATCGCGACGTCCCCTTGCTCCTTCCATCGCCCACTGAAAAAGGTCCCATCGCCCCGCTCGCCGCATCCGCAATCCCGCTCATCCAGTGGCGCATCCGCAACCTCGCTGAAGGCGAGAGCCACATCGTCATGGGCAACCTGCCCACCTGCGCCAACTGTCATTCCTTCTCGCGCGACGGCAAAACCTTCGGCCTCGATCTCGATGGACCCAAGAACGACAAAGGCCTCTACGCGTTAGTGCCGGTCCAAAAAAACATGACCATCACCAGCAAGAACGTCATCCGCTGGAGCGCGTTCCAGGTCAACCCCGGGGCAGGGAACTCGGCCCCCGCCGTCAAGCGTTTCGGCTTCATGTCGCAGGTCTCGCCCGATGGCCGCTACGTCGTCACATCCATCGGCCCGCCCGACAACACCAACACCCATCAGGACCAGCAACCCGGCTTCGCCTCCGGAATCCTCGACCGCCTCTACAGCACCAACTACCCTGACATTCAATTCAGCCAGGTCTTCTTTCCCACCCGCGGCGTCCTCGCATATTACGATAATCAGGCCCAGAAAATGCGGCCATTGCCCGGAGCGGACGATCCCAGATACGTCCAGACCAGTGCCTTCTGGTCCCCCGACGGAAAGTACCTCATCTTCAGCCGCGCCCTCGCCCGCGATCCCTATCCCCCCGGCGTCCCCAAGCCCCTCCACGCCAACGACCCCAATGAAACCCAGATCCAATACGACCTCTACAAGATTCCCTTCAACGAAGGCCGCGGAGGCAAAGCCGTTCCCGTCGAAGGCGCATCCGCCAACGGCATGAGCAACGACTTTCCTAAAGTCTCGCCCGACGGCCGCTGGATCGTCTGGGTGCAAAACAAGAACGGCCTGCTCATGCGTCCTGACAGCCGTCTCTTCATCGTGCCCTTCGCCGGCGGCAATCCCCGGCTGATGACCTGCAATACGTCGCTCATGAATTCCTGGCACACCTTTTCGCCCAACGGCCGCTGGCTTGCGTTTTCATCCAAGGCGCGCGGCCCCTACACGCAGCTCATGCTCACGCACATGGATGAAAACGGCAACGACTCGCCCGCCATCATCGTCGACAACACCACCGCCGCCAATCGCGCCGTCAACATCCCCGAGTTCGTCAACATCGCCCAGGACGGTCTCGCCAACATCGATCCCCAGGCCACCGAGTTCTATCGCCTCTTCGATGTAGCCTTCAAATTTCTTGAGAACAATCAGATCCCTGAAGCCATCTCAGCCTTCCACCAGGCCATCGAACGCGACCCCGACGACCCCCTCACGCATTACGTCCTTGCCACCGCACTCAGCGGAAACGATCAGGAGCCCGAAGCGCTCGAAGAGTATCGCAAAGCCGCAACGCTCGATCCAAAGAACGCGACCTTCGTTGACCATCTCGCCATATCGCTCGACATCAACGGCCACGAAGACGAAGCAGTCATTGCCATGCAGCAGGCGATTGCCCTCGCGCCCACCTCAGCGGAGTTTCGCTTTAATCTCGGCGTTGTGCTCGAATCGCGCGGAGATTTCGCAGCAGCCATCGACCCGCTTGAGAAAGCCGTCGAACTGAGCCAAGGCAGGCAGTGGCAGGCTTTTGCCGAACTATCCAAAGCATTCCAAAAGACCGGCCGCAATCCAGAAGCCATCCAGGCCCTTCGCCAGGCCCTCGATGCCGCCGTCGCCCAGCACGACGACGAAAACGCAAACCACCTGCGCGACCTCCTCAGCACCGTCGAATCCCAGCGCGACCAAGCTCCCCCTCCGCTTAGAAATTAAAGCCAGATGCTCTATAAAAAACATTCAAGCCGCAAAGAATTGGACTAGGATGTGATCCATCATGACTCGAATCGTCCCCCGATTCTATGCCCTGCTACCCGCCACCCTCCCAGCGATCCTCGCCATCGGATTCTGCTCCATGGCCGCGCTCCCACTAAGTGCCCAGAACGCAGCCACTTCAGTTAGCGTCGATGCCAGCGCCAATCAGCACGCCATCAATCCAAACATCTACGGTTTAAGCGTGGCCGGACAGTCAGATATTTCCGCGTTGAACGCCCCGCTCAATCGACTCGGCGGCGAAACCCTCGCCAGCACCTACAACTGGCAAATCGACGCTCTGAATGAGAGCCAGGACTGGTACTGGTCCAGCTACCTGCAGGACAGCCCGCAAGTGCCCGGTGCAGCGGTCGACAGTTATATCCAAGCGACGTACAACGCGGCGGTGGGTTCCGACCCAATGGTCTCCATCCCCATGATGCCCTACATCGCCAACCTCGGCGCCAATCCCCAGGTCGGCGTAGCCTCGATCTGGTCCTACTCGGTCGCTAAGTATGGCGCGCAGCAGGCAGTCGATCCGTACCAGGCGGACGCCGGCAACGGCATCAGCACCGCAACGGGCGAACCCATTGTCAACAACCCTCTCGATGCCTATGTGCCGAACAGCGTATCCATTCAATCAGCATGGTTACAGCACCTGATTGGCAAGTGGGGTTTGTCGACCACAAGCACCGGGGTCAAGTACTACATCCTCGACAACGAGCCGTCCCTCTGGAGCTCGACCCATCGCGACATCCATCCCGCTCTGGAAACCTACGACGAAGAGTACAACAACATCGTGAACTACGCGACGGCCATCCGCGCCGCCGATCCCAATGCCAAAATCATCGGTCCCGAAGAGTGGGTCTGGTGGGCCATGTTCTCGAGCGGTCTCGACCAGAAAAATGGAACCGGCGCAGGCTCCGATTACGCGACCCACAACAACACCTACTACTACCCGTGGCTGTTGCAGCAGCTCTATGCGTATCAGCAGGCCCACGGCACCAGGCTGATTGATGGCTTGAGCATTCACTGCTACAACCAGGAACCCGGCGACAGCGACGATTCCGCCTCGGGCCAGGCCACCCGCAATCGCTACACCCGCATCCTCTGGGACCCGACCTATACCGATCCGTCGTGGCAAGGAACTCTCGGCATCAACGGTGGCGTTGAGGACTGGATTCCACTGATGAGAAGTTGGGTGAACCAGTATTATCCAGGGTTGCAGATTGGCTGCACCGAATATAACTGGGGCGATGAGCCAAAATTGAATGGCGCAACCACGCAGGCCGACGTCGAAGGTATCTACGGCGTCTACGGCTTCGACTTTGCCACCCGCTGGACGGTTCCCGCCAATCCCAGCCCCACTTATCTCGCCATGGAGATGTACCGTAACTACGACGGCAATTTATCTACATTTGGAGATACAAGCGTATCGGCCACCGTAGCCAATCCGGATAACCTGTCGGCGTATGCCGCGACCCGCACCTCCGACGGCGCGCTCACGGTAATGGTCATCAACAAGCAGCAGGGCACAACTCCCGTAACAGTGAGCCTGGCTAACTTCGCCAACACTGGCACAGCACAGGCCTGGCAGATTTCGTCGGCCACGCAAACTTCCATCACCAGCCTGGGCAGTGTAACCGTGGCCAGCAACACAATCAGCGCTACCCTCCCTTCGCAAAGCATTACGCTGTTTGTTGTTCCCGCCGGTAGCGTCGAGACAGCGCCTTCAGCTCCCACGGGTCTTGCGGCCACGGTCGGCAGCGGCACAGTCACGCTCACATGGAACGCAGCCGGGGGAGCCACCAGTTACAACGTGCTGCGCAGCTCATCGAGCACCGGCACCTACGCGTCCATCGGCACCGTGACCACTCCCGCTCCCACCACCTTCACCAACTCCGGCCTCACCAACGGAACCACCTACTACTACGAAGTCTCTGGAACCAACAGCGCCGGCACGGGTCCGGCCTCATCGCCCATCGCCGCCACGCCTCTGGTCCCGCCCACCTTTACTTCTTCGGCCACCGCCTCGCCCAATCCTGTTGTACAGAATGCCAGTACCACCATCACCGCTACCGTCAAATGCACCGCAAACTCGCTGAGCAACGGAGTCGTCGAGATCATCGCTCTCGATCCCAACGGCGCCATCGCCCTTACAAAGAGCTTCACCGCTCAGACCTTTACCGCAAACCAGACGCAGACCTATACCGCCGCGCTGACGCCCACGCTGGTTGGAACCTACACGGTCGAAGTCGTAGTGACCAGCGCAGCCGGGCAGCAGTGGAGCATGAACTCCTCCGCGGGCTCTATCACTGTAAGTTCCGCGCTCACATTCACAGCTTCCGCAGCGGCCAATCCAACCTCGATCAACGCCAGCGGATCTTCCACCGTCTCCATCACGGTAAAAGACACCGGCACCGTCGGTCTCACCAACGGCATCGTCCAGTTGCTGGTCATCAACCCGTCCGGCACTCAAATCGTGCAGCAGAACTGGACCGGGCAGAACATCGCCGCGGGCGGCACACTCTCGCTTACCTATACCTTTGATCCGTCCACTCTTTCGCCGCCCGCAACAGCCACCGGCACGTACACGATAGACGTTGGAGTGTTCGATTCCACCTGGAGCACCAACTACTATTGGAATGGCGATGCCGCAACCATCACTCTGCAGGCTTCGACCCCCGCAGCGCTGACTTCTCCCACGCCAGGCGTAGCAACCGTGCTGGGCGCTTCCAATGTGGTCTTCAAGTGGACGGCTGGCACCGGAGTTACTCTCTACCAGCTCAACCTCAGCGCCATTGCACCGGGTCAGAATGAGTTGTTCACATACAAGGGCACAGCTCTCACCGCGACCGCAGCCATGCTTCCCAAAAACGGCATCCCCGTCTACGTAACGCTCTATTCCTACATCAACGGCGCATGGCAGTGGAATAGCTACCTGTATACCGAAGCCGGCACCTCCCCGGGGTTACTCAAATCTCCCACGCCGGGCGTTGGCACCATCCTCGGCACCAGCAATGTGCTCTTCCAGTGGACCACCGGGGCCGGGGTCTCCGACTATCAGCTCAATCTCAGCGCCATCGGATCCGGCCAAAGCGAACTGTTCTCCTACAAAGGCACAGCCACTTCCGCAACCGCTCTCTCGCTTCCCGCAAACGGCGCAACCGTCTACGCAACGCTCTATTCAAATATCAACGGAGTCTGGGTATCGAACGCCTACGAATACACAGAAAGCGGCTCACCCACCCCGGCCGTACTTCAATCTCCCACGCCGGGATCAACCACGATTCTGGGTACCAGCGACGTGCCCTTCCAGTGGTCCCCTGGCGGTGGAGTCTCTCTCTATGAACTCAACCTGAGCGCCGTTGCCTCCGGTGGAAGCGACCTCTACTTATATAAAGGCGCGGCCACGTCCGCGATCGTGCCCGCCATCCCCGCGAACGGCGTCATCGTTTACGCAACGCTCTATTCCTTAATCAAGGGAACGTGGCAGAAGAGCAGCTACGAATATACCGAAAGCGGTGCGCCCACTCCTGGCGCACTCACCTCGCCCGCGCCTGGACTCGGCACGATCCTCGGCGCCAGCAACGTCCTCTTCAAGTGGAATGCCGGAACTTCGGCCACCGTCTATCAACTCAACCTCAGCGCCATTGCACCCGGCGACAGCGAGCTGTTTTCCTACAAAGGTCCGGCACTTTCCGCCACCGCCCCAACCCTGCCCGCAAACGGCGTCACGGTGTACGCCCGGCTCTACTCATACATCGACGGGGTCTGGCTCCACAACGACTACGTCTACACCGAGCAGTAGTGCTCCTAAGTGCTCCAAGGGTTGAAGCAACAAAGCAAAATACCCCCGGTTCATCGCAGCCGGAAATGAACAATGCCCGCGCAAACAGAGGCGAGAGCAACAAGCCCGTGCGAGAAATTAATGCGCCGCCGCCGTCGTCGGCGTGCCCGCCGCGGACATACCAGCCGCCGTCGCGCCAGCTGCGGTCGCACTCCCCGCAGCCGTCCCCGCTGCCTCCAACTGCGCCGCCTCCCGCATCACCGGCGCCGTCTCCTTCTTCTTAAGCAGCGTCGCCCCGCAAGCATCCGGCACATTCGTCATCTGCTTCACAAACATCTTGAAGGTCGCATTCCGTGGCTGCAGCGTCGACCAGTAACTCTTCCTCCACGCCAGCGGCTTGCCCCGGTCAATCAACTGAGCATGCAGAATCCTGATCCCGCACTCCAGGTTGTTCTTCGGCTGCAAAATCGTCTTGTCAGGATCCTTCACAGCCAGTTCCTTATCCTTCTTCCAATCGAAATCGCACCCATACCGCTCAGCGTCCACATAGGTCAGCTGCAGCAATCCCTCGCTGCGCACTCTCCGCTTGGTCACCGGGTCCACAACCGCCACTTCCGGTTCCGAGTGCCGCGCATCCGCCGTCGGCTCCAACCCAGCCTCCGCGCCCGCCAATGCCTGAAAGAAATAAGCCCAGTACGCCCGCTTGTCCGTATCGTTCATCCACGCAAACCGCGGGCAAAACGGCTTCACCGCCCGCGCCACTCTCGACGAAAGCATCTCCGCCGGCAGCGCCTCTTCCACAATCTTGTCCCACGCCGGATCCCACCCCGGCTTCCCCAACTCCCCCTTCTGCACCGCAATCGGAGTCGGCGGCGGAGCTTTCACCTGCACCGGCACAGTAGGCAGTGGCCCCGGCGCAGGCGGCTGCGTTGGCGCAGGAGCCTTGCTTGCCGGGGACTGCTGGCTAGTCGCAGCACTCTGGCCCAAAGCCTGAGGACCTCCCACGCAAAGCCACAGCGCCATCCAGCCCATCAGTCCAATCAATCGTCCTCTGCGCATCACTCCATCCAAAAACATGGGATGCAGTTTTTCCCGGTTCCGTCAACGCCGCCCGCATCCGCCACCAAACATTTCTTTCGCTTTTCCAGTGGCGAGGCGCTTTGGCCAACGATTCTCCCGGGACTGCATCTTAGTGAAGGCTGGGAGATTGCGGGCGCCAGGATTCCACCGGGTGAAAGCAGGCAGGTCTAAGTTTTCACCAGATGGAAGCTGGGAGCGGGACGGCTTTCTATTTCATGCACCTGTTTACCATCTTCCCGGGATCAGGTTGACATGCCCTTTCCGTAACTCTTAGACTCCGCTTTGTACGGAGCCCAATTCGACAACTCTTTTACGCAAGGAAGGCGAGCAAAGACCGTGTCGAATCCAAAGAATCTGTATCGTATTTTTGTTGTCGATGATGAACCAATGATCGCTTCGACGCTCGCGTTGATTTTGAAACAGCAGGGCTTCGATGTCTCCAGTTTCACCAACCCGCTCAAGGCGTTGGAAGCGGTCTATATAAAGGCTCCTGATTTCCTGATTGCGGATGTCATCATGCCGGAGATGTCTGGAATTGACCTGGCTATCGTGATTCGGGAGGCTTTCCCCAGTTGCACGGTGCTCCTGTTTTCAGGGCAGATCGCCACCACCGAACTGCTGGAATCGGCCACCAGGCGCGGGCACGATTTTGAAGTGCTTAAGAAGCCGGTTCATCCGAGCGAGATACTGGCGAGAGTTTTCAGCGGGCTTGGCCTCGACTCGGACTCAGACGGATCCAAAGATAAGTCATCGTCTTGAGCATCATGACTCGCCCCGGCGAGTTACGGCAAAGAATGACCGTTGTACATGCCATTGATTTTATCTAACTTATACGACTGTCATCCTGAGCGAGCCGGGGTCCCCGGCGACAGGTCTTCGTCGCTGGGGTGGGAAAGGGGCCCCGAGCGCTTTTCAGCTCGGGGGTGGTGAGTCGAAGGACCTGCATTTGTTCTTCTCCAAATCTCATCGCAAAACAAAGCCGGTCATCTTGAGCGCCTGGCGCGTTGCATTACGCCGCGGGCTGATGACGCCCATCAATCACAGGAAGAGACGCTTCAGGCTGTCGAGAACCGTCTGAGGATGGACCGGCTTGGCGAGCAACTCGAAATTGTACCCTTGGTTGCGCGCTCTTTCGAGTAGATCGCTGGTTTTGGCCTGTCCTGACAGAAGCAGCACCTTGCATGCCGGGTGCATCCGGGACACTTCGATGGCCAGTTCCACGCCGTTCATTTCGTGCATGATCGCATCCGTCAGCAAAACGTCCGGGGCCAGAACCCGGGCGGTTTCAAGCGCTTCACGAGGATGAGTGAAGGCCCTGGCATCGAACCCTTTGTTGCGGATGATCTGACATAGACCAACTGCCCGTTCGTGCGTGCTTCGTGCGGCAGCGACGTGGTGTTTGGCATATTTGCCGGTCCTTGGTATGGGTGACTGGGGCAATTATCGCACAACTTGTTTGGGGATTGGTGTCCTGTCGCGGGGATAGACGCGAAGCGCGGGTTTGTCAGCAGGCGGGCACATGGCGCAGTCGTGCCACGCGGGTCAACATTTATATCTATGGGTCCTCCGGGTGGGGCTGCCGTCGGGTTACTTCCGGATTGCCGACAATCCAACACGCTTCTCGTCCAGCACTATCTCCTCTACCCACAGCACTGTCGTCCTGAACGCAGTGAAGGATCCGCGGTTGCTTTTGAGGGTTTCTAAGGTGTTACTTCCGGATTGCCGACCATACATCCACAATGCCCATTCGGCACTACCATCTTCCACCCACAGCTATGTCATCCTGAACGAAGTGAAGGATCTGCGGCTGCCTTTAAGAGTCTCAAAGTAGTGTTGCTTCCGAATAGGCGACAATCCGACCGGAATGGCTCCACGCAATAGAATGCAGCTTTTTGCGGTAGACTTGTTCGCGATGAAAGCCTCGCACATAGTCCTCCTGTTGGCCCTATCCTCTGCCTTTGGATTGGCGCAGCCCGAGCCTGGACAGCAGTTGGATCAGGTGACATCGAAGGAGTTCTTGCAACAGTTGATCCAGGACGATGTCTACTTCTTCATTGCTCCGAAGGTCGCCGAGTCTCTCATGACGAGGCGTGTAGAGCCAGTCATGCCCCACGGTGAAATGATGGCGAGAGTGTCTGGAACGGTGATCGTCGCGTTCGAGCTAACGAAAGACGGAAAGGTGCGCCACGCGATGCCGGTGTCAGGTCCCAGACAGTTGCGTCCAACAGTCTTAGCGGCTGTCAAACAGTGGACATTCAAACCCTATGTGATTAACGGTGAGCCAATCACCGTAGCCACCTCAATCCCCGTTACCTTGTCGAACTTCTAGTTCGAACTTTCTCTTCCGCCTGTATCGCCGGCTAATCGGACATTACTCGGAAAACGGGGGCTCTGTCCGAATTGGCGACAATACGGGCGGAACTCACCAGCAAGAGGCATAGGCATATAATTGGGG